>CAVTCH010000001.1:0-464249 GCA_963733255.1 uncultured Actinomycetes bacterium
TGAACCGGTTCCCCGTTCCCGAAGTCGCCGCGCGCGTGCTGGCGCAATATTTTGTTCCCGGCGGAAAATCTCCGGCGACGCCCTTCAAACTCGCGCCCATGCCGACGCTCCGCCCCGGCCCGGCGCTGGTCGAATTGACGGTGGTGGCCAACTTCGTGGAGGTGTTTCTGGCCAAGGAAGGCCACGACGGACTGGTCGGAATCAATTTTCTCGAAAAAATCCAGTTGCCCACCCTGCCCTCGCTTTACGGCGCGATGCTCGCCAACGTGGATTACGTGCTCATGGGCGCCGGCATCCCGCGCGCCATTCCCGGCGCGCTGGATCGCCTGGCGCAAGGCGAACCGGCCCAGTTGAAAATTGACGTCATCGGCGCGCTGCCCGGCGAGGAATTTCTTTCCACGTTCGACCCGCGCGCCTTTTTCAACGGCCAGCCGCCCGGTTTTGAAACGTCCGCAGTTCCTCGGCATCGTCGCCTCGGTGACCCTCGCCATGACTCTGGCCAAAAAGGCCAGCGGACACGTGGACGGCTTCGTCATCGAAGGCGACACCGCCGGCGGACACAACGCCCCGCCGCGCGGCCCGCTGCAACTCAACGCCATCGGCGAACCGATTTATGGCGAGCGCGATATCGTTGACCTTGAAAAAATCCGCGAGCTGGGCCGGCCCTTCTGGCTGGCCGGTTCGTATGGACGGCCGGGCCGGCTGGCCGATGCCTTGCGCCAAGGCGCCTCCGGCGTCCAGGTGGGAACGGCTTTTGCGTTTTGCAATGAATCCGGCCTGCGCCCCGAACTCAAACAGCAGGCCCTGCAAATGAGCCGCGCCGGCACCGCGCGCGTTTTCACCGACCCGATCGCCTCGCCCACCGGTTTTCCGTTCAAGGTGGTCCAGATGCCCGGCACGCTTTCCGAAGCCGAGTCAGTATGCGGCCCGGACGCGCATCTGCGACCTGGGTTATCTCCGGCATCTTTATCGCAAACCGGACGGCACCCCGGGCTATCGTTGCCCGGCCGAGCCGGTGGATGATTATGTCAAAAAAGGCGGGACGGTCGCTGACGCGCAAGGCCGCAAATGCCTTTGCAATGGACTGGTCGCCAACATCGGCCTCAGCCAGGTGCGTTCCGAACCGGAACAGGAACTGGCCTTGATGACCGCCGGCGACGATGTCGCGCAAATCGCGCAGTTTCTCAAGCCGGGCTGCGACACCTACACCGCCGCGGATGTGGTGCGTTGTTTGTTGGGCGAGCCGGCCCCCGTCAACGGGGTTGTCCATTCAGCAGCGCATCCAAGTCCAGTGCCCGCGTGAACATCGCCAGCCTGCCGTCGGGCGTGCGCGGCCATTGTTCCTGCGGACGATCCCAATAAAGCTCCACGCCGTTGCCATCCGGGTCGCGCAGATAAAGCGCCTCGCTCACGCCGTGGTCCGCCGCGCCGTCCAGTTCAATTCCCGCCGCCAGCAGACGCCGCAACGCATCGGCCAGCAGCGCGCGGGTCGGATACAAAATCGCCACATGATACAACCCGTTGTGCCCGGCGGTGGCGGCGAACCGCCCGCGCTTTCCCAGGTATTCAAGCCGATGTGATGATGATAACCGCCAGCGGAGAGAAATGCCGCCTGCGAACCAAAACGCTGTGTCAGTTCGAAGCCGAGCACGCCGCGATAGAAACCAATCGCCCGTTCGAGATCGGCCACCTTTGAGATGCACATGGCCAATCCTGACTTTGGCGTCAATGGAAACGGTTTGTCCGGCCATAAATTTTGGTTTGGGTTTACTTGGAATCAATCTTCAGCGCCCAAACTCGCGCCGGGCGGCCTCCAGCCCGCGTTCATAGGCGGCAATCAGCCGGTCCCAAGCGGCGCTGGCTTCTTCGTCAATCTGCCGGCGTGCCGGGTCGGCGTCGAACCACGCGATGGTGCGGGCAATGCCCTCGCGGTATCGCGTGGTGGAGATAAAATCGGGCACGAAGCGTTTGATCTTGGTGTTGTCGAACACGGCGGAGTGCGATTTGTCGCCGAGCAACGTCCCCGTGTCTTCCGGAATGCAGGCGGTGATGAAATCGGAGGCGATATGCACCAGCCGTGGAGCCGGAACGCCCGCCGCTTCCGCCGTGAATTGATAAATCTGGTTCCAGGTCAGGACCTCGTCGGAGGTAATATGGAAGGCGTGACCAATCGCAGCCGGTTGCCCGAGCAACCCGATCAGGCCCTTCGCAAAATCGCTGTTGTGCGTGATGGTCCAGAGCGACAGCCCGTCGCCGGGCACAATCACCGGCTGGCCCTGCCGCATCCGGTCCACCGCCGTGTAACTTTTGAGCCAACTGTTCACCGCCAGCGGCACGACCGTGTCGCCATAAGTCAGCGACGGACGAACCGTTGTCACCGGAAACGTCTCCTCGCGCAGCGCGCGCAGCAGTCGTTCTTCGCCGGCAATTTTGTTCCGCGAATAATCCCAGAACGGATTCACCAGCGGCGTGGACTCGGTGATGAGCTAATGCGCGAGCGGCTTCTGGTAGGCGCTGGCCGAGCTGATGAAAACGTACTGGCCGGTGCGGCCCCGGAAGAGCGCAATGCGTTGCTCGATCTCCGCCGGGGTAAAGGCGATGAAATCCACCACGGCATCCCAGTTTTGTTCGCCCAACGCCGCCGCCGTGGCCGCGGGATCGGCGATATCGGCCGTGATTTGATGCGTGCCCGGCAACGCGGGGCGCCGGGCGCGATTGAGCAGGGTCACGTGAAATCCGCGCGCCACCGCCAGTTGGGTGCAGGCCGTCTCGATCTCCGCCGGGGTGAAGGCGATAAAATCCACGACGGCATCCCAGTTCTGCTTGCCCAACGCCGCCGCCGTCGCCAGCGGGATCGGCAAGGTCGGCCGTGATTTGATGCGCACCCGGCAACGCGGGACGCCGGGCGCGATTGAGCAGGGTCACGTGAAATCCGCTTGCCACCGCCAGTTGGGTGCAGGCCGTGCTGATGATGCCGGTGCCGCCGAGGAAGAGATTTTCATGTTTGGTCAGGTTTGGTCTTCAATCATCGTCCGTTTACGAAGCCATTATAGCATCCGAGCCTTCGCCGTCTTGATAAAATGTGAACGAACATTCGCAACGGCCGCCTCCAAATGCGCGCTGCACGCCCTCACCAATCCAACTTCACTTGCCGCGCAAAAAAGGATATATTGCGGTGACATGAACGACCAGAAACCATCGCAACTCGACAAAACCCTGGCCGAATTCTGCGTGAAGTGCCTGGTCTGCCGGCGCGCCCGAAACCAGCAGCGCGGCGCCGCGTTTTGGCTGGTGAAAAAGATCGAATTCAATCTGTGCCCGTTTTGCCGCGCCTACGAACGGGTTTATGGACTCAAAGCACATGAGCACTGCACTCCCAACAATTGAGATTAACCCATGAAGCCATGTTGAACGAACACGACCAAAATATCCTTCTGCGTTGCCGCCGCCTCGGCCACGAGGTGACTTTCGGCTATTGCCGGCGGGAAACGGGCGGAAAGCCCTGCCGCCTGATTCTGAACTGCTGGTGGGAACAATTCGACGTGCGCCCCTTCCTGCGGGCGAATCTGGCGGAAGAAGACATGGCCCAAGTCGAGCGCGCCAGCGACTCTCCCCCTCCGACCAAAGTATTGAGCCTGGTGGAGTTGATCCAGCAGGCAAAGGATCGGCTGAAACCCAAGCCATGACATCTTACAAATCAACCGGCGCCACAAAACCAAACAACCATGAAACCCAATCCCATCACCGCGTTTATCGTCACAACTCTGCTGGCCGGCATGACTACGGCTGCCGCCAATCCGCAAACGCCACTCACCGCGCACCAGTCCTCCACCGCCGGACTGACCTGGCTCACCGACCTGCCATCGGCGCAGACGCGGGCCAAGGCTGAAAAGAAATCCGTCCTGCTCTTTTTTCATGGCTCCGATTGGTGCCCGGCGTGCGTTGAAATGCAGCGACAGGTGTTTGACTCACCCGCATTTGCCAAATTCGCCCGCCAGTCGCTCGTGCTCGTGGACGTGGACTTCCCCAACAAACACAAACCGGACGAGGAGTTGAGGCGGGCGAACGCCGCGTTGAAGGCCCGGTTTAATCTCAGTCCGGTGCCGGACGAAGGTTTTCCCACCATCGTCCTGCTGAATGACGACGGCCAGACGGTCTTTCAGGAAACCGGCTATGCCGGCGGTGGCCCGGCGGAAGTCCTGCCCAAGCTGCAACGCCACGCCGGGAACGGCACACCTCCCGCCGCTTCCGCCACCTGCAAAAATCTGAGCGTTGAAGAATTCGCGCGCATGGCGGCGGACAAACAAAATGTGATTCTGCTCGCCATCGACGAGGGCCTCAAGGAGTCCGAGGAGCTGATGGGCCGCTGGCTCGACGACCGGGTGAACTTCGCGCCGGCCCTGGGGCACGTGTTGATCGGCCCGCTGAGGGCCGCGCTGTACGACTACCTGAAGACGGTCACCTTCTGGGTCAGGCCCGACCAGCTCGCTGCACTGACGCTCGGCGCGCAGTACCGCAACGCCCCGGACGACCCGCCGCCCACCGTCGCCACATTCTCGTCGGGCTGCGGCCAGCTCGCCGCGTTTCCCGACCTCAGCGTACCCCAGGCGCAGATCGGTTCGACCGACCTCGCCATGCGCCAGTGGCTGCCGGCCGACGTGATGGCCTACACGATGACCAAGCCACTGTTCGAGCAGGTCTGCCTGTTCGACGAGGGCAGCTACCTGAACAAGCCCTTCCTGAATCGGCTCAAGAAGGCGCGCGGCGGGGCCTTGTAAGGCCGTCCGTTCGCGCGGTGGTACGATGCCGTTCAGTCCGGTACAGGGGAGCCCCACGACAGGGAGGCCGGCATGGCAGGCAAGGACACGGCAAGCAACGCGGCAAAGGCCGTCACATTCAACGCGGCGCTGGCCAAAAAGGTCGCCCAGGCGCAGCTCAAGCGCCGCGGTCTCAAGCGCGAGCTGACGACCTCGAGACGCAGCTCGCCCAGGTCACGCTCTACCTGGCCGAGCAGGGCAGCGTGACGCACCCCGAGCTCGACGAACCGGTGCGCCGGGCGCGCGCCGCCCAGGACGCGCTGAACGCTCTGGACGACGAGATCGCCGGCCTCATGGCCCAGTTCTCGACCAAGCCGCCGTCGACCGGCGACGCGGGCGCGGCCGCAGCCGGACGACGATCAGGGCGAGGTCGTCGACTAGGCGCCGAAGTCGCCGGCCTGAGCGGCGACGCGCAGCTCGCCCACGCCGCACGCGCCGCTCGACGACGCGCCTCAGACGGCGTCCCGAAGCAGCTCGCGGCCACCGCGCCGTCCCCTGGCTGTGCTAGGGTCGCGGCGGAGGCTGCGCGCATGAGATTCATCCATACCGCCGACTGGCATCTCGGTCGACTGTTCCACACGGTCCATCTGACCGAGGACCAGCAGTACGTCCTCGACCAGTTCGTCGACCTCGTCGCCGACGTCCGGCCGGCGGCCGTGCTCATCGCCGGCGACGTCTACGACCGCGGCGTGCCGCCCACCGAAGCGGTCGAGCTGCTGAACGACGTGCTCGGGCGCATCGTGCGTGGTCTCGGCGTGCCGGTGGTCATGATCGCCGGCAACCACGACAGCCCGTCGCGCCTGGGGTTCGGCTCCCAGCTCCTCGCCGCCGAAGGGCTCCACATCGCCGGTCCCCTGCCGGCCGGCGGCGCCCTCACCGTGCCCTTCGGCGACGACGACGGCCCGCTGGTCGTGCAGGCGGTGCCCTACGCCGACCCGGTCCAGGTGCGGGCCGACCTGGCCGACCTCCTTCACAGCCGGCGCCCCGACGAGCCCGGGCTCCAGACTCACGAGGAGGCCATGCGGGCGCTCACCGGGCTGGCCCGGGCCCTGACGCCGGCCGGCGCCCGCAGCCTGTTCGTCGGGCATGCCTTCGTGGCCGGCGCCGGTACCAGCGACTCCGAGCGTCCGCTCACGGTGGGCGGCGCCGGCGCGGTGCCGGCGACGGTCTTCGCCGGCTTCGACTACGTCGCCCTCGGCCATCTCCACCTGCCGCAAAGCGCCGGCGCGAGCGGCCATCCGCTACGCCGGCTCCCTGCTCGACCTATTCGTTTCTCGAGGCCGACCAGCGTAAGTCGGTGAGCATCGTCGAGATCGGCGCGGGCGGGAGCGGCGCGCGCGCCGGGCAGCAGCGGGGCAGCGGGCGGTCGGCAGGACGGCGGCACAGCCGGCGGCGCGACCGACGGCGGGGCGGCCGGCGACGGCGGCGCGGCCGGCGGCGGCGCTTCCACGGGCCCCGGCGCCGCCCGCGTCACAGTCGAACAGGTCGAGCTGCGGCCCCGCCGCCGCGTACGGGTCATCGAGGGCACCCTGCGCGAGCTGCTCGACGCGGCGCCTGCCGACCAGGACCGGCGACGACTACCTCTGCGCGCGGCTCACCGACAAGGGCGCCCTGCTGAACGCCATGGCCCAGCTCC
This sequence comes from uncultured Actinomycetes bacterium, assembly GCA_963733255.1. GTDB lineage: Bacteria > Actinomycetota > Thermoleophilia > UBA2241 > UBA2241 > Bog-752. The sequence goes on from CAVTCH010000001.1 coordinate 6,454, forward strand.
AGCAGGCGTATCCCAACTGCCTCCACCTCGAGCGCCCCGGCCTCGAACTGGCCGACCGGCCACTGCGCCTCGCCGACCTGGCCACCAGATCCGAGAGCGAGCACTTCGCGGCCTTCTTCGAGTACGTCACCGACGAGCAGCTTTCGGCCGACGAGCGCACGGCGTTCGGCGCTGTGATCGACCGTCTCGAACGTCGGCGGCGCGAGACGTGACGGCGCCAGACGTGAGGCACGTGACGGCTCGACGCGAGGCACGGCCGTGACGGCGCGAGGTGCGGCCATGACGGCGCGTGCGCACGCCGGGAGAGGCTGGTCGTGAGACCGCAGGTCCTGGTCATGCAGGCTTTTGGCCCCTACGGCGGCCGCCAGGTGCTCGACTTCGCCGCGCTCGGCCGCCACGGCTTCTTTCTCATCCACGGCCCCACCGGCGCCGGCAAGACGACCATCCTCGACGCCATGGCCTTCGCCCTCTACGGCGACACGAGCGGCGGACCCACGAACGACCCGCGTGCTCGACAGGGCCGCGACATGCGCTCAGACCACGCCGACCCGGCGCTGCGCACCGAGGTCGTCTTCGACTTCTCGGTCGGCGACAAGCGCTACCGGGTGCAACGCAGCCCCGAGCAGCCGCGGCCCAAGCTGCGCGGCGGCGGCTTCACCACCGAAAGCGCGACCGCTCACCTCTGGGACCGCAGCGACGTGCCGGCCGGCGAGCCCGACGCCGAGGGCCGGCCGCTGGCTCACAAGCCGACCGACGTCGAGCGGCAGGTCGAACAGATCCTCGGCTTTCGCGGCGTCCAGTTCCGCCAGGTCGTCATGCTGCCCCAGGGCAAGTTCCAGGAGTTGCTGCAGTCGAGCGGCAAGGAGCGCGAGGAGATCCTTCAGCGGCTGTTTCGCACCGAGCGCTATCGCGAGTTGCAGGACGCGCTCAAAGAAGAGGCTCAGGCGATCGAGCGCGTGGCGCAGCAGGCCGTGGCCCGCCGGGCGGGGCTGCTCTCGACGGTCGGCGCGACCGAGCCCGACGAGGTGAGCGAGCGGCTCGGCCGGCTCGTCGAACAGGTCGCCGAAGCCGAGGCGGCGGCAGCCCTGGCCGCCGCCGCCGAGCAGAACGCCCTGGTGGCGCTGAACGCGGCCCAGACGGTCGCCGCCCAGATCGACGAGCTCGCGCAGGCGCGAGCCGCGGCCGACGGGCTCGCCGCCGTAGCCCCTGAGATCGCCGCGGTGCGGGCCGAACTGGCGCTCGCGCGCAAAGCCGAGCCACTCGCCGAGTACGACCTCCGCGTGCACGACCGGCGCAACGACCTGACACCGCGGCTGCTCGAGCTCGAGATGGCCGAGATGGCCTTCGAAAAGGCCGGCGGCGCCCGCCGCGCCGCCGAAGCGGCGCTCGCCACCGAGACCGCGCGTACCGCGCGGCGGGCGGCGCTGGCCGACCAGGTGCGCGAGCTTTCCGCCACGGCCGACAAGGCCGGGGGCCTGGCCCAGGCCGCGGCGGCCTGCAGCGCCGCCGAGGCGGCGCTGCAGGCCGCCGCCCGGGCCGACGCAAAGACCGCCAAGGCAAACCGCAGCGTGCTCAAGGCGGCCCAGGCGGCCGTCGACCGCGCGACCGCTGAGCTCGCCGCACTCGAGGCCGCCTGGGCGGGCGGTCAGGCGGCCGTGCTGGCGACCTCGCTCAAGCCCGGCGCCGCCTGCCCGGTCTGCGGGTCGACCGACCACCCCGCCCCGGCCGCGCCGCAGGGCGAACTGCCCGGCGAGGCCGACGTCCTCGACAAGCGCGCGCGAGGTGGCAGAGCTGCGCGCCGACCACGAGCGGGCGCGCGAGGCGGTCGACCAGGCCGTCGTCGTCGCTCGGCGCGAGCTCGCCGACGCCACGGCCGCGCACGCGCGCGCCGCCGCCGTGCTCGAGGAGCGCTCCGCCGGCGTACCCGACGACCTGCGCCGGCCCGACGAGCTGGCCCGCCGGCTGGCCCAGGCCCGCGACGAGCTGGCCGAGCTCGAGACCGCCTGGACCAAAGCCCAGGCCGACGACCGCACGACCTCCGAGGCGCTCGCGACCGCCACGGTCACGCTGGCCGACAAGCGCCGCGCCCACGACGAGCTCGCCGCGGCGGTGGCCGCCCTCGAAGCCGAGCGGCTGGCGGGTATCGCTCAGGCCGGCTTTGCCGACGAGAAGAGCTACTTCGCGGCGCGCCGCGATCCTCAGGCGCTGGCCGCGCTCGTCGAGCGCGTGGCCGGCTACGACAGCGACGTCAAGGCGGCGGCGGCGCGCCTGCGGCGCGCCGCCGCCGCCGAGGGCCTCGAACGCCCCGACACCGAGGCGCTGGCCGAACGTCAGCGGCTGGCGTCGCGCGCCGCCGACGAGGCTCGCGACGAGCGAGCCTCGCTCTGCGCGGCGCGCGACGCCCTGGCGCGCGCCGCCGACGACCTCGCCCGCCTGCAGACCGAGATCGGCGCCCACGAGGCGACCTACGCGATCGTCGGCCGGCTCGCCAAGGTGGCCGACGGCGACAACGACCTGCGGCTCTCGTTTCAGCGCTACATGCTGGCGGCCTATCTCGACGACGTGCTCGTCGTGGCTTCGCAGCGCCTGGCGGCCATGACCGACCAGCGCTTCGGGTTGGCGCGCCGCCAGCAGGGCGACAAGCGCCGTGCCCTGGGACTCGATCTCGAGGTGTCCGACGCCTACACAGGCACCAGCCGCGCGGTCTCGACGCTGTCGGGCGGAGAGACCTTCCAGGCCTCGCTCGCCCTGGCCCTGGGGCTGGCCGAGGTCGTGCAGAGCTACGAGGGCGGCATCAAGCTCGACACGGTGTTCGTCGACGAAGGCTTCGGTCTGCTCGACCCCGACAACCTGGCGGCCGCCCTCGACACCCTGATCGGTCTGCAGACCGACGGCCGCCTGGTCGGCATCATCTCGCACGTCACCGACTTGCGCGAGCAGATCGAGGCTCGCCTCGAGGTGACCACCACGCGCGCCGGCAGCGTGGCCCGCTTCGTCGTACCCGACATGAGCCGCCGGCACCGCAAGAGAGAGGACGCGTCGATGGGGATGCTTCGCCAGAAGACGGCAGACCGCCCGGTCGGCGGCCGTTGCGGTCGGCGCGTCGCCCGTGAGCCCCTCGGATCGCCGTCGGCGCACTGCGTCGTCCTCTGCTCTGCGCTCCTCGTGCTGGCGCTGTCGTGCGCCGGCGGCCCGGGGCGGCGCCCCCGGACAGCGCGTCGGGTGCCGCCGCCGCGTGCCGCTGCTCGACCGGTAGCCACCTGCCCTTCATGACCGTCGCGCAAGCCGACGTGCGCGTCGTGCCGGGGGCGCAGCGCGGTCCTGCCCTATCGCATCGAGGGGGCGCGGGGCGGTGCGCACGTGGTCATCGCCATCAGCCCCGTCGGCGGCGACAAGCGGTCAAGACCATCACGGTGGCGCGCCTCGTCGAGCCCTATCGCGATCTTCACAGTCGCCTTCGTCTGCCATCTCAAGCCCGGCGCCTACATCTGGACGGTGCATGCCGTCGACGAGCTGCAGCGCATGCCCACGGTGCTGCGCACCGCCCACCTCACGGTCGTGCCCGTCTTCCCGTCCGCCGGCCGCCATCGAAAGGCGATCGCCTGGCTGCGGCAGCGGTCGGGCGTGACGGCGGTCGCCGTGGTCGACAGCGACCGGCGTCCTGCACGGCTGGAACCAGGACCGCCGGTTCGTCACCGCCAGCGTGATCAAGGCCATGCTGCTCGTCGAGTACCTGCGCACCCACGCGACCGTGAGCTCCTCGGCCCTGGCCACCCTGACGCCCATGATCGAGGTCTCCGACAACAACGCCGCCCAGGCCATCTACCACGTGGTCGGCGACGGCGGTCTCTACGCGCTGGCCAGGGCGGCCGGCATGAAACGTTTCGCGATCTACGGTCAGCTCTTCGGCGCTCAGCTCACGGCCGCCGACCAGGCCCGCTTCTTCTACCGGCTGCCCGGGCTCGTGCCCAAGGCCCACCGCGCGCTCGCCCTCCACCTGCTCTCGCACGTGGTCTCCTACCAGAGCTGGGGCATCCCGGCGGCGGCCCGGCCGCGCGGCTGGCAGGTCTGGTTCAAGGGCGGCTGGCGCGGCACCGACATCGGCCAGCTCGTGCACCAGGTCGCGCGCCTGCACAAGGGCGCCCAGACCTTCTCGATGGCGGTCTTCACAGACGGCGACCCGAGCCAGGGCTACGGCATCGAGACCATCGAGGGCGTCGCCGCGAGGGTGCTGGCCGGCAGCTGAGTGGCGCGGCCGGTGGCGGCGGGCGCATGCCCGCCGCAATCGCGCGCTCGCCCCGATCCGCTGCTACTCGCCCCGCCGCTACTATCGCCTCGCCGCTACTTGCCGACGGCCAGGTACTGCTGGACCTTCTCCAGCCAGTCGACGATGGCGATCTTCTGCGGGCAGAGCTCCTCGCAGGCGCCGCACTGCGTGCACAGCTCGGCGCGCTCCGATTCGGCGAGCCAGCCGTAGGCAAAGCGCGCCGCCGCCGGTCCGCCCGAGTAGATCTCGGCTTCGTTGTAGATCTCGAGGACATCGGGGATGGCGACTCCGCTCGGGCACGGCAGGCAGTAGCGGCAGTTCGTGCAGGGGATCGGGCTGAGCTCGAGATACGCGTCGCGCACAGCGACGACAGGTCTCGAGCTCATCGTCGTCGAGCGTCCCCGGTGCGCAGCGGTCGGCGCTCGCGATGTTCTGCTCGAGCTGTGCCATATCGCTCATGCCTGAAAGCAGAAACGACACCTCGGGACGGTTCCAGACCCACTGCAGCGCCCAGTCGACCGGCGCCCGCGGCGGAAGGCCGGCGGCCTCGCGGCGGGCAGCGGCGGCGGCCCAGAGCGCGGCGACCGCCTGCAGGCGGTCGCCGCGCGAGCTGGCCGCCGCGCAACGGCTCCATGACGATCACGCCAAGACCCTTCGCGGAGGCGTACTCGAGCCCCCGGGTGCCGGCCTGGTATGCCTCGTCCATGTAGTTGTACTGGATCTGACAGAACTCCCAGAGGTCGGTCGCGTCGACCAGCTCCTCGAACACCGGCTCCTCGTCGTGAAACGAGAATCCCAGGTGCCCGATGCGCCCGTCCGCGAGCGCCCTCTCAGCCCAATCGAACACGTCGAGCTCACGCAACTTGGCGAGACTGCCGGCGCCCAGCCCGTGCAGCAGGTAGAAGTCGATCGAGTCGAGCTGCAGCCGCTCGAGCTGCTCGCTGAAGAAGCGCTCGGCGTCGTCACGGCGCTCCAGCTTCCAGACCGGCAACTTGGTGGCGACCTTCACGCGGCGGCGCAAGGCGGCGAGCCCGGGCGCGCCCGGCCCGTACAGGTCGGCCGCGACCTGGCGCAGGGCCCGGCCGAGCCAGGGCTCGCTCTCGCCGTTGTGGTAGACGTAGGCGGTGTCCACGTAGTTGACGCCCGCATCGACCGCTCGCCGCAGCATGTCGGTGGCCTGCTGCTCGTCGATGCGCCGGGGTGCGGGGGCGCCCTTCGCACCCGGGTCGTCCTTGCCGCGCTTGCCGTCTTTGCCGCCCTGAGCGTCGGGCGAGAGCAGCGGCAGTCGCATGGCGCCGAACCCCAGCGCCGAAGGCTCGAAGTCGATCGCGCCGAACGTCCGGTATCTCATGATACGGACGTGATCGCCGATCCCTCGTGCCCCAGACCCACACCGCAAGCCCCTGCTTCATGTCGCGAATCTCCTTCAGCTCGTGCCGTTCGTCTGCTCGGCCGGATCTTCCTTGTACCCGATCGCCACGACGACGAGCTCGAGCGCCCCCGCCGGCCGCCGCCAGACCACATGGTCGCCGACGCGAGCGTCCATCGAGGACCTTGGCGAGCGGCGACACCCAGCTCACGAGCCCGGCGTCGGGGTCGGCCTCGTCCTCGCCGACGATCGTGTAGCGCTGCCGCAGTCCCGACCCGTCGTCGACCGTCACCAGTGTTCCAAAAGCCACCACACCGGGAGCTCTGCCGGCCGGCGCGGGAGAGTTCCGCCGCGGCAGGAGCGTCGAGCGCGACCTCGCGCGGATCGATGACCACCGCCGTCTCGAGACGCCGCCGGTAGTAGCGCAGGTCGCGCTCGACGTAGCGCAGGCGGTCGGCGGCGCCGTCGTCTTCGTCGCTCCGGGCGAGCTCGAGCCGTTCCTCTTCGAGCTCCTCGACCCGCGCGCGGAGCTGCGCCAGGCCCGACGGCGTAACGTGGTTCGGATGCTCGCTGACCGGGCGCTCAGGGAGTGGCTCGTCGGGCGCGCCGTCGTCTTCTTTGACGAACGCGCGGCTCACGGCGCGCTGCCGGTCGCGGTCGGGCAGGTCGACCGGGCGGGCGTCAGGCTCGGGATCGGCGGATCGCCACGACGAGCGGAGGGTGCTCGAGCTGGCGCTTGACCTTGCACTGGTCCATGGCGCGCACGATCGCCGAGCGGTACTTGTCGGGAAAGCCGGGCGGCAGCTCGAGGTCGATCGTGACCGTCGCGGCCAGCCCCGTCTCGGGATCCTTCTCGGTGACGAGCGTGAGCCGGGCTCCGCTTTCGTCGATGCCCCGCTGCTGCATGAAGCGCAGGGCAAAGAAGCCGGCGCAGGTGCCGAGGGACGCCAAGAACAAATCGTAGGGCCCGGCCGCATCGCCGCCGCCGCCCGACGCGATCGGCTGGTCGGTGTCGACCGCGAGACCGTCGAACTCGGCCCGCACCTTGAGCCCCCCGGTGAACGTGATCTCCATCATCGCCCTCGCGTCTCCTCTCGCCGCACGTGCCGCGCTCTCTGGTCCCGTGAGTGTACATCTGGCTGACCTCACTGCTGGGGCGGCGGGGCGTGTGAGCGTCAGGGCCGTCTGCGCGCGAGCGGACTCGCAGGTGTCTGTTGGGTCGCTGACCAAGAATTGTAAATTGCAACAAAAGGACACCGACACCCACATCACCACCCCACCGCCTATCGCGGACAGGTCGCCCAGCCCTAGCCTGCATGCAATGGCGCACTCCCGAACCTCCGCGACGGGCCTCTCGGAGCCACTCGGCGACCCTGTCGTCGCGGCCATCGAAGACGCCCTCACTCTCGTCACGTTCTCCTACGTCCGGCCGCGGCGGCACGACCCGCTCCTCGCCCAGGACGGAGTCCCAGAGTCGTGGGCCGCCTGGAAGACACAGCCGGCGCTCTACGCGCTGCTCGACCGCATCGTTCGTTCTCGCTCCGCGCGGCCATCACACCTGGCGGCCGCGCTCGGACTCTCGCGCAGCACCGTGAGCCGCGAACTGCGCCGCCTCGAAGACAGGCGTCTCATCTACCGGAACGACTTCGCGGTGCAGCGCTGGCGGGGCAAGGTGCGGCCCATCTTCGTGCCCACCGTGGAGGGCTACAACGCTCTGCGACAACTGAAGAAGGTGCGCCGTGGAGCTGTGGCCGCCGCACTTCAGGGCTGGACAAACGAAGACCGGCTGGAGCTGGCGCGACTCCTGCGACGCTTGGCGACCGAATGGACGCCGCCCGCCGGCTAGCACTCTCGTACGCCGCCGCTCGGCACTCGGAGCGGTAGTATGCTCGCGCAGCTCGGCCGGCGGCACGGGCAGCCAGATCAGGCCCTCGCGCGAGTCGCCGAGCGGCGTGGCGCGGCCCTGGTGAAAGCGCCACGCCGTCAGAGCGGCGGCCAGGGCGTCGAGCGAATCGTGGTCGAAGTACTCGTCCCATGCGAGGCCCGCGCGACGCAGCGTGACGACCCGCAGGCGCTGGCCGGCGCGGGTCGACTTGTTCGGCGGCAGCGCGCCCAGCAGGGCGGCGAACGCACCGTAGGGATAGACCTCGATCATGGCCGGTGCGCCGCCCAGCATGCCGGGCATGACGGCGCCGTCGGGGATCTCGAAGCCGACCCGGCGCAAGCGGCGAAAGTAGTCGAAGCCGGCCGCCATCCAGTCGGGCAGGCGGGCCTCGCCGGCCGCGACGGCAGCCTTTGACGGGACCGGATAGAGGCTGATGTGGCGGGCGAGCAGCTCGCGGTCGCAGGCTCGCGACGACGGCGCCGCAGGCTGCGTCGCCGGACCCGGTCGCCCGGGAGAGCGCTTGAAGCCCTGGGGGGCGTCGATCGCGACGACCTCCGGCGCATGTCGCTCGATCCAGGCCATCATGGCGGCGACCTGGTCGGGCTGGCGGTGGTCGGCCTCCATCCATTCGACCACCTGGGCGGTGCGACCGACCCGCAGCGCGACCGCGGTGCTGGGTCGCACCGCCGCCACGTCGATGCCGATGACCGTGACTGCGTCCTTCACCGTCGACGACCTCTCTGGACCGCGCAGTGTCGACGAACCGAAAGCAAGCCCGACAAGCATCGCACGATGAGTGTCGCGGCACAAAGAGCGAGCGCGCAGGCGGCGCGCGGGCATCGCGCCGCGGGACGGCGGGCGTCGCGCGCGGGCCGGCGCCGAGCGACGGCGGCGCCGCTCACTATCGCCGGCGCCGTCGCCGGCGCGCGGCGCTCGCTAGGCCGCTCGCCGCGGCTCGGACGGCGGGATCTGCGATCCCGCCTCGACGCGCCGCGACGCCCGCACCCGCCGCGTCCCTCACCCGCGGACGCACCGCCTGCGACCTCGCCGGGCAGCGGCAGCGGCGTGCTCTCGATCGTCAGGCGCGGCAGCCACTCGAGCCAGCGCGGCAGGTACCAGTTCGCCTTGCCGAACAGGCTCATCGCCGACGGCACCAGCAGCAGGCGCACGATGGTCGCGTCGAGCAGGATCGCCACTCCCAGGCCAAAGCCCATCTGCTCGAACATCACGAGCTTGCCGCTGGCAAACCCCGCGAACACGGCGACCATGATGAGCGCGGCGCCGGTGATGATCCCGGCCGTCACGCCTATCCCCTGACTGACGGCGTGCCGGTTGTCGCCGGTCCGGTCGTACTCCTCCTTGATACGCGACAGCAGGAAGACCTGGTAGTCCATGGAGAGTCCGAACAGCACCGAGAACAAAAAGAGCGGCACCCACTGCTCGATCGCGGCGACCTGCTGAAAGCCGAACAGTCCGGCCCCGACCCCGTGCTGGAACACCAGCGTGATCAGGCCGTAGGCGGCGCCCACGCTCAACAGGTTCATGGCGATCGCCGTGGCCGGCACCACCACCGAACGGAAGGCGAGCATCAGCAGGACGAAGCTCAGCGCCAGGACCAGGGTGACGACCCAGGGAAAGTAGGAGTTGACGATGTCGATGTAGTCGACGTTGAAGGCGGTGTTGCCGGTCACGTAGACCTTGGCGGGGCTGCCGGCGAACGCCTGCGGGATGTAGGTGTCGCGCAGCTCGCGCACCTTGGCGATGGCCAGATCGCTGGTCGACGAACCGGCGATCGGCACGGAGAGCAGCGTCAGGTCACCGGCCGCGTCGGTCTGCGCCTGCACGGCCCCGAAGGCCTTGTCGCCCGCCAGGGTCGCGCGCAGCCGCGAGACGGCGGCCTGCACCTGCGGCGAGGCCGCCGGCCCGTCGATCACGATCTGCGTGGGGCTCGCCAGGCCCGCCGAGAACTGACTGGCAAGCACCGCGAAGCCCTGCTTGGACTGGAAGCTGTTCGGCAGCGTGTTCACGCCCGACACACCGGTCTTCATGCCGAACAGAGGCGACGCGACAAGGAGCATGACGCCGGCCCCGATCGCCAGCGAGACGACCGGTCGCCGCATGGCTCCCCGCGCGGCTCGCGCCATGACCGACGGCCTGCCCTCGGCGCGGGCGCTCATGACGCGGCGGCCCAGGTACGGCAGCCGCAGCCGGTTGACCCGGGGCCCGAGCAGACCGAGCACCGCCGGCAGCAGGGTGAGCGCCGCGGTCACCGCCATGGCGACCACCAGGATGGCGCCGGCGCCGAGGCTCACGAAGATGTTGGTCGGCACCAGCAGCAGGGCGCAGAGGGCGAGCACCACCGTCATGCCGCTGAAGAAGACGGCGCGGGCGGCCGTGCCGCCCGCGACCGCCACCGCGTCGATCGTCGAGCGGCCCCGGGCCAGCTCCTCGCGGAAGCGCGACACGATGAACAGGGAGTAGTCGATGCCCACCGCCAGGCCGATCAGCGTGATCATGTTCACCGCGAAGGTCGACACGCTGAACAGGTGGCCGAGGATCGCCGTGAGCGCCACCGCCAGCGTGATGGCGATCAGCGACAGGAAGATCGGCAGGCTCGCGGCCACCACCGTGCCGAAGACGATCAGCAGGATGATCAGGGCGATCGGCAGGCCGATGCCCTCTCCCTTGCGCAGGTCGGTAGTCGCCTGGTGGCTGAAGTCGGAGTTGATGCTGGCCGCGCCGGTGATCAGCGTCCGAAAGCCGCCGCGGCCCGTTGGCGCCGTGCACGATGGCGTGCACCTTGTCGATGTTCTTGCCGGCCCGCACCACGTCGCCGGCCATGACGACGGGGATGATGGCCGAGTGGCCGTTCGCCGAGATCATCGCCGCCGGGCTGCCGCCCTTGAAGGCGCTTACCACGCTATCGACGACGCCCGGTCCCAGCGCCGCGATCCGGCCCTGGATGCCGAGGACCGTCTGCCGGAACGCGGGACTCGTCGCCGTCTGGGTCGGCGAGCTGACGATCACGATCTCGTCGGCCTTCTGCGGCATGCCCATGCGCTGGCTGAGCAGGTCGGCGCCGACCTTCGACGGCGGACTGCCGAAGAAGCTGTACTGCGCGGTCAGCGCTCCCGACAGCAGCGTCGAGATGATCCCGAAGGCGACCAGCAGGAGCACGGCCCAGAGGCCGACGGTCCGCCAGGGATGAAGCGCGCTGTAGCGCGCGATCGTCTGCGGAGAGATCCTCCCTCTCATGATCCAGCACCTCGATGGTCAGCTCCTCCCGACGCCGAGGCTCGAACCCGAGCCGCGCAAGTCGGAGCGATGTAGTCCTCCATTTCGTCCGGCCTTCCCTCGACGGCGGCGAGGGAAACCGCAAGAGGTGACGCACACGAAGGGGGCGCCGGCGGCTTGTTGCATCCTGCAACAAGCCGCCGGCGCCCCCTCGCAAGGAGCCTGTGCGCCGTCATGGCGACGCGGTCAAAAGACCGGTGGCCAGTCGCTCCCGTCGTCGCGCTGACCGCGGCGGGCACGAACGTCGGCCGTGGTACGCGGCGCAAGCGGCTTCGCTGCCGAGCGCGAGCGCACGTCTCGCACAGTCCTCACGCCAGACGGTCGAACGGTCCGCTGCCCTGCGGCGGCGGTCGCGGGCACGCCCCGCGACACCGCGCGCCGGTCCCTTCGCCAGCCGATCACGCCGACTGCCACAGTCGCAGCCAGTATCGCGGCCACGATGATCGCGCCGGCAAACGTCAGGCCACCGCCGGCAGGCGGCATAGGCGACAGCCCGCGACCGAGCGCCGGGCCGTGCAGCGGCCGCGCCAGCGCCGGTGCGACCCCGATCCCGAGGCCGGCCGCCAGCACGAGGCCGGCCGCTGCAGCCAGTTTCATTATCTTCGTCATCGTCCCTGTCCTTTCTCGAGCGCTTTGCGCCCGCTTAGCGTCGACTTAGCGCCGCTCACCGCTCGAGCCGCCACGCGGCGTCGCCATGGCGGCGCCGACCTCGCCGACGATCTCCGCCAGGCGGCGTCCGAACGACCGCCCGCGATCGTCACGGTCGGTGCGACCGTCGCCGTCGCCGACGCCCAGACCGTAGGCCGTCGCGTCGCTGCCGTCCCGCGGGCTGCGTGCACTTCTGAAACCGATCATCGCGTCTACTCCTCTGCTCATCGTTGCCGCCTTTAAGTCAGCGTTTCGCTCTACCGCGCGCCGCGGCGCTCCCGCCGCGCCGCCAGAGCGTCGCGCAGCAAGGCCTGCCGCCGGGCGCCGTCGTGAGCGTGCCGATTTACCTGGTCGAGGCGCTGGTTCACCAGCTCCTGTGCTAGAAAGTCCGGCATGACCGTCTCCTTCGCGTTCGTTTGCGTTTGCCTGCCTTGCGTGCCTGCTTGGTCTGCTCTTGGGCCGCGCCGAGCCGCGACCCGAAGGTCTGGACTCGAATGGGATCGTCTCGATAAGCGGCGCCGGGGACTTCTTGCGTCTTCCCCGTTCAAAGCGCCTGTCGTGGCGGGAATCGGCCGCCTCTGTCGGTGTCGTCCCCGGCCGTCTTTGTAATGGTGGTCCGCGGCCGCCCTTGCGGCCTGCAGTTACTTGTAAAGTGATTATGCCGGTGATGCGTAACTAGTAAACCACTTTTGGTGGTATATTGTTGCCGCGCAGACGAAGGAGACGCGACGTGGCTCATACCGCAAAAGTACAGGCTCCGGGTCGCTTGGATCTGGTCCGGGATTTCGTGAATACAAAGGACGTCGAAGAGGGCACCGACGAGCTATCGAGCCCCGCCGACCTCGCCGTGTGGCTGGTCGCCGCGGACCTCGCCGGCGGCGACCGCGCGGCAGGCGACCTTGCGGTGCGTCCGGCCGACCTGCAGCGCGCCGTCGAGTTGCGCGAGGCGCTACGGGCGGCGCTGCTTGCCAACAATGAGGGCGGAACGCTCGACCCGGCGGTCCTCGCGGTCCTCAACCGCATCTCCGAGCGCGCCAGGCTGGTGACACGCTTCGACGAGCACGGGCGGGCGGCGCTCGAGCCCGTTTCGGGCGGCGTCGACGGAGCGCTGGGACACTTGCTGGCGATCGTCTACGCCGCCATGGAAGCCGGCGAATGGAGCCGCCTCAAGGTCTGTCGCAACGACACGTGCCTGTGGGCCTTCTATGACACCTCCAAGAATCGCTCCCGGCACTGGTGCAGCATGGACGACTGTGGCAGCCAGGTGAAGGCACGCGCCTACCGGCTGCGGCAGAAGGCCGGCTCGGCGGCCGACCCGGCCTGACGACCCGGCGGCGCCGCGGCTCGGGGATCAACGCTTTCCGCACGGGCATCGCACAGGAACCGGCGCCGGCGGCCGCGATGCTAGAATCCTTACCTCAAGCCAAGCCGAGGCAGGGACGCACATCATCGACGCACACTCGCGCATCTTCGTCGCCGGGCATCACGGACTCGTGGGCAGCGGCGTCACACGCGCCCTGCGGCGCCACGGCTACGACCAGCTCATCCTCGGCGACCTCGACGACGTCGACCTGAGCGATCAGGCGGCGGCGCGCGCGTTCTTCGAACGCACGCGCCCCCAGGTGGTCGTCCTGGCGGCGGCCAAGGTCGGCGGCATCGTGGCCAACTGGGAGCAGCCCTACGAGTTCATCAACGTCAACCTGGCGATCGAGCTGAACGTCGTCGGCGCCGCCTTTCGCGCCGGCGTCGAGAAGCTGATCTTCCTGGGCAGCTCATGCATCTACCCGCGCGAAGCGCCGCAGCCGCTCAAAGAGGAATACCTCCTCACCGGCCCGCTCGAGGAGACCAATCGCGCCTATGCCGTGGCCAAGATCGCCGGCATCGAGCTGTGTCGCAGTCTCAACCGGGAGTACGGCACCGACTACCTCTCGATCATGCCGACCAACCTGTACGGCCCGGGCGACAACTTCGACCTGCGCTCGAGCCACGTGCTGCCGGCCATGATCCGCAAGTTCCACGAGGCCAAGCTCGGTCTGCCCGGGCCCGACGGCGCGCCGCGCGAACCGATGGCGCCGGTCGTGCTTTGGGGCAGCGGCACGCCGCGCCGCGAGCTGCTGCACGTCGACGACCTCGCCGAGGCGGTCGTCTTCTTGCTGGAGCACGTCGCGGCGGCCGACGTGCCCGACGGCCTCGTGAACATCGGCACCGGCCGCGACTGCACCATCCGCGAGCTCGCCGAGCTCGTGCAGCGCGTGGTGGGCCACGCCGGACCGATCGAGTGGGACGCGAGCAAGCCCGACGGCACGCCGCAGAAGCAACTCGACGTGAGCCGCGTCACGCAGCTCGGCTGGCGACCGAAGGTAGGCCTCGAGGAGGGCATCCGCTCGACCTACGAGTGGTACCGGGATAACGTGACGGAACAGCCGAGCGGCGGCGACACACCGGCGGGACGGCCGGAGCCAAGCGGCACCGGCGACACGGCGATGAGGCGGTCGACGGCGGCAGACGGCACCTGAGGGCGGCCGGGTCGGGGGAGCAGTGGCAAAGACGGCACTCATCACCGGGGTCACCGGTCAAGACGGCGCCTACCTGGCCGAGCACCTGCTCGCCCAGGGCTACGTGGTGCACGGCATCAAGCGCCGCGCCAGCTCCTTTAACACCGAGCGCGTCGACCACCTCTACGACGACCCCCACAAGCCCGGCGTGCGCTTCTTCATGCACTACGGCGACCTGACCGACGCCACCAACCTGATCCGCATCGTCCAGGAGACCCGGCCCGACGAGATCTACAACCTGGCCGCCCAGTCGCACGTGCTGGTGAGCTTCGAGACGGCCGAGTACACAGCCAACTCGGACGCCCTGGGCACCCTGCGCCTGCTCGAGGCGATGCGGATCCTCGGCCTCGAGAAGACGACGCGCTTCTACCAGGCCTCGACCTCGGAGATGTTCGGCCTGGCCCAGGAGGGCCCGCAGCGCGAGAGCACGCCGTTCTACCCGCGCAGCCCGTACGGCGCGGCCAAGGTCTACGGCTACTGGATCGTGGTCAACTATCGCGAGGCCTACGGCCTGCACGCCTCAAACGGCATCCTCTTCAACCACGAGAGCCCGATCCGCGGCGAGACCTTCGTGACCCGCAAGATCACGCGCGCCGTGGCGCGCATCGCCTTGGGCCTGCAGGACGACCTCTACCTGGGCAACCTCGACTCGCTGCGCGACTGGGGCCACGCCCGCGACTACGTGCGCGCCATGCACCTGATGCTGCAGCAAGACGAGCCCGGCGACTACGTGATCGCCTCCGGCGAGCAGCACTCGGTGCGCGAGTTCTGTGTGCGCGCCTTCGCCGAGGTGGGCATCGGGCTGGCCTTCCGCGGCGCGGGCCTCGACGAGGTCGGGGTGGTCGACTCCGTCGATGCCGACCTCCTCGCCCGCGCTCGCAACGGCAACGGCGGCGCGGCCGCCGCGAGCCGGCGGCGGCGCCCGCGCCGAGCGCTCGCCCCCGGCCGTGTGCTCGTCAAGGTCGACCCGCGCTACTTTCGCCCCACCGAGGTCGGCAGCCTCATCGGCGACGCCTCCAAGGCCCGCGAGCGCCTGGGCTGGCGGCCCGAGATCGGCTTCGAGCGAGCTGGTCGAGCAGATGGTCTGGCAGGACGTCGACGAGGCCCGCCGCGACGAGCTCGTGCGCACCAGCGGGTTTCGGGTGCGACAGTTCAGGGAGTGCGGGCTGAGACCGGCAAGCGACTTGTTGTGAGCTCCAACGAATGGCGCGTCGCGAGGTGACGGCGCGACAGCCGGGCGACCGTCGGCCCAGTGAGTCGAGTCGTCATCTTCTACAAGTCCATCGCGCAGTACCGCCGGCCGTTCTATGACCTGCTCAGAACGCGGCTCGCCGACGACGGGATCGCGCTCGAAGTCATTTTACGGCGCGCCGGTGCTCTTATGAGGAGGCGCGGCGCGACCGCATCGACCTGCCGTGGGCACACAAGACGCACCTACGTGTCGTCCACCTGGCCGGCCGCGAGCTCT
Source organism: uncultured Actinomycetes bacterium (assembly GCA_963733255.1). Taxonomy (GTDB): domain Bacteria; phylum Actinomycetota; class Thermoleophilia; order UBA2241; family UBA2241; genus Bog-752. The sequence continues at coordinate 21,940 of CAVTCH010000001.1, forward strand.
ACTGGCAGCCAGGGTTGGCCAGGGTGCGACGCGGCGACCTCGTCATCGTCGAGCAGGCCAGCAAGCTCCTGGTCAACTACATCCTGTTCGCGCTTCACCTCACGGGCTTCATCCGCTTGGGGATGTGGGGGCATGGTCGCACGGTCAGAGCCCGTCGGTCGAGCGCGCTCGGCGAGGCCCTCAAGAACGCGATCTCGCGACACGTCTCGTGGTGGTTTGCCTACAACGAGCGCAGCGCCGCGTTCGTCCGCGAGCTCGGCTTTCCGGACGACCGTATCACTCGCCTGCAGAACGCCATCGATACGAAGGCCCTCGTCGCGGCCGCCGCCGCCGTTACGCCCGGGCGCCTCGATGAGGCGCGTCGTCAGCTCGGCGTCGGCGGGAGACACGTCTGCATCTACGTTGGCGCGATGTACGAGGACAAGCGGATCCGTTTCTCCTCGAGGCGTGTCGCCTGGTTCGCAAGCTCGTCCCTGACTTCGAGATGCTGTTCGTGGGCGACGGGCCGGACGGCGCGGCTCGTACGCGGCGCGGCGGCCCGCGATGAGTGGATGCACTACCTCGGCCCGCGCTTCGGCGACGATCGGGTGCCCTACATGCTGCTCGCCGCACTGTCGCTCATGCCTGGGGGGGTCGGTCTGGGGGTGCTCGACTCGTTCGCTCTGGGCGTGCCGCTCGTCACGACGTCGGGTCCTCGTCACATGGTCCTGAGATCGAGTATCTCGAGAATGGCATCAATGGCTTAATCGTCGAAAACGGCTCAAGCCCGCAGGCCTACGCCGACGCGGTCGCGGCGACTTTGCAGAACGAGCGTCTGTTGGCCTCCCTGCGGTCAGGGTGCGAGCAGGCGCGGGGGCGCTATTCGGTCGAAGAGATGGTCGAACGATTCGCGGACGGCGTGCGGCGTGCGCTCGAGGTGACCCGGGCGCGGCCGCCGAGGAGCCGGCGCCAGGGCTGCCGCAAACGACGACGCAGACTCCCGACCACGACTCGCGCCGTGTCGCAAGCGGCATACGGCACCGACCACCAGCCCGACCGCACCAACCGCGCATACCGCCAGCGATGCCCCAGCTCGTTCGCCGAGCGCCGGCTGACGAATCCCAACAAGAAGGCCCCCCAGCCGGATTGCGCGTGCAGGCCCGTCTGGCTCGGGTCGATACGAACAGTCGCCCGATAGCTGACAAGCAACCGATAGCCGCCGCGCGCCGCGCGAACCGAGAACTCGTAGTCGGCTCCGTAGTGGGGCAGGCGGACGGCATCGTAGAGTCCGACCCGACGATACGCCGACACGGGCACCAGCGTGCCGCGCCCAGGCAGCACGTCGACGACCGCCGGCGATGGGTTCCAGGCGACAACGTCGTCGTAGGCAAGATCGCGCGCCAGCACGTGCTTACGGGCGGTCAGCCAGCCCACCCGTACTCCGCCTTCGACCACGACGCCACGCGCCGCGTCGACCGCGAGCGAGCCGACAAGGGCCGGGGCATGTTCCTCAGCGGCGGCGACGAGCTCGCTCACATAGTCGCCCCCGAACCGCGTATCGTTGTTGAGCGTCAGCACGTAGTCGTCGTCGCTTGCCCGTTCGAGCGCGCGCATCACCCCCAGGTTGGTCGCACCCGTCCACCACAGGGTCCCGTCACCCGGAAGCAGCTCGACCTCGGGATAGTGGCGAGCGAGCACATCGGCCGTACCGTCGGTCGAACCGTCGTCCACGACTATCGTCGTGATGTCGGCTCGATCCTGGGAGCGCAGATCGTCCAGGCAAGCGCGCGTCAGCGCCAGTCGATCGTGGACAGGCATGACGACGTAGATCATTGGAGCGGCGCGACGGCCTGCCATGCCGGGGTCGTCTCGCCTCGTCCCCGACGCTCCTCCGGCGACCGGCGAACCCCGCTGAGGCCGTCGACGCCACCCAGGCCCGTGCGACGATGAACCGTGCGACCGCGGTCTTGGTCAGGTTGGCCTCGAAGAAGGCACGATTGCGCAGGGACTGTTCTTCAAGCGTGGATGGCTCTGCGGCAAGCGCTTCGTCGACGAGTCGCAGGGCCTCTCGGGCTCCCGAGAAGAAGGTCTCCCGCACCGCATCGGGGAACACTTCGGAGAACCTGGGATTACTGCTGTAGACGAGAGGTATGCCGCAGGCCATGGCGATGGGGAGCCGGTTCGAGAAGACCAGCGGATAGGTCGAGTTGTTCACGCCGACGGCGACGGTGGCCCGCTGATAGACGGCCGCCTGTTCGTCGAACCGACAACTCCCGCGGGCGGACGGCCCCGTCCACCCCGAGCCGTACAGTGCGAACCGTGCGCCGTAGCGTCGTTCGAGCGCCTGCACGAGCTGCTCGCGCCGGCGTGCACCCGGCATCCGCTTGAAGGGGATGCGGCTCGTCACGCGATTGCCGATCATGACGACGTCGTGTGTCCGCTCAGCGTCGGCCTTCCACACCAACGGAAAGCGCCGTCCCGACGTGCAGCTCGGCGCGTAGCGCGGTTCGCGCACCCCCGCGGCCCTGAGGGACCTCACCACCGGCCCTCCGCAGGGGATGTAGACATCGCGACAGCGGCTCATGATCTTGAGCATCGGTCGCGGCATCGGCTTGTAGATCGGGTGGTCGAGTCACCCTCCCAGTAGACCATCGCGGGTCGCTGCGGCAGGGCTTCGATGGCGTCCAGTGCGCCGCTGGAGATGTCCAGCGACCCCGTGTGCATCCAGACCACCAGATCGTGGCCGCCTTCGCGCAGCAGTGTCAGGATCTCCTGGGTGATCACGCTCGTCTGACGCACCTTCCTTACGGCGCGCAAGGAAGGGGTAGCCGTCGAAACGGGCAACGAGACCCTCGGTCACGGAGTACCTCAAAGGCCTCGAAGACGTCGGGATGCGAGCCACGAGGGCTCTCGTTCAGGACGATCAGCACGTTCGCCAAATGGGCTCCTCGGAGCGACCCTCGAGAGGGCCGGTCGAAAGGCGGCGGGTCCGACTACAATACACTGACGGTGAATTCGCGAAGGAGCCCCCCAGTGACCCGGGCACGCTCACCAGCAGCACGGTCCACGGCTTGAATGGAGTGTGGTGGCGCAGATCCTCAACGCCGCGACGACAGTCGCGGTCGTCGCCGTGCTCGCTCGCCTGCTCGACCCGCCCACGTTCGGCCTCGTCGCGATGGCCCTGGTGGTCATGCGCTTCGTCCAGTATTTCGCCCAGATGGGTGTCGGCGCAGCTCTGGTTCAGAAGTCGGAATCACAAGGGACGACGTGCGCGCCGGCTTCACTTCGTCGATCCTGCTCGGATACGCGGCGTGCCTGGTGGCTCGCACGCGGCGCCGCTCGTGCGCGTGCTGTTCCCGAACCCACAGGTCGTGCCGGTGCTCAGAGTGATGTCACTTACCTTCGTGCTCAACGGGGCGACGGTCACGTCTCTCGCGCTTCTCCGCCGCAGGCTCGCTTTCAGGGCGCTCGCCATCGTCGACACGATAACCTATGTCGTGGGCTATGGTGCCACCGCGATCGCCATGGCCGCGCTCGGGTTCGGCGTCTGGAGCCTCGTGTGCGCGTCGCTCGTGGAGCTGGCCATGACGGTGGTCATGTACTACGCCCTCGTTCGGCACCCTCTGAAGCCACTCTTCGCCTGGCGCGTCTATCAGGACGCTGTTCTCGTAGGCGCCCGCATCTCCGTCACTCAGTTCCTGGAGTTCATCAGCGCGAACATGGACACCATGTGGGCCGGCCACTACCTGAGCACCGGCGATCTGGGCATCTACACGCGCTCGTATACGCTCGTCAGCCTCCCCAACCAGTATCTGGGAACGAGCTTCACGCGTGTCCTGTTTCCGTCGTTCAGCCGGATCCAGGGCAACACCGATCGCCTCAGGAACGTCTACCTGCCTTCGGTCATGGTCGCGACCATCGTCGGCACGCCGCTCCTGTGGGGCATGGCGGCGGCGTCGCCACAGATCGTCGCAGCCGTCCTCGGCAGCAAGTGGCACGCCGCCATCCCGACCGTCAGCGTTCTCGCGATCTGCATGCCATTCATGCTGACGTCCAATTTCTCGGGCATCTGTGCGACGCGACAGCTCATCTCAACGCCAAGATCGTCATACGCTCGACTCAGATCGTGCTGGTCCTCGGACTCTTCGCCGCCCTGACCAGATTCGGCATCGTAGGCGTCGCCACTGGGTTCATGCTCGGCCAGATCTTTGTCGCGTGCGCGTACCTGTTTGTCGTGCGACGGATCCTCGAAACGAGCGCCAGCCGGCTGCTGCGGAGCTACCTGCCCGGAGCGGCGGCCGGCGTTTGCGCGGCCGCCCTCATCGGGCTCGTGGGTGTCGTCGGCTCGCGCCTGAGTGCCCCCGCGGCACTGACTCTCGTGGCGCAGATGCTCGCCGGATCGGTCGTGATCGTCGGATGGATGCTCAAGGCGCAACACGGCGCCGCCTGGCGCGAGCTGCGGCGCCGGCTCGTGGGGCCTCGGGGCGAAGCGCTGAACGGCAGGACGGCGGGACTGGTTCGGCGACTCGATGCGTTCGCCGACGGTCGTGCAGCCAAGCCGGCCGAGCAGCGTCCGTGACGCCCGGCCGATGACGCCACCGCCTCGCAACCCCGCGTTCAGCGCATGAAGATCGGCATCGCTGGTCCGATCTCGTTGGCCATGCTTGCCTTTCCCGATGGCCCCCCCGACGATCTGCCGACGTCCGCCGAGGCGCCGATCATCGCTTCGCTGGTGAACGCCCTTCTATCCAGAGGCCATCAGGTCGTGGTGTTCACGCTCGCGAGCGACATCACCAGCCCCTACACTCATGTGACGCCGAACCTGGTGGTGTGCGCGGCGCGCGGCAGGAGTACCGGTCGCTCCCGCGATCTGTATCGGGTCGAGCGATCCGGACTTCTCGAGCTCATGCGATCCCATCCGGTCGATATCATCAACGCCGAATGGAGCTACACCTACGCCTGGGCGGCGCTCGATTCCGGCAGACCGACCCTCGTGACCGTGCGCGACCACGCGCTCACTGTTCTCAGGCACGCTCCAGATGCGTTTCGCCTCGTTCGGCTGGCCATGAACGCCTACGTGCTGCACAGGGCGACACACCTAAGCGCGAACTCGGAGTATCTGATGGGCCGGCTGACTCAAGGACAGCAGCGCAGGACGCGTGTCGTGCCCAATTTCTACTCTCCCATCCTTGGCGACCTCAGCAAGGAGCGTGAGGGGCTCGACACGAACTTCGAGCATCCGGTCATCGCGAGCGTCGTGAACGGCTTTGGCCATCGCAAGAACGTCCCGGCGGCGTTTCGAGGCTTCAGCGTGGTCCGCCGGCAGATCCCGACAGCGGAGCTGCATCTCATCGGCGAAGGTATGGGACCAGCGGGGCCGGCGCGCGCGTACGCGGAGTCCGCCGGACTGACAGCTGGAGTCAGATTCATGGGCCGACTGCCGTACATCGAGACGATCGCGAGAGATCGCCGCCGCCGCCGTCCTGCTCCACCCTGCGCTCGAGGAGTCGTTCGGCATGACCGTCCTCGAGGCGATGGTTCTGGGCACACCGGTCGTCGCCGGCCGCGACAGCGGGAACATCCCCTCCCTCCTCGACCGGGGGCGCGCAGGCATCCTGTGCGATGTTCGGGCGCCAGGGAGCATCGCAGAGGCGGTGCTGTTCGCCACAAGAGAGTCAGAGCAAAGGCGAAGCCTGATCACGTCAGGCGCGGGAGGTCGCACGAGACAGGTTCAGCGAAGAGGTCGCGGTCTCTGCCTACTTGCAGTACTACCAGGACATTCTCGCGCTCGACCGGCTCTGACTGCAGGTTGTCGACGCTCCAAGGCCGCAGGCGCCCCCGAGGAGACCGCCGGACAGCTCGGGCGCTCACGGGACGAGCCGCTGCCGAGCTTGCCGGCTCAGGGGTGCTTCGAGGGCCCTTCGACCGGTGCACAGACGACGGTGGTGGCAGCCACCCCGAGCCCGACAAAGACGAAGGAGTACATCTCCATCTGATACACGATTCCCCATGGAAACACTGCCACCAGAACGGCCAGGCCCACGACGATGACAGGCGTGGCTGCTGCATCGCGGCGACCGCGGGCAACCCTGTAGCCGAAAGTGAGACCGACGATCGTGGCCACCCCGAGGACGACCGCAACGACCACTCCGACCATCCCGGTCTTGAGCAGCAACTGAATATACGTGTCATGGGGCGCAACGTTCATGGTCGTGCCTGCCTTCGTCGCCCACGCGTAGTACCCGCCGAAACCCTGCCCGGCGAGGAGGTGCTCCCTTGCAACCGGAAGCGCTTGTCGCCAGATCGAGAATCTCCAATCTGAAGTGGGGTCATTAGAGGGATTCAGGAATGCGCTCGCCCGAGTCACAACGTATCGGGGAACGTCGAATCCCGCGGCAAACAAAGTCAGCACCAGTGCCGCGACCAACCCCAGTACTGCGAAGCCCCAATGCCAGAACCGACGGAGACGAATCTCGCCAAGGCAGACCAACGCCACGACAGCGGCAGCGCAGGCCAGCCACACGGATCGATGGCCGTCGACGACGATCAAGGCCACACCGGCGGATGTCGCCAGATACAACACCCACCATCCGACTCTGAGCTGACCGTACTTCCTGAGGACGAGGAGACTTACAATGCCGAAGAACACTCCCAGGCTCACCTGTGAAGGATAGAAGCGGTCGGTCGACCCGAGCCCCCAGCCCTTCAGCGACCCAACCAACGGAATCAAGACGATTGGCGCAACGAGAGCGAAGACGGCAACCGCCTTGAAGGCACGCAGAATCGAGCGCTTTGACCGAAGGAATACGGCCAGATACAGGGGCACGACAAGCAAGAGGTTCTCGTTTGCGAATTCCCTGATGCTCGACAGGCCGTATGTTCCAAACGTGCGCACGACCTCAAAGCCCAGCCAGACCACCAGGATCGTGGCGAGCACTCTGGTCGGTCCCAATCGGTCCTTCCTTCGGTCGACCCGCCTGCCAGACAAGCTGACGGCCGCGCGAAGCACGAGAGCTGCCGTCATGGGCAGCATCACGAGTGCCGGTCCGGGAACCCGATAGATACTGAAGGTCCCCGACTGGACTTGAGGAGTCATCTGAAGAAGCTCGGGCCCGACCGAGCAGGCAAGGAGGGCGGCCAGCGTGAATGAAGGCCATTCATAGGCGACGAGAACGCTCAGCGCACCCCCCGCTGCGAGCGCCACGAAGAGCGCATGGCCCGTCATGGCCGCACCCAGACCAGTAAGAAGGACAACGGCCACGATGGCCGCCTGCCTTCCGTCGAGTCCAGCCACCGCGGATGACCGCTGTCTCCGCCCGACCCAGCCAGAGTCCGAGCGGAAGTCCCGCATGCGGGGCCTGCCCGCGGATGTTCCCTCATTGCCCGGCTGCGCGCTCACAGACGAAGACTACTCCGATTCAGACGCGAACGTGATTCGCTCGCGTCGGCGGTCGCGTGTCGACCAGTGACCACGTCGCCACGATGCCGGGACGCTTCGGCCGCTCCCAGTGCAGGACAGCGACCACCGTGGCCGATCTGAAGTACTATCAGTACGTTCTCGAGCGACGGCCATGATGACGCTTCTCTACACCAATCGCTGGACCCGCAAAGCGCTGCTCAGTCTGCAGACCAAAGCGCTGCGCGCCCTGAGGCCCGCGGTCGAGTTCGGGCCCGGTCTCAACGTGCGCGGTTGGCCCATCGTACGACTGGCGGCGGACTCGCGCGTCGTCTTTGGTCGCAATCTCGCCCTGATCTCAACGAGCTACTTCAGTGAGCCGGGCGTGAACCACCCCTGTATCGTCAGGACCCTCAGGCCGGGCGCTCGCATCATCGTCGGCGACGACGTCGGCATGAGCGGCTGCTCGGTCTGCGCGGCGCAGGAAGTGACGATCGGCGACTGCTGCCTGCTGGGCGCAAACGTGCTTGTCACCGACAGCGACTTCCACCCCATAGCGCCCGAGGGTCGTCGCTACCGGCGCGACAACGTACTCGTGGCGCCGGTGCACATCGGCGACAATGTGTTCGTCGGGGCCGGAGCAATGATCCTCAAGGGCGTGACGATCGGCGAGAACTCCGTCATCGGGGCGGGCAGCGTGGTGACGAGCGACATCCCCGGCAACACCATCGCCGCAGGCGTACCGGCAGCTCCGGTCGGCGTGGTGACCGACCGCTGACCGCCGTCGGACCGACTGGGAACGAAGGTGGTCGCTTCTCGTCTGGGCGGACTTCCGCCTGGCTAGCGGACCTTCGCCAGGGCCGTGTCGACGACGTTGCGCGTCTCGAGGGCGATGTTCCCGGCGAACCTGGTCCCCTTACGCAGGTACGTGACGACGGGAGAGTCGAGCGCCGGGTTCACCGGCACGGATCCAAGCCCCGTGCCGCTCCTTTCGAGAAGCCGCATCTGCAGCTTCTTCTTTCGGCGTGAAGCTTCTGGCTCGGACAGCATGACGTCGTAGAAGGCCGAGCAGTTCACCGCCACGATGGAAGTGCAGTCGAGCAGGTCGAGCGACTGCTCGATGCCGACGCGAGCCCGGCCATGCGCTGGTCGCGAATCCAGAGGTCCTTCCAGTCGTAGGGTTCAGGATGGGCGTCGCGCCAGGCGACCCACTCTCGAAGAGACTCGGCTCGACCGACTCACACCGCTGAAGGTCCGTGCTTCAGGACCACGAACCTCCCGGCCGGCGTCGGAGGTCGTCCCACGCGACGTCGTCGAACCATTCATACCAGACGGCTTTGGCATGGACCACGGTCCCGACCGGACAGCCACGCCTGTGTCGCCCAACTGGTCGAAGACGTGATGGGAGAAGAAGTACGCGTCGGCATCGGCGGAGTTGCCAAGGGTGTGGGCCTGGTACAAGCCGACCGGCGACGGTCGAATCCCAGGCACGCAGGTACGAATGCTTGACGCCCAGCCGGCGGCAGATGGCCGGGGGAACGACTCTGTCGGCCTTGCTGATCCGAGGGTGCTGCATGGTCACGGCCTCCAGCTCCACGCCCGAAGCGACCGCCAGGCAAGCGTCGAGCGCGAATCGATACCGGACGTGAGCGCGAGACTCAGCCGCCACCACTCTCGCTCAAAGCGGTGAGGACTCGCCCGAGGCCTGAGAGCAGAGCGTCGGCGCGCTCGTCGATCGTCATGTCGTCGCAGCGCTCGGGGAAGGTCCGCTTGAGGTAGGCGCGGCGCCCGACTTGAGAGACAGCGTCTGGTCGGGCAGCGAGCTTCTTCACTCCGGCGAGCTTCGACGAGGGCATGATGAACCAGCTGACCCCATGCCAGTGGAGCCGTCGGGGATCCTCAGTCAGTCCCGGCATGAGCTGCTTCATGACGGCGAGGCTGCTCGACGCCAGGAACTCACCGTTCAGCGCCGGGATCAAGGTAGAACAGGCCGATGAGCCCACAGGCATCGGGCACGACGACCTCGGGACCGATGAGGAGCCAGCGCCCGGCCCAGGTGTAGGTAGCCGCGGCGACGCCGACCGACTCGAGCGTGGCGATCTGGCCGGCGGGCTGCGCTTCGCCCGGAGCCGACTGAAAGGCATGGCCGATGAGGGTCCAGGTGTGACCGTCGCGGTCGTCGACGCGCTGAATAGAGGCCTCCGGGCAGGCGGACAGAACCAGGCCATTCGTCAGCTCATACGTCCGCCAGTCCGGCTTGACGAGCCGTGGCCCTCGAGCGATGACGAACTGGCGTCGGTGCAGGAGTCGGGTATCGAAGGTGGGTGAGACATCGCGCCGACCAGTCTCGCATATCGCATCGGGCGTGTCTTGCCCGCGCGCCCGGTATATCGAGCTCGCTCGGAGCTGTCTCGCCGCGCCCGGCTCTGCCGATGCCACGCAGTCGCCGGTCGATAGACTCCCCAGTCGTTGGGGAGCTGCAGGAACCGGGGTTGTGTTTGAAGGTCGCAGTCTTCGGTCTCGGCTACGTTGGCGCCGTGACCGCCGCTTGTCTCGCACGCGATGGCCACACGGTCGTCGGTGTCGATGTGAATCCCGAAAGGTCGCCCTGGTGGCGCGCGGCCGCTCGCCGTTCGTCGAGCCGGGGCTCGACGAGCTGCTCGCGGCGGCGGTGGCGGCCGGCAGGCTCACCGCCACGACCGACCCGTCCGCCGCGGCCGCCGCCGAGATCTCTCTGATCAGCGTCGGCACGCCCAGCTCGCCGCGCGGCGAGCACGACACCTCGCAGGTCGTCACGGTATGCCGGCAGATCGCCGCGGCGCTGGCCGCGTCCGAGGGCGAGCACGTCATCGTGCTGCGCAGCACAGTGCCGCCCGGCACGCTCGACCGCTGCCGTGAGCTGTTCCTGGCCGAAGGGCTCGACGGGCACATCCACTACGCCTTCAACCCCGAGTTCCTGCGCGAGGGCTCGGCCATCGGCGACTACGACAACCCGCCATACACGATCATCGGCACCGACGACCCGGTGGCCGACGCCGCGCTGCGCGAGCTGCTACGCCGGCGTGAGCGGCCCATGCTCACGGTCGCGCCGGCCGTGGCCGAGCTCGTCAAGAGCGTCGCCAACGCCTGGCACGCGACCAAGATCTCCTTTGCCAACGAGGTCGGGCGTCTGGCGCAGGCGCTCGACGTCGACGGTCGCGCGGTCATGGACGTCATCGTGCAGGACACCAAGCTCAACGTCTCGGCGGCCTACCTCATGCCGGGCTACGCCTACGGCGGTTCGTGTCTTCCCAAAGACACCCGCGGCCTCATCTTCCAGGGGCGCGAGCGGGGCGTGGCCGTGCCGCTGCTCGAGTCGCTGCCGGCGAGCAACCGAGGCGCAGATGGACACTGGCGGCCGAGGCCGTGCTCGAGCGCCGCCCACGTCGCGTGCTGGTGTGCGGACTCGCCTTCAAGCGCGGCACCGACGACCTGCGCGAGAGCCCGGCCGTGGCGCTCGTCAAGCGCCTCATCGGCGAGGGCTGCGAGGTGCGCATCTTCGACCCCGACGTGCGCAAGTCGCACCTGGTCGGCACGAACCTCGCCTACATCCGCGACCACGTGCCTCACTTCGAGGCGCTGCTGGTCGACGACCCCGGCCGAGTGGCTGGCCTGGGCCGACATCGCCGTCGTCACCTACGCCAGTCCCGACTTCGCCGCGCGCGCTCCGCGAACTGCCCGCCGCAACGCCGCTGCGTCGACCTCGCCGGACGGGCTCCTCCAGAAGCACGCCGACCCCGGACTATCGTGGCGTCTACCCCGCCAGCGTCCTCATCCTCGTCGAGAACCTCCCGGTGCCGTTCGACCGGCGCGTCTGGATGGAGGCCACCACCCTGCGCGCCGCCGGCTACGACGTGGCCGTGGTGTGCCCGACGGGCAAGGGCTTCACCGTCGGAGCTCGAGATCCTCGACGGCATCCGCATCTACCGCTACCCGCTCGCAGTCGAGGGCGACCGCGTCGCGCGGCTACTTCCGCGAGTACTGGCAGGCGCTCTGGTCGAGCGTGCGGCTCGCGCACGCGCCTACGCGAGCGCCACCGTTCGACGTCGATCCACCTGTGCAACCCGCCCGACTTCCTGTTTCTGGTCGCGCCTGCGCTTCAGGTTCGGCCACGGCGTGCGCGTCGTCTTCGACCAGCACGACGTGACCCCCGAGATGTACCTCGCCAAGTACGACGAGCGGCGCGACCTGTTCTACGGGCTCGTCGGCGCTGAGCGAGCGCCTCACCTTCGCCACCGCCGACATGGTGATCGCCACGAGCGAGACGAGCCGCGAGATCGCGCAGTCGCGCGGCCACAAGCGGCCGGACGACGTGTTCGTCGTGCGCAGCGGCCCCGACATGTCGCGTTTCACGCCGGTGCCGGCCAACCCGGCGCTCAAGAACGGCGGCCGCTACCTGGTCGGCTACGTCGGCGTGATGGGCGCCCAGGAGGGCGTCGACCACGTCATCCGCGCGGCCAAGTCGATCCGCGAGGAGATGGGCCGCGACGACGTGTCGTTCGTGCTCATCGGCGACGGCCCGGCGGGCGAGACCTGCGCGCGCTGGCGCGAGAGCTCGGCACCTCGGCGTACGTGCGCTTCACCGGCCGGATCCCCGACGCCGAGATGATCGAGCTGCTCTGCTCGAGCGACGTCTGCGTGAGCCCCGACCCCAAGAACTCCTACAACGACGCCTGCGTCATGAACAAGGTCCTCGAGTACATGTCGCTCGCGCGGCCGATCGTGCAGTACGACCTGGTCGAGGGGCGGCGGTCGGCGGGCGAGGCCTCGCTCTACGCCCGTCCCGGCGACGAGCGCGACCTCGCCCGCCTCATCGTCGAGCTGCTCGACGACGAGCCGCGGCGCCTGCAGATGGGCGCCGAGGGGTACCGGCGCATGACCGAGGAGCTGGAGTGGCGCCACCAGGCGCCGCGCCTGCTGCGACGCCTACCGGCATCTGCTGGCGACGCCGAGGCGACGAGGCTGGACGGGTGGAGCCCGTGGCCGCCGGCAAAACGCACGTGTTGCAGGGTGATTAGCGTCACGTACTACGCACGGTTCTTGCCGAGACCGACGATGTACCCTATGATTCGACGGGCTGATGAGTACTCCCGAGTTCCCCCAATCCGACGATCCCGAGGGCCTGTCGCTGCGCGACGCGCTGCGCGTCGTCGCGCGCTGGAAGTGGCTCATCATCGGCCTCACGCTGGCGCTCGGCGTCGCCGCCTTCGGCTACTCGATCGCCCAGCCCAAGCAGTACACCGCCACGACCAGCCTCAAGTACGAGCAGCAGGTCAACGTCGCCGATCCGCTGGGCACGCAACTACATCAGCCCCATCACGGTCGCAGCAGGAGCTGGCCAGCGTGTCGAGCCAGCTGAGCGACCCGGCCCTCAAGGCGCAGGTGGCGCGCTCGGTCGGGCTGCCGACCTCCGACAAGCAGCTCGCGCCGACCGCCGTGGCGATCGCCAACTCCAACGTGGTCACCATCTCCGCGACCGCCAAGACGCCCGACCGGGCGGCCGCCATCGCCAACGGCTACGCGACGGCATTCATCGCGCGTCAGCAAGAAGGCCGCCCAGATCCAGCTCGTCACGGCCGAGACCGTCGTCAAGCAGCAGCTCAAGTCGTACACCTCGGCCGCCAGCCAGCGGTCGACGCAGTACGTACTGCTCGCCCAGCAGCTCCAGGACCTGCGAGATCGCCGCCGCGACGGCGACCGGTAACTACACGGTCGTCTCCCCGGCCGTGCCGCCCACGGCGCCGTCGTCGCCCCACCCCAAGCGCACGGCCGCGATCGGCCTGGCCGCGGGCCTGCTCCTGGGCATCGCGCTGGCCTTCCTGCTCGAGCAACTCAACACGAGCCTGCGCTCGCACCGCGAGGTGTCCGAGATCCTCAACCTGCCGGTGGTCGGTCGCGTGCCGCGCATCGAAAAGAACGCCATGGCCGCCGACCCGCTGGCGGTCGTCCACGACCCCGGCGGCTCCGCCGCCGAGGCGCTGCGCTTGCTGCGCAGCAACCTCGACTATCTGAACGTCGACGGCACGCTGTCGAGCGTGCTGGTCACGAGCTGCATCCGCGGCGAGGGCAAGTCGGTCACGGTCTGCAATCTCGCCGCCACCCTCGCCCTGGGTGGCAAGGACGTCGTCGTGGTCGACGGCGACCTGCGCCGGCCCCGCGTTCACACCTACTTCGGGCTGCCCAACGCCGCCGGCCTCTCGACGGTCGTCTCGCGCAAGACGACTCTGGCCGAGGCGCTCCAGACCTATGAACTGCCGCTGAGCGACTGGCAGGCCGGCGGCAATGGCGCCCAGGCCAGCGGCAACGGGCGCAAGCCCGGCGGCAACGGCTCGCAGCCGGCGAGTCTCGACCGTCGCGGCAGCCTGCGCGTGCTGACCTCGGGCCCGCTACCGCCCAACCCCGGCGAGCTGATCGCCTCTGAGACCTTCGGTCAGACCATCGCCGAGCTCGTCGCCCAATCCGACATCGTGCTGGTCGACACGCCGGCCTTCATTCCTGTGTCCGACGCCGCGGCGATCGCCCCGCGGGTCGACGGCGTCTTCATGCTGGTCAACATGGATGGCACGACCAGGCCCATGCTCACAGAGGCCAAGGAGTTTCTGGCGCAGCTTCCCACCCGCAAGCTCGGCGTGATCGTGGTGCGCGAAAAGACGGCGCGCCACGACTACTACCGCTACCACTCCTACGACGCCGACCCGGCGAAGGCCTAGCCTCTCACCGACTCGCGGGCTCGCTCCGCGGCAGGCCGAAGCCGCCGCACCGCCCATGGGGCCGCCGCACCACCAGCCGGAACCGCCGCACCACCAGAATCCCGCCAAACTTAGCGCTCCTCGACGACTTGCCCATGGCGCACCGCTAGACTAGCCGCGAGCGAGACGGCGGGGCGTCCGCTCCGGGGGGCGTCGTCACGCCCCTCGCCATCGCCCTGTCGTAAGCACGCGGAGGTAGGTCGTGAAGCGGTCCCACCATGCCGGGCGCAGGCGCAGCGGCGGCTTGTCGCTCAACGTCTTCACGCCCGACGAGATCGACGATATCCATCTCGCCACCCTCGAGGTGCTCGAGCGCACCGGCGTCTTCGTCGAAGACGACGAGCCGCTCGACATCTTCGCCGACGGCGGCTGCCGGGTCGACCGCGAAACACGCATCGTGCGCATTCCGCCGCACGTGGTCGCCGAGTCGCTGGCCGCGTGCCCGCAGTCACTGCTCTACTGCGGGCGCACGCCCGACCGCGACATCATCCTCGAGGCCGGCCGCGTGACGTTCACCAACTTCGACGAGGGCATCAAGTACATCGACCCCTACACCGGCGAGTACCGCGACCCCACCATCGCCGACGTGGCCGACATCGCCCGCCTGGTCGACGCCATGAGCGAGATCGACGGGTATGAGTCGGCGGTCGGCGCCAGCGACGTGCCGCCCGAGACCTACGCCCTGCACGGCCTCGAGACCGCCCTCCAGAACACCACCAAGCCGGTCGGCTGCGAAGCCATCGACAAGTGGGAGGCGCGCAAGTGCATCGAGCTCGCGGCGATCGTCGCCGGCGGCGAGGACAAGCTGCGTGAGCGGCCGTTCCTGGGCCTCGGCGTCTGCCCGGTGAGCCCGCTCAAGCTACCGCGCGACGCCACCGAGGTGATCATCGAGTGCTCGCGAGCCGGCCTGCCCGACACCATCCTCTCGATGGCCATGTCGGGCGGCTCGGCGCCGGTCACCCTGGCCGGCACCCTGGTCCAGCACAACGCCGAAGTCCTGTCGGGTATCGTCCTGGCGCAGCTCACCGAGCGCGGCTCGCCGGTCATCTACGGCTCGTCGACCACCGCCATGGACCTGCGCTTCGCCTCTGCCTCAGTGGGCTCACCTGAGCTCGCCCTGATCGGCGCCGCCGTGGCCCAGCTGGCCAAGCAGTACAGACTGCCGAGCTACATCGCCGGGGCGTAGGGAGACTCCAAGCTCGGTGACGCCCAGAGCGGTCACGAGAAGACCCTCACCGGACTCACGGTGGCGCTGGCAGGGGCCAGCATCATCTACGGCGCGGGGATGATCGAATCGGGTGTCACCTTCGATTGCGCGCAGCTCGTCATGGACAACGAGTTCGCCCAGATGATCAAGTTCGTGGTCAACGGCGTCAGCGTCGACGACGACCTGCTGATGGTCGACGAGATCCACAAGGTCGGCGCCTTCGGCGACTTCCTGAGCCTCGACAGCACCTACAAGCACATGCGCGAGCAGTCGCAGCCCAGGCTGCTCGACCGCCGCGTACGCGAGGAGTGGCAGGCAGACGGCGCCACCGACCTCTACGCCCGCTCGCTGGCGAAGGCCCGCGAGATCATCGAGACCCATGTGCCCGAGCCGCTCGACGCCGACGTCGTCAAGGAGATGCACGCCTTCGTGGCCAGGGCCGACCAGGAGAGGGGCGTCTGATGGCTGCTGTGCCCGACCCACTGTTCGAACAGATGAAGAACGCCGTCATCGAGGGTAACGGCGACCTGCTGACCGCCCTCACCCCGGTGCTGCTCGCCCAGGGCAAGACGGCTCGCGAGATCTTGGACGGCGCCCTGCTGCCCGGCATGGAGGTGGTCGGCGCCCGCATGAAGAGCGGCGACTGCTTCATTCCCGAGGTGCTGCTCAGCGCGCGCACCATGCAGAGCGCCCTCGACACCCTGCGCCCGCTGCTGGCCGAAGGCGACAGCGCCACCAGCGGCACGGTCGTCATCGGCACGGTCGAAGGCGACCTCCACGACATCGGCAAGAACCTGGTGGCGATGATGCTCCAGGGCGCCGGTTTTGCGGTGGTGAACCTCGGTACCGGCGTGCCGCCGGCCGAGTTCGTCGAGGCCGTCAAGGAGCACAAGGCGCAACTCCTCGGCATGAGCGCCCTGCTCACGACCACCGTGCCCAAGATGAAGGCCACGATCGAGGCCTTGAAGGCGGCCGGCCTGCGCGACCAGGTGAAGGTGATGGTCGGCGGCGCGCCGGTGACCCAGGCGTTCGCCGACGAGATCGGAGCCGACGGCTACGGCGCCAACGCCGGCGGCGCCGTCGACGCCGCCAAGGCGCTGCTGGCCGCATCGTAGGAGAATCTAGAGTCCTTCGCCGTCCCAGTAGTCGAGCTTCTCGATGCGCCCGATCAGGTTGGCGAAGCCGAAGCTGATCTTGTTGGAGCGCGGGTAGTAGCACATGTCGTCGGCGATGCGGTCGCCGTAGGCGAGGTACGTGATGCCGCCGACGCCGGCCTTTATGGCGTGGGCCACACCGGTCCCGGGCGGCCGCACGACGATGCTGCCGGCGCGAATGGCGTGGGCCTCGTCGCCCAGCAGGCAGGCGCCGTCGCCTTCGAGCACGATGAAGGCCTCCTCTTCGGCGCTGTGCACATGCGGCGGGCAGCCGATCTTGCCGGCCACCACGGTGACGTGCTGCAGGCCGCACGAGACCGAGCCCGCGGCCGTGCCCAGGTCGCGGCGCAGCCGCTCGGTGTCGCCGACCGCCTTGGGCTGCGGCTCGACGTCGCGCACGTTAACGATGTGTCGCGGGCGCGGGCTGGGCGCAGCAGGCAGCGGCAGGTCACCGCAGGCGATCTCGCGCGCCCAGGGGTGCTCGCCGTCGCCCGCCGTTGTCCAGGTGTCGCCGATCCAGGCGACCTTGGCTCGCGGCAGGTAGCCGACCTCCGTGTACAGGTCGGGGCCCATGATGAGCACGTCGAGGCCGGCCGGACCGGCCAGCAGCGTGTGCGCCCGAGTACGCGGCAGGTGGACGATGAAGTCGCCCGCGCCTATCTCGTAGGTCTCGCCGCCCTGCCAGCTCAGGCCGGCGCCGCCGAGCACGTAGACGAGCTCCTCTTCGACCGCATGCCCGTGGGCCGGCGTGGCACGCTTGCCCGGGTCGACGTGCACGCGCCGCAGCCCCGATCTTGTCGCCCCGGCGCCCATGCCGAGGTCGATCCACTCGCCGCCCATCGGCCCCATGTCGGCCCGCCTGCGGGGGCAGTCATCCAGATGCGCGATGCCATATGCCGTCATCGGTCTGCTCTCCTTTGCTCAAGCCCGGCCGAGGCCGCTCGGATCAGCCGCCTTACCCTATCGCGTCCGCTCGTCCGATTTCGAGAAGACAGAAGAACGCCGAGACGCTCCCGCGTACCCGCCGAGCGGGCCTCGTGCCGGCGCGGCGTTCGTGCGGGGCGCGGCGTTCGTGCGGGGCGCGGCGTTCGTGCGGGGCGCGGCGTTCGTGCGGGGCGCGGCGTTCGTCAGCGCCGGTCCGGTCAACGGTGTGACTGCTCGCGCCGTTGGGGATGACCTACGATCGTTCACGCCAAGGGCCGGACATCCGAACGAGCTGTGCGCCCTTCGGACGTGTGGCCGTACGGCCGCAAGGTGTGTGCGCCGGTTGGCCGGACCGGCGCCACAGGCAACGGTCGCCGCATGGCGACCGTTGCGCCAAAGAGGACGGGGCGGGCGGCTTGCGCCGCCCGCCCCGTCTGCATTCCCGTCGACCGCCGGATCGTGCCTCTGCGCGCCGCCGACGTTGCCGCCGTCGTCGACCTTGCTACCGCCGACGACCCGCCGCGTCCTACGTGACCGTCAGGGTGTTCTTGCCGAGCTTCACCTGCTGGTTGCCGGCCAGATCGGTCGCCCAGGCGCGAATCTTGTAGGAGCCGGGCTTGAGCGTGCAGACGAACTTCCAGTGGTGCAGCGCGGCGCCGGTGCTCACCTTGCCGGCCACGAAGACCTTGACCACGTTGCCCTTCTTGTCGAGCAGACGGACGATGACGGCCGCGCGCGGCGCGAGGTTGTCGCCCACGCGAAAGCCGATCGACGCCGTCTTGCCTCTCTTGACCGACACAGCCGCCGGCACCTTGATGGTCGGGCCGTGCGTGTCGACCATGATCGAGTCGGACATCGTCGGCGACGACGCGCCCGAGCGATCGGTGAACACGGCCGAGACCGTCTTGAGTCCGTCGCCGGCGGTCAGATACCACGGCTTCTTCAGTGTGGAGTACGGTTCGGGCCCGACGGCCTGGCCGCCCACGGCCACGTTGCTCAAGGTCATGCTGGTGATCTCGCCCGTCTTGCCCTGCGCGAACAGCGCCAGCTCGGCCGTCGCGCTGCGCGTCCAGGCCAGGCCGTCGTCGATCTTGATGCTCGCGTTCCACGGCGTGAAGGCGGCCTTCCACAGGTCGTTGACAGCGTGGTTGCGGTTGTCGGTCCAGACGACCTGATAGTCGGAGATGGTCGGCTGGAGCTGCCGGGCCTTCGTCACGGCCACGGGGAACGGCTGGTGCAGCGTCAGATCGTAGCCGCGCACATCGAGGCTGTGCGCCACGGAGCGTGCGTCGGTCCAGACGACGAGGTCCTGGTCGATGGCCGGCCAGCTCTGGTCGCCGGCGGCCTGGCAGACCACGAAGGGCACGCCGGTGAGCAGGTCGGCGCCGAGGATGTCGGTACCCGTCGTCGCCACGTTGCCGGCGTCGCGCCACACGACCGTGTCGCCGCTCACGGACGGCTGGTCCTGGTCGGCGCGCTGCGCGTCGGGGTAGACGTCCCACGTGTAACCGGCCGCGCTGTCGAAGGCGAAGATGTCGTCGTCGCCGTACCTGTTGTCGACCCAGACAACGAAGTCGCCCGACACGTCGGGCTCGGTCTCGTCGGAGCCGGCACTGGCTTCGGGCGAGATCGGCGCGGCCGGGCCGACCGTATCGGTCGAGGGGTCGACGTGGGCGCCCCAGATGGCCCAGTCGCCGCTGCGCTCGTCCTGCCAGACGACCCAGTTCCCCGAGATGCGCGGGGCGGTCTGCTGCGCGGCGTTGCTGCACACGGTGAACGAGGTGGAGGTCGTGACGTCGTAGCCGTAGATGTCGGCGTTGCCGTTGCGGTGGTCCTCCCAGACGACCAGGACATGGTTGTCGGCCTGGCCGGGGTCGGTCTGACTCACGCGTGGCATGATCTGGTCGCCGGCGGCGCTGCAGATGCAGGTGCCGGGTCCCTCGAGGGCGGCGGCGTAGTAGATGTTCCAGTCGCTCCCCGTCTTCTGCTGCCAGACGAGGTCGGAACCCGACAGATCGGCGTGTGATTCGGCGATCTTGTCGGCGGTGACGGCGTGCGTTGAACCGACGATGAGTTGTGTGGCGCTCGCCGAAGCAGCGAACAGTGCCGTCAGCACGACGGCGGCGAAGATGATGGCGAGAACGGTCGTGAGCTTGGCCTTCATGGCCCCTCCTCCAGAAGGTCGCTGGCCGGGCGCGCCTATTCTATAGCTCCGCGGGACCCGATTGGCGAGCAGAGACCGACGCGACGCCTCAGTCGCGGCTCGCCACGATGGGTCGCGGCAGCGGCCCGCGGGCGAGCTCGGCGAAGCGCTCGATGCGCAGAGGCGTCAGATCGATCTCCGGTTCGGCGCCGTTGACAAGTTGGGCAACGAGCCTGCCGGTGACCGGGCCGAGGCCCAGCCCCAGCATGCAGTGGCCGGCGGCCACGATCAGGTTGTCGTGGCGCGGGCTGCGGGCGATCACCGGCAACCCGTCGGGCGTGCACGGGCGCAGGCCGCGCCAGAGCTCGACCGGCGCGAGCTGCGCGGCGCCGGCGAGCGCCTCGCCGGCGCCGCGCCTGATGGCCGCCACCCGGTTCCAGCGCACCCGCATGTCGAGACCGCCGAGCTCCAGCGTGCCGGCCAGCCGCAGTCGATCGCCCATGGGCGTGATCGCCACGCTGCTCGCGACCTCGTAGCAGGGCAGCTCGGGCAGGTCGCTCGGGCGCCGCACCGTCACACCGTAGCCCTTGGCCGGCTCGATCGGCAGGTCGAGCCGCAGACGCCGGCCCAGCGCCGGCGACCAACTGCCGGCGGCCAGCACGACGGTGTCGGCTTCGATCTCGCCACGGGTCGTGATCAGACGGGTGACCCGGTGGCCGCTGGTCTCGAGGTCGAGGACCTCGGTGTGCGGGTGCAGCTCGGCCCCCTCGGCGGCGGCCAAGCGGGCAAGCTCTTCGACCGCCCGCCGCGGATCGCAATGGGCGTCCTCAGGATAGAAGATGCCGCCGAACACGCCGGGCGCGAGTCCGGGCACGGCCGTGTGTACGCGCTCGGTGTCCCAGATCTGAGAGAGGGCGCCGTAGCGGCCGGCTTCGGCGGCGTCGGCGGCGCCGGCCTCCCAGGATGAACGGTCACGGTAGGTCCACAGCCAGCCGCGCTGCTCGTAACCGAACTCGACGCCGGGAAGGGCGGCGAGCTCGGCCCACAGGTCGGCGCTGCGACGCAGCAGCGCGCGCTGCACCGGTATGGCTTTCTCGGAGCGCTCACGGGCGCTGGCCCGTGCGAACATCCACAGCCAGCGCGCCAGGCGCGGCCGCGCCTGGGGAGCGATGTAGAAGGGGCTGCTCGAATCGAGCATCCAGCGCAGGCCCTTGCCGAGCGCCCCCGGCGACGCCAGCGGGTAGACGTCGCTGGGCGTGATCAGGCCCGCGTTGGAGTGCGTGGCGCCGCCCAGGGCGCAGATGTCTTCGCGCTCGAGCAACGCCACCGAGCGTCCCTCCGCAGCCAGGTAGTAGGCGGCCGACACACCGATGATGCCGCCGCCGACGATCGCTACATCCACCTGTGCCCCCATGCCGCGCCTCCTGACCGTCCCGCCATCGAGCCGTCGATCCTGTCCGGCCGCCGTCGCAAAGCTGCCGCTCGTGTCCGGCCGCCCTCGATTGTAGTCCACGCGGAGCCGGTCGCGGAGCGGGTCGCGGCGGCGGCGGAACGGTGAGGCGAACAGCGGCGGGTGGTGGTAGTGGCGGTCGAAGCAGAGCGGTGACCCGTGGCGGGCGGTGAGATGTGGCGAGCGGTGAAATGTGGCGAGCGGTGAAATGTGGCGGTGATCGGTGGAGTGCGGTGAGATGTGGCGGGGCGGCGGCGTAGCCGCCGCCCCGCCCACTCTGCTTATGGACGGATGGGCCCGGCCGCGGCGGGGGGGTCCGCGCACGGCCAAGGACGGTCATGAGGGGGGTCAGTTCCCGTCCACGAGCCGGTGGTTTTCATCCGTCGCGCCAGACATTCGCCGTCGACGGGCCGGCTCCTTCGTCTGAGGGCAGGGTCTACAATGGCTGCAGGGTCGAGCCCGAGGGAGACCACCCATGACCACAGACATGTCGTCGAACGCCGGCGCTCCGCCGACCCTGCTGGGCAAGCTCGCAGGCGGCTTCAGGCCACGCGTGTGGGACATCGTGCTGGCCGCGTCCCTGTGCGCCGCCGGCCTGGCCCTTCTGCTCGCGGCGCCGAGCGCGACCGCTTCGTTCCATCGCTTCACCGCCTCCGACATCGTGCTGCTGCTGGCCATGACCCTGCCCCTCGTCGCCGTGCGCGGCTATCCTCGCACGATGATCGCGATCATCGGCGGCGCCTCGATCCTCGGCGCCGCCCTCGATTCGCCGGCCATCAACGTCGGCTACTGGTGCGGCGCGATCGCTCTCTACTTCGTGGTCTCTCGCAGCGACATCTGGCCCGGCCTCGTGGCCGCCATGCTGGCGTCGCTCACCCTGATCGTCATCTTCGCCATCCTTCTCCTGCGCGACAGCGCCACGATCTGGCTGGCGCTCGCCGCCTGGTTTCTCTTCTCCGCGGTGTGGCTGGCAGGTGTGGTCGTGCGCGCCTACCGCGAGAACGTCCGCGAGGCCCGCGACCGCGCCAGCGCCGAGCGCGAGCGCGCCGAGCTCTACCTTCACGACCTCGAGATGCATGCCCAGGAGGCGGTCGCCCTCGAACGCAGCCGCCTCGCCCGCGAGCTGCACGACGTGGTCGGCCACGCCCTGAACGTGGTCGTGCTGCAGGCCGGCGCCGCGCGACGCGTCTTCGACAAGCGACCTGAGGCGGTGCGCGAGTCGCTCGGTTCGATCGAGGCGACCGGGCGTCAGGCCCTCAGCGACATCGAGCGGCTCCTCGGCATCCTGCGGGCCGAAGCCGCCGACCGCGAAGAGCTCGGACCGCAACCGGGCCTGGCCGACATCGACGGGCTCGTGGCCCAGGTGCGCGAGGCCGGCGTACCCGTCTCGCTGGTCAACGCCTGTGAATCAGCCGACCTGCCGTCGAGCGTCGATCTGTCGGCCTACCGGATCGTCCAGGAGGCGCTCACCAACACCCTGAAGCACGCCGGTCCGGGGGCGCGCGCCGACCTGGCGATGCGCTGCGCCGGGGAGTGGCTCGAGATCGAATGCCTAGACGACGGTCGCGGCCGGCCCGCCGACGGACCGTTCAACGAGAGGTTCAGCGGTGGTCGCGGCCTGCTGGGCATGCGCGAGCGCGTGCTGCTGTTCGGTGGCGAGCTCCAGGTGGGTCCGCGGCCCGAAGGCGGCTTTCGCGTCTATGCACGGCTGCCGCTGGAGTCCACCGGACAGACTCCGGCGACATGAGCGAGTGACCACGACATCCGCGACATGAGTGGCACCGACAGGAGGTCCGCATGACCGCAGACGACACGATCCGGATCGTGCTGGTCGACGACGAGCAGATGGTGCGCCAGGGCCTGCGCATGATCCTCGAAAGCGAGGACGGCTTCGTGGTCGTCGGCGAGGCCGGCGAGGGCGGCGCGGGCGTCGAGCTCGTCAAGCGGCTCGACCCCGACGTGGTGCTGATGGACATCCAGATGCCGGGCATGAACGGGCTCGATGCGACCCGCGAGATCGTCGCCCTGGGGCGCGACGCCTCGTCCCGCGTGCTCGTGCTCACCACGTTCGACCTTGACGAGTACGTCTACGAGGCGCTGCGGGCCGGCGCCAGCGGGTTCCTGCTCAAGCGCACGCCGGCCGCCGACCTCGTCGCCGGCGTGCGCGTGGTGGCCGCCGGAGAAGCGCTGCTGTCGCCGTCGGTCACCAAGCGGCTGATCGGCGAGTTCGCCCGCCGCCCCGCGGCCGACCGGCCCTCGCCGACCGCCCTCGCCGAGCTCACCGACCGCGAGCGCGAGGTGCTCGGACTGATCGCTCACGGGCTGTCGAACCGCGAGATCGCCGAGAAGCTGTTCCTGAGCGAGGGCACCGTCAAGACGCACATCAAGCGCATCTTCTTCAAGCTCGACCTGCGCGACCGCACGCAGGCGGTCATCCTCGCCTACGACGTCGGGATGGTGTCACCGGCTAGCTCCTGAAGCCTCTCCCCGGACGCGCTCGCATATCCCCCTGCAGTTGACGCCCGGTTCCCCCCGCGGGGCGACGCCCACTCGTGAGCGGACGGTTAAGGTGGGACGCAGGTCGGGGAGTCCCGCCACGACGAACGCGAAGGGAGGCCAGCGAGATGTCGCAGCCCAGCCGCTCACTGCCGGCGCGCTTCTTCGGCGTCGTCGCGCGGCCGCGGACCTGGATGAACCTGCTCTATCTCGCCCTGGCGTTCCCGCTGGGCCTGTTCTACTTCGTCTTTCTCGTCGTCTTTCTGTCGGTCGGCATCAGCCTCGCGATCATCTGGGTCGGCATCTTCATCCTCGGGGTGACGGCCGCCTGCTGGTGGGCCTTCGCCGCCTTCGAGCGCTCGCTGGCCGACGGGCTGCTGGGCACGCACCTGGCGCCGGCTCCGCAACCCTGGAGGCGCGCCGACGGCGTCTGGCCCCGGATCAAGGCGCACTTCGGCTCGAGCGCCACCTGGAAGGACCTCGCCTTCCTGTTCGTCAAGTTCCCGCTCGGCCTGCTGTCGTTCTGCGTCGTGGTCACGCTCGGCGCGACCGCGCTCGCCCTGGCTACCGCGCCGTTCTACTACCGCTACGCCGATTCGACCGACGCCCACGGTGTAATCCACCACGGCCTCGACTTCGGGATCTGGCACGTGGACCGGCTCGGGCAGGCCTTGTTGCTCGTACCTCTCGGTCTGCTTCTCGTATTCGTCTCCCTGCACGTCTTCAACGGCCTGGCGGCGATGTGGCGCGCCGTCGCCCGCGGCCTGCTGCCCGCCGATACCGAGCCGCGGCCCGCCGGAGGCCCGGACGCACCCGCTCGGACGACTTCGGCGAGCGTCGACCCGGCGGCAGCGGAGCTCCCTGCCTGGCCACCACCCGAAGTCCCCGGCCAGCCGCAGGCCTCGCCGATGGGATCGCAGCCCCAGCCGGGGACCACCTGGCCGCAGTGGCAGGGCTACCCCGGCTATCCGGGCTATCCCGGCTATCCGCCCAACGCGACCTATCCGACGGGACCGGCGGGCGCGGCGCCGGCGGGGCCGGAAGCGGCGGCAGGCGGCGTCCCCGCTGGATCGCCACCCTACGGCTGGCCACCTTTCTACCCTCAGGGACCATACCCGCCGCAACCGTCGTTCCCGCCTCAGGCGCCCTACCCGCCGCAGTCCGGACAGCCTCCGGCAGCCGAGGCCGGGGCGCCGTGGTCCGGCGCGCAGTGGCCGGGCGCCCAGTGGCCGGGCGCGCCCTGGCCACAGTGGCCGCCGCTGTTCGGCCCGTCGCAGGCGCCGGGTGGATCCGCCGCGCCGTCGGCGGAGACACCCGCGGTCGCACCGCCGGCCGAGACGCCGGGACCAGACGCAGGCGAACCGATCGGCGGGACAGCCGGACAGATCGCTTCCGAGCCCGCCGCCGGCGACACGAGCACGCCGTACGAGGATCAGACCGCGTCGCAGGAAGACCAGACCGTCCCGCAGGAGGACCAGACCGTACCGCAGGAGGAGCAGCCATGAGATCCACGCACCGCGCGCGCAGGAAGCTTGCGGCAAGCCTCGCCGCGCTCCTCGTGCTCGCCGGGCTCGCGGCGGGCTTCGCCGCCGCGCAGGCGGACGCATCGCCTTTGGGCGCGGCAGCCGCGAGCGCCGCGGCCCGCGAGACGGCGAGCGCCGGGCGCCCGGCAACCGTCGCCGCCGACGGGAACGCCGTCGTGCGCTTTCGTCAGGACTACACGCTGCCCGAGGGCCAGACCGTCAGCAGCGTCGTCGTGATTGGCGGGAACGCAGTCATCGCCGGCACCGTCCTGCGCACCGTCGTCGTGGTCGGCGGCAACGCCACGATCGTATCCTCCGCGGTCGTCGGCGCGAGCGTCGACCAGCAGACCTCGAGCGTCGTGGTCGTCGACGGGCATCTCACGACCGTGCCGGGCGCCACGATCCACGGCAAGACCGTCCAGGTCGCCGGCTTTCCGTTCGGCGCCATCGCGCGCGGCACCGCGTCGAGCGCCCTGGCGCGACCTGTCGGGGTCTTCACCGGCTGGTGGCAGCTGCTGTTCCTGCCGATCGTCGCCCTGGTCGTGTCGGCCCTCTTTCCGCGCACCCTGCGGCGGGTCGGCGATCGGGTGCGCCTCAGGTTCTGGCCGTCTCTGGGCTGGGGTCTGCTCGGACTGCTGCTCACGGCCGTCCTGCTGGTCGTGCTCACGATCACCATCGTCGGACTCATCATCGTGGTGCCGTCCGTCATCGTCCTGCTGGCCACGCTGCCGTTCTGCCTCGCCGCCGTCGCCGCGTTGCTCGGCAGGCTGGTGCTTTCGTCGTCTGAGCGCTACCGCGACAACGCCATCGTCACTGCCGTTGCCGGCGCCGTGCTGGTCAGCCTCGTGGCGCTCTTGCCGGTAGTAGGCGGACTCGCGGTCTTCGTCGCCACCGCGACGGGCTTCGGCGCGGCGCTCTTCCTCGTAGACGAATGGCGCCGGGACCGGCGCAAGAGCCCCTCACCGGCGCCCGGCGGGCCGCAAGCGCCGGCCGGTTGGCCGCAAGCACAGGCTGGGCCGCAGGCGCCGTCTCAGTCGCCGCCGCCCGGCTGGGCCGGACCGCAGGGCTGGATGCCGCCGCAGGGTTGGGTGCCGCCTCCGGGTTGGGGGCCACCGCCGGGCTGGACTGGGCCACCGCCGGGCTGGACTGGGCCACCGCCGGGCTGGACTGGGCCACAGGGACCGCCTCCGCCGGGTTGGGGGCCACCGCCGGGCGCACCGCCTCAGGCGGGGGGACCGCCGCCGGGCTGGGCGGGGCCGCAGGGCTCTGCACCGCCGCCCGGCCCACCGCCGGCGACCGATCACGACACGACGGCAGGGGCGACGCTCGCCGGCGACGAGCCGGGCGACCTCAGGCCGTGAGGCGCCCGAGCTCGAGCCGCAGCGCGGCCTCGAGCTCGCCGTAGCGGAACGTGAAGCCGGCCTTGGTGAGCCGCTCAGGCACGACCCGCTGGCCGCCGAGCAGGGTGACCTCGCCCATCTCGCCGAACATGGCGCGCACCGCGGCCGCCGGCAGGGGGACCACCGCCGGGCGCCGCACCACACGTCCCAGCGTGGTCACGAAATCGCGGTTGGTCAGCGGCGCCGGGCTGGTCACGTTGACCGGACCGTCCACAGTGTCCGCGTAGAGTAGCCCGGTGATCGCGCCGATCAGATCGTCGAGGCTCACCCAGCTCATCCATTGAGCGCCCGCGCCGAACGGCCCTCCGACGCCGGCCCGAAAGGCCGGCAGCATGCGCTCGAGAGCGCCGCCCGCGGCGCTCAGCACGACCCCGAATCGCAGCGGCGAGACCCGTATGCCGGCCGCGCTCGCCGGCAGCAACGCGGCCTCCCACTCCCGGCAGACCTCGGCGAGAAAGTCGGCGCCCGAGGGGCTGCCTTCGGTCAGCACACGATCGCCGCGATCGCCGCCGTAGTAGCCCACGGCCGACGCCGAAAGCAGCGTGCGCGGCGGGTGCGCCGCGGCCGCCATGGTGGTGGCGAGCAGCTCCGCGCCCTGCCGGCGGCTTTCGAGGATGCGCCGCTTGCGAGCCGGCGTCCAGCGGTGGCCGATACTTTCGCCCGCCAGGTGGACGACCGCGTCGAGGCCATCGAGCGCCGCGGCCTCGAGCCGTCCGCGCGCCGGGTCCCACATGACGTCGCCGGCGCGTTCCGGCTGCCCGCGACCGATGCGCACGACGCTGTGCCCGCCGCTTTCGAGAAAGGCGGTGAGCTGCCCGCCGATCAGCCCGCTGGCGCCCGTCACCCCGACACGCAGCCGGGGCTCGCCGGCGTGGCCGGCGTGGCGGGTGAGGTCGGCCAGGGTGCGCTCGTGGCGAAAGCGAAACAGCCGCGTCAGAAAACGCCGCGCGGGCACGCCGCCGAACAGGTCGCCGGCGGCGCCGAGCGGCAGGCGGAACTCCACGTGGTCCTCGATCAGGCAGCGCCCAGGGCCCTGGGGGATGAACGAGTGAGTGTGCTCCCATTCCTCGAAGGGGCCGTGGAGCTGACGGTCGCTGAAGCGCCGGCCCGGCTCCGCCTCACCGTGCACGGCCACCCAGCGGCCTCGCAGCGGACCGTTGCCGTACTCGAACACCAGCGTGCCGCCGTGTTCCATGTCGCCGCCGCGGTCGATCACTCGCGTGTGCTGCCACGGTGGGCTCAGGCGCTCGAAGGCGCCCGGCCTCGTGTGCCAGGCGTAGACCTCGTCGGCTGAGAACGGGACGGTGGTGCGCCACTCGAAGACCGGCATCGGCTGCCTTCCGGGTCGGATGATGGCTCGCGGGCGGGTCGCGGCGGGGGCTTTGTGCAAAGCCCCCGCCGCGACCCGCCCGGCCTCTGGTCGACCGGGTTCTACCCGGCCGCCCGGCAGTTCAGCACGATGGATCAGCCGTTCTGAAGACCGGCTCGACCGTTCGAACGGCCGACTCGCCTGTCAGTACGGCATCTCCACCGTGGCCGTGAGCGAGGTGCCGCCGCTCACCTTCTCCTGCCCGGTGACGATCACGCCGCCCGGCGCCAGGGCCAGCGCCGAAACGAGATCGTCGCCGGTACCGCTGTCCCAGGTGCGCGGCGCCGCGTCCCAGCGGGGCGTGCCGCTCGAGGTGTAGGACAGCACTCCGTAGTCCGTGCCCGCCGATCCGCCGCTCGCTATGCCGCAGGAGACGAACACCTGGCCTCCGGAGCCGACCGCCACGTCATTGGCGTAGTCGCGGGAGACCTTGCCGGCCACGAAGGGCGTGTCCCAGGTCTGTTGCCAGAGCGACGGTCCGTGGGCTGCGAAGCCGGCGGTGACGATGTTGCTGTTGCCGGTCTTGGCGTTCTCGAACGTACCGGTCGCCACGACCCCGCCGCCCGGCAGAAGGGCGGCCGCCGTGAAGACGTCGGTCCCCGACCCCGCGGTGTAGGTGCCCTGCCAGATGAAGCGACCGGCGGCGTTGTACTGGCGGATCATGGCGCGAGAGCCTGAAGCGGTGCCGTACGAGCCGACGGCGTAGGCCTTGCCGGCCCGCGTGACGACGAGGTCGTCGACTGCGTCGGCACGATGCGCCGACCCGCCCCAGGTGACGGCCCAGAGCGCCCGCCCGGCGCCGCCGAAGGCGGCCATCAGGCAGTCGGCGCGGCGCGCCGTGTTGGTCGCGACGGTGCCGGCACAGAACACCCTGCCGGAGCTATCGAGGCCGATCGCCGTGAACTTGTCGGCGGAACTTCCCGGACCGTGCACGAGGCGCCTCCAGGCGACCCTGCCGCTCGCCGTCAGCTTGACGACGGCCGCATCGAGTCCGCGATGGGCGGTGGAAAGGCCGCCGACCGCGTAGATCGCTCCGCTCGAGGCGAGCGCGAGGCGGCTCGGCAGGTCGCTGCCGCCGTCCGCGCCGCCGATCGTCCGGGCCCACATCCGGGCGCCGCCGGGCGCGTAGGCGAGCACCGCCCAGTCGGCCTGCGTGTGCATGTCGAAGACCTTGCACAGAACGATGAGGTCGCCGTGCTTGTCGACGACGCCGCTCACCGGCTTGCAGGCTCCCGCCCGTGTGCCGTGGTAGACGGCGCTCCACTGCTGCGCGCCCGCCGCGTCGTAGGCGACGACCATGACCTCGGAGCCTCCGGCGGCCATGGCGGCGACGCCGGCCACATAGACGGCGCCGCTGGCCGGATCGCGGACCACGACACGCCCTCCGGCGGCAGCGCCGCCGGGCCCCGTGGTCGTCGCCACCCAGACCGGCGTCGGACTCGGCGTTGGCGCGGCGGCCGCGGCGGCCGGCGCCACGAGCCCCACGGCCGCGACCACGGCCACAGCCAGAGCCGCGAGCGCCGACAGTGCGACGAACAGGCGGAGAGAGGGCGCGCGTCGCCCGCGCCGAAGCGATGAACGATCCATTCAGGTACCCCCTTGCACCCAGGCGGCGAGACTACGCGCCTAATACCACGGTAGTGTACGCCATACGGCTCGGGCGGCGCAGGCGGTCGCGGCGTTATCGTTGGCCGGCCAGGCAACGCCGCGGCCTCACTCCAGGGCCCAACCTGACCCCGCGCCGACCCCGCGCCCCCCGCGACGCGCCGACCCAGCGCGCGCCCAGCGACGCGTCGGCCCCGGCGGCCCGCCGTCGCTGCGGCGTTACGCCCGGCAGGGCCGGGGAAGGATGACGGCGACGGACACCACGCGACCGCGGCGCCCGGAACCGGGCCAGCGACCGGTCGCAGACTCAGAGCGAGGCCACGTACCGATGACAGAGACAGCCACCTTCGCCGCAGGATGCTTCTGGGGAGTCGAGGAACGGTTCCGCAAGCTGCCCGGCGTCGAAGACGCAGAGGTCGGCTACACCGGCGGCTGGAAGCCCGATCCCACCTACCACGACGTCTGCACCGACGAGACCGGCCACGCCGAAGCGGTGCGCGTGCGTTTCGACCCCGAGGTCATCTCCTTCGAGCAGCTCGTCACGGCGTTCTTCGCCATGCACGACCCCACCACGCGCAACCGCCAGGGTCCCGACGTGGGCGCCCAGTACCGCTCGGCCATCTTCACCGAGACGCCGGAGCAGGACGCCACGGCCCGTGCCGTGCTCGCCCGCCTTCAGGTGCAGCGCGCCGGCGACCGGCAGATCGTCACCGAGATCACTCCGGCGGGTGACTTCTACCGCGCCGAGGACTACCACCAGCGCTACAACGAGAAGCGCCACGGGGCGCGCTTCATCTTCTGAGCCCCAGAGGGGGCGCGGGCTCAACGTCGTAGAGTCGTTCGCCGCTCGCCGAAGCGAAGGACTCGCCGGGACATCTATAAGGAATCCTTATTTGCCTCATATGGCAAGGCGGGCCATACTGCCGGCATGGCGCGCGACAGAATTCCCGATAGGGTGAGTCAGTTTACGCCGAGTGACGTCGACAGACGCATCCTCGAGGCTGTCCGCGGCCTCGAGCACGGTTCGGTCGAGATCGTCGCTCACGACTCCCAGGTGGTGCAGATCGAGCGCCGCGAGAAGGTGCGCCTGGGCAAGCCTCAGACGCCGCCCGCCACGCCGCGCGCCCCACGCGCCGTCGATCCCAGGCGACCACGCCAGATCGACACGGGTTCCGGTCGCCGCTGACAGAACCGGGCGGCCGCTCCGTTCGCCCCCGATCCGACTGAAATACCTCGAGCCACCGGACGACCGGCGGTCCCAGACGAGAGCGAGCCCCGCTGGAGGGAGACCTGCCGATCGCGCCGCGAGCTGCCCCAAGTGCATCGTGGTCCGAAACGTCGCCCCCCGGCAGTCGCTGGCTCCCGCGCACCGCTACCGGCAAAGGAGCAAGACGTGATCGAGACCATCACCATCCTGGGAGGCCGCGGCAAGACCGGCGAGCCCGAACCCGTCGAGCGCCTCGACCTGCAGATGGGCAACGTGGCCAGCATCGTCGGGCCGACCGGCTCAGGCAAGACCACCCTCATCAACGACATCGAGATGTTCGCCGAGCGCGACACGCCGTCGGGCCGCACGATCCTGATCAACGGGAGCCCGGCGCCCGAGGAGTATCGCAACGACCCCTCGCGCAACCCCATCGCCCTGATCACCCAGCACACGACCTTCCTGTCCGACCTGCCCGTGGGTGAGTTCCTCGAGATCCACGCGCGCGTGCGCTCGGAGGGCGGCAAGCACGCCGAGAGCATGATCGCCGACACCATCGACTTCGCCAACGAGCTCACCGGCGAAGCGATCGGCTTGGACGTGCGCATGACCGAACTGTCGGGCGGTCAGACGCGCTCGCTGCTGATCGCCGACGCCACCATCATCTGCGACACGCCGATCGTCCTGCTCGACGAGGTCGAGAACGCCGGTATCGACCGCTCCCGATGTCTCGAGCTGCTACGCCGCCAGCGCAAGATCTTCATCTTCGTCACCCACGACCCGCGCATCGCCCTGCTCTCCGACTTTCGCATCGTGATCGCCGAGGGCCGCATCATGAAGATCCTCGGGACCAACGAGCAGGAACGCGAGCTGGCCACCAGGGTCACCAAGCTCGACGACGTGCTCTCCGGCCTGCGCGAGAAGCTGCGGCTCGGCTACTCGCTGACCGGCGACGAACTCCAGGGAGCGTTCTGCATGAAACTCGCCATCGCCGCCGGTCCGGCCACGACCGGCAAGACGTCCGTGCTGCGGCACGCCATCCGCAAGCTGATCGAGCACGGCGAGCGCGTCGCCTTCTTGAAGATCGACGTGCAGTACGCAGACGAAGACGAGCTGCTCGCCCGCGAGTTCGGCATCCCCACCCGCAAGCTCTACTCGGGTGAGCTCTGCCCCGACCACTGCAGCGTGATGGTCCTGGGCGACGCCATGGAATGGGCCGACAAGCAGGACTGCAACATCCTGCTCGTCGAGACCGCCGGCCTCTGCCTGCGCTGCGCGCCCTACGTCGACGGCGGCCTCGGCATCTGCGTGCTCGAGGCGACGAGCGGCATGAACCTGCCGCTCAAGGTCGGCCCGATCCTGTCACTGGCCGACGTCTGCGTGGTCACCAAGGGCGACCTCGTCTCACAGGCCGAGCGCGAGGTCTTCCGGGCCCGCATCCAGGACGTCTCGCCGGTCGTGCAGATCCGCGAAGCCAACGCCCTCTACGGCATCGGCATCGACCCGCTCGTGGCCAGCATCCTGGCCACGCCCGAGGCCGGCGACCACATGCTGCTGCGCGGCAGCCCGCCGGTGGGCACCTGCACGATCTGCGTCGGCAAGCGCGACGTCGGCTGGCAGTCGCACTTCGGCGTGGTCCGCGCCCTCGACAACCTGAACTTCTACAGGGGGCAGTGAGCATGGCCGACTACGTCTACTTAGATCACGCCGCGACCACGCCCCTCGACCCGCGCGTGCACCACGCCATGGAGCCCTACCTCGACGGCGTGTTCGGCAACCCCTCGAGCCTGCATTGGGCCGGTCGCCAGGCTCACGACGCCGTCGAGGCCGGGCGCCGCGAAGTGGCCGCCCTGCTCGGCGCCCGGCCGACGGAGATCGTCTTCACCGCCAGCGGCACCGAATCCGACAACCTCGCGGTGCTCGGCGCGCTGGGCGCTATGCAGGGCCCCGCGCACGTGATCACGAGCGCCTTCGAGCACCCGGCCGTGCTCGAGCCCTGCCGGTTTCTCGAGCGCCGCGGCGTCGAGGTGACTTACCTGCCGGTGAGCCCTGACGGCATCGTGCGGCCCGAAGCTCTGGCCGCGGCGCTGCGACCCACGACCCGCCTCGTCTCGGTGATGGCCGCCAACAACGTGGTCGGCACCATCCAGCCTATGACCGAGCTGGCCGCGCTGGCCCACGAGGCCGGCGCGCTGTTTCATACCGACGCGGTACAGGCGGCTGGGAAGCTTCCCCTGAATGTCGACCGGTCACCGGTCGACCTGCTGAGCCTGTCGGCCCACAAGCTGCACGGCCCCAAGGGCATCGGAGCTCTCTATGTGCGCTCCGGGGTCGAGCTCTCGCCGATCGTCTACGGCGGCGGCCAGGAGCGCGGCCTGCGCTCGGCGACCGAGAACGTGGCCGGCATCGTCGGCTTCGGTCAGGCGGCGCTGCTCTCGCGCGCCGAGATGGGCGAGGAATCGGCGCGGCTCGTGGGCCTGCGCGAGCGCGTGCTGGACGCCGTCACCTCTGAGATCGACAACGCCTACCTCATCGGCCACCCCTACCAGCGTCTGGCGGGATATCTGTGCTTCGGCTTCTCGGGCCAGGAGGCTGACGCGATCAGGCTACTGTTCTCCTTAGACGACGCCGGCATCGCCGTCTCGTCGGGCAGCGCCTGCAGCGCTCACAACGCAGGCGAGCCCTCGTACGTGCTCACGGCGATGGGTTTCGACACGATCCGCGCGCGTGGCTCGCTGCGTATCAGCATGGGCCGCTTCACCAGCGACGAAGACATCGACCGGCTACTCACGGCGCTCCCCAAGGCGGCGGAGTCGCTCAAGACGATCGCGACCCACGCCGGCTTCGGCGTGCGGGCGTGAAAGGAGCGTCACGTGACTGACACCAATCTGAGCGAGATAGAGCTGCCCGGCCTCGACTGCGGCCTGTGCGGATTTCGCGCCTGTACCGAGCTGGCCGCCCGGCTGGCCGACAAGCCCGAGCTGCTCAAGCGCTGCATCCCGCTGGCGGCGGACTTCATGAGCGTGCAGGCGGCACCGGCAGGCTCGCGGCCGGGCGACGAGACCCAGCCTGCTAGGGAGACGCGGACGGGAAATCCCGCCGCCGCCTCGCCCCTGTCGATCGTCAACGGCGAAGCGTGCGCGACCTGCGATCCCGCGGCAGGCTGCGGCGCCTCGACCAGCGAGCACGGCTGGGGCAACGACGCCCCGGTGCTCGACCCCCTCGTCGCCGCCACCGCTTCGGAGACCGCCGGACAGACCGTTCCCCAGGACGTGCGCGTCAAGGTGGCCTCGTCGCTGCACAGCGAGTGGCACGACCACCTGGGCCGTGAGTTCGACTTTCTGCTCGAGCACTTCCCCGAAGAGGCCGGTCCTCGCGAGCAGATCGTCCCTCATAACCCGATGATCACCCGCGAGCTCGAGATCGAGCCCGGCGAGATCCTGATCGGCCGGCCTCTCGGCATCTCCTGCGGCTGCCCGATCACCCACTGCGGCATCGTACAGAGTGTCGACATGTTCACCGGCGCGGTCGTGTGGTGCGTCACCGGTCCGCTGCACCCACGCCAGCACGGCTTCAAGGACATCGGCTACTACTCGGCCCAGGCCTACGAAGGCCTGATCAGCAAGGCCCGCACCGAGGTCGAGATCGGCCGGCGGTACTGGTTCCAGCCGCGCATGTGCATGATGCAGTGGCGCCACAGCGGCCTCGTGAACTTCATGAACCGCGGCGCCGATGGGCTCCAGGTCCGCATCGAAGGGCTCTGGATCGGGTGAGCCGCGATCCGGCCTAGGGCCGACCGACGGGCGTACACGACGCGGCCCGTCGCATGAGCAGCGATGCTTATGCGGCGGGCCGCTCGCATGAGGATGTCTCATGCGCGCCGCCTCACAGGCTCGCGCCGGCGGCCGCAGGGTAGATAGGCATGTTTGTGGATAGGAATACTGTCTTATAATCCCGAAGGTCCGCCGCGACCCGCGATATCCACGGCGGCGACAACGCCTTCGACCACGGCTTCAAAGACGACTCGGAGGAGAACCACATGACCTACGCAGAGAACATCGCCGAGCTCATCGGCGGCACGCCGCTCATAAAGCTGCAGGCGCTGTCGGCCGACTCAGGCGCCACCATCCTCGGCAAGCTGGAGTCGTTCAACCCGGGCGGCAGCGTCAAGGACCGGATCGGGCTCTCGATGATCGACGCCGCCGAGAAGGCGGGCCTCATCGTGCCCGGCAAGACGACTCTGATCGAGCCGACCAGCGGCAACACCGGCATCTCGCTGGCGATGGTCGCCGCGGCCCGCGGCTATCACCTCATCCTCACCATGCCCGACACCATGAGCCTCGAGCGTCGCGCGCTGCTCAAGGCCTACGGCGCCGAGCTCGTGCTCACGCCGGGCGCCAAGGGCATGTCGGGCGCCATCGCCGCCGCCGGCGAGCTGCTCGCCGAGCACCCGGGCGCCTTCATGCCGCAGCAGTTCGAGAACCCGGCCAATCCCGAGGTCCACCGCTTAACGACCGCCGAAGAGGTCTGGAACGACACCGACGGCAAGATCGACATCTTCGTCGCGGCGGTCGGCACGGGCGGCACCGTCACCGGCGTCGGCGAGATCCTGAAGCAGCGCAAGCCCGGGGTGCAGGTCTACGCGGTCGAGCCCGCGGCTTCGCCGGTGCTCTCCGGCGGCCAGCCCGGCCCGCATAAGATCCAGGGCACCGGCGCCGGTTTCGTGCCGAAGGTGCTGAACACCGGGGTCTACGACGGCGTCATCCAGGTCAGCAACGACGACGCCCTCGACAGCGCCCGCAAGCTGGCCGCCACCGAAGGCATCCTGGTGGGTATCTCGGCCGGCGCCAACGCCTGGGCGGCCTGGGACGTGGCGCGACGTCCGGAAAACCGCGGCAAGCTGATCGTCACGGTCCTCTGCGACACCGGCGAGCGTTACCTGTCGAGTGTCCTGTTCACCGAGCCCGAGGCGCAGGTCGCCGACGCCGCCAAGATCTGAAGCGCGCCGCCAGGATCTGTAGTGCGTCTCGACGCGTGCGTCGCGAGCGTGCGGCTCGCGTACGCACGCGTCGTTCGCGCCCGCGAAGGAGGTCAACGACCGCCGGAGCGTCCTGAGCAGCTAAACTAGCTCTAGCGCCTCCGGGGAGGCCGCGTCCATTCCCGGGAACGACGGCGGGAATGAGCACGGAAGCGACACGAACCACGAGCGCTGGAGACACACAGATGGAACCTGCCCCCCTGGCAAAGCCCTCGATCGACGGTCCGCTCGATCCGGCCGCTCTCGAGGCCTGGCTCGGTGAGACCGACCCGCAGCGCCTCGACGAGCTGTGGGCGGCAGCCGACGAGACCCGGCGCCGGAACGTCGGCGACGAGGTCCACCTGCGCGGCCTGATCGAGCTCTCCAACTACTGCGTGAGGGCCTGCGGCTACTGCGGCCTGCGGGCCGGCAACCGCGAGATCGAACGCTACCGCATGAGTCGCGACGAGATCCTGTCCTGCGCGCGCACGGCGCAGGAGTTCGGGTACGGCACCGTCGTGCTGCAGTCCGGCGAGGACTACGGCATCAAGACCGACTGGCTGTCTGAGATCGTGCGCACCATCAAGGCCGAGACGGGGCTCGCCGTCACGCTCAGCCTGGGCGAGCGTCCCGACGACGACCTCGCGGTGTGGCGCGAAGCCGGCGCCGACCGTTACCTTCTGCGCTTCGAGACCTCCGACGAGGAGCTCTACCGGCTGATCCACCCCGATCTGCCCGGCCGGCGTTCCGACCGCTTCGCCATCCTGCGGGCGCTGGCGGAGCTCGGCTACGAGGTCGGCAGCGGCATCATGGTGGGCATTCCCGGCCAGACGCGCGCCAGCGTGGCGGCCGACATCGACGCCTTCCGCGACCTCGACCTCGACATGATCGGCATCGGGCCGTACATCTCGCACCCGGCGACGCCGCTCGGCGACCACTCCTGGGTGCGCCCCATCCCGGCCGAGGAGCAGATCGGCAACGACGAGCTCACCGTCTACAAGGCCGTGGCCCTCACGCGCCTCGTCTGCCCGCAGGCCAACCTGCCCAGCACCACCGCGCTGGCGACGATCAACCAGGTCGACGGGCGCGAGCTGGGCCTCATGCGCGGCGCCAACATCGTCATGCCCAACCTCACCCCGCCCGAGTACCGCGTGAAGTACGAGATCTACCCCGACAAGGCCTGCGTCGGCGAGACGGCCGAGATGTGCCGCGGCTGCCTGCAGGGACGCATCGAGGCGATCGGCCGCGAGATCGGCAGCGGCGCCGGCGGGCGGCGGCACGGCTGAGCTCAGGCTTCGGCAGCGGCGCCGGCGGGCGGCACGGCTGACGCTCGGCCGGCCGGTCGCACCCGCGTGGGCGCCGGCGGGCAGACGCCGGTGCGGACCATGAGGGTCGCGTTTCTCGGCGACAGCCTGACCGAGGGCCATCCCGGCGAGTCGTACCTGACTCGTCTGCGCCGGCTGCTGCCCGGCGACGAGTTGCGCAACGGCGGCCGCGCCGGCGACACCATCCCGGCGCTGCTCGCGCGTTTCGAACGGACCGGCCTCGAGACCGCCGACCTGGCGTTCGTGTGGGTCGGCGTGAACGACGCCCTTGTGGGCGACTGGTACCTGCCCGAGTATCTGTCCGACCTCGATGACCCGCTGCCGCCCGACGGCGAGCGGCCCGGCGGGCGACCGCCCGACGATGAGCCACCCGGCGGGCGACCGCCCGACCATGGCGCTGACGGACACCGCCTGCGCCCGGTCTACGACCGCATCCTCGATCTCGTCCTCGCGCACGCGCCGCTCGTGGTCTGCGTGCCGCCCGTCCTGCCCGACCCGTTCGACGCGGACGGCGTCGCCGAGCGCGTCGCCGGCCTTGCCGCGATGATCGCCGGCGCGGTCGCGGCCCGTGGTGAGACCGCGCGCCTGTTCGACCTGGGGCCGGCCTTCGCCGCGCGGCGGCACGCCGAGGACCACTTCACGATCGACGGCGTGCACCTGAGCGCTCGCGGCGCCGATGTGGTCGCGGCGGCCCTGTCCGACCTGATCGCGGAGCTGCGCGAAGAGCGCACACGAGACGCCGTGCAAGACCCGCGCTGAAGGGGGCGGGCGCGGGGCTGCCGGCGCGGGGCTGCCGGCGCGGGGCTGCCGGCGCGGGGCTGCCGGCGCGGGGCTGCCGGCGGGCGCTGCCGGCGGACCGCTGCCGTCACGCGCGCTGCTACACTGAGGTCATGACGGCTGTCTCTCGTCGCTGGGAGTCGTGGAACCCCGTCTCGGGTTGCACCCACATCTCCGCGGGTTGCCGGCACTGCTACGCGGAGCGTTTCGCGGAGCGCTGGCGCGGGATCCCCGGCCATCACTACGAGCACGGCTTCGAGCTCACGCTGCGGCCCGAACGGCTCGAGCTGCCGCTGCGCTGGCGAGCGCCGCGCCACGTGTTCGTCACGTCCATGGGCGACCTGTTCCACGAGGACGTGCCCGACGAGTACGTGCGCCGGGTCTTCGCCGTGATGGAGCAGGCACGGCGACACGTCTTTCATGTCCTGACCAAGCGCGACCGGCGCCTGCTGGAGCTGGCGCCCGGATTGCCGTGGCCGGCCAACGTCCACCTGGGCGTGACCGTCGAGAGCATGGCATACGCCCGGCGAGCCGACGCGCTGCGCGCCGTGCCGGCCGCCCTGCGCCACATCAGCGCCGAGCCACTGCTCGGGCCGCTCGACGAGCTCGACCTTGCGGGGATCGGCTGGCTCATCGCGGGCGGTGAGTCCGGCCCGACACGCCGCCCGCCGCGCCCCGAGTGGCTGCGCGGCCTGCGCGACCACTGCCTCGCCGCGGGCGTGCCGTTCACGTTCAAGGGTTGGGGCGGCCGCGTGCAGGGGGAGCTGGGCAGGCTGCTCGACGGTCGTGAATGGCGGGAACAGCCGCCGCTGCCTGAGCTCGAAGGCGGAGAGGTGGGCGCCGCACCCGGCACGGACGCGCGTCAGGCCACTCTGTGGGACGTGTCCTGACGCGCCGTCGGGCTACGGGGAGAGCTGGGCGTCGGGCCGCGAGCGCGGCCGGCGCCGGCTGAGAACCGCCTAGGCGGCGTCTTCGGTCGAAGCGGCGTCTTCGGTCGAGGCGGGCTCGCCGGCCGCCGCCTGCGTGGCGGACGAAGCGGCGGGCTCGGGGGTTACGGTCCGGGCGCTGGTCGCCGGCTGAGGCGTCGCCTCGCGCGTGCTCTCGCCGATCGTCTGGATCTCGTGCCCGCCGCACTCAGGGCAGAGCGTCATGCTCAGGCTGCTGTCGGCGACGATGCGCGACAGCTCGAAACGTTGTCCGCAGGTCATGCACGCGAACAGTCGTGTGGGACTCAAAGCTACCTACCTCCTGGAGTGTGTGATCGTGCTGATGCCTTGTTCTTCTTCTCTTGTCGGCGTCTTACCCCTCGAGGTGAAGACGGCGCGCTGACGGCGTGGCTACGACCGGGGCGCGGTCGGTGTCGATCCGTGGCCGATCGCGCGCCGGGTGTTCTTTTCTCATCGGAGTCTGTCGCGAGACTTGACGGCAGCCGTCCACGTCGACGATGACGGGGGAACGTGAGGACGGCGAGAGCAGCTCGTGAATCTGTCGCTAAGGTGGATGCCAGTTTACTCTATGGCAGGCGTGATTACCACTGCGGCGGTCGTACCACTCTAACGCTGTCCGGTCTCGCGCTTGAACCTGGCGACGAACGCGTCGTAGTCACGATCCATGGCAGTGGCGCTCGGCGGCCCGCCGGACGTGCCGGCGGGGTCGGCGGCCGGGTCGGCGGCGGCCTCTCCGCTGGCCTCGTACCGGTCACCGTCGTCGACCTCGTCCACGTCGTCGCCGCCGCCCCGCTCGTCGGTGCTGTCGTCGCCGCGCTCGTCGGTGCTGTCGTCGCCGCGCTCGTCGGTGCTGTCGTCGCCGCGCTCGTCGGTGCTGTCATCGTCACCCGACTCGTCGGCGGTGTGGTCGTCGTACGGCTCGATGTCGCCGCACGTCTCGTCGGACGCTCCGCCGGCCAGGGCCGCCTCGCCGGCGGCCTGGTCGGATGCGTAGCCGCCCGGGTCGCGCCGCTCGCGGATATCGACGAGCGTGTCGGTCACCCACGGCTTGGCGTCGCGGTCGCGCAGGCTCATCTGCAGGCGTCCGACGGCGGCATCGCCGATCTCGACGAGCAGTTCGCTGGCCGCCTGCTTGAGCCGGGTCCTGGGCCCCTCGAGGACCTCGATCAGCCCCAGGATCGTGTCGCCTTCGGGCATGGCGTCGAGCACCGAGAGGGCGTTCTCGGTGCGCGGCGGCACGCTGGGGCTGCGAGTCGCGGCTTCGAGCAAGGCGCCGACCGCCCCCGCGACCGAGACCACGTCGCGCAGGCTGAGCTCCGGGGGCGCGTCGCCCAGCGCCGCTTCGAGCAGCGCTTCGACGACCCCGGGCCCGCGCCGGCCGAGCTTGGCGGAGACGTCGTTCAGGACCGCCAGCGTGTCCGGTTCGAGCGGCAGGTCGAGGAGCGCCACGAGGACCGCGTCGGAGGTCGCCTCGTCGGCCTCGTCGACGAAGTCGGCGAGCTGCTCGGCGGCGTACTGCCGGCCCTCGGTATCGGCCTCTTCCAGCGCGTCGGCGTAGGCGTCGACAAGCTGGCGGGCTACAGCGACATCTGCGTCCATGACGCCATGCTAGCGACCCGGCGACCGGGCGTCACGGCCTGGGCCCGTCAGATCTCCGACTCGCGCGGCGCACCGGCGGTAGGCACGTCGACGGGCAGCTCACCGACCTCGAACAGGTAGCGGTAGAGCAGGCCGGCGAGGGCGCCGCCGAGCAGCGGAAAGACGATGAAGACCCAGAGCTGGTCGAGCGCCCAGCCGCCCACGAAGAGCGCCGGGGCGAGGCTGCGAGCCGGGTTCACCGAGGTGTTGTCGACCGGGATGCTGATCAGGTGGATCAGCGTCAGCGTCAGGCCGATCGCCAGCGGCGCGAGCGCCTTGGGGGCGCGCTTATCGGTGGCGCCGTGGATGACGAGCACGAAGAAGAAGCTGAGCACGATCTCAGTCACGATGACGGCCGCCAGCGAGTAGCCGCCGGGAGAGTGGGCGGCGTAGCCGTTCGAGCCGAAGCCCTGGCTTAAGCTGAAGCCCTTGGCGCCGCTCGCGATCGCGTAGAGCACCGCGGCGGCGGCGATCGCGCCGAGCACCTGAGCGACGATGTAGCCCAGCAGATCACGGGTCGGGAAACGCCGGCCGGCCCACAGGCCGAACGAGACCGCCGGATTCAGGTGGGCGCCCGATATCGACCCGAACGCATAGGCCATGGTGACCACGGTCAGGCCGAAGGCGAGCGCGACACCAAGGAACCCGATGCCGATGTTGCCGAGACTCGGACCACCGCTGAACTTGGCGGCCAGGACGGCCGCGCCGACACCGCCGAACACAAGCCAGAACGTGCCGATGAACTCGGCCAGAGCGCGTTTGAAGAGAGACATGGGTCCTTCCTTTGCTGGGAGTCTTTGCCGGGCTTTGCCGGAAGTGCGACGATGTATGACCTACCAAGGCAGACGTATGCCCACCGGTCCGGCGGTCGGAACCTGCGGCGCCGTGGCCCCTCAAAGGTGTACCGCTCACGGGCTGGGGCTATGCTTACCTTTGACGCAAGCGAACGTGCCGAAAGGTCCCGGAGACAGACATGCCACTCGGAGGATTCTGCGAGGTCTGTGACCGCTGGGTGTGGCTCACGCCCTACGGCGCCTGCGAGAACGGCCACCCGGCCACCAAGGTGCGCGACGTGCAGCAGCTCAAGGCCAGCACGTCGGTCGGAGTCG
This sequence comes from uncultured Actinomycetes bacterium, assembly GCA_963733255.1. GTDB lineage: Bacteria > Actinomycetota > Thermoleophilia > UBA2241 > UBA2241 > Bog-752. The sequence goes on from CAVTCH010000001.1 coordinate 63,391, forward strand.
CGCCCTACGAAGGCGACTACGCGCCCTTCGCACCCGCGCGCACGCGCTTTCGGTTCTGGTGGCGCCACTCGCTGTGGATCGGCTGGACGTTCACGCTCGGCTTCTTCAACTGGCTCGCCTTCATGTACATCGGCATCCGCGCCCGCCACGCCGCCTGGACCCTGGCCGGATTCGCCTACCTCATGCCGCTGATCCTGACCGCGGTGTCGTTCGGCACGCCGCTGTTTCGCGGTTTCGTGGCGCTGCAGCTCTTCGCGTCGGCCGCCTCGGTCGCCCACGCGCTCTATCTGCGGCCCTACTATCGCGCCGTGATGTTCGGCGACGCGCCGCGCGACGCGTTGCCGGCGCCGCCGCAAGACCCGCGCCTGCTGCCGCCGGCCGAACGACCGCCTGTGCCGAGGGGCACCGACGAAGGGGCGAGCGAGGTCATCGTGAACGCTCGCCGCCAGGTCGACGCCATCCGCGCCACGGCCGGCGCGATCGGCAAGCGCGGCGTGCAGGACAAGATCGTGGCGCTCTGCCAGACGGCCGACCAGATCCTCGACGAGCTCGCCAGCAGGCCCCGCAAGGTCGATGCCGCGCGCGGCTTTCTGACCTATTACCTGGACGCCGCGCAGCGCATCGTCGACGGCTACGCCCAGCTGGCCGCGCGGCCCACGACCTCGCCCGAGATCGCCCGCGCCCTGGGCCGCGCCGAAGCCTCGCTCGACAGCGTCCAGGCCGCCTTCGACGGCCAGTTCGCCAACGTGCTCGAAGACCGCGTGCTCGACCTCGAAAGCGAGATCGAGCTGCTCGAGAAGACCGTCCACATGGACGACTACTACAGCCAGACCGGGGGCCTCTCATGACCGACGAGTTCGAGCGCGACAAGGCAGGGCACGACCAGTCCGTCGAGGGGCTGCCGCAGGCGCCCCAGGTACCGGCGGCGCCCACGCCGCCCGACCTGACGCGTGAGGCGACCGGCGCGCCCGGCGCCGCGGCGCCGGGCGCGCCGGTCGCCGGTCCGCTGAGCGAGGTCGACAAAGCGCACGTCGCCGAGATCGCCGGCGCCGTCGACGTGACCGACGCCACCTCGGTCATCTCCTACGGCCTGCCCGCGCAGAGCCGCATCGCCACCTTCGCGGACTCGCTGCTGGGCGACGTTCGCAACAAGGACGCCGGCGCCGGCGGCGAGGCCCTGAACGATCTGCTGAAGAAGGTCCGCGAGCTCGACGTCGACGCCTTGAGCCCGTCGGGCAAGGGGCGCATCCCCCTGGTCGGACGCTTCTCGAACGCCTTCAACCGCTTCGCCACCAAATACCAGAAGGTGGCCGGCAGCATCGACCGTATCGTCGACGCCCTCGAACGCACGCGCATGGGCCTCCTCAAGGACATGACCGTGCTCGACAAGATGTTCGAGCTCAACCTCGAGTACCTGAAGCAGCTCGACGTCTACATCGCCGCCGGCGAGCAGGTGCTCACCGAGCTGAACACCGAGCGCCTGCCGGCGCTCGAGATCGAGGCGCGCACCTCGGGCGACCCCATGGCGGCCCAGCGGCTGGCCGACTTTCAGCAGGCCGTCACGCGTTTCGAGCGCCGTCTCTACGACCTCAAGCTGACCCGCGCGATCGCCGTGCAGACCGCGCCCCAGATCCGCCTCATCCAGGGCTCCGATCACGACCTGGTCGAGAAGATCCAGAGCTCGATCCTGACCACCGTGCCGCTCTGGAAGAACCAGATCGTCATCGCCATCAGCCTCTACCGCCAGCAGAAGGCGCTCGAGCTGCAGCACCAGGTCACCGAGACCACCAACGAGCTGCTGACCAAGAACGCCCAGCTCCTGCGCGAGGGCCAGGCCAAGGTCGGTCGCGAGGTCGAGCGCGGCGTGGTCGACGTCGACACGCTGCGCAAGGTCAACTCCGACCTCATCGCCACCCTCGAGGAGACCATCCGCATCCAGGACGAGGGTCGCCAGCGCCGCCTGCAGGCCGAGGGCGAGATCGCCCAGCTCCAGGGCGACCTGCGCCAGAAGCTGATCGAGCTGCGCGGCCAGGTGCCGCAGATCGCCCCGCCCGACGACCCGCTGCTGCCCCGGGGCGAAGGCTAGCGCCTGCGGCGCCAGATGGCGTCGTTGCCGCTCAGGCCGGCGTGATCTCGTCGCCCGCCTGGTCGTGCCCCGCCGCGACCACCTCGAGAGTCGCGAGCGACAGGTCGTGCGGGCCCTGGATCAGGATGCCGCGCGCCGCCGCCTCGCGCAGGTAGTCGATCGTCTCGGCCGAGATCTCCTCACCAGGCCCGAGCACGGGGATGCCGGGTGGATAGGGCACCACCATCTCGGCGCTGACGCGGCCGGCGCAGGCGCGCAGCGGCAACGCTTCGCGCGCCCCGAAGAACGCCTCGCGCGGGCTCCGTGCCTGGCGACCCGAAAGCGGCAATCTCAACGCGGCTTTCATTGCCGCTTTCTTGCCGCTCGTACGGGCCACCGCAGCGACCGCCGCCACAGCGTCGACGAGTCGTTCGACCGTCGTTTCGGTGTCGGCGAACGTGATGTTGGCGACGATGTTGTGAGGATCGGTGGCCTCGATGGCGACGCCGTGGTCGGCCCGGAGCGTGCGCTCGAGCTCGTAGCCGTTGAGACCGAGAGCCGCCGCCGAGATCGTCAGGCGCACCGGATCGAAGTCGACCGCGCCGGCTCGCGGCGCGGCGCCGGTCGGCGCGACGTCGGTTTGCGGCGCGCCTGCCCAATCGAGCACCGCGATGCCCGGTACGGCCGCGAGACGTCGGCGCGCAAGCGCGGCGAGGCGAAGGGCTTCGCCCCAGAGCGCCTCGCCACTTTCGACCATCTGCCGGCGGGCCGCGTCGATCGAGACGTAGATCGGCGCCAGCGGGCTCGTCGTGCGCAGCATCGTCACCACCGTGCGCAGGCGATCCGCGTCGACCAGCTCGCCGCGGGCCAGCACGACCGACGCCTGCGAAAGTCCGCTGAGGAGCTTGTGCACGCTGATAACCGCGGCGTCCGCGCCGGCCGTCATGGCGTCGATCGGCAGCGCGCCCGAAAAGCGCAGGTGGGCGCCCCAGGCCTGGTCGACCACGAGCGGCAGACCGGCGACATGGGCGGCGGCGGCCAGGCCGGGCACGTCGGCGCAGAAGCCGTTGTAGCTGGGCGAAGTGACGAACACGGCGCGCGCCCGCGGGTGAGCCTCGATGGCCGCGATGTAGCGTTCGAGCGGCACATTGACGGCGATCTGCCAGGTGTCGTCGAGGACCGGCTCGACGAACACCGGCAGGGCGCCCGACAGGATCAGGCCGGCGAGCAACGACTTGTGGGCGTTGCGTGGCACGATCACCTGGTCGCCGGGGCCGGCGACCGCCATGACCAGCGCCTGCAGACCGCCGCTCGAGCCGTTGGGCGAAAAGAAGGCGCGCTCCGCTCCCCACGCGGCGGCCGCGAGGTCTTCGGCGCGGCGCAGGAGCGCGCCCGACTCCTGCGTGTCGTCGAGACCATTGGCGATGCCCATGTCGGCGGTGAGCAGCCGCTCACCGACGGCGCCGCTCAAGTCGGCGGGAGCGCCGGCGCCGAGCTTGTGACCCGGCGTATGGAAGGCCACAGTGCCACGCTCGCGGTAGGCTCGCAGCGCGGCGACGAGCGGAGCGTCGCTCTGGTCGTGCTCGTTCCGGTCGTGCTGCTCGTGCTCCCCCTGGCGACGATGCTCCACGTGGGTGACCTCTCTCGTCGGACGTTGCACCGCAGTCCCCCGGAAGAAAGTCCGGACTCCCTTAATCCACCTTCGCCCCGGCTTAACACAGACTTAAACCGAAGTGTCGATACTATCTATCGACCCCCCTCAAGGGCGACCCCAAGCCCTGTCGAGCCCCGTCCCCCGCGGGGCTCGACCCTTTTCTGGGGTCAGGTGGTTTCCCTCAGCCGCCGGCCGCCGCTTCGTCGCCCTGCTCGTCGCGTCCCTGCTCGGCTTCCGCCCGCGTCTCGTCGAAGAGGCTCAGGTACTCGCCGTAGCCCTCGTCGGCCATGTTCTCGCGCGCCACGAACCGCAGCGACGCCGAGTTCATGCAGTAGCGCTGCCCTGTGGGCTCGGGACCGTCACCGAAGACATGACCCAGGTGCGAACCTGCCGCGGTGCTGTGCACCTCGGTGCGCGGCAGGACGAGCTTGTGGTCACGGTGCGTCTCGACCACGCCGGGCCGCAGCGGCTTGGTGAAGCTCGGCCAGCCGGTACCCGAGTCGTACTTGTCACGCGAGCTGAACAGCGGCTCGCCCGAGACGACGTCGACGTAGATGCCGTCGCGATGCTCATCCCAGTACTCGTTGTCGAAGGCCGGCTCGGTCCCCTCACGCTGCGTGACCGAATACTGCCGTGCGCTCAGCCGCCGGCGCAGCTCCTCGTCGGAGGGCTTCGTGTAGTCTGCCATGGTCTCTGTCTACCTCACTTCACCGTAGTGCTCCGGGCGCGCGCTTCGTGGCGCGGCCACTGTCTCAGACATACGTCTCGTCGACGTAGCACCAGCGCCAGTCCTCGCCGGGCTCGAAGGAACGTACGATCGGATGGCCGGTCTCCTCGGCGTGCCGGCTGGCGTGCCTGTTTTTCGAGGAGTCGCAGCAGCCGACGTGCCCGCAGGTCAGGCAGAGGCGGAGATGCACCCACTTGTCGCCCATCTCGAGACACTCCTTGCAGCCCTCGCCTGACGGCACGACCTCGCGGATCTGATCGAGATGGGTACAGTCTCTTGCGTCGGACGCGCTCATGACGCCTCCCTGTTCTCTTGGCCTGGCCTGGTGTGGGGACGTTTCGCAGGGGTTCTACCCTGGAACGACCCACTTGATCGCGTGACGACGACCCGACGGGGCACGTACCGAAAGGAGCACCGATGACATCGCAGACGACCTGGCCGGCGCTCGACAGCGCGGGCTGCCGCGAGACCCTGACCACCCTGCACCTCTACGCGCAGATCATCGGGAAGGTGCAACTCGCCCTGAGCCCGACCATGGCCGAGTGGGCCCAGGCGCCGCTGCGACTCACGGCTCGCGGCCTGGCGAGCCAGCTTCTGTGGACCGGCGATCGCAGCCTGTCCATCGCTCTGGACCTCACCGGGCACGAGCTGCGCTTCGAGCTGAGCGACGGCCGGCGGCAGGCCATGCCGCTTACGGCGCGCTCCGTCGCCGACTTCTACAGCGGAGTCATGACGGCGCTCGACGACCTCGGTGTCGAGGTCTCGATCGATCCCATGAGCGTCGAGATGGCCGAGACCGTGTCGTATGCGACCGACACGACCCACTCGGCCTACGACGAAAGCTGCGTCGGCGTGCTCTTTCAGACCTGGACACGCATCGCCGCCGTCTTCAACGAGTTCCGCTCGGGCTTTCGCGGCAAGCAGACGCCGGTCGATCTCTGGTGGGGCACGTTCGACCTCTCGGTCGCGCGCTACTCCGGCCGGGCGGCGAGCCCACCGTTCGACCGCGACGCGATCGAGCGCGTGGCGATGGATGCCGAACAGGCGCTCACCGGCTTCTGGCCCGGTGACGCGGGATCGCCGGAGCCGGTCTTCTTCTCTTACCTCCACCCGAAGCCGGCGGGCATCGAGGCGGCGGTCGTCCTGCCGCGCGAGGCGGCCTGGAGCGCGGAGGCCGGCGAGTTCATCGTCCCGTATGAGTCAGTGCGCCGCGCCGCCGACCCGGCCCGCGCGCTGCTCGACTTCTGCGAGTCGACCTACGCGGCCGGCGTTGAGCTCGCGGGCTGGGACCGCAGCCTGCTCGAGCGCCGGCCGTCGGTGCCGCGCCTGGCTTGACCCTGACGCCGCGTCAGGGTCTACGCTCTCCACCAGCATCATGCTCGACCCGGAGTTCGACCGCCGGCGCGCGTTGGCCGCGCAACGTACGCTCCTGGCCGCCCGCGCCGGGCGTCTCGAGTCGATGCTGACGGCGGTAGACGTCGCGCTCGACGCCGCGACGAGAGGAGTCGCCATGCAAGCAGACGAGCTGTTCGAGGTCTTCGGCGACTTCGACCCCCGCGACTACGACGACGAGGTACGGCGGAGCTGGGGAAAGACGGACGCCTACGCCGAAAGCGCCCGGCGCACGGCCGCTTACGGCAAAGCCGACTGGCAGGCGATCAAAGCCGAAAGTGACGGCATCACGGCGGACTTCGTCGCCGCGCTCGATCGGGGGTCGGCTCCCGGAGACCCGGCCGTACAGGGCATCGTCGACCGGCACTTCCACCACCTGGCACGCTGGTTCTCTACACCCACGCCCGAGATGTACGCCGGGCTCGGCGATCTCTACCTGAACGACCCGCGCTTCACCAGGAACATCGACAAGGCCCGCAAAGGACTCGCGGCGTTTGAGCGCGCGGCCATGCGTGCCTACGCGCAGTCGGAGTGCGGCGAGTAGCGGCGGGCGGTCAACCGACGACCAGGTCCTGGTACTCGGGGTGGCGCTCGACGAACGCGGCGATGAACGGGCAGCGCGGTACGACCTGTAACCCGCGCTCGCGGGCGTCGTCGAGCGCGAACCTGGCGAGACGCGCGCCCAGGCCCTGGCCCTCGAAACGCGGCTCCACCTCGGTATGCGGGATCGTCACGGTCTCGCCGTGCAGGACGTACGTCGCGAGTCCAGCGAGCTGGTCGTCGACGAAGAGCTCGTAGCGGGCCTGTGCGGGGTTGTCGCGCACGGTGACGTGGAGCGCGTGCTCGGTCATGCGCCGGCCTGCGATCCGGCGATTCGGCGCAGGTCACCGCGCAAGCGCTCGAGCCGCGACTCTTCGAGCCGGCCGCCGAGATGTTCCATGAGGCCGGCGACGAACACCGGAGCCGCCGCCTCGACGGCCGCCGCGCCCTGTTTCGTGAGCCCGGCGTAGACCACGCGACGATCGCTCGGGCAGGCGGCGCGCAGCACAAGACCGCGCTCCTGCAGACGGTCGACCAGGCGGGTGACGCCGCTCTTGCTCAGCCGCAGCGAATCACTGATGTCGATCATGCGCAGACGGCCTTCTGGAGCGGCGGCGAGCAGCATGAGCAACTCGACCTCCTCGGGCGTGAGCCCCGGGCCGGCCTCGAGCGACGCCGCGAGGCGGGCGCGCACCACGTCGGCGGCGCGCGTCAGGTCGCTCCAGAGCGCGACGACGGCCTGCTCGCGCCCGTCGCGCGCAACCTCAACCTGCTCGCCCCGGACGCGCACGCCGGCGATCTCGTCCCGGGTCTGCGGCGCGGCTCGTTCTCGCGTATCGGTGTCTTCTCGTGCAGCCATCATCGCGGTTGTACCCCGTTTGGCCGGCGACACTACCGGTCAGAATACTACCATGCGCAATTATTCTTGCAACAATCACCGGCATGCGTTGGCGGCAGGCAACCAGAAACAACCAGAATGTGGACCGGAGGCAATGACATGAAGATCGCCATCATCGGATCAGGAAACGTGGGCAAGGCGCTGGCGGGCTCGTTCGTACGGGCCGGCTACAACCCGACGATCAGCTCGCAGCACTCGGAGAACGCGACGGCCGCCGCGGCGGCGACCGGCGCCACCGCGGCGGCGACCAGCGCCGAAGCGGTGCGTGACGCCGACGTCGTCGTTCTGGCGGTGCCCTACGACGCCCTGCTCGCCGTGGTCGACGGCCTCGGCGACGGGTTGAACGGCAAGGTGGTGGTCGACGCCACCAACCCGCTGCGCGCCGACTATCAGGCTCTGGCGGCTGAGGTAGAGGGTACTTCGGCGGCCGAGCAGGTGCAGGCTCGCGCCGGTGGCGCCAAGGTCGTCAAGGCCTTCAACAGCGCGCTCGCCGCGCGTCAGGCCGAGCCGAGCATCGACGGCACGCCGATCGACGGCTTCGTGGCCGGCGACGACGAGCAGGCCAAGGCGACCGTCCTCGAGCTCGTGCGCTCCATCGGCTTCCGCCCGATCGACGCCGGCCCGCTCGAGGCTGCACGCGCCCTCGAGGCCCTGGCGCTGCTCAACATCACGTTGCAGCTCCGCAACGGCTGGACCTGGCAGACCGGCTGGAAGCTGGTCGGACCGACCAGCGCCTGAGCTCGCGTCCGCCGTGCCGGTCTTCGCTGCCCGCTCACCGAGCGGCGAAGACCGGCGCGGGGCGCTCACGCTGCCGCGACGTTTCCCCCTCCTGCAAGGGCGTGACGCCGGCGGAGTGACGTCGGCGACGGTCATCTGTTTGGCGACTCTTCGTCTGTGGTAGGTGGCTTTGAACGGCGGCCGCGGTCGTTCCCCGAAAGGAAGGAAAGTCAGCCATGGCGACACCGCTGGGCACACCGATGAGAGAGCCCGCCCGACGTTTCTCGGTCGCCGCCCTGGAGCCCCAGACACCCCGTCTGGTGCCCGATCTGTCGATCGAGCCGACTCCACGTCGAGTGCGCGCGTTCTTCGGCGGCGTACCGGTCGCCGATAGCAAGCGGGCGCTGCTGGTCTTCGAGCCGCATCGCACGCCCGTCTACTGGTTCCCCCGCTGGGACGTCCACGCCGATCTGCTGCAGCCCGCGGGCCACGACGCCGATGTCTCGCCCGCGACCGACCGCTGGACCCTGCGGGTCGGAGAACGCGTCGCCGAGCGAGCGGCCTGGAGCTACCCGCACCCCGGACCCGAGCAGATCGCTCTCACAGACCACATCGCCTTCTTCTGGGACAAGCTCGATGCCTGGTTCGAAGAAGACGAGGAGGTCTTCGTCCAGCCGCGCGATCCCTATCACCGGGTCGACGTCCTGCGCAGCTCGCGCCACGTGCGCGTCGAGGTCGAGGGTCAGGTCGTCGCCGAGACGCGGCGGCCCTGCCTGCTGTTCGAGACCGGACTGCCGGTGCGCTACTACATCCCCAAGCTCGACGTGCGCATGGAGCTGCTCGAACCGTCCGACAAGACGGCCCGCTCCCCCTACAAGGGCCTGGCGGTCTACTGGTCACTGCGCCTGAACGGCCGGCTGCACGAGGACATCGTCTGGAGCTACCCTCAGCCGATCCCCGAGTGCCCGAAGGTCGAGGACCTTCTGTGCTTTGCGAACGAGCGCACCGACATCGCCGTCGACGGCGAGCTTCAGGAGCGCCCGGTCACGATCTGGTCCTGACGCCGGCGGCGCCGCCGCGGAGCGCGCGCGACTCGCCGGCGAGCAGCAGGCGTTTGCGCGCGAGCCCGCCGGCGAAGCCCCCGAGTCGCCCACCGGCCGCGACCACCCGATGGCACGGCACGACGATGGCCAGCGGGTTGCGGCCGAGGGCTGCGCCCACGGCCCGCGCCGCGCGGGGATGGCCGATGGCACGCGCGAGCTGCCCATAGGTCACGGTGTCGCCGTAGGCGACCGTGCCGAGCGCCCGCCAGACGCTGCGGTCGAACTCTGTGCCGGTCACCCTGAGCGGCAGCTCGAACGCGCGTCGCCGCCCGGCGAAGTACTCGGCGAGCTGCCCCCGCGTGGCCGCGAGGATGGCGTCGCTCGACAGGCGCGCCGCCCGCGGCGATGAGGGCCGGACCGGCGCGAGACCGTCCACCGCGCTCATGAGCAGGTCGCCGGCGTCCACCGCGCGCTCGGGCGCACCGGCGACGCGAACGGCGCATTCAAGCGCGCCGCCGGCGCCCACCGCCGGCGGCAGAGGGCTCCCGGGCGCCGGCAGACAGACCTCGAGGAGGCCGTCGTCGCAGGCCGTAAGGACGAGCTCGCCCAGCGGGCTCATCACGATCGTGCTTCGCATGGCACACTCCCTTCGTCGCCGGACGCACCTGTGCGCCGGTCAGCCGCTCATGGCGTGATGATGCCACCGCGAAGTCGCCCGGTCCGGCGGTTTTCGGCCGGCGCGGAAGGATGCCGACGACCGTGGCCGATTCCCGCTACCTCGCGCCCGTCGAGGCGGGTACACTGCCGACCATGGTGCCCGATCTGGAGACCTGTCTGCGAGCCATGAGCAGCCGCGATCCGCGCTTCGACGGCTGGTTCTTCGTCGCCGTCACGAGCACCGGGATCTACTGCCGCCCGAGCTGCCCGGCGGCGGCGCCCAGGCGCGAGCACGTGCGCGTCTACCCGACGGCGGCGGCCGCCCAGGCCGCCGGCTTCAGAGCCTGCCTGCGCTGCCGGCCCGACGCGGCGCCCGGCTCACCGCAGTGGAACCTGCGAGCCGACGTGGCCGGCCGCGCCATGCGGCTCATCGCCGACGGCGTGGTCGATCGCGAGGGCGTCGAAGGCCTCGCTCGCCGACTCGCCTACAGCCCCCGGCACCTGCGCCGCCTGCTCGTCGAGCAGCTCGGGGCGAGCCCTCTCGACCTTGCGAGAGCCCAGCGGGCCCAGACCGCGCGCCTGCTGATCGAAACGACCGCCCTGCCGTTCAACGACGTCACCTTCGCGGCCGGTTTCGCCAGCCTGCGGCAGTTCAACGACACCGTCCGGGCGATCTTCGCCCTCACCCCGACGGAGATCCGGCGGCGGGCGGGGAGGCGCCGGCAAGCCGGCGCCTCCCCGCCCGCCGCCTCATACGCCGCCAGACCCAATGCCTCACGGCCCGCCGCTGCCGAGCCCGGCGCTCTCGTTCTGCGCCTGGCGCGGCGCGAGCCCTTCGACGGCGCCGCCGTCCTGCGGTTCCTGGCCGCGCGCGCCGTTGCCGGCGTCGAAGAGGTCGCCGGCGACACCTACCGGCGTACGCTGCGCCTGCCCCACGGCGACGGCCTCGCGGAGCTGACCCCGCGGGCCGACCACGTCGAGTGCACGCTGCGACTCGACGAGCTGCGCGACCTGGGCGCCGCCGTCGAGCGTTGCCGGGCGCTCTTCGATCTCGACGCCGATCCGCAGGCCGTCGACGCCGCGCTCGGCGCCGACCCGGTCCTCGGCGGCCTCGTGGCCGGCGCTCCGGGCCGGCGCGTGCCGGGCGCCGTCGACGGCACCGAGCTCGCCGTGCGGGCCGTCATCGGACAGCAGGTCTCGGTGGCCGGGGCGCGCACCGTGGCCGCGCGCGTCGCGACCGCGCTCGGTCGCCCCCTTTCCGATCCGCGCGGCACGCTGCGCGTCACGTTTCCGTCGGCCGAGACGCTGGCGACGGCCGATCCCGCGCTACTGCCCCTGCCGGCAACGCGCCGCCGCACCGTGCAGGCCCTCGCGCGGGCCATCGCCGAGCAGCGCCTCGCCGTCGGCGCCGCCACCGAGCGTGACGAACTGCGTGAGCGCCTGCTGCAGATCCCCGGGATCGGCGAGTGGACGGTCGCCTACGTGCTGATGAGACTCGGCGACACCGACGCCTTTCCGGCGACGGACCATGGTGTCAGGAGCGCCCTCATCGCGCTCGGCGTGCCGGCCGGGGCCGCGGCGGCTACACGCCTGGCAGAAGCCTGGCGACCCTGGCGCGCCTACGCGGTCCAGCACCTGTGGGGCGTCGAGCGATCACCGTGACCGCGCATCTCCGAGGCGTCGATCGCTCACCGCGGTCGACCATCCTGTGAAAGCCTGGCGAACGCCCAGCCGTAGTCGCTGACGAACTGCGCGAAGTTGATCGGCGGACGGCCGGTCAGGCGCTCGACGTCGCCGGTCACGGCGGCGAGACGGCCGGCCCGCATCTCGCTGCCGAACTCACGCAGCGCCTCGCCGACGGCGCGCTGAGCTTCGTCGCCGGGCGCACGGCCGGCGTCTTCGGCCTCGTCTATGTAGGCGATCGGGCGGCCGGTGACCGCGGCCAGCGCGTTCGCCATGTCGGCGCCTGCCAGCGCCTCGGGGCCGGTGAGCGTGAAGACGTCGTCGTCGACCTCGTCGATCAGTACCGTCGTGGCGGCGGCCGCGACGTCGCGCGCGTCGACACTGCTCATGGCGGCCTCGCCGAGTGGCAGCCGAAAGCGGTCTTCGGCACGGATCGAGGGACTGTAGATCGTCACGAAGTTCTGCATGAAGGAGTTGGGCCGCAGGAACGTGTAGGCAAGGCCCGAGGCGGCGATGAACGACTCGGCCTCGCGATGCCAGCGGCTGAGCGTGTCGCGACCGGTGTCGGCGTGAATCAGCGACTGGCGTACGATGCGCCGCACGCCGCAGGTGCGGGCGGCCGCCACGGCCGCCCGCACCTGGGCGACCATCTCCGGCACCTGTGGGGTCAGCAGGTAGAGCACCTCGACGTCCTGCAGCGCGGCGAGCAGTGTGTCGGGCGCGTCGAAATCGACCACGACACGGTCGACGGCGATATCCTTCTGCGGCGCCACGCCGTCGCGCCCGTGCGTCGCGGCCCGCACCAGGGCGCCGGCGTTCTCGAGCATGGCCGTCAGCTCACGACCGACGGCTCCACTCGCGCCGGTGACGAGGACTCTGCCGCTCGCCCAGCGCCCGCCGCTCGCGACATCTCGGTACCCCGGGCCCATACAGCCGGTTGTACCCCACTCGCCCTAGAAGCGTGCGAAGAGCGTCGTTCGCGCCCCCCTGACGCGGGGCGTGGCGAGCGGCCGCAGGCCGCTCGCCACGGCGCTCGCGACGGTCGCCGCGAAGTCGGACGCCGAGACGTGGCCGCGCGGCTCGACGAGCAGGAACCGCCCGCCGACCCTGAGCGCGCTCGCGACCTCGCCGAGGAACCGGCTCACGTCGGGCACTTCGTGGACCATGAAGAAGGCCAGCGCGAAGTCGCCCGGCGGAAGCTCGCCGACGGCCTCCGCACTGCACTGCTGCAGGCGGATGCGGGCGGCCAGGCCGGCACGTTCGGCGCGCCGGCGCAGCCGCTCGAGCATCGCCGCCTGCAGGTCGACGGCCACGACCAGTCCGTCGGGCCCGACCATCTCGGCCATCGGCAGGGTGAAGAATCCCGGCCCGCAGCCGAAGTCGACGGCCGTGTCGCCGGGGGCGATCAGCCCCGCCAGGATGCGCCGCGGATCGTGCAGCAGCCGCCGCAGCGGCGTCGCGAGCCAGCCGGCGTGCTCTGCCGAGCAGACATCGCCGCCGCCGGGGCCGCCGGCGCCCTTGGTGGCGGGACGGTCGGCAGTCACGACTCGCCCTCGACGGTCTCGGCTGCACCGACCGGGACGGCCACCGCGCCGTCCGGCACGTTGGTCGCGCCCGCCGCCGGATCGGTCGCGCCCGCCGCCGGATCGGTCGCGGCGTTCGGACCGGCTTCAGCCGCCGCGGCCGCTCGCGCTCGCGCCGCTACGTGGTGCGGAGCCGTGCCGCGGATCATGACGAAGGCGATCGGCGCGCCGACGAGCAGCATGATGCCGCTCACCCACAGCGCGACATGGATGCCCGCCGTGAACGACATGCCGATCGCGTGGGCGACCGCCGGCGGCAGGGAACCGCTTGCCGACAAGCTCCCCTGGTGGGCCATGGCCGTGATCTTGCCGTAGACGAGCGCCGGCAGGTGAAACGGCTGCAGCGCCCCCGGCAGCCGTTCGAGGTACCGCCGCGTCACCAGGTTGCCGAGCACGGCGATGCCGAACACGCTGCCCACCTGGCGCATGGTGTTCGAGGTGGCCGACGCCATGCCGGCGCGGGCGGCCGGCACGGTGCCCATGACGGCCGTCGTCATGGGGCTCATGATCAGGCCGTTGCCGAGACCGATGAGCAGCAGCCAGTACCAGAACGAGGCGTAACCGCTCGTGGGCTCGATCGTGGTGAGGCAGAGCAGCCCGACGCCGGTCATGATCAGGCCGATGGTGATGGGCGCCCGGGCGCCGATGCGCCCGACGACGCGGCCCGACACGATCGCGGCGGCCATGATGCCGAGGGTGGCCGGCAGCTGCAAGACCCCGGCCACGGTGGGCGAGTAGCCCTGCACGACCTGCATGAACAGTGAGAGAAAGAAGATCACGCCGAAGAAGGCGAAGCTCACGATCACGCCGACCAGGTTGGCGCCGGTGAAGGTGCCGCTGCGGAAGAACTTGAGCTGCAGGAGGGGGCTCTTGCCGAACAGCTCGATGACGAAGAACAGGGCGAGCGACACCGCCGCGATGGCAAAGCACGACAGGATGCGAGCGGAGGTCCAGCCGTACGTATTGGCTTCGATGAAGGCGTACGTGAGCGCCGCAAGGCCGATGACGGCGGTGAACTGGCCGGGCAGGTCGAGGGTGCGGCCGGCCCGGTCGGACGACTCGGGCACGAAGCGCAGCGCCATGACGAGTGCCACGGCGCCGATCGGCACGTTGATCCAGAAGATGCTCTGCCAGCCCAGGTGCTGGACCATGACGCCGCCGATCAGCGGGCCGATCGCCAGGGCCAGGCCCGAGATGCCGGCCCACAAGCCGATCGCCCGGGCGCGCTCGCGAGGGTCGGGAAACGTGTTCGTCAGTATGGACAGGGTGCTCGGCAGCATCACGGCGCCGCCCACGCCCTGGATCACGCGTGAGGCGATCAGAAACCCGCTCGAAGGCGCCAGCGCGCACATGACCGAGCCGCCGGTGAACAGCGCGAGACCGCTGATGAAGGCCTTGCGGCGGCCGAACAGGTCGCCGAGGGTGCCGCCGGTGAGCAGCAGGCTGGCGAGCGCCAGGACGAACGCGTCGACGATCCACTGCAGCTCCGTCATGTTGGCGCCCAGGCCGACCGGACGCGCCTTCTGGATGGTCGGCAGCGCCAGGTTCACCACGGTGCTGTCGAGCATCACCATGAACAGCGCAAAGCACATGCAGGCCAGGGTGATGAGCTTGGTCCTGTGGATCGTGTCGTTCGGCATCGTCCCCTCCACGTTCATGATCGACCCGGACGGCGCCGCTCAGGCGGGCGTCGACCAGTCACTCTTCAAGCCGTTGACGAAGGCCTGCAAAAGGCGCTGCTGGCTCGCGCGCAGGCGGGCCGCGACCTCGGGCCGCTGGCGCTGTTCGAGCGTCGCGAGACCCTGGACCAGCGCCCAGGCGCCGTAGGCCATGAACTCGGCGTCTTCGTGCGCAGGCATCGAGAAGACACCCTGCGCGGCGCCGTCGCGAAACACGCCGACCACGGTCTCTTCGACCCGCAGGTGCGCGCCCGCGACCGGGGCCGCGTGCACCGACTCGTGCAGCGTGACGACGGCCACGTCTTCGGGGTTGTGGCGCGCGAACTCGAGGTAGGCGAGACCGAGCTCGACGGCGCGCTCGTCGGCGGGCAGACCGGCCGGCACAGTAGCGAAAGCCTCCATGAGCGCACCCATGGCGCGATCGGCGAGCGCCCTTATGACCTCGTCCTTGCTGTCGAAGTACTTGTAGAGGGCGCCGGCGCTGAAGCCGGCGCGGCGCGCGATCTCGCGCAGCGACAGGTCGGCCGCGCCCCGTTCGAGCAGCACCTCTCGGGCCGCCACCAGGATCTCGTCGCGCGTCTCGCTGTGACGCCGCGCGCGGCGGCTGGCGAGGCGCTCGGCGGCCAGGTCGTCGCGCAGCTCGACGCGGTGCCGAGCCCTGTGCGCCCGCAGGTGGTCTGCGCCCAGGTGGTGGTTCCCAAGGTGATGATCGCCCCTCATGGCAGCGCCCGCCTCCTTGCCGCCGGTCACACGGAAGCCTCAGTCTGAACGGTGCTTCCTTAAGAGAACGGCGTACTCTCTGGTGAACGGCGTTCACTCTACCGCCGGCCGACGCCGCCGTCAAGAGTCCGTCGAAAGGACCCGCGAGCGATGACCGTGGTCCGCGAGCGATGACTGTCGGGTCGGCGCGCCGGGCGGTGACTGTCGGGCCGGCGCGCCGGGCGGTGACTGTCGCGTCGGCGCTCCGGGCGATGACCATGTGCGGCAAAGAGAGGGGCGGGGCCTTTTGGCCCCGCCCCCGTCGCTTTCGTGGCCCAGGTCACTCCCTGGTCTAGCGGTGAAATGCACTTCTATTGTACGCGTTCTTCCCGCCGGTCCCTGCCGCGTACCGGGAGCGTTTGCGGCGCCGGCAAGCGCGACTCGGGCGGGCGCGACTCCGGCGGGCGCGACTCCGGCGGGCGCGATTCCGGCGGGCGCGGGGTTCAGGCGAAGTCGTCGGCGAGCGAGTAGCGCAGACGCTGGACTTCGGTCCGCGGCTCGGTGAGCGAGTAGACCACGATGTCGGTCAGCGGCGGCGCGTAGAGGTGGACCGTGATGAGCTCGCCGCTCGACTCGTTGGCGAGCTGATGGATCTCGCCGCGGTCGACCGTCGCGTCGCCGGAGCCGGCGATGACCTGCTCGTCGATCAGCTCGACCGGGCCGCGCGGCAGCTCCCCGCTTGCGGCGCCGCCCACCTCGCTCACGCCGCGGCCGCCGTCGCGGCGCCGGAACCGGCGCGAGGTGAGCTCGCCCGCGTACAGGCGGGTCACGTTCAGCGAGCCGGCGTGGTCGTGGATGGTCGAAGCCTGACCGGGCTTCCAGCACAGCACGAGGAGCTCGAAGTTGGCCGTGCGGCAGATCAGATTGCGGGCGTAGTGGTCGTCGCAGAAGCGCACGTGGGTGCCGACCAGCGCGTCGTCTACGTCGAGCCGCTGCGCCAGCTCGTGAAAGGCGTCGTGGGGCATGGTCTGGGTGCCGGCACGGTTGGTCTCGACGATGAACTGCTCGAGTGACAGCGGGCCGGGAGCGGAAACGGTCATGGGAGGACGATCCTTTCGTGCGTCTCGTGTCGGGCCATGTGTCAGAGCGACTCTATGCTGCACTGTGAGAGCGTCCCTGGGCAACGTTTGGGTTGACGCCGCAGGGCGGGTAGAACCTTCAGCCATGACCGCGACCGACATCGACGGCCCCGACACCGACCGCCCCGGCAGCGACTTTCGCTTTTCGCCGCGGCCCAACCGCGCCCACGAGATCGCCTGGCGCGCCTGGGCCGATGAGGCGTTCGCCGAAGCTCGCGCGACCGGCAGACCGGTGCTGCTGGCCATCTCGGCGGTGTGGTGCCACTGGTGCCACGTCATGGACGAGACGAGCTACTCGGACTCGAGGGTCATCGCCGCGATCACCGAGGGCTTCGTCGCCGTGCGTGTCGACAACGACCGCCGACCCGACGTCAACCGGCGCTACAACATGGGAGGCTGGCCGACAATCGCCTTTCTCACGCCGGCCGGCGAGCTGCTCACCGGCGCCACCTACCTGCCGCCCGACCGGCTCCTGGCGCTGCTCGCAGGGGTGCGCGAGTACTACGCCGAACATGCCCGCGCACCGGCCGCTGCCGCAACCGATGCCACCGCCGCAACCGCTGCCATCGCGGAAGAGTCCCGGCCTGCGCATGCGCCTTACCCGGCGCCGGCGCCTCGAACCGACGCCGACGCCGCGCCAGGCCGCGTCGAAGCGCCCGTCGTCGTCGAAGCAGCCGGGGCCGCCACGGTCTGCCGCGCCGTGGCCGCGCTGTACGACCCGCTGCACGGCGGCCTGGGGGCCGAACCCAAGTTCCCGCAGCCGGAGGCGCTCGGCCTGCTGCTGACCGCCGGGGTGCGCGACAACGACGATCGTCTGCTCACCATGGTCCTGCACTCGCTCGACGCCATGGCAACCGGAGAGATGCGCGACCGTGTCGAACAGGGCTTCTTTCGGTACGCCACCCGCCGTGACTGGTCGGCGCCGCACTACGAGAAGATGCTCGGCGACAACGCCCGTCTCGCGCTGCTCTACCTCGACGCCTTCGCCTTCACGGGACGCGCGCCCTGCGCCGACGTCGCGCGCGGCGTCATCGAGTATCTGACCACCGTGCTGGCCGCCGGCGACGCCCCGGTGTTCTGGGGCAGTCAGGACGCCGACGAGCACTACTACACGCTCGACGCCGCGGCGCGCGAGCGCGCCCCGGTCAAGCCGGCACTCGACCGCACCGTGTTCGTCGACACCAACGCGCTCGCCGCGCGGGCCCTTTTGCGAGCCGCGACCCTGTTCGAACGGCCCGACCTGCACACCGCCGCGCTCGCCACGATCGACTACCTCTGGGACCGCGGCCACGGACGCCAGGCGATGACCCACTACCTGAGCGGCCCGGTCGCCGGCCTGCTGGCCGACCAGGCGGAGATGGCCGCGGCGCTGCTCGACGCCTACGAGGTGTCGGGCGGGCGCACGTACCTCGCGCGCGCCCGTCTGCTGGCCGACTGGGCCCTCGAGCACCTGCGCACTCGCGACGGACGCTTTGCCGACCGCCCGCTGGTGCTCGCCGCCGGACCGGGCGGCGAGCGCGACGCGCCGCTGCCCGTCCTCGAGGGCGGCGCCGAGATGGCCGACGACCTCACGCGCCTGGCCGCCTTCAGCGGCGTGCCGGCCTACCGCGAGGAGGCCGCCAGAGCTCTCTCTGCCTACGCGCCCGAGGCGGCCACCGCAGGCCCGTTCGGCGCCGCCTGGGCGCTCGCGGTCAAGCGCTTCACCGAACACCCCGCCCACATCGTGGTAGTGGGCCGTGCCGGCGACCCGCAGAGCGGCGCGCTGCAGCGCGCCGCTCTGCGGGTCGCCGAACCCCTGCGCTCCGTGCAGCTCCTCGACCCCGACCTCGACGCCGAAGTCATCGCCCGCGAGGGCTACACCGTGGACGACGCCGGGCGCGCGGCAGCCTTCGTCTGCCTCGCCGGCGTCTGCCTCGCGCCCACCTCAGACCCCACCCGCTTGCCCGAGCTCGTCGTGCGCTCGGCGCGTGACTGACCCTTCGCCGGGTCGCGGGCCGAGGCCGGCCGACGTTGACGCTGACGGGACGAGCGGCGGGTCCGAGCGCGAGCTCTGCCGTCGCCGGCGCCGTCGCCCATCACCGCTAACCACAACACCAATCGGGCACAACAGTGCAGACTTGCGATCGGAGGGCTGGTGGCGGATCTCATCCTGGAGTGCGTGCGCGAAGGCCAGACGGGCGCCTTAACGACCCCCGAGCGGCTGGGGCGCGTTGCGTCCCTGCTCGCCCCCGACAACATCACGCCACGTCCGGCCCGGCTGGTCGAGACGCACGACCTGTGCGCGGCCGTCGTCAACCCGACCGAGTCTGGAGTCCGCGTCGTGGAAGGCGGCATCCTGTTGGGCGGCGTCATAGGCGAGGCCGGTCGCTGGTGGGACGTCGCTTCGGAGCCCCCCGACGGCACGTACGCGCTGGTCAGGTATTCGAGCACGACCGTCGAGCTCGTCTCCGACATGACGGCCTCGCGCACGCTCTGGTACGCAAGCGACGACGAGCGGCTCATCGTCTCCACGTCGCAACGCGCCGTGGTGGCCTTGCTCGGCGGCTTCGAGCTCGATCGCGGCGCCGTGTCGTGGCTGCTCTCGTCGGGCTCGCTCGGGCCCGACAGCGCCTGGGACTCGCGCGTCCGTCGGCTGCCCGGCGACTCGCGCCTGACCCTCGATCGCCGCACGTGGCGGACGACCTTCGAGCAACGTCCCGGGGTGTTCGAGCCGGTCGCCCGCGGCCGAGAAGAGCACCTGGCGCTGCTACGCGACGCCGTGGCCTGGAGCTGCGGCGCCCTCGACATCGACACCGAGCGCTGGCTTCTGCCGCTCTCGGGCGGCCTCGACAGCCGCCTGATCCTGAGCTTCATGGCCCGCGGCGGCCGGCGGCCCCGCTGTGTCACGTGGACGACGCGCAGCTCGTTGAGAGACCCGTTGTCGGACGCGTTCATCGCACGACTCGTCGCGCGCCGCTTCGGCGCCCGGCACGACTACGCGTTCCTGGGCGGCCCCGGCAAGGTCGACGAAGCGGCGCTCCGCCGCTTCGTCTCTGCCGGCGAAGGCGGGATCGACGAGTTCGCCGCCTACGTCGACGGCTTTGCCATGTGGGGCGACTTCTTTGCCGACGGCGTGAGCGGCATCATTCGCGGCGACGAACCGCTTGGTGGCAGACGCAGGGCCGCCTCGCTCGACGCCGCCCGCAGGATGGGGTCCGGCACGATGGTGGCCGACTATCCCGAAGGTCATCTCGTCCGCCGGCTGGGCCTGGCCGACCAGGACTGGCCCGAGCGGCTCAGGCCGCGCTCCGACGAAGGCTTTGAAGCGTACCGCGACCGCATGAGCCACGAAGGCATGATCCCCAAGGCGCTGGCCCCCTTGAGCGAGCTCAAGTGCCGCTACCTCGAGGTCGTGAACCCCCTGTTGTCGCGACGCGTACTCAGCGTGGTGCGCATGTTGCCGGACGAGTTGCGCATGTACGGGCAAGCCTTGTCGGCGCTCGTCGATCGCGAGAGCCGGCCGATTCCACGCGCCAGGTTCGCCTCGACGCCGACGCCATCCTGGTACCTGGCCGACGAAGGCGTCGTCACCGCCATGGTCGCCGAGCTCACGTCCGACGCAGTCCAGAGCGTGCTGAGCGAAGAGGCGGCGCTCACGCTGCTCGCCGCCATGGCGTCGCCCTCTCACGCCCCCGCCACGGTCCGCAGCCGCGTGATCGCCGTCATGAAGGCGTTGAGGATCGCCCTGCCCGCGCGCGTCGCGGCTCGGCTCACGCCCCGCTACCGGGGACCCGAGCCCCTGACGGCCGTGCAGCTCGCCTTCAGGGCGACGATCGCCAGCAAGACGGTCGCGCTGCTCGGCCGCGACGCCGCCGCCCTCGAGTGCGACCGCATCGACCGGGACCGTTTCGACCGGGACCGCCTCGACCGACCCGCGGATCCATCGGCGCGGTCAGGCGCGCAGGTCTCGCGGACCCGGCACGCATCGGCAAAGAGTCGGGGGAGAGCCGACTCCCTGTCGGATCTCGACACGACAGGTAGCACGTAGAGCCGCGTCCGGGGCGAGAGCTCTCCACCGCCGCCCGCCGATGATCGCGATGCCGCCGTTCACGTTGGAGCCGCCGGAGCCATCGCCCTCTCGCCGGCGCCCCGACTTCCCCGCGGTTTGCCGTCGGGAATACTATTGTCCGACCCAAGACGACAAAGCCAAAGCGAGGTACGCATGCTCACGCTCTACCAGGCCGAATGGTGCCCTTACTGCCACCGGGTGCGGCAGGCGCTGACCGAGCTCGAGCTGACGTACACATGCGTCAACGTCCCACTGGCGCGCGCCGACCGCACGCAGCTTCGCGAGCTCTCCGGCCAGGAGGCCGTACCCGTGCTCAAGGACGGGCGCAAGGTGATCGTCGGCTCCGGCGAGATCATCGCCCACCTGCGGTCCGCCTATCCGGCGCCGCCCGACGCCGAAGCCCACGCCGAGGTGGGGCGTTACCGCGTCGTGCTCGAACTGGACGAAGGTCCCGCGGAGACACTCGAGCTGCTCCGCGAGGTGTTCGCCGGCAACGACATCCGCATCCTCTCTGAGACCTCCGGCCACGATCTCGGCACGCACCGCCTGCCCGACGGCTACGTGCTGCTGCAGGTCGCCGCCGTCTGGGCGGTCGAGCGCGCCGTTGCGATCGACCCCACGGTGCCGGCGGCCGCCACGTTCGCGGTCGCCGTGTTCGCCGTCGACGGCGGCAGCGCCATCGCTGTGACGCGGCCCTTCGCCGAGGCCTGGCTCTACGGCGATCCCGAGCTGAGCAAGATCACCATGGCCCTTACGCAGCGCGTCTACGAGGCGCTCGAGAAGCTGTAGGCGCGTTTCGACGGCGGGCTGACCACTGGCGACGGCAGGCCACCCGCCATCGCCGGCCGCCGGCCCGCCGTCGCCGGCCGTCGCCGGCCGTCGCCCTATCGACCTACTCCCACTGGAACAGCGCCGCCGCCAGCAGGGTCGTGGCCAGGCCGATGCCACCGACGATCGTGAGCTGGAGCAGGCTGGATCCGTAACCGTTCCAGGGATCGACCAGCGAGATCACCACGTGGTAGAGCGGCAGCGCCTTGGCGAGGGCCACCATCCAGATCGGTAGCTGGTCGAGCGGCGCGCTGGTCCCCGAGATGAACATCATGATGAACCAGATGAGCAGCCCGACCCCCTGGGCGGCGCGCGCCGTGGGCGCGAGCGAGGCGATCAGCACACCCAGCGCCGAGAAGGCGAAGACCGCTACGACAAAGGCGACGGCCACGCCGCCGACGGAGACCGGCGCCCTCACGCCGTAGGCGAAGATGCCGAGCACGCTGACGAACAGGGCGCCGAGCAGGCAGGTGCAGACGCCCACCAGGAACTGCGAGCCCAGCAGCGCCCACTCCGAGACCCCCGAAGCACGGAAGCGCCGCAGCACGCCCCGTTCGCGATAGGTCGACAGATGCACCGGCAGCGAAACGGTGCCGATGGAGGCGATGACGAGGCCGATGTAGCTCGGCACGTACCAGTCCATCATCTTGAGCCCGGCATAGGCGCCGCTGTCCATGCGCTGACCGCCGAAGATGCCGCCCAGCAGGACGAGCACGAGCACCGGAAAGGCGAACGAGAAGACCAGCGTCACCGGCTCGCGGATGAGGAGCTTGATCTCGATCCAGGTCATGCGCAGCAGGACCTGGACGAAGGCCCGCGCCCAGCGTCCGGGCGTGGCGACCGGGGCGGCGGCGGCCGGCGCGGCGGCTCGCGAGCGGGGTTTTCGGGTCGGCTCGCTCATTCGGCCATCGCGTGTCCCGTGAGGCTGAGAAAGACGTCTTCGAGGCTCGGCGCCTCGACCTGCAGATCGGCCGGCGCGAGCCCGTGAGCGACGAGGGCCGCCCCGACGTGCGCCAGCACGGCGCCGCGGCCCTCGACGATCACGCGCGGCCCTTCGCGGCGCACCGCATCGACGTAGCGCACGCCTTCGAGGAACGAGACGTCGTCGCCGTCTGAGCGAAAGACGACCCGCACGCCGGCCGCGTGCGCGGCGATCAGGCCCCGCGGACTGTCGAGAGCGACGACCTTGCCCCTGTCCATGACCGCGATACGGTCGCACAACCGCTCGGCCTCTTCCATGAAATGGGTGACGAGCACGACGGTGGCGCCGCGCTCGCGGATCTCACGGATGAGCTCCCAGGCCACGCGCCGGGCGGCCGGGTCGAGGCCGGTGGTCATCTCGTCCAGGAACACGACCTCGGGGCCGTTGACCAGGGCGAGCGCCACGAACAGCCGCTGGCGCTGGCCGCCCGACAGCGCATGAAAGGCAGCCCGGCCCTTGTCGGCGAGCCCCCACTCACGCATGACGTCGCGCCAGTCGCGGCCTCCGGGGGTGAGCAGGGAGAACAGCTCGAGCGCCTCCCAGACGCGGATGTGGTCGGGCAGGGCCGACTCCTGGAGCTGGCAGCCGATACGGCGGCGCAGCTCGCGGGACTGGCGCACGGGGTCGAGGCCGAGCACCGCGATCGTGCCCCCGTCGGCCGTACGCAGCCCCTGCAGGCACTCGACCGTGGTCGTCTTGCCGGCGCCGTTGGGGCCCAGCAACCCGAAGATCTCGCCGCGCGCCACCGCGAAGGTGGCGTCGCGCACGGCGGTGAACCCACGGTAGGACTTCTGCACGTGGGAGGCAGTGATGACGGCTTCGCGGCCGTCGAGGTCACGAAGGTCTGGGGTCCTCGTCATAGGCACATTGTGGCAGACCGGCGCGCCGGATGCTCGCTCGGCCAGCGTTAGGGCAGCAGGCCCTCGCCGCCCCACACGCCGAGCTTGCGAAAGCGCTCGCGACGCGCCACGCGGCGCTCGCGCGGCATGAGCTCGTCGAGCTCGGTGAGCGCCTCGACGATGGCGTCGT
This sequence comes from uncultured Actinomycetes bacterium, assembly GCA_963733255.1. Lineage (GTDB taxonomy): Bacteria > Actinomycetota > Thermoleophilia > UBA2241 > UBA2241 > Bog-752. Next base: position 86,754 of record CAVTCH010000001.1, read on the forward strand.
GGACGCGCCGCGCGGCGCCCTCGGGGTTCACGTGGGCGCCGCCGCGGGGCTCTTCGATCACGCGGTCGATCACGCCCAGCGGCAGGAGCTGCGAGGCGGTCGGGCGCAGCGCCTCGGCGGCCTGCGGGGCGAACTCGGCGTCGCGCCACAGGATGGCGGCGCAGCCTTCGGGCGAGATCACCGAATAGGTGGCGTTCTCCTGCATGAGGACGCGGTCGGCGACGGCGAGGGCGAGGGCTCCGCCCGAGCCGCCCTCGCCGATCAGCGTGGCCACGACCGGCACGCTCAGGCGCGCCATGGCCAGCATGGTCTCGGCGATGGCGCGCGCCTGCCCGCCTTCTTCAGCGGCCACGCCCGGGTAGGCGCCCGGCGTATCGACGAAGGTGAGCACCGCCAGGCGGTGGCGTTCGGCCAGGGCGAACAGCCGCTGGGCCTTGCGGTAGCCTTCGGGCCGCGCCATGCCGAAGCTGTGCTCGGTCTGCTCGTCGAGCGTGCGGCCCTTCTGGTGTCCGACCACGACCACGGCCCGGCCGTCGAACCAGCCCATGCCGCCGACCACGGCCCGGTCGTCGGCCCGCAGGCGGTCGCCCTTGAGCTCCTCGAAGCCCTCGATCAGCTGCTCGATATATTCTCTGGTGCGCGGCCGGTCCTTGTTGCGCGCGATCTGGACCGTCAGCCAGGTGTCGTGGCGGCGGCGCTCATGCTGGCGGCTCTTCAGGAGACCCTGGAGCCGTTCCGCTTCCTCCGACAGGTTCACGCCCGGGATTCTTGAAAGCCGACGCAACTCTTGCAGACGTTGCCCGAGCCAGCCTTCGCGTGCGGCCGTTTCTGGATCGTGATGATCGTCGTCGTTCGAGTCCGTCAGGTTGACCACCTCCCTTCAGCAGTCGCAGGTAGTTGGCCACCCTGTCTTTGAGCTCGGCCCTGGGCACGACGGCGTCGACGTGGCCGAGGGCCAGGTTGCGTTCGGCGCTGCCGAAGTCGTCGGGAAGCTGCTCGCGCGTGGTCTGCGAGATCACCCGCGGCCCCGAGAAGTACAGCAGGGCGCCGGGCTCGGCCACGCAGATATCGGCCAGGCTGACGAAGCTCGCCACGACGCCGCCGGTGCAGGGGTCGGCCATCACGGCCACAAATGGCACGCGGGCGTCGTTTAACACATCGACCGCGCAGGTCGTCTTGGCCATCTGCATGAGCGACAGGGCGCCTTCCTGCATGCGCGCGCCGCCCGAGCTGGCCACGGCGACGAGCGGACGACCTTCGTCGGCGGCGACCGTCGACGCCCGCCACAGCTTCTCGCCGACCACGCTGCCCATGCTGCCGCCCATGAAGCCGAAGTCCATGACGGCCAGCACGCAGGGCGTCGCCCCTATGGTCGCCGTGCCGGCCACCAGGGCTTCGGTCAGCCGGCTTGCTCCCTGCGCCTCGCGGACCCGCTCCGGGTAGGGTTCGAGATCGACGAAGTCGAGCGGGTCGAGGGTCCGCAGGTGACTCCAGTACTCGACGAACGTGCCTTCGTCGGCGAGCTGGAGGATGCGTTCACGCGCGCCGATGCGCTCGTGATGGCCGCAGGCGGGGCAGACCCAGAGGTTCTGCTTGACCACGGCCGGGTCGTGGTCTGAAGCGCACTTGCGACAGACCCAGCGACGCGGCGCCGGCCCGGTGTCTCGCCGGGCGATCTCGACGGTGACGGTCATCAGCCGTAGCGCCGAAAGACGAGCGTCGCGTTGTGGCCGCCGAAGCCGAAGGAGTTGGAGGCGGCGACGTTGACGGTCGCCGGCCGGGCGTGGAGCGGCACGTAGTCGAGGTCGCACTCGGGGTCGGGCGTGGTCAGGTTGATGGTCGGCGGAATGACGCCGCGCTCGATGGTGAGCACCGAGATGATCGCTTCGAGGGCCCCCGAGCCGCCCAGGCAGTGACCGATCATCGACTTGGTCGAGGAGATCGCGACCTTACGGGCGTTCTCTTCGCCCAGGGCGAGCTTGATGACGCGCGTCTCGGCGATGTCGCCGGGCGGCGTCGAGGTGCCGTGGGCGTTGATGTAGTCGACCTCTGAGGGGTCGATGCCGGCACGGTCGACGGCCATGCGCATGGCGCGCGCCTGGGATTGTCCGGTCTCGTCGGGCAGCGTCAGATGGAACGCGTCGGAGCTCATGCCGTAGCCGATCAGCTCGGCGTGGATCGTGGCGCCGCGCTTTTCGGCGTGCTCGCGCTCTTCGAGCACGACCACTCCGGCGCCCTCGCCCATGACGAACCCGTCGCGGTCGCGGTCGAACGGCCGGCTCGCCTTTTCGGGGGTGTCGTTGCGCGTGGAGAGGGCCCGCATGGCGGCGAAGGCGGTGACCCCGACGTTGCAGACCGGCGCCTCGCTGCCGCCGGCGAACATCACCTCGGCGTCGCCGCGACTGATGACCTCGAAGGCGTCGCCGATGCCGTTGGTGCTGGCCGCGCAGGCCGTGCAGACGGTCGACAGCGGACCTTTGGTGCCGAGCGCGAGCGAGATCTGCGCGGCCGCCATGTTGGGGATCATCATGGGGATGAACAGCGGGCTCATGCGGTCGTTGCCCTTGGTCCAGAGCGTGTGAAGCTGGTCTTCGAAGGTGCCCAGGCCGCCGACTCCGGTGGCCACCACGGCGCCGATGCGCTCGGGTTCCTTGCTCACGTCGATCCCGGCGTCGTCGTGGGCCATGATCGCCGCCGCCACGGCATACTGGGCGAACGGGTCCATGCGGCGCTGGGTGCGGCGGTCCATGTACTCGAGCGGGTCGAACTCGCGCACCTCGCCGGCGATGCGCACCGGCAGCGACGAGGCGTCGAAGTTACGGATGAGGCCCACGCCGGACTGCCCCGCGATCAGCCGGCTCCAGAAACGGTCGATGTCGCAGCCGAGCGGCGACACGAGGCCCATGCCGGTGACGACGACTCGTCGCGTAGCGTTGCTCATGTGGGATAGCTCCTCTGGGTCGGCCGCTTCGCAGCGACCTCGCTTGCTTTCAGATGCCGAGGCCGCCGTCGACTGGGAGTATGCACCCGGTAATGTACCGCGAGAGCGGCGACGCGAGAAACAGTACGGCGTTGGCGACATCGGACGGCTGTCCTATGGAGCGCAGCGGCGTCGCGTCGACGATCGCCTGCCGCACGTCGTCGGAAAGCTCCTGGGTCATGGCGGTGTCGATATAGCCGGGGGCCACGGCGTTGACGCGGATGGTGCGCGCGCCGAGCTCCTTGGCGAGCGACTTGGTGAGGCCGATGATGCCGGCTTTGGCGGCCGCGTAATTGGCCTGGCCGGCGTTGCCGCGGCGGCCGACCACGCTGGAGATGTTCACGATCGAGCCCTCGCGGCGACGCAGCATCTTGCGCGCCACTGCCTTGGAGACCAGGAACGTGCCGCGCAGGTGGGTGCGCACGACGCCGTCGAACTCGTCGGGGCTCATCAGCATCACCACGTTGTCGCGCGTGATGCCGGCGTTGTTCACGACGATCGCCAGCGGACCCAGCTCCGTCTCGACCTTTTCGACCATCGCGGCGACACTCGCTTCGTCGCCGACGTCGCCCATGGCGACGATCGCGCGCGTGCCGAGGGCCTCGATCTGTGTCACCACGTCGAGGCAGGCCTCTTCGCCGGCGAAGTCGTTGACGGCGACCGCGGCGCCGGCCGCGGCCAGCGTCAGGGCGATCTCGCGACCGATCCCGCGGCCCGCGCCGGTGACGAGCGCGATCGTGCCGCTCAGATCGATGGTCGTGGTCATCGGTCCCCCTTGAGGGTGGTAGTCCAGCCGCTGCCGAGCGCCGCGGACACCGAGCCGAGGTCGCCCGCGTTGGCGGTGACGGCGTCTGAGTCGATGCGCTTGACGAGGCCGGTGAGCACGGCTCCCGGCCCGACCTCCAGATACGCATTGTATCCCTCGGCCGCGAGGCGCCCGATGGATCCTTCGAAGCGCACCGGCGAGACGACCTGCCGTTCGAGCAGGGCGGCAAAGCCGCCCTGCTCGAACTCGGCGCTGCAGGTCGAAAAGAAAGCCGGCCGCGGCGCGGCCCAGGCCACCGTGGCGAGAGGCCCGTGCAGAGCCTCGGCCGCCGGCGCCATGAGCGGCGAGTGAAAGGCGCCGCTCACCGGCAGGCGCACCACGCGGCGCGCGCCGGCGACCTTGGCGGCCTCCTCGAGGGCGGCCAGCGAGGCCTCGGCGCAGCTCACCACCACCTGGCCGGGACAGTTGAAGTTGGCCGGCCAGGTGTCCTTGAGACCGGCGCAGAGCGTGCCGACCGTGTCGGCGCCAAGGCCCAGCACGGCTACCATGCCGCCGGGCCTGAGCGCGGCGGCGGCGGCCATGGCCTCGCCGCGTACCTTGACCAGCGCCACGGCGGCACTGAAGGGCAGGGCGCCGGTCGCCACCAGCGCCGAGTACTCTCCGAGGCTGTGGCCGAGCGCCGCGTCGAACACGAGGCCGCCCTCGCGCAGCATGCGCAGGGTGGCCACCGAGTGCGTGAGCAACGCCGGCTGCGTGACTTCGGTGCGGGCCAGCTCTTCGGCCGGCCCTATCCGGCAGACGCCGGTCAGGTCGTAACCGAGGACCTCGCTCGCCTCGTCGAACGTGGCGCGCGCGATCTCGGAGGCGTCGCAGAGGTCGCAACCCATGCCCATGGCCTGCGAGCCCTGACCCGGGAACAGTAAGGCGATCACGGGTGCCTCACAGCTCCCAGCGAGTCAGGCACGAGCCCCAGGTGAGTCCCGCGCCGAAACCGACCATCAGCAGGCGGTCGCCTGGCTTGAGGCGCCCCTGCTGCATGGCGTCGTGCAGGCACAGCGGGATCGAGGCGCACGAGGTGTTGCCGAAGCGGTCGAGGTTGTAGAAGACCTGCTTGTCGGCAAAGCCGAGCTGGCCGGCGACCTTTTCGATGATGCGCAGGTTGGCCTGGTGGGGCACGAACAGGTCGACGTCGGCGGCCGACAGGCCGGCGTCGTCGAGCGTCTTCTGACAGGACTCCACGACGCGCCGCGTGGCGAAGCGGTAGACCTCGCGACCGTTCATGCGCAGAAAGTGCTGGCGGGCGTCGACGGTCTCGTGGCTGGCCGGCAGCCTCGTACCGCCGGCCGGCATGTTGAGAAACGGGGCGCCGGTGCCGTCGTTGCCCAGGTCGAAGGCAAAGATCGAGCCGTTGTCGGACGGCCGCACGAGCACCGCGCCGGCGCCGTCGCCGAACAGCACGCTGGTGCTGCGGTCCTGCCAGTCGAGCGCCTTGGAAAGGGCCTCGGCGCCGGTCACGAGCACGGTGTCGTAGATGCCGGCCGACACGAAGGCGGTCGCCACGGCGAGTCCGTAGACGAAGCCGGTGCAGCCCGACTGCACGTCGAAGGCGCCGGCGTGAGTGGCGCCGATGCGCTCGGCGATCACCGACGCGGTGGCCGGGAACATCGTGTCGGGTACGAGCGAGGTGCTGATGACGAGGTCGATGTCGTCGGCGCGGTGGCCGTTGCTTTGCAGCAGGTCGGTGGCCGCCTCGACCGCCAGGTCGGAGGTCGCCTGGTCGGGCCGGCAGATGCGCCGTTCGCGGATGCCGGTGCGCGACGAGATCCATTCGTCGGAGGTGTCGATGGTGCGGGACAGCTCGTCGTTCGAGAGGACGCGCTCGGGGATCGACACCCCGAGGGCCGCGATCTTCGCTCCGTGGACGAGCCCCCGCTGGAGGCCGATCACCGTTCCTCTCCCGCGCCGGGGCTCAGTCGCGCCTGGCCCGACGCCGTCTCCTGGGCGTCGGTCAGGGCGAACATGAGCTCGCCGCGACAGGCGGTCTCGCCACCGACGGTGGCCAGCACCTTGCCGCGGCCCACCGCGCTGCGGGCCATGGTGACCTCGACCCGAAGGTCGAGCGTATCGCCCGGCGTGACGACGCGCTTGAACCGCACCTTGTCGATGCCGGCGAACAGGATGAGCTTGCCCCTGTTGGCCGGGTGCGACAGCGCGGTCACGACGCCCGCCTGAGCGAGCGCCTCGACGATCAGCACGCCGGGCATGACGGGATTGCCGGGAAAGTGGCCCGCGAACCACCAGTCGTCGTCGCGGACGAACCGGCGGGCGTGGCAGCTCTCGCCCGGGACGAGCTCGACGACCTCGTCGAGCAGCAGGAACGGCGGACGGTGGGGGATGAGCTCCTCGATCTGGGCCCGCGAGAGGCCGACCACGGCGCTCATGCCCGCACCTCGTCACGATCGTCGTGGTGGCCGTACTTGCGTTGCAAGCCGATCACCACGGCCACGAGGGCCAGACCGTAGTAGCCGTAATGGCGGATGCGGCGCGGCACGCGGCCGGGCAGCACGCCGCCGGTCGCGCTCGCGAGGGCGCGCTCGAGAGCCGACGGCTCAGGTTGCGAGTCGACGGCGGCCATGATGCGGTCGGCGAAGCCGGCCGGGACGTCGACTGTGACCTCGCGCGTGGCTTGCAACACACCGCGCGCGGCCGCCAGACCCTGGAGCTCGGCGGCGCAGTCGCCGCAGAAGCTGAGATGCTTCTGGAACTCGACGACCTGGCCGTCGTCGAGCTCGCAGTCGATGTACCGCTGAATGACCTCGCGGCAGGATACGCAGTCCATCAGGCCTCCTCGTCGAGCGCGCCGCTGGCCCGCAGTCGCAGCCGCAGCGAGGTGCGACCGCGATGCACGCAGGCCTTGACCGTGCCGAGCGGCCGGTCGAGGGCGTCGGAGATCTCGCCGTAGCGCAGTCCGTAGAGGTCGCGCAGCACGAGCGGGAGGCGATAGTCGGGCGGCAGATCGGCGAGCGCCTTCATGACGGTCGCATAGCCGGCGCGCCGCAGCGCGTCGGCTTCGGGGTCGGCCACCGGTTCGGGCACGTCGGGCAGGGCGCCGTACTTTCGCTCGCGGCGCTGGTAGTCGATGATCGCGTTCATCGCCAGGCGAAAGAACCACGTCGTGAAGGACGAGTAGCCGCGAAAGCCGCTGAGCTTCTGGTGCAGCCGCAGGAACGCCTCCTGCGACGCGTCCTCTGCGTCGATGTGGTTGCCGAGCAGGTTGTACGCCATCGTGTAGACCATGCCCTGATACCTCTCCACTATCCTGCGGAACGCCTCCCGGTCGCCCTCGGTGGCCGCCTGCAGGTCGTGCGGGCTGGGCTCGGGGAGATCGGTGTGGTCCGAGGAGTTAGACGGCGTCATAGGGCGAAAGGTTGCAGCGGGTTTCCTTGGTGGTCGGGTGACAGGGTCGGCGCGACGGGTGGTCGGCTTGCGGGGGATGAGTGTACACCCGCACGACGCGTCGTGAGCGCGATACGCGGCGAGTGCGGCGCGCAGCCCGTACGACGCGTAGCCCGGCTAGGCGAGCTGCTTCACGAACACCCGCTGCTCCTTCTCGAGCTCGAAGCCGCATCGTCGATAGGCGACGTTGGCCTCTTCGCGCTCCACACGTGTGCGGACGCGCAGCAGATCGACGCCACGCGCCAGCGTCCAGCGCTCGACGGCCGCGATGAGCAGCCGGGCCGCGCCGCGACGCCGGGCGGTGGCGACGACGATCAGCCCCCCGAGCTCCACATAGGGATCGCTCACGAGCAGCCTCTTCTCGAACGCGTGCACGAAGCCGACGACGTCGCCCTCCGGCGCGACCGCCACGAAGACCACGTCGTCGACGTCGGCCAGCACACCGTGCAGGCGGCGCTCGATCTGGGCCGTGTCGGCGTGGTACCCGAGCTCGGTCGCAAGGGCGGCGAGGGCGGGCGCGTCGCCCGCCCTCGCCGTCCTCACGGCGACCTCCCGGCCGGCGGATGCCGCCGCGAGCGCGTCCACGTTGCCGTCCCGCTCGTTCGTCGTCACGTCACGACCTCCGTGCTCATGGTGATGTTCGGGTTCGTCCTCGCCGTGCCGCTCCCTGCCCGGCGGATGGGCGTGCGGGTGAGAGTGCAGCAGGGCGCCGTGCCGGTGGGTGTGCTCGTGGATGAGGTTCACGGCGAGCAGCAGGTCGCGGTCACCCAGGACGTCGGCGAGCCGGCCGTCGGCCGCGGGGCGGTGGTCCTCGCCCAGGACGACCGCGCGGTCGACGAGCCGTTCGAGCACGCTGAGCTCGTGCGTGGCCACGACGATCGTCTTGCCGGCGCGGTTCAGCGTCGCGAGCAGCTCGATCAGCCACTCCTGGGTGCGCGGGTCGAGGCCGTTGGTGGGCTCGTCGAGCATCAGCACCTCGGGGTTGATCGACAGCACCGAAGCCAGGGCGACCTTCTTCTTCTCGCCGCCGCTCAGGTTGTAGGGCGCGCGCTCCGCGAGCGCGCCCAGACCGAGCATCGCCAGAGTGTCCTCGACACGACCGACGATCTCGTCGTGGGGCAGGTCGAGGTGCAGCGGACCAAAGGCGACCTCGTCGCGCACCGTCGGATTGAAGAGCTGGGCGTCGGCGCTCTGAAACACCATGCCAACGCGCCTCCGAAAGCGCTGCGCCACCGCTTCGTCTGACAGGGCGCCGCCGCTCACGCGCTCGCCGAAGGCTTCGACCTCGCCGTGCGCAGGCTCGGCGAGCCCGGCGAGGACCTTGAGCAGAGTCGATTTGCCCGAGCCGTTGGCGCCCAGGATGGCGAGGCGCTCGCCGGCGTCGATCCGCAGATCGACGCCGGCGAGCGCCTCGATGCCCGCAGCGTACTCAAAGCCGACGCCGCTGAGCCGAAAGACGGCCGTCATCGGACACCGGCCGTGAAGGTGTACCACAACAGGGCGCCGAGCGCGGCCGCGACGCCGGCCGACCAGACGACGTCGAGCGGTCGCAGCCGCCAGGAGCGCAGCGTGCGCGCCTCGCCGCGGTAGCCACGCGAGACCATCGCCAGGTAGACCTGCTCGCTCGTCGCCTGCGACTTGCCGAAGACGGTGGCCACCGTGGCTCCCAGAAAGCGGCGGTCCTCACCCGTGGCGACCGGGCCCACCAGGCGACTCGTGCGGGCGAGCGCCATGTCCTGCACCATCCGCACGAGCGTGAACACGTAGCGATAGGCCACGGCCAGCACGAAGGCAAAGCCCCGCGGCACGCCCACGGCGCGCATGGCCTTGAGCAGATCAGCCCACGGCGTGGTGAGCGTCAGCAGAACGGCGAATGACACGACCGTCGTGACGCGCAGCACGAGCCGCACGAAGGCCAGCAGACCGGGCGCCGTGACGGCGATCGTGGCCGGCAAGGGCCAGAAGGGCGCGCCGTGCGACCACAGGGTCAGCACCGCGCGACCCGGACTGACGATGCTGAGGGTCGCGGGCAGCATGATCGCCGCGGTGAACAGAGGAATGAACAGCCAGGCGCGGGCCGCGAAGCGCGCCAGGCCCAGTCGCGAAGCCGCGGCGAGCACGACGGCGGTCGCGAGCAGCACCGCCAGCACGGCGAGCCGGGTCGACAGCGCGGCGACCACGATGAAGGCCAGCAGGCTGACCAGCTTGACGCGAGGATCGAGGCGCTGCAGCAGCCCGTGTCGCCGGGCAGACTCGTCGGAGGCCATGGCGCGCTCGACCCACGCGGCGAGGGTCACCAGCAGGCGGCCCGAGAACGGGCGCCGGCGGCGATGGGCGCGCCGGCGCGAGCGCGGCGTCTGAGAGCGGGCGTCCGCCGACCGGCTGCTCGCGCTCGCCGACGTGGGCGCGAGCAGCCAGGCAGGCACCGCGTCGCGCGGAAGCTCGGGGTCCTGCGAGCCGGCGGACTGCTGTGCGGCAACGGACACGGCGGCGCCCCCCGAGTCGGTCTGCGCCCGAGGGCGCACTCAGCGCGCGCCGTTCGCGGGCGGCTGGGCGACCTGCGTCCGGGCGGCGCGGCGGCGCAGCCGCACCGCGAGCCAGACGATCGCCGTAAGCAGCGCCACGCCGACCAGGGCGCTCACGACGTACGAGACGACGGCCCAGGCGCCACCGGCGCCGTGCCAGCCATAGCCGGGCAGCAGTCCACCCCAGTGGCCGCCCAGGCGAGCCAGACCCCTGGGCACGTAGCCGATGCGCCGGGCGAGCTCGCCGCTGTCCCATTCGGCAAACGCTCCCCCGCTGGCGAGCAGCCCCAACGGCACGGCCGCGATGAACACCGCCAGCAGGCCGACCAGCCAGCGGCGGCGCAGCGGCTCGGTGCCGGCGCCGGCCTCGAACAACTCGGGGCTCTGGCGGCGCAGGACGGCAAAGACACCGACCGTGAAGGCCGCCTCGATCGGGCCCACGACCAGGGCGTGGGAGCCGACCATCGCCGGGATCGTCGTGGTGAGGCCGTAGGGTGCGTACTGGGCCGCGCCGTTCACCGTGTGCAGCAGGGGCTGGATACCGAGCTCGATGCTGTTCAGGAAGGCGGCGGCCACCAGCCCGCAGTAGGCGCCGATGCCGGCCGCGTACAGGCGCCGCGACGAGTGCAGGTCGCTGCCGCCGGCCACCAGGCGGTAGACGGCATACCCGGCGTAGGGCATGACGATCGCCATGTTCAGGACGTTGACGCCCAGCGTGAGGATGCCGCCGTCACCAAAGAAGAAGGCCTGGATGACGAGGGCGGCGCTGACGGCAAGGCAGGCGACGTCGGGCCCGGCGATCACGGCGATCAGCACCGCGCCGACGGCGTGGGCGGTCGTACCTCCGGCGACCGGCACGTTCAGCATCATGACGAGAAACGAAAAGGCCGCGCCAAAGGCCAGCACCGGCACCATCCTGGGCTGCGAGAGCAGCTTCTTCGTGCGTCGGTTGGCCCGGTACCAGACCGGCACGGCGACCGCCCATCCGGCGACGATCGTCTCCGGTCCCAGATAACCGTCGGGGATATGCATGACCCTGCCGCCCCCCGCCGCCGTTACGCCTGGAGCCCGGCCGGCCCCTGACAGTCGCGACACAGACCGAAGACGGTCATGCGCGTCTCGCTCACTCTGAAGCCGTCGAGCTCCAGAAGCCGGTGACGGACCGGCTCGAGCAGGTCGTCGTCGAAGTGGCCGACCGTGCCGCAGCGCGCGCAAACGAAGTGATGGTGCACCGGTGCCGGGGCGACCTCGTAGTAAGTGACCGCGCCGTTCAGCCTCGTCTCCTGGACGAGCTCGAGGCCGACGAGCAGCTCGAGCGTGCGATAGACCGTGGAGACGTTGACCTCGGGCAGGGTCTGCTGCACGTCGGCGGCGATCTCTTCGGCGGTGCGGTGGCGCCCGTCGCGGCGCACCGCCTCCCAGACCGCCACGCGCTGGGGCGTGAGGCGGTAGCCTGCCTTGCGGATCGTTTCGCGAGCGTGATGCATGGCGCGACGCTATCGCAATCGCAAACAAGTTGCAACAGCTAGACCGTTGCGGTCGTCGTGAGGGGCGCGGCGGCGCTCTGCGCCCCACGGCGCGTGCCGGTTTGCCCCCGGGTATGCTTGCTCTACGGATGAAGACCTTCTGGCGCATCACCAAGCTGCTCGGCGACCACCCCTGGCTCGTGTTCGTGGGCTTCAGCTCCGCACTCATGCAGACACTAGCGACACTGACCATCCCCTGGCTCACGCGCGGCGTCATCAACAAGGCCCTGCTGCCCGGCAAGACCAGCCTGCTGGTCTGGTACGGCCTCGCCATACTCGGCGTCGGCGTGGTGAGGTTCGGCTTCGCGGTAGCCCGGCGTCTGTCGACCGGCAGGATCAGCCTCGACATCGAATACGACCTGCGCAACCGGCTGTGGGCCCACCTGCTGCGCCAGCCGTTCGGCTACTTCGACCGCTGGCCCACCGGCCAGCTCATGTCGCGAGCCATGGCCGACGTCCAGAACGTGCGCATGTTCCTGGGCTACGGCCTGATCTTCTTCACCGCCAACATCTTCCTGATGGCCGCCGTCACGGTGCTGCTGTTCGTGCTGGACTGGCGGCTCGCCCTGCTCAGCCTGGCGTTCCTGCCGCTGCTGCTGCTGGCCACCGTCCGCTTCAGCCGGCGCCTGCAGCCTATCCTGCGCGACGTGCAGCAGAAGATCGCCGACGTCACCTCGACCGCCGAAGAGAACGTGATCGGCTCGCGCATCGTGCGCATCTTCGCCCGCGAAGACGACGAGCTCGCCAAGTTCTCCGACCGCAGCACGAGGGTCTTCGAGGCCGAGGTCAGCGCCGCCCGCATCCGCGCGGTCTACATACCGCTGATCGGCTTTCTGCCGACCCTGGCGGTCGTCGTGCTGCTCTACGTCGGCAGCCGTCAGGTCATCGCCGGCAGCCTCAGTCTGGGCAGCCTCGTGGCCTTCTACGGCTACCTGATGCTGCTGATCTCCCCGGCCCAGGTGATCGGCTGGCTGACCGGCCTGGCCCAGCGCGCCGTCGCCTCGGGAGCGCGCGTCTACGAGATCATGGATGCACCGATCGAGATGGTCGAGCGCGCCGACGCAGCGCCCCTTGCGAGCGTGCGCGGCGAGGTGCGCTTCGAGGGTGTCTCGTTCTCGTACGTCGACCGGCCGGTGCTCGAGCACATCGATCTCGACGTGCCGGCCGGCAGGACGATCGCCCTGGTGGGCCACACCGGCTGCGGCAAGACGACGCTCACCAACCTGGTGCCGCGCTTCTACGACGCGGCGGAGGGCCGGGTGCTCGTCGACGGCCACGACGTGCGCGACGTGCGCCTCGACGACCTGCGCCGCCATATCGGCGTCGTCACCCAGGACCCGTTCCTGTTCTCCACCACCGTGGCCGACAACATCCGCTTCGGGCGACCCGACGCGAGCGACGCGCTGGTCCACGAGGCGGCCGAACGGGCCCAGGCGGCGACCTTCATCGAGGCCCTTCCCGACGGCTACGCGACCGTGGTCGGCGAGCGTGGCCTGACGCTGTCGGGCGGCCAGCGCCAGCGCATCGCCATCGCCCGGGCGCTCGTCCTGGACCCCCAGATCCTGATCCTGGACGACGCCACCTCGAGCGTCGACGCCGAGACCGAGTTCAAGATCAGGAGAGCCCTGGTCGAGGTCATGAAGGGCCGCACCACCTTCATCATCGCCCACCGGCCCTCGACGATCTCGCTGGCCGAGGAGATCGTGGTGATGGCCGACGGCCGCATCGTCGAACGCGGTACTCACCGCGAGCTGATCGCCGCCGACACGCTGTACCGGCGCATGTTCGGCGCGGCGCAGGTCGAAGGCACCACGCTGGACGCCGCGGAACTGGCGGGCGGGGGCGGGCCGGCGGATCTCCGCCGGCCCGCCCCCGCCGACCGGCGCCGCAACACGACCGCGCCGCGGCCGGAAGAGGTGAGCTGACGTGGCCTGGTCGTCTCGCCAATCGGGTCCCCACGGCAGCGGCGCCGACGTGCACGAGTTCCGCGGCTGGCGGACCTTCGTCCATCTGGCGCGCGAGCTCAAGCTCGCCCGTCTGGCGCGCCTCGTGTCCCCCTACCGCTGGCGGGCCGCGCTCAGCATCGCCGCCATGGTCGTGGTCACCGTCACCGGCCTGGCGGGACCCTACCTGTGGAAGATCGCCATCGACTCGGGTATCCAGAAGGACGATCTGCGCGTCGTCGACCTGGTGATCGTCGCCTACCTCGGCGTCAACCTGCTCAACCTTGGCGCAAGCTACGTGCAGACCTACCTCGTGAGCTGGGTCGGCGAGCGCGTCATCCTCGACCTGCGGCGCAGCGTGTTCGCCCACATCCAGAAGCTCTCGCTCGACTTCTTCAGCCGGCAGCGCACGGGCTGGATCGTCTCGCGCATGACCAACGACATCGACGCCCTCGACGAGCTCATTACCGACGGCGTCACCACGCTGGTCACCAACGGCCTCACGATCGTCGGCGCGATCGTCCTGCTCTTCGTGCTCGACTGGCGCCTGGCCCTGGCCACGCTGTCGATCATGCCGTTCGTGCTGGTGGGCACGCTGATGTTCCGCACCCGCTCGGCGCGCTCCTATGCCCTCGTGCGCAATCGCATCGGCGACGTCTCGGCGCACCTCCAGGAGTCGATCTCGGGCATGCGCGTGCTGAGGGCGTTTCGCGCCGAGAAGCGCGACACGGTCACGCAGGTCGCCGTCAACGCGGCCTACCGCGACGCCAACATGCAGACCGTCGTGCAGAGCGGCCTGTACTTCCCGTTCGTCGAGCTCATGTCGGCGGTCGGCATCGTCGTCGTGTTCTGGTATGGCGGCACGCTGGTCACCGGCGGCCATATCCAGGTCGGCGTGCTGGTCGCCTTCATCGGCTACCTCGGGAGCTTCTTCGACCCGATCCAGCAGCTCTCCCAGCTCTACAACACCTTCCAGTCGTCGATGGCGGCCGTGCAGAAGATCTACACCGTGCTCGACACCGAGCCGGACCTGAGCGACGCCCCCGACGCGCGGCCGCTGCCCGACGTGCGCGGCCTGGTCGAGTTCGACCACGTGAGCTTCGGCTACGGCGGCGGCGACGTGCTGCACGACGTCGCGTTCTCGATCCCGCCGGGCGGCACGGTGGCCCTGGTCGGCACGACAGGCGCCGGCAAGTCGACCATCATCAAGCTGCTGGCGCGTTTCTACGACCCCGGGCGGGGCGCCGTGAGCATCGACGGTCACGACCTTCGCAAGGTGACGACCCGGTCGCTGCGCGAGCAGCTCGCGGTGGTGCCCCAGGAGGCCTTCCTGTTCACCGGCTCGATCCTCGACAACATTCGCTTCGGGCGTCCCGACGCAAGTCTCGAGGAGGTCCAGCGGATCGCTCGCATCGTGGGCGTGCACGACTTCGTCGAGAGCCTGCCCGAGGGCTACGACACCGACGTCCAGGAAGGCGGCAGCGCCCTCTCGACCGGGCAGCGCCAGCTCATCTCGTTCGCCCGGGCGCTGCTCGCCGACCCGCGCGTGCTGATCTTAGACGAGGCCACGTCGAGCGTCGACGCCGAAAGCGAGCAGCGCATCGCGAGGGCCATGGACGTGCTCTTCAGCGGACGCACGTCGGTGGTCGTCGCGCACCGGCTGAGCACCGTGCGCTACGCCGACCAGATCCTGGTGATCGAAGAGGGCCGCATCGTCGAGCGCGGCAGCCACGACGAGCTCGTGCTCGCCGGCGGCCGCTACTCCGACCTCTACCGCGAGTGGGAGGAGACAGGCAGGCCCGTCTGAGAGCCGGCGGCGGCGGGCTCGCGGCCGAGCGGAGACTCGCCGGCCGCGCCTTTTCGCGAGGCCGGCGGCGTGGGCAGCACGCGGCGGTGGACCCGCCTGATGTCGGGCAGGGTGATCTGCAGCACGGCCGAGCCGAGCGTCGCGGTGGCGGCCACGCCGAACGAGCCGGCGATGCCGATCACCCCGGCGATGGGACCGGCGATGATCATGCCGAGCGGGTAGAAGGCCAGCGAGCCCATCCAGTCGAAGGCCGACACGCGCGACAGGGCCTCGGGGGGGATCTGCTCCTGCAGGGTAGTCTCCCAGAGCACGTTGACGAGCGCCGCCGAGACGCCGCCCAGAACGGCGGCGCAGACCAGCGCCGGCGTACCGTAGCCGAGCGCGAAGAAGGCAAACAACGGCACCTCGAGCAACGTGAGCCAGCCGCACAGAAGCAGCGGCCGCGCGGGCCGCAGACGCAGGCCGCCCAAGCCGCCGAGCACCTGGCCGATGCCGTGCGCGGCCAGGATGGCGCCCCAGGCGACCGCCCCGCCGAGGCGGTGATCGGCGACGTAAGGGCCGAGCACCATGAGCGGGGCGATGATCAGCAGGTGGAACACGGCCGCCTCGCAGACCACGACCCACAGCCAGGTGCGCGAGCAGAACTCGTTCCAGCCGTCGCGCAGGTCGCGCACGAAACTGCGGGCCTCTCCCTCGGATCCGTCCCGTGACGGGAGCTCGGCGCCGCCGGCGAGCCCGGCCGTGAGGCCGCCCTCGGCCGCCGCGAGCGAGCCGGACATCGTGGCGGTCGCCGGCACAAGGCCGCGCAACCCCCACAGAAAGCCGGCGCTGGCCAGATAGGACGCGCTGTCGATGGCGATCGCCCAGCCCGGGCCGATGGCCGCCACGAGGATGCCGCCGATGGCGGCCCCGAGGGTCACGCCGAGACTGTCGGTCATGCCCCGCAGGGCGTTGGCCTGCTGCAGATGCTCGGCGCTGACCGTGTGCGGCATGAGACCGGTCTGCGCCGGCCGGAAGAACGCCTCGGCGCTGCCGCGCACGAACTGTAAGACGACGAGCTCCCATATGGTCGCCCTGTGGGTGAGCAGCAGCCAGGCCATCACCGCTTGACAGGCGAAGCGCACGACGTCGGAGACCAGCATCACCCACTGGCGCGGGAGGCGGTCGGCCCACACGCCGCCGACCAGCAGGAAGGCCACCAGCGGCACGAGGCCCGCAGCCCCGACGATGCCGTAGTCGACGGCATAGTGGTGGAGACCACTGATTTGAATCACGGCGAAAGCGAGCGCGACCGTAGTGATCGAGCTGCCGATCAGAGAGAGCGTCTGACCTGTGAACAGCAGCCGAAAGTCCCGCTCGCGCAGGGCCTCGAACATGCCGGGGCGTGAAGAGCCTACGCCGTCCCTCCCTTGTTCCCGCACGGCGCCGCTGGCAGCGCCGCTACCCTTCCCCTATTTTCGGCAGCACTCTGTCCACGCTTGAGGGCAGCCACCAGTTGATCGATCCCACGAGACGCATGGTGGCCGGCACGAGCAGGACGCGGATGATGGTCGCGTCGAGGGCGATGGCCACCGCCAGCCCCACGCCGATCGCCTTGGTGATGAGGATGCTGGTCG
The DNA here is from genome assembly GCA_963733255.1 of uncultured Actinomycetes bacterium. Taxonomy (GTDB): domain Bacteria; phylum Actinomycetota; class Thermoleophilia; order UBA2241; family UBA2241; genus Bog-752. The sequence goes on from CAVTCH010000001.1 coordinate 103,373, forward strand.
TGGCAAACGATCCTGCCACGATGACGATGATCAGCGCCGCGCTGGTGATGATGCGGCCGGTGCGCTCGAGGCCAAAGCCGACCGCCTGGCGGTTGTCGTGGGTCTCGAGCCAGGCCTCGCGCATGCGGGTCAGCAGGAACACCTCGTAGTCCATGGACACGCCGAACAGGGTGCAGAACATGATCACCGGCAGGGTGGCGTCGACGTAGCCCTCGGGCACGAAGTTCAGCACGCCGGCCAGATGACCTTGCTGAAAGACGAAGACGAGGGCGCCGAAGCTCGCCATGATCGACAGCGAGTTGACCAGCACGGCCTTGAGCGGCAGCCAGGCGCTGCGCAGCAGCAGAAGCAGCACGACGTAAGTGACGCAGACCACGAAGAGGATGACCCACGGGAACCGGCTGTAGATGGCCGACAGGAAGTCGTGCGTACCGGCCGACAGGCCGGCCACATGGACGGTGTAACCGGGCGGCGGCGGCAGGCGCTTGATCGTCTGCGACAGGGCCTGGGCGGCGCCGCCGCTCGGATCGCTGCGCGGCACGACCTGGAACAGGACGGTGTCGGGCGCCGTCGTCGAAGCGAGCAGCGCCTTGGCGGCGGCGACCTCGCGGGGCGCCAGAGCGGGCTCAGAGTGGCCCGCGCTCCCCATGCCCGGTCGGGCCACGATCGCCCCGACCCGTCCCTGCGTCACGCGGCTCCAGAACGCCTGCGCGGCCTGCGGCGAGCTCAGCCCCGACCGGTTGACGATGCTCGTGACCCCCGCCACGTCGGGCAGCGCCGCGAGCTTGCGGCTATAGGCATAGAGCGCGGCGATGTTCGCGGGCGCGGTCGGCTGCGCCGTCGCGCCCGCGCCGTTCCAGGTGACCAGCACCTGCACCGGGTCGAGGGCGCCGCGGTCGAAGCGCGCCTGCAGGATGTCGTAGCCCTGGCGCGCCTCCTGGCTCGTAGGCAGCGAGGTCGCCGTCGGCACGTTCGTCCTGATGCGCACGATCGGTCCGGCGAAGAGGACGATCACGGTCACCGTGCCGGCCAGCACGATCACCGGGTGGTCCATGACCCAGGCTGCCCAGGCGCGCCAGAAGCGGCTCTCGCCGCCGCGGTGCCCGAGCACGCGCAGCGCGTCGACACGGGTGCCGAGCACACCGAGCACGGCCGGCAGCAGGGTCAGCGCCGACAGCACCGAGAAGAAGACCACGATGGCGCCGCCGATGCCGATCGACTGCAGCGACATGTACGAGAACATGAGCAGTCCCGAGAGACCGACCATCACGGCGATGCCGCTGAAGAAGATCGCCCGCCCGGCGTAGGCGACCGTCGTCTCGACGGCGACGGCCACGCTCGCGCCACGGGCGAGCTCCTCGCGAAACCGGCCGACGATGAACAGCGAGTAGTCGATGCCGACGGCGAGACCCAGCAGCGAGGCGACGTTCATGGTGAAGATCGACAGGTTCAGACGCTGGGCGAGCAGGTAGAGCACCCCCAGCGTGACCGTCACCGCCATGCCGCCGCCGATCACCGGCAGGGCGGCGGCCACCACGCTGCCGAAGACGAGCACGAGCACGATCAGCGCGAACGGCAGGGCGTAGGTCTCGGCCTTGCGCAGGTCGCTCGCCGAGACCGTCTCGAGCGCCTGGTAGACGGCGGGATCTCCCGTCACGTAGGCCTTGAGGCCGTCGGGATGCAGTCGGGCGGCGATCCTGCCGACCTGCTGCTGGGCCTGCTCGATCTGCGTGGCGAAGACGAGGTTGGCCAGCGAGGCCCTGTGGTCCTTCGAAAGGAGCGTCGCGTCGCCGCTCGACGCGTAGGTCTGCACGACCTGGAGGCCGGGCACGGTGGCCGGCGTGATGCCGGCGAGCGCCCGGGCCTGGGCCGCCTGGAACTGCGGGCTGCGGGCGTCGAGGGTGGGACTCGTGAAGACGATGGCGATCTCGGCCAGGCCTGTGTGCAGGCGGCGTTGCATGAGGTCGAGCGCCTGCTGAGCCGGGGCGTTGGCATTGGAGAAACCGCCGCCCTTGAGCTCGCCGTGGAGATGCGGGATGGCCGCCAGGCCAAGCGCGAACGCCACGAGCCACACGGCGATCACCGGCCAGCGGAACCGGTAAGAGAACCTGCCGATCGCTGCGAACAAACCGATCACCTCCGTGGCCGGCGAAAAGCCTGCTCCGGACCGCCAAGGATATACTAGACCGCAACGAGCGGCCGCGCGCGATGAGCGGCGCCTACTCGGAGGGGGCGAACGTGGAGATCAGACACCAGCTGTCGGCGGGCGGTGTCGTGGTGCGCTCCGGCGAGGTCGTCGAGCTCTGTCTGATCCGGCCGACCGGTCGCAGCGTGTGGGCGCTGCCGAAGGGCTGGGTCGAATCCGGCGAAACGCACGAGATGGCGGCCCTGCGCGAGATCCGCGAAGAGACCGGCATCGAGGGCGAGATCGACGCCGACCTCGACAGCATCGAGTACTGGTTCTTCTCGCGCGAAGACCAGGTGCGCATCCACAAGGTGGTGCACTTCTTCCTGGTGCGCTTCGTGTCCGGCGACACCTCGCAGCACGATCACGAGGTGGCCGAAGCGGCCTGGTTTGCGGTCGGCAGCGCCCTCGACCGCATGACCTACCCGAACGAGCGCCAGCTCGTGCGCAAGGCCGTGGCCTTGCTCGAGGCGGCTCCCGGCGGAGGATCGCCCGACTCCTGAGCGCCGAGCCCGTCGTCTGGGTCTAGCCGCGCGGCCGCGCGGCTAGACCCAGACGACGGGCTCGGCGCCGTCGCGCGCCTGGGCCATGCCCGCGCCGAGCAGCGCCAGAAAGTCGGCCGCGCCCACGTCGACCACGTCGAGGTGTGCGACCGCGAAGCAGAGCGCGATCTTCTGGGCCGCCGGGCACTCGGCGGCCAGCGCCCGGCGCAGCCGCTCCAGCACCGCCTGTACCCCGTAACGGCTGATGTCGGGCAGCAGGACCACGAACTCGGCGTCGCCGGCGAGACCCAGCACGTCGTAGCGGCGCAGACCGCCGGCGAGCGTGCCGGCGCAGCGGCGCAGGAACTCAGGGCGATCGGCGGCGCGCGGCGCGCCGTCGGCGGCAACGCCGACAAAGATCGCCCCCAGGCCGACCCCAGTGCGCCGGCAGCGCTCGAGCTCGACGGCGAGGCGCCGACCGACCTCGTCGGCATTGATCAGGCCGGTCAGCGCGTCGGTCGCGGTCAGTCCTATGACGGTGCGCCCGAGCCGCTCGACGACTTCCTCGAGACCCTCGGAGTAGCCCACCCCGGCGCGCACCAGCGCCTCACCCTCGAGCAGCCCGAGCCGCTGCGCGGCCACAGCTTCGGCCGGCGAAACCGCGGCCAACGAGTCGCGGAACGCGCCGAGCCCGAGCTGCAGGGCCACGAAGACGTCGGCCGCGCGCAGGGAGCGCTCGGCGGCGACCAGCCGGGCGCGGCCTTCGACGGCGGTGAGAAAGACGGCGGGATCGTCGGCGGAGAGGGCGTCGACCAGGTCGTCGACCAACGGCTCGAAGACGGAGTCGTAGGGACTGTCCAGCGTGACCGCCTGGGCGGCTGCCATCAGTTTCGATTGCATGAACGCCCGCTCTCCAACGAATGCCGGTACGGGGTAGCATATAGCAGATGAACGGACTTTCCACAGAACGCGGTGAGCCGGAGCAAGAACCCGGACGAGAGCCGCGACGGCGGCGCGGGTCGATGCGCCGCAGCGAGCGCTCACCGTGCGCCTGACGGCCCTCGGCACCCAGGGCTGGATCCCCACGCCCGGGCGCGAAACGACCTGCTTCGCGGTCGACGACGGCTCCCTGCTCTTCCTCTTCGATGCCGGCACCGGCCTGGGCCGGCTGCTGCATCCGCCGGCGTCGCGACTGCTCGAGAACGCCCACGAGGTCCACCTGTTCCTGACCCACTATCACCTCGACCACGTCTGCGGCCTCGCCTACCTGCCGGCGCTCTTCGCCGGACGCACGCTCATGGTCCACGTGCCCGACGCCTCGCTGAACGGCGTCGACCCGCAGCGCGGCGTGCCCGAGCTCATCCGCAAGCCCTACAACCCGCACGCCTGGAGCGAGCAGCCCGGCCTCGTGCTGCGATCCCTGCACGAGGGCGTGAACGAGGTGGCCGGCCACGAGATACGGCTGCGCGCCCAATGCCATCCCGACACGACGGTGGCCTACCGCCTCGACGACGCGCTCGTGCTGGCCACCGACACGGTGGCCGACCCCCAGACGGCGAGCTTCGCCCGCGGCGCCGGGGTGCTCCTGCACGAGTCGTGGATCGACGGCATCGAAGAAGACGACCCCCGGTCGGCAGACCTCGTGCGCACGACCTACCTCTCTCATAGCTCGGCCCGTCAGGCCGCCGCGCTGGCCGCGCAAGCCGGCGTCGGCGAGCTTGTCATCATGCACCTGAACCCGCAGCGCGACGAGCGCTACTACGCCCAGATGCAGGCTTCGGCGCGCGAGATCTTCGCGCCGACCTTCATCTACCCCGACCTTCACGAGCGTGCGCTCGGCGGCTGAGGCCGGCCGAGAGCCCCGGCCGGCGGCTGATCGCCTTGTCTGAACCCCGACCCGAGCCTTCCCCGGTCAGACCCGAGACTTCCCAGGTCACACGCCCGCCGCTGTTTCGCAACCGCGACAAACGCTTCTGGATCCTGCTCATCGTGGTCGCCGTGATCCTCGTCTTCTACCTGCCGTCGCTCGTCGCCTTCCGCTACACCGCCGCGACCCAGAACACGGGCTTTCTCACCCACCCCTGGCGAAGCTGGTCGTTCGTCGTCACGGCGCTGACGGTGCCGGGCGACTCGCGGCTGAAGACGTCGGGCAACGCCCTGCGTGACGCCGACAACCGGTTCCACGGCTCGGCTATCGACCCGCACGAGGTGCGCCTGCTGTTCCTGCCCGAGGGCAAGCCCTACACGTTCACGCACAAGCTCGGCGACCGCACGGTGACCACGACGATCACGCCGCCCTACCGCTTCGTCTGGCAGGTCAGCGGCCACATCGACACGCTGAGCGGCCCCGACACCGTCGTCGCGCTGCTCGACTACCGCTCGGGCAAGCTGCTCTACGACGTGCGCAGCGACCTGACCGCGAGCCAGGGCGCCACAGAGCCCGGCACGCCGGCGGTGCAGCCGTCGCCGGGCAGCACACCGTCGCCCGGCAGCTCAGCCTCAACTCCCAGCTCGGCCGCGACGCCCTGAGCGTGAGCATGATCCCAGCCGCCGTCAGCGCCACCACGGGCGATCTCATCCGCTGCGTCCTGATCCTGATCGCCACCTTCGTGCTGGCGGCGCTCGTCAACCGCTTCATGGAACGGCACGGCGGCGGCCTCTCGCGCGTGCTCTCGAGCAAGCTCCCGGCCGCCGACGAGACCCGCATGCGAGTGGCGCGGCGGCTGATCGTGGCGGCCATCGTCTTCGTCGGCGTCATGTTCGCTCTTACGAAGCTGCCCGAGGTCGGCAGCCTCGCCCGCGGACTGCTGGCCTCGGCGGGCGTCACCGCCCTGATCGTCGGCTTCGCGGCGCGCTCGGTACTGGCCAACCTCGTGTCGGGCATCATCGTCGCGCTCGCCCAGCCGGTGCGCATCGGCGACTACGTGGCCATCGACGGCTGGGAGGGGACGATCGAAGAGGTCCGCCTGACCTACTCGTACATCCGCGCCGACGACAACAGTCGCATCGTCATCCCCAACGAGCAGCTCGCCAGCAAGGTCGTCCGCAACTTCACCATCGTCGACGAGGCCAGCGCCGCCGTCGTCGAGTTCGTCGTGCCGGTCGCCGCGCCGCTCGGCGACGTGCGCCGCGAAGCGCTCGACGTGGCCGCGGCCTTCAGCCGCGGGCGCTCCCGCGAGCGCCAGCCGACCCTCGCCGTGAGCGAGCTGGCGGTCGACACCGTACGCTTGCGCCTCACCGTATGGCACGAATCAAAGCCCGACGCCGACCGCGCCGCGGCCGGCCTGCGATTCGCCCTCGAGGAACGGCTGAAGACGACCGGTCTCCGCACGCTCGCCGATCCCGAGGAGTCTCCCGACCGGCGCGCGTCCGCCGGCGACGCACCGGCGAAGGACACGCCGCCGCCGGTCGCGTGAGATACTAGGCGCCGTCCGCTCGATCGACGCCTGCTCCGCGGGAGGGCGCACGGACACATCGCCGCATGTCATTCTGAACAAGGCCGTCGAACCGCAGCCCGGCGCCGCGGCCGTCGAACCGCAGCCCGGCGCCGCGGCCGTCGAACCGCAGCCCGCGGTCGCCGAACCGCAGCGCGCGGTCGCCGCGCGTGAGCCGCAGCCCGGCGCCGCGGCCGTCGAACCCCAGGCCGTCGCCGCGACGGGGGCTCGGTATCTGCGGCGCACGATGGTCATGTCGGTCGTCTCGCGACTGCTCATCGCCGTGACGGGGACCCTCGCCACCTACGTGATCGGCGTCAAGCCGGCGCCCTGGGCCCAGCGCCTGCCGCGCCTGGCCGAGCCCTTTCACGGCGTGCTTGCCCACGTCTTCAACCCCTGGGCCCACTGGGACGGCGTCTGGTTCGTGAAGATCGCCGCCAACGGCTACGCCGGTAACGACGGCAGCGTCGCCTTCTTCCCGCTCTACCCGCTCATGGTGCGCTGGGTCGGCATCATCTTCGACAACAACCTCGTGGTCGCCGGCATCGTCGTCTCGCTCGCCTGCTATTTCGCCGCTGTCTACTTTCTCTACCGCCTGGTCGCCGCCCGCTACGGCGGCAAGGTCGCCTACCGCACCTGTCTCTACCTTTCGATCTTCCCGACCGCGTTCTACTGGCAGGCGGTGTACTCCGAGTCGATGTTCCTGATGCTCTCGGCGGCCTGCGTGCTGTGGTCGACCGAAGGGCGCTGGAAGATCGCCGGCCTGGCCGGTTTGGCGGCGGCCCTCACCCGCAGCGCCGGCTTTCTTCTGATCGTGCCGATGGCGCTCTGCTACTACGAACAGCGCGGCTGGAAGCTGCGCCGTACCGACTCTTCGGTGGCGTCGCTGCTCATGATCCCCGAGGGCCTGATGGTCTGGATGGCCTACCTCAGCCTCGGCTTCGGCAAGCCCCTGCTGTTCGCCCAGGTCCAGGATCAGTGGCGCCGTTACATCGCCGTGCCGACCTTCGCGCTCTGGAAGTCGCTCGAGGCCGCCTTCCAGGGCACTCGCCAGCTCATCTCGGCTCAGACGAGCCACCTCTACTGGCCGGCCGCCAACCCCGGCGCGGCGATGCCGCTGGCGGTGGCCAACATCGCCAACCTGGGGTCGTTCGTGATCGCCGCCCTCGCCATCGCCTACGGCCTGCGGCGCCTGCCGGTGGCGCTCTCGATCTACGCCATCGTCACGATCGGCTACCCGCTGCTGTTCCCGGCGACCTCGATGCCGCTCATGTCGATGCCGCGCTTCGTGCTGGCGGCCTTTCCCATCTTCATGAGCATGGCGCTCTTCACCGACCGGCGTCCGCGGGCACACATCATCATCTGCACCCTGTCGATTGTCTTCTGCGTGGTCCTCACGGCCAAGTTCGCGATCTTCAGCTGGGTCGCCTGACCGGCGCCCGCGGCGTTCAGAAGATCCGCCTGAGCGCCGCCCCCAAGGTAGGTCGCACCTGCAGCGTGTAGGTCCCCGGGCGCCCGGCGCGCAGCAGCGTCCAGTCGCGGGGCGCCGGCGCCAGACTCCCGGGCGAGGGGCCGCCCCGGCCCGCCGGGGTCACGAGGCGCCAGTAGGGCGTCCAGGTGAACTTCACGACGTAGCTGCCCGGCCGCCGCACCGTCACCGTGACGGTGTCGTGGGTCACAGCGGTGACGGCGGCGCCCGAGACCGCGGCCGCCGGCGACGACGTGGAGCTGACCGGCGACGATGCGGACGCCGCCGACGCGGGGCCCGAGCTCCGGGGCACCACCAGAGGCAGGGCTTCGCGCAGCCGGTAGACGGTCCAGTCGGCATCGTCGAAGACCTTCACGAAGCTCCCCGAACGCACGATCAGCGAAAGCTCCCCCGTGCTGCTCGTGTCGAGCGCCGCGTGCGGCACGAACACGTCTCTCACGCCCAGGTCGCGCAGCCAGGCGACGTAGGCGGCCGGCTCGGGCTCGCGGTAGAGGAGCGCGTTGTGCTGCCAGTCGTCCTGGCGAAACCAGCCCCGCGTGATCGGCAGCCCTGCTTGGGGGAAGTAGCAGGCTTCCCAGTGCAGCCGCAGGGCGACGACGTGGTCACGAAAGTCGGGGTCGTAGGAGTGCACGGCGTAGGCCAGCGCCGGCGCGAAGAACGCGCGGCGCGTCTGGACGGCGTCGCCGGTACGAAGCAGCTCGCCGACCGGGGCGGCGAGCTGGACGGCGGCGACGGCGGCCAGCAGGGCCGCCGTCGCCGCTCGCGGCAGCCGCACGCCGCGGATCATGAGGAGCGCCGGCAGGCCGAACAGCGCGAGAAAGCGGGCCGCGTTGTTGCCGAGCTGGCTCGGCACGACGATCGCGGCCAGACACAGCACCCCCGCCACGGCGAAGAGGATCTGCTTGGCACGCCGGTCGGGGTCGGTCGAAAGGCGAGCGAGCAGCACCCCGACGGCGGCCACGGCGCTCCACTTGAGCAGCTCTGCCGGCTGGGCCAGATACGATGCGCGGCCGCGGAACGCGAGCAGCACCCCGAGCCAGACCAGGGCGAAGGGCAGAAGCGCGGCGCAAAACAGCGCGATGCGGCGACGCGCCGACGGGTAGGCAAGCACCTCCGCCAGCACGAACACCGCTCCGGCCACCACGGCGACCGGGTTGGTGAAGGCCGCCACGCCCACCGGCAAGGCCGCCCACAGCGGATGGTCGGCGGCAAGCAGCGCGAGGCCGCCCATGGTGAGCGCCATGGCGAGCAGGAACGGATCCTGGCCGTCGGCCAGGTAGAGCACGACCACGACCGCCAGGGCGACCGCCGGCAGCAGGTTCGCCACACGCCAGGCGCGGCGCACGTAGAGATGGAACAGCAGCGGCAACAGGCCCGCACTGGCCACGACGATCGGCGCCTGAGACACGACGCGCGCCAGCAGGTAATACACCACGCCGTAGGCGGCCACGCCGTACGAGCCGGCGTACCACAGGTCGTCCCAGGCGAGCGACTGGCCCTGCGCCACGAGCCCCGTCTTGTAGACGTGCGCGGCCGTGTCGACCCCGGTCAGACCCACGAGGTGCATGAGCGCCAGCGCGGCGGCGACCGCGGCGACGGGCACCAGGGCGAGCGCCAGCAGCGTCCGGCTCGGCCGCGCGATCGCAGGCCACGCTCTGACTTTCGCCTGGCTGCCCGTGGCCATGCGTCGCCTGCGCCCGAGGGCTACGGCGTAGCCGTCGAGGATGTCCTGGGACTCGCCGTGGCGCTCGGCGTCGCGAACGGCACAGTCCCCGCGCCGGCCGGCTTTGCGGCGCTGCCGACCCGCTTGAACACATACACGCCGTCGCGCGCATAGACCGACTGGTAGTTCTGGTTGAGCACCAGCGCGCCCAGGGCCTGCGAGTGACGCACGGGATCGGAGTGATCGAACCAGAAGGGGTTCTTCTGGTCGACGATGACCCACTGCGCGTTATGGATGTCGGGGAACGTGTAGACGACTCGCCGTGCCGAGAGGTGCGAACCGGCGTCGTTTTCGGTGGACACCGTGACGTTGGCGCCGCTCGGGATCACCTTGATCGCCTGGTCGAGCACCCTGGCGTGTCCGCTCACGGCGTAGTCGTGGCCGGTGTAGTGAGCTCCGGGCAGCGAGAAGGGCAACGGCCCCAGCACGAAATTGGCCAGCACGGCCGCGCCCAGGACCACGGTCGCCAGCGTGCCGACCGACACCGCTTCCACGTGCGTCGCCGACGGTCGCGTGCGCCCCCTGCCGCGAGCAAGGAAGGTGCGCAGGCGGGCGACCCCGAGCACCGCGCCGGCGAACAGGAACGGTACCTCGCCGGCCACGTAGTGGAACTCGTAGGAGCGCTGAAAGCCGTTGCTGGCGAGCGCGTTCAGTAGGTACTCGGGGGCCGCGATCAGCGTGGTCAAGGGGCTCAGCAGCGAGGTGAAGCCGAACGGCCACAGCAGATGGAACCAGTAGCGCAGGTTCGACCAGGCGAAGATATGACCGAGCGTGACGCCGGGCTTGAGCACGACGTTCACGCCGATGCTGCTCGTGCTCGAGCCGAGGTCGGCGTAGCGGTTCAGGAACGGGCTGCCGCCGGCGTTGTAGTGCGGCAGCACGACCTTGACCGCGATCACGAAGTAGGCGAGCGCGCAGGCGCTGAGGATGAGCGGCCGCAGGCTGCGCTTGCGCAACGCGAAATAGGCGCCCATGACGGCGATCACGGCCGGTATCTCCTCTTTGCACAGGGCGGCCAGCACGAGGAACGGCACGGCCCGCCACCAGTGCCCCTCGTCGATGAAGACGAAGGCGAACAGCAGCAGGGGGATGGCCAGGGTCACGGGGTGGAACTCGTTCAGCACGGCGTACTGGAGCGGCGGATAGAGCAGCAGGGCGCACGACAGCAGGAAGGCCGCCCGCGGGTCACCCAGGATGCGCAACCCCAGCCTGTAGGCGGGCCAGGCGGCGAGCGAGACGATCACCGCCTGCGCCACGAGCAGCATCTCGGGGCTCGGCCAGACCAGCCAGGGGAGCGCGAAGACGGCCAGGATCGGGTCGACGTGCGAGCCCAGCCGCGAGGCCTGCTTGCCCTCGGCGGTGGTGATCTGCAGAAAGTGGCCGTGGGCGGTGTTGTAGACGGCCTGGACCATGTTGCCCAGGTCGAAGCGGCCGCCGTAGAAGTTCCGGTAGCGCTGCACGACGAGGATGCTGAGGATCGTGGCCGTCACCACTATGGCGATCACGACGTAGACGAAGTAGCGCCGCGCCAGATCGGCGTCGGGCGCGGCCGGCGGGGCGGGGGGCTCCGCCGCGGCACGCGCCGCCACCGCGCGCGACACGCCGGCGGGGCGCGAGCCGCCCTTCTTCTTGCGCCGCGCGGCGGACGTGGTACGTCGTGCGCTCATCGTGCGCTCATCGTGCGGCCGGCCCTGGGTTCATGCGTCGTCTCCCTCGCGCGGCGCAGCCTCGCGCCGCGCGCGCTCATCGCCTGCTGTCGCGGTCCCGTCGGCCCGCGCGGCCCGCCGACGCAGTCGCTCGGCGAGCGTGGCGGCCGCCACGAACCCTATCTCCAACGCAGTCTGCCACAGTCGGGCCAGCAGCGCCCACGCCAGCGCGACGCCGCCGCCGGCGAACACGCTGGCCGTAGCCGCCGCCAGCACGCCCTCGCGCACGCCGATCCCGCTGGGCACGAAGAAGACGACCATGCCGACCACGAAGGCGACCGCGTAGCCGGCCGTGATCTGCGGGTAGGCGGCGGCGGTCACGTTCGTGACCGCCGCCGCGAACGTCCAGAGGGCAAGGCCGGCCACCAGCCAGAGCCCGGCGAAGGCCGCGAGCAGACCGAGCACGACCGGCAGCGACAGGACCCGCGTGAGGGGCGGCCGGTGCAGCAGCCGCAGGAGCCACGCGGCGAGCGGCGCGAAGACGCGCGGGTGCAGGGCGATGACGATCAGGGGTATGGCCAGCAGCGACCAGGCGGTCACCCGCCGCTCGTAGCGCCAGAACGGAAACAGCGCCGCCGTGACGACGAGCGCGGCGGCGACGTTCAGGGCCTGCTCGTAGACCATCCCGGCGCTCACCCGGTCGACGTCCAGACCCTGCCGGTAGCTCATCCAGCCGCGACTGACGAACATGAAGACGTTGCCGGGCAGGTAGCGTGCGAGGATCGACTTGCCCCAGGTGGCGACGGTCAGGGTCGGCTCGGGTCGCAGACCCGAGCCGCGCAGGATCAGCCACCAGACCAGCGCGCTGAGCACGTAGAAGACCAGCACCAGTACGGCCGACACGACGAGCAGGCCGGGCCGCAACCGCCAGTGGTAGGCGTCGACCGCCGGCCAGGCGTGCCGCAGGTAGCGCGCGATGAACAAGACGATGGCGGCGATGAACACCGCCTGCAACAGGCGCCAGGCTAGGCGCCGCCCCCGGCGGGCGGCCGGCGGCGGCGCGGGCTGTGGCAGACCTTCGCTCACGCGCGGACCTTGAACGCCGCCACACGCGGCGGCCGGCCCGCGCTCGCAGGCTGGCTCACAGGCTTGCCTCGAGCGCCGCGAGCAGCGTCGCCGCGACGGCTTCGGGAGTGCAGCGCGTGCGGTAGAGATCGAGGGCCGCGGCGCCGAGCCGGGCCCTCTCGTCGCGAGCACGCAGGCGCCTCAGGGCGGCGGCCAGCGCCGGGCCGTCGCCGGCCGGCACGAGCAGCGCGTCGCGATCGTCCCGGAGCAGCTCACGGGCGGCCGGCGAATCTTCGGTCACCAGCGGCCGGCCCGCGGCCAGCGCGTCGTAGACCTTGTTGGGGACCACGCGTGCCGCCTTTCCCGACGTCCCGAACACACCCAGGCAGACGTCGCTTTCGACGATCCGGGCGCGCAGCCGCCAGGCCGGCATCGCCTCGACCAGGTCGACGGCCTCGAGCTGCAGGCGCCAGACCTCGTCGGCGAGCCAGCGCGACAGCTGGCCGTCGCCGATGAGCTCGAACCGGAACAGCTCGTCGCGCAGCTCCTCGGCCGCCTCGAGTACGACGGGCAGACCGTGCAGGGGGCTCCAGCGACCATAGTGCAGCACCTGCAGCGACTCTCCGGGAGCGAGCTCGCGGGCGGCGCCGTCGGCGCCGGGCAGCGGCAGGGCGCCGACGGGTACCACGGCGAGCTTCTCAGGCGGCACGTCGAGCGCGGCGGCGTAGTAGGAGGCGTGCGCCTGGGTGTCGGCCAGCACGAGGTCGGGAAGGCCGAACGCCACGCGGTCGACCACGTTCGTCAGGTGCCCGGCCGCGCTGTCGCCGACTACCAGCTCACGGTCGCCGGCGAAGGTGTCGAACAGCGAGACGAGCGGGTCGAACACCAGCATGGCGCGATGGTAGCGCGCTACCGTCCAGGCCAGCGGCACCAGCAGATGACCCGGATAGCCCACGATGACGACGTCGAACGAGACGCCGCGATGGTGCCGGGCGAGCAGGGAGAGGTGGGCGCGGGCAAGCTCGCCGGCGAGCTTGCCCGCGCCCACCTTCGTGGCCATCTGCGCCGCGTTCAGCGTCGAGTCGAGCGGGGCGGCGTACTCGAGCACCTCGGCGCCGGCCGCGCGCAGGCCGTCGATCAGCACGCGGTTGCGCGGGTAGCCGGGGTCATACGTGCCGAAGTAGGCGATCCGCAGACTCATGCGCTAGGAGATCGCGATCTCAAAGCGGGTCGCGAGCATGCGGCACGCCGTGAGCGCGCGGCATGGCGTGAGCGCGCGGCACGGCGTGAGCCCGCGGCACGGCGTGAGAGCCGAAGAGGTCGCGACCGCGTGAGGCGCGCTCATCACAGCGGCGGCGGCGTGCGCACCGGCGAAGACACCTGCGAGGGAGTCGCGGGCTCGGCGACGGCCGGTCCACCCGGTGCGGGCAGCGCCGCGGGCTTCGCAAGGTCGGCCGCTTCGACCACGCGTTCCACCTCGTAGTCGTCGCGCGTGTCGCGGGCCCGCGCCTGGGTGATCAGCTCGCCCACGAGGCCCAGCGAAAGGAGCTGGATGCCGACGATGATGAGCAGCGTCCCGAGCACCAGCAGCGGCCGCTGGCCGATAGGGTGTCCGAAGAGCTTGTCGATCGTCAGGTAGACATCGATCAGCACCCCGACCAGGACCATGATGGTGCCGATGCCGCCGAACAGATGCTGCGGGCGCTGCCGGTAGCGGCCCAGGAACAGCACCGTGAGCAGGTCGAGGTAGCCCCGCGCGTAGCGTCGCCAGCCGTACTTGGACCGGCCCGCGGTGCGACGCCGGTGGGAGACCTTCTCTTCGGCCACGCGAAAGCCGAGATCGCTGGCCAGCACCGGGATGTAGCGATGCAGCTCGCCGTAGACCCTGACGTGGCGGATCACCTCGCGGCGATAGGCCTTGAGGCCGCAGTTGAAGTCGTGCAGCTCGACACCGGTCGCCTTGCGCACGGTCCAGTTGAAGATCTTCGAGGGCAGCGTCTTGCTCACCGGGTCCTGGCGGCTCTGCTTCCAGCCCGACACGAGATCGTAGCCCTGGTCGAGCTTGGCGAGCAGCTTGGGGATCTCGGCGGGATCGTCCTGGCGATCGCCGTCCATGGTCACGATCAGGTCGCCGCGCGCTTCGGCGAAGCCGTGGCTCAGGGCTGCCGCCTTGCCGAAGTTGCGCCGCAGCTTGACGAGGCGAACGTCGCCGTGCTCGGCCACGAGCCGCTCGATGACGGCGGCGGAACCGTCGGTCGAGCCGTCGTCGACGAAGACGACCTCGAACGCGCCGAGCGGGGCGAGCGCTTCGACGATCTCGTGATAGAGCGGTTCGACGCTGCCGGCCTCGTTGAAGACGGGCACGACGATCGAGAGCAGCGAGGGCATGACGCTACAAAGGATACATCTTCTGGACGGGCGCCGGTCGCCGCGCCGGGCCCGAAGCGGTGGCGGCTGAGGACCGGCGCCGTCCGCGCGGTAGCGCCGGCCACGAAGCGCCGGGGAGACGAAGCGCCGGGGAGACGAAGCGCCGGGGGGACGAAGCGCCGGGGGGACGAAACGCCCCGGGGCGAGGTCTAACGCTGCGCAGGGGGCGCCCAGGGCCGGGCGAACATCCGGTCGAGCGAATCGTGCGAGTCGTCCATGGCCACGAGCCCGGCGCGGGGCGCGGGGGCGCCGTCACAGACCGCGCTCAGGTCTTCGTCGCCCAGCTCATCGTCGCGAGGGCGTTCCCCGCGCGGCTCGATGCCCACGAGGTCGATGGCGCGCCTGCCGAAGACCGCCACGTCGTCGGTGACGGCACTGTTCAGCAGGGCCGCCAGCTTGGCGCTCTTCACCTTGATGTGCGCACCGAAGAAATCGATCTCTGCGTCGTCGCTCATCCCACTCCGACTCGGCGTGTCCTGCGGCACTACCTCGGCTATCGACCTGTTGGCGACCGGACTGCATGGTTCAGGGGGTCCTTTAGACGAATGACCCAGAGAGCGGCCACCCGCCGCGAACCCGGCGGCGCCGTGCGGCGTCTCCCTGCAACAGGCGCGAGACGCCCGCGGCGTCGCCCTGCCGAGCGTGGCGAGCACCGAACTCCGCCACGCCGGCCGCGCGGGCGCGACGGACTGCTACAATGAGGCGCGGCCTTGCGACCCGACTGCGCCAGGCCGCGCGGAACAGGGGGAGGCACTGTGGCCAAGACATACCGGGGAGCTCTGTTGCTCGCTCTGGTCATCCCGCTGCTTCTGCCGTCGGCAGCGGCGGCGGCCGTCCCCTCCAGCGTCACCAAGGGTCTCGACTGGCTGCACACGCGGCAGCGCAGCGACGGCGGCTTCTCGTACACCAGCACGAGCGGCAGCGCCAACTGGACGCCCTGGATCATGCTCGCCATCGCCGCCGGCCGCAACGGGCCGGGCCGCTGGAAGGTCGACGGTCACAGCCCCGTCTGGTTTCTTCAGGACACCGCCCTCGACACCGCCGCCAAGAGCAGCGGCAACGCTCCCGAGTATTACGCGCTGTGCATCCTCGCCTATCGGGCCGCCGGGCGTACCGACCTTCTCACGTCGGCCGGCAGCACGCAGATCGACCTCGTCGGCAAGCTCAAGTCGTACCAGTCGGTCAGCGCCGGCTACTACTCGCCGGCGACGCCGGCGACCACCGACTCGGCTACCGAGACCACGGCCTGGGCGGTGCTCGGCCTGATCGCCGCGCATCAGAGCGGGCCATCGGTCAGCGCCGCTGTGGACTGGCTGCAACAGGACCCGACCAACGGCGGTGGCGGACCCAATGCCGCGGACGGGGGCTACGGATCGTCGCCGGGCGTCCAGTCGAGCACGACGATCACCTCGCTCGTGATGCAGGCCCTGCGCGGGGGCGGCGTGGCAAAGACCAACGCCGACCTGCAGGGCGCGGCCAGCTTCATCGAGTCGATGCAGCTGACGTCGGCCGCATCGAAGGCCGAAGCCGGCGGCTTCGAGGACACGGCCTCCGGCTTTGCCAACGCGCCCTCGACCGCCTGGGCGATCGAAGGCCTGAGCGCCGTCGGCATCGACGCCCACAAGCTCACCCAGGGAAGCCACACGCCCTACACCTTCCTGCGGTCGCTGCGCCACGACAACGGCTCCACCTACGAGTTCCCGGGCGGCGACATCGGCAACGTCCTGAACTCGACAACGCAGGCGACCATCGCCCTCGCCGGCGCGGCCCTGTGGCCGACGATCGACCTCACCCACAACGTCGCGACCCACTTCGACCCGAGCTTCGTGTCGGGCTCGGTCGTGCCCAAGGGGGGCGCCCGCTTCGCCGGCCGCACCGTCGAGATCAAGGCCTCCTACCACGACAACGTGGACGGCACCGGGATCAGGACCTCGGCCATCAGAGTGACGGTCAACGGCTCCTCAAAGACCAAACCGGCGCACATCTCCTCGTCGCACCTGAGCCTGCTGCTGACCAAGCTGGCCAACGGCTCCTACACGTATATCATCCGCATCCGCGACTGGGCCGGCAACGAAGCCCACGTGCAGCGCACCTTCACGATCGCCGTGCCGACGGGCGGCGGCAGCACCGGCGGCGGGACGCACCCGGGTGGCAGCACTGGCAGCGGCAGCACGGGCAGCGGCTCGAGCTCGAGTAGCGGCACCACCACGCACACGACACCAAAGCCCAAGGCGACGATCTCACCCACCCAGACCGTGAGCCCCAGCGCGACCCTGACGCCCACCCCCGGGAGCTCGTTCCCGCCGACCAGTGTGAGCTCGTCGCCGCGCGCGACGGTCGTGGGCCAGGCCACCGGCTCCGGCGGCTCGGGCGGCAGCGGACGTACGGCCGCTGTGGGCGTCACCCTCGCGGCGCTCGTGCCGCTGGGCTTTGCCGCCTCCTGGCTCGTGCGGCGCCACCTCATGGGCGTCATGGCCGGCGCCAGCAGGGGCGAGATCCTGCAGGGCGGCTCGTCGGCCTGGCAGCGTTTCTGGAAATCCGCCGGCGGCCCGCCGCCGGCCCACGGCGGGGAGTGACGAGCGTGCACCCAGTCATCGCGGCAACGCTTGCCCACAACATCGAGCGCTCTATCTACGACGTCTCGAGGATCCTGCTGTATCCGGTGCTCATCGCTGCCCTGTTCTGCCTTGGCTGGGCGATCGTCGAGGTGGGCTGGTTCCTCTACGAGCTGTACCTGCGCCTGCGCTACCGCGATCTCGAGGCGCTCGAGATCCGCACGCTCAAGGCGCGCGACGCGTTCGCCAAAGGCCAGCCGCGGCGCGCCTACAAGTACCTTCAGGAGAACAACTACTCCACGGTCGTGGCGCGCTTCCTGTTCGATCTCATCCGCAACTACCAGACCGAGCGCCTCGCCGAAAAGCCGCTCAAGCTCCTTCAGGAGTATGAGTTCTACACGGTCAAGCGCCTCGAGAAGACGCGTATCCTGGTGCGCATCGGACCCATGCTCGGCCTGATGGGCACCCTGATCCCGCTGGCGCCCGCCCTGGCCGGCCTCGCCGCCGGCAACACTGCGGTGCTCGCCGCGAACCTCGAGATCGCCTTCTCGGTCACCGTGATCGGCCTGCTCATCGGCGGGCTCGGCTTCATCGTCAGCATCGTCCGCGACCGCTTCTACCAGCAGGACATCTCCGACCTCGAGTACATGCTCGAGCTGCTCGAGGGCGGCGGCGGTCGTCTGCGGATCGGCCCGCCGCGACGCCAGCGCGCCGACTTCGACGACGACACCGAAGACCTGCCCGACCTGACGCGCGCGCCCCTGGTCGCCGCCGGATCGAACCCGAACGGGGCCGGCGCGGCGACGCCCGCGACTGCGCTCGCACCCCACGCGGCGAGCGCCGCGGCGCCCGGCGCGGCGCGTGCCGACGCTCAGCGAAGAGCTCGGGACGCCGCGAGCCCACTCGCCGATGAGCCGACCGAGATCATCTCGTGGCGTCCGCTGACGACCGACGACGACCCCAAGACCGGCGACGGACCGGCTTAAGGCCGCACGATCGATCCCATGAGCACGACCATCGAGACACCCCCGCACTCCGAAGCCCCGCTCGATCGCGAGCCGGGCAGCGGCAAGCGGCTGCGCTACATGGGTCGCCGCCGCATCAACCGGACCGACCGCAACGGCGACCCGCTCGACGGCGTCGTCAACCTGTTCGACGTCGCCATCATCCTGGCGGTCGGGTTTCTGCTGGCGGCGCTCACGGGCATCGGGCTCACCGGTATCCTCTCGTCGAAGAACGTGACCATCGTGACCAACCCGGGCCAGTCCGACATGCAGGTCATCACCAAGAAGGGAACGCAGATCACCAAGCTGAGCCTCAAGGGCGGGCAGCAGGTCTCCGGTGTGGGCACGCTGATCGGGCAGTTCTACCGCCTGCCCGACGGCACGACGGTCTACGTGCCATCGAGCGGCTCCTCGGCGGGCCAGAGCTCAGGCACGTCGGGCTCGACGACACCGGGCGTCGCCGTCACGCCCACGCCGTCGGGTGTCGTGATCACGCCCACCCCGGGCGCACCCCCGACGGGCGCTCCCGGCACCACTCCGACGCCCGGCGCGAGCGCCGCCACGGGCCAGTAGCCGTTCGGGCGCGGGCTCGGGCGCCAGCTCTGGCACAGGTCCGGGCTCAGGCTCGGGCGCCCGGCCTACCTCAGCGAGCGCAACAGGGCCACGAGCCGGTCGAGCTCGTCGCGGTCGCGAAAGCGAAGCTCGAGGCTGCCGCCCCGCTTGCCCGTGCGGATCCGCACGGGCACCTCGAGCAGCCCGAAGAGCTCCTCGATCACGTCGTCGAAGGCGGCGTCGCGCACCTGTGGGCGGGCCGACGGGCGCGACTCGAGGCTCGCCGCCTCGTGGGCGGCGCGCACCAGGGTCTCGGTCTGGCGCACGGTCAGTCCGCGCGCCACCACGAGCCGCGCGACGCGCCGTCGTTCGAGGTGGTCGTCGAGCCCCAGCAGGGCGCGCCCGTGCCCCTCGGACAGCTCACCGCGTTCGATCAGCTCGCGGACCTCGTCGGGCAGATCGAGCAAGCGCAGCACGTTGGTCACCGCGACGCGGCTCTTGCCGACGAGCTCGCCGATGCGTTCGTGGGTGAGGCCGAACTCGTCGGCGAGGGCCGCAAAAGCGAGCGCCTCCTCGATGGCGTTCAGGTCTTCGCGGGCCACGTTTTCGGCCAGGGCGATCTCGAGCGAAGCCGCCTCGCTGGCCGGCCGCACCAGCGCCGGGATGGTCTCGACGCCTGCCAGGCGAGCCGCCCGCAGGCGGCGCTCGCCGGCGATCAGCTCCCACGGCGCCTCAGCGTCGTCGGGCGCGGGCCGCACGACGATGGGCTGCACGACCCCGAGACTCCTGATCGAAGCGGCCAGCTCGGCCAGCTCGTCGGCGGCGAAAGCGCGCCGGGGCTGGCGGCTCGAGGCGGCGATATCGGTCAGCGGCAGCTCACGCAGGCGGCCCCCGCCGGGCCCGGCCGGCTGCGCGGCGGCAACGCCCGGCGCGCCGCGCGCGCCACTGCCTGAGCCGCTGCCCGCGCCGCCGCGAGCGTCGGCCGGCGAGGCGGCGGGCGACGGACCTGTGTCGGCGGTCCGCTCGGCGGTCCGCTCGGCGATGAGCGCGGCCAGGCCGCGTCCGAGCCGGGCGGGACCCGCCGTATGCCGAGCGGCCGGGCGGTTCGGCGTCGCCCCGGGAGCGACCGGCGCCCTGGCGGTCCGGCGGTCGGCGGACTCGTCCGGTTCGCCGGGGCCGCCGGTCTTGGCGGGCCTGTCGGCCTTGTTCGGCTTGCCGGCCGCCTTGTCAGCCCTGTTCCGCGCGTCGGGCCTGTCGGCCTTGCTCGGCTTGCCGGACTCGTCGTGCTTGTCCGGCTTCGCCGACCTGGGCCTACCGGATCTCTTCGAAGCGTCGTCCACCCTCACACCCCCGAGGATCGCCGCGTGCCGGAGGGCGCGCGTTCCACGATCTCCTTGGCCAGATCGAAGTAGGCGTCCGAGCCGACGCACGTGGGATCGTAGCGCGAGATCGGCAGGCAGTGGCTGGGAGCCTCGCCCAGACGCACGTTGCGCGGCACGGCGGTGGCGAAGACGTCGTCACCGAGGTGTGCGTGGACCTCGGCCGCGACCTCCCTGCCCAGCCGCGTGCGGGCGTCGAGCATCGTGATCACGATGCCCAGCAACAGGAGCCCGGGGTTGGCGCGCTCTCGCACCATATCGATCGTGCCCAGAAGCTGGGCCAGCCCCTCGAGCGCGTAATACTCGGCCTGCACCGGCACGAGCGCCTCGCGAGCCGCCGTCAGCCCGTTCACGGTCAACAAGCCGAGCGACGGCGGACAGTCGATGAACACGAACTCATAGCCGGCGAGGACCCCCTGCAGCGCGTTGCGCAACACGAACTCGCGATCGTCGGCCACGGCGAGCTCGACCTCAGCGCCGGCCAGGTCGGGGCAGGCCGGCACGACCCACAGCGACTCGAGGATGGTCGGCAGCACGACGTCGGCCAGCGCCGCCTGACCGCCGAGCACCCCGTAGACGGAGCGTTCTCCGCCGGCGGCCGCGACACCGAGCCCGCTGCTCGCGTTGCACTGTGGATCGAGGTCGATGAGCAGGGTGGCAAAGCCGGCTTCGGCGAGGCAGGCGGCGACGTTGATCGAGGTCGTCGTCTTGCCCACGCCGCCCTTCTGGTTGGCGACGGCGATGACCCGCGTCACGGCGCGGCCTTTCGACCGGCATGAGGACACGACGCGCGGGACTCTCGGGGGGCTACCATCTCGCAGGCCATCTTACCGAGCGCCCCGCGGCACCGCCAGACGGCGGCGGGCGTCCGGACCCGCGGCTTGCGGATGACCTTCCGCCGACGGCGAGATTGCGGGCCATGCGTCTTGCGGATGACCTCGTGACGACGGCGAGATCTCGGGCCCGCGGCTTTCAGGCGAAACCCTGTGAGCGTTAGGCGAGAGGTCGCTTGGCAGCGATGCCGGGTCGTCGCGGAATGCGCTCGGGCGTGGCGCCCACCTTCTCGAAGACGACCCCGACCGAGCCGGGCAGAGGCGAGGTCGTCAGGGCGACGAGGCGGCGGCGGGCGAGGCCGCAGGCTCCGCCTGCGGCCTCGCCCGCCGCCGCCTCGCGCTGCGCCGCGGCCGCCGTCTTGCTGACCACGAGCAGGCCGCCGACGCGCAGCAGCGGAGCGGCCAGCTCGACCACCACCGCCAGCGGACCGACGGCCTTGGCCAGCACGACGCCGTACCTCTCCCGCCCGGGCCGACCGCTCGCGGCCAGCTCCTCGCTGCGGGCGCAGGCCACGTCGACCCGGCCGGTCAGTCCGAGCTCGGCCACCAAGTCCCGCAGAAAGGCGCACTTCTTGCCCACGGCTTCGATCAGCGTGATCTGTCTGCCGGGCAGCACCAGGGCCAGGGGGATGCCGGGCAGGCCGCCACCGCTGCCGAGGTCGGCCCACGGCGCCTCACCGGCGCGGCCCTCCCGGCTGGAGAGCTCGGCTATCTCGAGAAGGGCGAGCGCGTCGCCGACCAGGCCGGCCACGGCCTGGTCCGAACCCCGCGCGCCGGTGACGTTGGCCCGCCGGTAGCCGGCCAGCAGCGCCACGAACGCCCGCAGGCTCTCGCGCACGAGGGGGTCGGCGCCGGGCGTCGCCGTACCGCCGGCCGTCGCCGCGTCGACGCCCGGCAGGCGAGCCAGGATCGAGTCGAGATCGACGGCGGGCTCAGACGAGGCAGGCAAGGGCGTCATGGCGCGGTCGGGGAAGTCGCGGGGCCGGGATCGCCGGACCGGTCGGCGGCGGAGGCCGGCGGGCGCGACTCAGGCGTCGCAGAGCTTGGTGAGGGTGAGCGTCGTGCCACCTGCCGCCGGGTGGTCGAGGCTGAACTCGTCGACCACGGCACGGATGATCGAGATGCCCATGCCGCCTTCGGCGAGCTCGACCCCGACCGCCGCGCACTCGGGACAGTCGACGTCGTCGTCGTGGAACCCGCCGCCCTGGTCGCGGACGACCATGACGACGCGATCGGCACTGGCTTCGAGCGACAGGAGGACGTGCCCGTTGTCGTGATCGTAGGCGTGACGGATGGAGTTGGAGCAGGCTTCGGTGAGCGCCAGCTTGAGGTCGGCCACCGCGTCGGCCGAAAAGCGCCGTTCGCGCACCAGACCGGCGAGCGCCAGCCGGCCGAGCACGACGTACTCGGCTTTGGCGGGAATCTCGAGTGTCACGAGTTCGTTCACAGGACAACCCTCATCGTATCGTAGCCCCCTCCTGCCGGCCAAGCCCCCGCCCGACTATTCGAGTTTCACCGTTTCGCGCACGTTCAAATCTTCGCCGCACATGTCGCAGTGGCCGCGACGCAGCGCGAGGTCTTCGATGGCGCGCCCGGTGCGCCGCACGACCAGTCTGTGACAGTGGGGGCAGACCGTGTTCTCGCCTTCGTGACCCGGGACGTTGCCGACGTAGACGAAGGCAAGGCCCTCCTCGTGGCCGATGGCGACCGCCCGCTCCAGGGTGGCGATGGGCGTCGTCGGCAGGTGCGAGAGCTCGAGCTCGGGGTGGAAGCGTGTCACGTGCCAGGGCGTCGCGGGGCCGAGGCGCGCGGCGATCCAGGCCGCGATGCCGCGCAGCGTCGCCTCGTCGTCGTTCAAGGTGGGGATGACGTTGGTGACGATCTCGACGTGACAGCCGTGCTCGTGAAGGGCTCGTTCGGCGGCCGCGAGAACGGGTCTGTGGTCGGGCGCCCGGCAGAGCCGCTTGTAGAGCTCGTCGTCGAAGCCCTTGACGTCGACCCGGTAGGCGTCGATATGCGGCGCCACCGCGTCGAGCCCTTCGGTGGTGATGAAGCCGTTGGTCACCATCACGGTGTAGAGGCCGTGCAGGTGAGCGACGCGCGCGCCGTCGATCACGTACTCGATCCAGATGGTGGGCTCGTTGTAGGTCCAGGCCACGCCGGCGCAGTCGTTGTTGGCCGCCAGCACCGGCAGCTTCTCGACGGGCAGGGGACGCAGGTCGGCCAGGCCGCCGATGACGTCGGCGTGGGCGATCTGCCAGTTCTGGCAGTGAGCGCAGGTGAAGTTGCAGCCCAGGGTGCCGAGCGACAGCACGGTGCTGCCGGGGAAGAAGTGGAACAGGGGCTTCTTTTCGATCGGATCAGCGGCCACGCTGCAGACGCGATCGTAGACCAGGCTGTAGAGCGTGCCGGCGCGGTTCTCGCGGGCCCGGCAGGTGCCGCGCCGTCCCGGTCCGATGACGCAGAGCCGCGGACAGACGTGACACTGCACGACACCGCCGTCGCGGCGTTCGTAGAGGATGGCCTCGTGGGCGGCTTCGTCGGTCACGGCACTCCTTTCGCGGCGCGGCGGGTCAGGGTGGCGGCGCTGATGGGCGCCGGCCGGGGGACTCCCCGGACCCGCACACCACAGCCCATTCTACGAGGTCGAACGGCGACGTGCGCGGCGTGGCGCGGCGTTGCGCGACGTGCACGACGGGCGCACGAGCCGGGGCGCCGGCGACCGGGGCGAGCCGGCAAGGCGCGCTATACTGAAGGCAGCCTGCGATGCGCTCCCGCGCGTCGCGACCCGGCCAAAGAGAAGCTCGCCATGCCCGACACGATCGTCTACCGCGGCAAAGACAACATCTACCTGAACATCACCAACCGCTGCTCGTGCGACTGCGAGTTCTGCTTTCGCTCGTTCACGACCGGCGTGTTCGGCAACGACCTCAGGCTCTCGAGTGAACCTGATATCGAGGATCTGACGCACGAGATCGAGCTGGTCTTCCTCGACGGACCGGCCGACGACGTGGCCTTCGTGGGCATGGGAGAGCCCACCATGCGGCTCGACGCCGTGCTGGCCGTCACCGAATGGCTCACCCTGCGGCGGCTGCCCTCGCGCCTCGTGACCAACGGCCACGGCCGCCTGCTCAACCCCGACGTCGACGTCGTGGGCGAGCTTGCGAGAGTGGGGCTCGGCGCCGTGACGGTGAGCCTGAACGCCGCCGATCCGCAGACCTACGACCTGCTCTGCCGGCCGATGTTCTCCAAAGCCTTCCGCGAGGTGCTCGGCTTTGCGCGCTCGTGCGTCGAGCACGGCATCGCCACCACGCTGACCGCCGTCGACCTGCCCGAGTCCGACCCCGAGGGCTGCCGGGCGCTGGCCCAGGCCATCGGCGCGTCGTTTCGCCTGCGTGCCTACGTGCCGCCGCCTGACGCCGGGGCCGGCTCAGGCTCAGACTCTGGGCCCGGTTCGGCGTCGGGATCGGAACCCGACCCCCCGGCCGGCGCGCCGCCGGACTCGCCACCATCAGCCCGATGATACTATGGCAGCTCAGATGACCGACCCCGGCGCCAAGATCCTCGTCGTCGACGACGAGGAGGCCATACAGAAGCTGCTGCGCTACCCCCTCGAGAAAGAGGGCTATCAGGTCGTGCAGGCGCGCGACGGGCAGGAGGCCCTCGAAGCCTTCGCCCGCGAACCGTTCGACCTGGTCATCCTCGACGTCATGATGCCGCGCATCGACGGCACCGAGGTCTGTCGCCGGCTGCGCGCCGTGAGCACGGTGCCGATCATCATGCTCACCGCCAAGGCCGATGAGTTCGACAAGGTGCTCGGCCTCGAGATCGGGGCCGACGACTACATCACCAAGGACCGCTTCAGCCTGCGCGAGTTCCGCAGCCGCGTGCGCGCCCAGCTACGGCGCGCCGACATGGCCCGCCAGTCGGGCAGCGCGCGTCAGGACATCGTCCACGTCGACGGCCTCGACGTCGACCTGCCCAAGCGCAACGTCGACGTGCGCGACAAGCGGGTCGACCTCACCTACATCGAGTTCGAGTTGCTCAAGACCCTGATCTCGCACCCCGGACGCGTGTACTCACGGCAGATCCTGCTGCAGCTCGTCTGGGGCGACGCGGAGTTTCGCGACGCGCGCACGGTCGATGTCCACATCCGCCATCTGCGCGAGAAGATCGAGCGCGACGCCCGTAATCCCGAGTTCATCTTCACGGTCCGCAACATCGGCTACAAGTTCCGCGAGTTCTAGAGCTCCCCCGACTTCAGAGGTCGTCGTGCAGCGTTCGTTCATGCACCGGGTCTGGTCGTTCGTCGTCTCCGCGCTGCGCACCGCCGCCGACGCCGTCGTGTGGATCTTCAAGCCCGTCCCGGGCTCGGTCAAGAACTGGCTCACGGTGCTGTTCCTCGGCGTCGTTCTGCTCGACATCGCGCTGGTCTACGTCTACGTCGTGCCGAGCCTCGAGAATCGTCTGGTCCATCAGAAGCTGAACAACATCTCCGCCGACACGTTCCTCGTCAACAAGGTCGTCGGCGCCGTCGCCGACAGCAGTACAGACACGTACGATCTCGACTACGTCGCGGACCTCATCGACACCGAGATCGACGCCCGCGTCGTGCTGATCGACCCGCAGACCATGACGAAGCTCGCCGACTCGCGCCAGGGCCTGCCCCTGAACATCGCCGGCTACCCCGTCGTCGCCGCCACCATCAGGACCGGGGACGTCACCGTCGGCGAAGCCACGATCGGTGACACGCAATACGCGACCGCGGCGGTGCCGGTGTCGACTCAGGTCGGCTGGCAGGCGGTCGTCCTGATCGCGACGCCGCTCACCGACTTGAACAGCGCCGTCGCGTCGGTCGAGCATCAGATCCTGCTGGCCGGCGGCCTGGCGCTCATCGCGACGCTGTTCACCGGCTACCTCGCCTCATACTTCATCGCCCGTCGCCTGAAACGCATCGAGCGCGGGGCGCTGTCGATCGCCTCGGGCGACCTCTCGCGCCCGGTGCTGCCCGGCCCGCCCGACGAGATCGGCCAGCTCGCCGTGACCTTCAACATGATGGGCGGACGATTACGCGAGGCGTTCTCCCAGATCGAGCGCGAGAAGGAGAACGTCGAGGTCATGCTCTACGACCTGGCCGAAGGCGTGATCGGCGTGACCGCCGAAGGCGACGTCGCCGTGGCCAATCCCGCCGCCGCAGCGCTTCTGGGCCGCACGTTGCGGGCCGGCACGCCGCTGGCCGACCTCCTGCCGCCCGACGTCGCAGAGGCGCTCGTCGAAACGCAGGCCGACGGCGACGACCGCACCATCGTGGTCGAGCTGGGCGGCCGCTCGCTCGAAGCGTCGGTCTATCGGGTCGCCCACGAGGCCGAGGTGCGCGACATCGTCGTGCTGCGCGACATCACCGAGCAGGCGCGCCTCGACGCGGCCCGGCGCGACTTCATCGCCACCGCCTCGCATGAGCTGAAGACCCCGCTCTTCTCGCTCTCGGGGTTCATGGAGCTGATCGACGAGGGCGAGCTCGACGTCGAGACCGAGAAGGAGTTCCTCGCGCTCATGCGTCAGCAGGTCGACCGGCTGACCGACCTCTCGCTCAGCCTGCTCGACCTTTCGCAGGTCGACTCCGGGGCGGTGCGGCTCGAGTCCGGCGACACCGACGTCACCACCTTGACGCGAGCCGTGATCGCCGAGTTTCGGCCCGGTGCGGAGGCCCACGGCGTCACCATCACGGTGACCGGGCCCGACGAGCTGCCCGCCGCCTGCGACGAGCGCCGCGTGACCCAGGTGCTGCGCGCGCTGCTCGACAACGCCGTCAAGTTCTCACCCGAGGGGGGGACGGTGACCGTCGGTATGACGGCCGAGCGCAGGGCCGAAGGCGGCGACGAAGACGTTGTGCTCACGATCTCCGACGAGGGCCCGGGGATCCCCCACGACGAGCTCGACCGGGTCTTCGAACGTTTCTTCCGTGGCAACGGGGGAGCCCACAAGTCGGGTACCGGGCTGGGTCTGTCGATCGCCCGGGACATGGTCGAGCTCATGGGCGGCACGCTGACCGTGCGTTCGACGCGCGGCGCCGGCGCGACCTTCACGGTCCGCATGCCCCGCATCCAGGGCTGAGAGGAGCGCCGCTCTCGACACGGTCCCGGGCGCTGGTTAAGAATCCTCGAACGACGGCCATGACGAATGTTGACGAGACGATGCCGTGGTAGGAGGCAGGACATGCACAGTTCACGAAGCTTCTTGGCAGGCGCCGTCGGCGGTATCGTCGGGGCGGCGCTGCTCTTCCTGGTCCTGTTCCTGCTCGGCGTCACCGACGTCAAGAAGGAGACCACCGTCACGGTGACGGCCCCGGCGGCCTTCGCCAGCCCAGGAGTCGCCGCGAGCGGCGCGAGCCCAGGCGGCGCGCTCTCACCCGAGCAGATCTACGACCGCGAGGCCACCGGCGTCGTTGAGATCACCAGCACGTTCCCCTCCTCGGGCACCGACGTGTTCGGCCAGCCACTGGGCGGTGGGCGCGGCGTCGGTTCGGGCTTCGTCGTCTCCCTCAAGGGGCACGACTACATACTCACCAACGCCCATGTCGTCTCCGAGAACGGCGCCAGGGCCAGCACGATCAGCGTCATGTTCAAGGGCCCGGGCTCGCAGACCAGGAGCTTCAAGGGCACGATCAGGGGCATCGACACGCAGTCCGATGTGGCGGTGGTCACCGTCGACGCCGCGGGTCTCACGATGAACCCGTTGCCGATGGGCGACTCCGACACGGTCCAGGTCGGCGAGCCCGTGGTAGCGATCGGCAATCCCCTGGCATTGGAATTCACGCTCACATCGGGGATCGTGTCGGCCATCCATCGCGACCTCAGCCCGCAGAGCGGCACGAACATCTTCAACGGCATCCAGACCGACGCCGCGATCAACCCCGGCAACTCGGGCGGGCCGCTGATCGACGCCAACGGCAACGTCATCGGCATCAACGAGAGCATCGAGTCCACCACGGGCGGCAATCAGGGGCTCGGCTTCGCCGTGCCGATCGACACCGCCAAGAACTCCCTCGCGCAGATCGTCACCACCGGTCATGTCACCTACCCGTGGATGGGCGTCACGCTGCAGACCCTGACCCCCGACTTGGCCAAGACGTTCAAGTACGCGGTCAGCCAGGGCGCGCTGGTCGACACAGTCAAGGCCGGCGGCCCGGCGGCCAAGGCGGGCATCCGCGGCGGCACCTCGACCGTCACCGTGCAGGGCCAGCGGTTCACCGTCGGCGGCGACGTCATCACCGCCGTGAACGGCAAGCAGGTGACGTCGGCCCAGGATCTCGTGCAGGCGATCGCCGCCTACAAACCGGGCGACGTCGTCACGCTGTCGGTCAACCGGCACGGCACGAGCACGGACGTGAAGGTGACACTCGGCACGCGGCCCCAGAATCTCTAGATCGCCGCTCGCCGCGCGCTTGCCGGAGCCGTCCGCGCCATGCTCGCCGGACGCCTACCGGAACCGCTCACGCGCAGCGTTCTCGCCCCGCGCTTGCCGGAACCGCCACGGACCGTCTCAGGACGTTGCCGAATCGGCAGATGGCAGGCCCTTTTCGCCCGCCTTCGCAACCGATTCGGGTATCGGGTTGACGTTTTTCGACAGATGCCGTTAGATTCGTCACGAGTCCCGTGAGTCAGGTCACGGGCTTCGAGACCGCTACGTGCCCGTCCCCTCGCGCGCGTGACGGTGGAGGGACAGATCGTGGACGCAGGCAGCACCGGCAATCCGTATCTGCAGTCGTATGTCGCAGTGGTGCAGGGGCTGGCCGAGATGTTCGGCTCCGACTGCGAGGTCGTGCTCCACGACCTCGCCGAGATGCCCAACTCGATCGTCGCGATCGAGAACGGCCACGTCACCGACCGCCGTCTCGGCGACGCCCCGAGCGACCAGATGCTGCGTTCGCTGCGCAACGCCGACGAGACCCCCGATGTGCGGCTCTATGTCTCCTCCACCGAGGGCAAGGTCCTCAAGTCGCTGGCCATCACGCTGCGCGATGCCGAGGGCCGGCCGATCGGCGTGCTGGGCATCAACCTCGACATCTCAGAGGTCGTTCATGCGCAACGTACGCTGGCCGCCTTCACCGCCGTCGGCCGGCTCGGCGGCGAAGCCGCGCCGGCGACCGAGGAGCTGTTCGGGCGCGACATTCGCGACGTCCTGGCCGGCATGATCACGGCCATTCTGAACGACATGCGCAAGACGCCGGCGACCATGACCCGCGACGAGAAGATGGAGGTCGTGGCCCGGCTCGAGGAGCGCGGCGCATTCCTTGTGAAACGCTCCGCCGAGCAGGTCGCCGAGGCTCTCGACCTCTCCCGTTTCACGGTGTTCAGCTACCTCAAGGAGATCCGCCGGCAGAGCGCCGCCGCGCGGCCCTCCTCGGCGGCCGCCGCGGGACAGACCGGCGACGGGCAGTGAGCCGATGATCGCCGCCCCCGACACTCGACCCCCCGACGCGACGCCCTGCGCGCCGCCGGCCACCCTCTTCGACGTGGTCGGTCGCAGCGACGCGCGCACGGTCGCCGTCATCGGGCTCGTCAAGAACGCCGGCAAGACGACCGTGGTGAACGCCCTCATGGACAACGTGGCGCTGCGCTTCGGGCTCACGTCTCTGGGCCTGGACGGTGAGCGCACCGACCATCTCACGGGGCTCGACAAGCCGCGCATCGTGCCGCCGCGCGGCACGCTCATCGCCACGACCGTGGGCTCGCTCGACCGCTCGCACTACACCATGGAGCGGCTCGAACGGCTGCCTTTCCATACGTCGCTGGGCAGTGTCGTCGTCGGCCGCGCCGTCGGCGACCGGGCCGTCGAGATCAGCGGCCCGACCACGCTGAACGAGGTCGCGGCGACCGCCGCGCGACTGCACGAACACGGCGCCCAGCTCGTGCTGGTCGACGGCGCCATCAACCGCCTCGGCAGCGCCTCGCCGCGGGTGAGCGACGCTGTCATCGTCGCCACCGGCGGGCTCGTCGCCGAGACTCTCGACGAGACCGTCGCGACGACCGTAGCCACGCTGGAGATGCTGACCCTCCCCGAAGTCGATCCTGAGACCCGCGCGCTGGTCGGCCCGGAGACGCTCGTGCGCGCCCGCGCGGTCGCCGTCGACGCACAG
The DNA here is from genome assembly GCA_963733255.1 of uncultured Actinomycetes bacterium. Lineage (GTDB taxonomy): Bacteria > Actinomycetota > Thermoleophilia > UBA2241 > UBA2241 > Bog-752. The sequence continues at coordinate 133,286 of CAVTCH010000001.1, forward strand.
GGGCGCCACACCACGCTCGACCTCGCCACCATCGTCGGCGAGGGGGTGCGGGTGGCGCGCGAGGTAGAGCGGCTGGGCGCGAAAGTGCTCTTCGTCGGCGGAGCACTCACGCAGGAGTTCGCCGACGATTTCTCGCGCACGCTGCCGCCCAGGCGCGCCGTGACGCTCGTGGTGCGCGACGCCACCGTGCTCATCCTCTCCCCGGCCACGGTGTCACGCTGCCGCCGGCGCGGCATCGACGTGCGCGTGCTCACGCCCCTGCGGGTGCTGGCCGTCACCACCAACCCCTACCGGCTTCCCCAGCCCTACAACGCCAAGCTCTTCTTCGGCGCGGTCGCCGACGCAGTCGGCGACCGCGCTCCCGTCTTCGACGTCGTCCACGGCCTTGCGGCCGTGCCGGCCGGCGGCAACGCCGGCCGCCCGACGTCGTCGTCTCCTTCCCTACCAAGGACGGTGTGACAGTGCACGACGCGATCAAGCTGAACGAGACCCTCGTCACTCGCGCGCGAGAGGCGGCCAACGCCATCGCCGACGACATCCAGCGCCACATCGAAGAGCACACGACCGACACGACCGAGCGCGCCACCCTGCGGCTGATGGGCGTGAGCGGTGTCAACGACATCGACGTGCCGCTCGTCAACGTCGTCGTCGAGCAGGCCAGGGACATGCTGTCCGACGGCATCGTGCGACCGTTCGTCGACCTCATGCTGCGCACCGGCAAGGACGCTCAGCAGGTGGCCGAGGGCATGGCCGCCGGCGCCCTTGCCCTCGAGGCGGTGCCCGCCGAACGGCGTGCGGCGGCCGAGCAGCACGGCGCCGAGCTCGCCGCGCAGGGCGTCGCCCGCATCGACGCCGTCCGCCGGCGCCGCGAAGAGCTCGTCGCTAGTTGCGGCGAGCCCCTCAAGCCCTACGTCTACGTGATCGTGGCCACCGGCAACATCTACGAAGACTCAGCCCAGGCCCAGGCGGCCGCCCGCGCCGGCGCCGACGTGATCGCCGTGATCCGCACCACGGCCCAGAGCCTGCTCGACTACGTGCCTTACGGCGAGACCACCGAGGGCTTCGGCGGCACCTACGCCACGCAGGAGAACTTCAGGCTCATGCGGGCCGCCCTCGACGAGGTCGGCGGCGAGCTCGGCCGCTACATCCGGCTCTGCAACTACGCGAGCGGTCTGTGCATGCCGGAGATCGCCACCATGGGCGCCCTGGAGCGCCTCGACATGATGCTGAACGACTCCATGTACGGCATCATCTTCCGCAACATCAACATGCAGCGCACGTTCGTCGACCAGTACCTCTCGCGGCTGATCAACGCCCGTGCCGGCATCATCATCAACACCGGGGAGGACAACTACCTGACCACGGCCGACGCCTTCGAGAAGGGCTACACGGTCGTGAGCTCCGACTTCATCAACGAGGCGTTCGCCCTGCGCGCCAACCTCGAGCCCTGGCAGATCGGCCTTGGGCACGCCTTCGAGATCAACCCGGCGACGCCCGACCAGGTCGTCTATCAGGTCGCCGACGCCCAGCTCATCCGCCAGCTCTTCCCCGAGTACCCGCTCAAGTACATGCCGCCCACCAAGTACATGCCGGGCGACATCTTCCAGGGTCACATCATCGACGGCATGTTCAACTTCACCGGCATCTTCACCGGCCAGGAGATCATGCTGCTGGGCATGCTGACCGAGGCTCTGCACACCCCACTGTTGCAGGACCGCTACGTCTCGATCAAGAACGCCAAGTACGTCTTCGAGTCGTGCCGCCACCTGGCCGACGAGGTCGAGTTCCGCGCGGGCGGCATGATCGAGAAGCGCGCCGACGACGTTCTGCGGCGGGCCACCGAGCAGCTCGAGCACGTCCGCGAGATCAGCCTGTTCAAGGCGCTCGAAGACGGCGAGTTCGCCGACGTCAAGCGCGACCCCCGTGGCGGCCGCGGCTTCGAGGGCGTCTTCAAGATCGGCGCCGACTACTTCAACCCGTTCTTCGCGGCGCTGCGCGAAGGCCGTCTGAGCGGGCCGCCGACAGGTCCCGCGCCGGGCGAGTCCGTGCGCGTGAGCCAGGAGGTGGCGTCATGATCGTCAGGCCCTACGGCGACACCCGCGACGACGGCCTGATGCAGCTCTCGTTCACGCTGCCGATCGCCTACTCGGTCAAGTCGGCCGACGTCGGCAAGCAGTTCCTCGAGCGGCTCGGTTTTCGCGACGTCGGGGTGGCCGAATGCAAGGCCATCGACCCCGAGTTCACCTTTTATGTGGCCTACGGCCGCACCGAGGTCGGGATCGATCCCGACGAGGTCAAAGGCGACTACTTAGACGTCGAGGAGATGGACTACTACGCCATCAACGCGTACATCAAGGAGCACCTCGGTCGTAAGCTGTCGGTGGTCGGCGCGGCCATCGAAAGCGACGCCCACACGGTCGGCATCGACGCCATCCTCAACATGAAGGGCTTCGCTGGCAACTACGGCTTCGAGCGCTATGCCGAGATGGACATCCTGAACATGGGCTCACAGATCCCCTGCGAGCAGCTCCTGCGAGCGGCCCTCGACCGTCACGCCGACGCCATCCTCGTGTCGCAGATCGTCACCCAGAAGAACATCCACGTGCAGAACCTGACCAAGATGATCGAGCTGCTCGAAGCCGAAGGCGTGCGCGAGCGCTTCGTGCTCATCGTGGGCGGGCCGCGCATCAACAACGCCTTCGCCAAGGAGCTCGGGTACGATGCCGGCTTCGGGCCGCGCACGACCCCTGTCGAAGTGGCCTCATTCCTGGCGCAGGAAGTGGCCAGAAGGGCCAAGAGCGCGACTCCAACAACATGATAGTTTGTACATAACTTCAACCAGGCGGCCCCGGGGCGCGTAGGACGCGCGAGAACCCGCAAGAGGGTCGTCGGCAGGTCCAGGAGGCCACAGTGGCAGACAACGATATCGTCATCCTTTCCGCCGTACGCACCGCCCAGGGCAAGTTCCAGGGCGGCTTCGGCAACACGCCGGCGACCGAGCTCGGCGCCGTCGTCATGAAGGAAGCCCTCGATCGCGCCGGCGTCAGCGGCGATCAGCTCGACGAGGTCATCTTCGGCAACGTCATCCAGGCGGGCCTCGGCCAGAACACGGCCCGCCAGGCCGAGCTCAAGGCCGGCATCCCCGACAGCGTCCCGGCCATCACGGTCAACCGAGTCTGCGTCTCCAGCGCCTCGGCCCTGGCCTGGGCGGCGGCCAACATCAAGTCCGGCGAGGGTGAGATCTACCTGGTCGGCGGCACAGAGAACATGTCGCGTGCGCCGTGGCTGCTGCAGAACGGCCGCAGCGGCTACCGCATGGGCATGCCGTCGGATCAGATCTACGACGCGATGGTGCTCGATGGCCTGTGGTGCGCGATCGGCGGCTACCACATGGGCCTCACGGCAGAGAATCTGAGCGAGCGGTTCGGCGTGAGCAAAGAGCTCCAGAACGACGTCGCCTATCGCAGCCAGCTCAACGCCAGCAAGGCCGTGAGCGACGGTCGCTTCGCCGACGAGATCGTGCCCGTCACGATCCCTCAGCGCAAGGGCGATCCCAAGATCGTCGACACCGACGAGTGCCCGCGCGCGACCACGCCCGAGGCGCTCGCCGGCCTGAAGCCCGTGTTCAAGAAGGACGGCGGCGTTGTCACCGCCGGCAACGCCTCGGCCATCTCCGACGGCGCCAGCGCCCTGGTCGTCACCTCGCGCAAGAAGGCCGCCGAGCTCGGCCTCAAGTCGATCGCCCAGGTCGTGAGCCTCGCCACGGCGGCGGTGCCCGCCGAGATCATGGGTTACGGCGAGACCGTCGCCGCCCAGAAGGCCCTCGAAAAGGCCGGCCTGAAGAGCAGCGACGTGCAGCTCGCCGAGCTGAATGAAGCCTTCGCCTGTGTCGCCGCCCTCGCCACCCGCGAGCTCGGCCTCGACACCGATATCGTCAACGTCAACGGCGGCGCGGTCGCGCTCGGCCACCCGCTGGGCAACACCGGCACGCGCATGATCGTGACCCTGATCCACGAGCTCCAGAAGCGCGGCCAGGAGATCGGCCTGACGGGCGCCTGTGTAGGCGGCGGCCAGGGCGCCGGCAGCGTCATCAGAGTCGAAGCGTAAGGCGGACAGGAAGCAGCCCACCAGCAGACCCGCGCCGGCGGCGCGGCCCGCGCCGCGCCGCCGACCACGGACAGTGAACACCAACGAAAGCGAGGCCGATAGTGAAGCAAGGTAACAAGTTCGGAGCCCATCGTGTCATCGAGCCCAAGGGCGTCCTGCCGCAGCCGGCCTGGAAGATCGACAACACGATGGAATGCGCCGACAACGAGATCCTGATCGACGTCGACACGCTCAACGTCGACGCGGCCAGCTTCACGCAGATCGAAGAGGCCGAAGGCGGCGACGTCAAGAAGATGGCGCGCCACAGCCTCGGCATCATCAAGGAGCGTGGCAAGCACCACAACCCCGACACCGGCTCGGGCGGCATGCTGCTCGGCACGGTCAAGGAGATCGGCCCCAAGCTCAAGGACCGCGACCTCAAGGTCGGCGATCGCATCGCCACCCTCGTATCGCTGTCGCTGACACCGCTGAAGGTCGATGAGATCATCTCGATCAACAAGGACACCTGCCAGGTCAAGGTCAAGGCCCAGGCCATCCTGTTCGAGACCGGCATCTACGCCAAGATCCCGAGCGACATGGACGAAGCCCTCGCCCTCGCCATCCTCGACGTGGCCGGCGCCCCCGCGCAGGCGGCCAAGCTGAGCAAGCCCGGCCAGACCGTGTTCATCATCGGCGCCGGCGGCAAGAGCGGCCTGCTCTGCGCCTACGAGGCCAAGAAGCGCGTCAAGCCGACCGGCAAGGTCATCTGCCTGGTGCACGGCGACGCCGGCAAGAAGCGGCTCGAGAAGTCGGGCTTCGCCGACGTCATCATCCAGGGCTCGGCCACCGACCAGCTGTTCGTCTGGGAAGAGGTCAGCAAGGCGACCGACGGCAAGATGGCGGACCTGACCATCAACTGCGTCGACATCCCGAACACCGAGATGGCGTCGGTCCTCGCCACCAAAGACGATGGCATGGTCTACTTCTTCTCGATGGCCACGAGCTTCACGTCGGCCGCCCTCGGGGCCGAAGGCATCGGCGCCGACACGACCATGATCATCGGCAACGGCTACACCAAAGACCACGCCGTGATCTCGCTCGCCGTGGTCCGCGAGAGCCCGATGCTGATGGAGATCTTCAAGGAGACCTACTCGACCGGCGCCGGCAACGCCGAGCCCGTGGGCATCAAGGCCTCCGAGGTCTGATCTCAGCGCGCGAAGCAGGCATCACTTCACGAGGTACGTGAAAGAGGGGCGGGCCGCCAAAGCGGCCCGCCCCTCTTTGCGTTCGGCTGACCGGCGGCGGCACGGTCCCTCGCCGTCGCGGCACACGCGGCCCGCCGCGCGGACCGTGAGGAACCCGTGGCGCTGCGTTTCACGTGAAACACGGAGAGCTCGCGGTCCTGGTTCCACGTGAAACGCTCAGGTGTCCGGCCCGGGTTTCACGTGAAACGCTCAGAAGCCCGGGCCTGCTCGTACGTGAGCCCCCGCCTCGTCTCTGATCACGCATCCCACCGACCACCCGGAGGGCATCGACCTGAAGCGCCACGCTTCGTCCAAGCTCTCCCGTGGAACACATCTAACGCGTCCTCCGGCAGTCCGGTAGTCCGACAGGCGAACGGCTCGCCTTGCCGCCACGCCGGTCGTCGTTCTACACTCGCGGCCGGGCCGGCACCGCCGGCCATATCGCCCACCTTGGAGCATTCATGGACAATGACCAGGTCCTCGCCGCCCTCGCCACCGTGCAAGACCCCGAGCTGCAGCGCAGCATCGTCGATCTGGGCATGGTCCGCGAGATCGAGATAACCGACGACCGCCTTGCGGTGCGCCTCGTGCTCACCACGGCAGGGTGTCCTCTGAAGGGCCGTATCGAGGCGGAGACCACCCAGGCCTTGAGCGCCATCGCCGGCGGGCGCCGGGTCGAGGTGGTCATGGACGCCATGTCACCCGAGGAGTGCGAACGCCTGGCGACCGCCCTCAACGAGGACGAGCAGGCGTCGCCGGCGCCGTTCGGTCCCGGCTCGCGGACCCGCGTCCTGGCCGTGGCCAGCGGCAAGGGCGGCGTGGGCAAGTCGACGGTGACGGCCAACCTCGCCGTCGCCCTCGCTCAGCAGGGCTACGCCGTGGGGCTGATCGACGCCGACGTCTACGGCCCCACGATCCCGCTCATGTTCGGCATGGCGGGTGTGACTCCGCAGTCGCACGACGGCAAGCTGGTGCCGCCCGAGCGTCACGGCGTGAAGCTCGTCTCGATGGGCTTCTTCCTCGAAGACGACGAGCCCGTCATCTGGCGCGGCCCGATGCTCGGGCGGGCGATGGAGCAGTTCCTCGGCGACGTGCTCTGGGGCAGCCCCGACTACCTCCTGATCGACCTGCCGCCGGGCACCGGCGACATCGCCCTGACGATCGCCCAGACGGTGCCTTCGGCCGAGATGATCGTCGTCACCACACCTCAGGAGGCGGCGTCCAAGATCGCCGCAAAGGCGGCCAAGATGGCCTTGCTCACCAAGCATCGCATCATCGGCGTCATCGAGAACATGTCCTACTTCATCTGCCCGCACTGCGGCGAGAAGCAGTTCATCTTTGGCCACGGGGGCGCCTTCGAGATCGCCCGAGCGGCGGGCACCACGTTGCTCGGCCGTATCCCCCTCGACGAGTCCACTCGCAGCGCCGGCGACAACGGCACTCCGCCGGCCCTCGACCCGGCCAGCCCCGCCGGCGCCGTGTTCCACGACATCGCCCGCGCCGTCGCGGCGCTCGAGCCGGCGGCCAAATCCTGAACCGGTCGCGGTGGTCTGGGCCGGTCGCCAAAGCCTGAGCCGGTGGCCAAAACCTGTGTCGCGCAGGCGACCTGCCGTCGCCCTTGCGAAGGGACGCCGCCTTCCTTGTAGAATTGGTTAAGTTCTGAGGCTCGTAAGCCGACTGCAAAGGGACCATGGGGAGTCTTTCAACGCCGCCGCTCGACCGACGCTGGCTGCGGCTCGGCCCGGCCGCCGAGCTTCTGGGCGTGAGCATCAACACGCTGCGGCGCTGGAGCGATGCCGGCAAGATCGCCTGCTATCGTAGCGCCGGCGGTCATCGCCGCTTTCGCCGGGCCGATCTCGAAGCGCTTCTGCGGGCCGGGTCGGGCAACGGAGCGCGCCGCGGCGGGGCAGAGGCGACAGTCGCGGCGCCCGCATCCGAAGCCGCCACGATCGCCGCGCTCGAGGCCCGCAACCGCGACCTCCAGCTCCTCGTCGAGGCCGGCATCGAAGACGCCTCCCGTCTGTCGACCAACGAGGTCCTCGAGAGCGTCGCGCGTCGCCTGGCGCACCTGACGAGCTCGCCGGTCGCCGACATCTACGCGGTCGAAGGCGACGCGCTGCGCGCCCTCGTGAGCTACGACCACGGCACGTTCGACCGTTCGTGGGAAGGCGTCACGGTGCGGCTGAGCGACTACCCGTGCAGCGCGCTCGCGGTGGCGGAGCGCCGCGTAGCCGTCGCCGCCAGTCTCGACGACCCCGTGCTCACCGAGGTCGGCAGGGAATCGCTCGAGCGCTGGGGCTACCGGTCGCAGCTCTCGGTGCCGCTCGTGGCCCGCGATACCGTGATCGGCCTGCTCGAGCTGTCCGACTACGTCGCTCGCGATTTCAGCGAACAGCTGGCCCTGGTCGAGGGTCTCGCCCGCGTCGCCGGACGAGCGCTCGACAACGCCGTCCTGTTCGACGAGATCCGGCGGCGCAACACGATCCTCCACGAGCTCGTCGAGTTCGGTACGCTCATCACGCGCGCCGCCGACGTCACCGAGCTGCTGCGGCTGGCGGCCAGACACCTGGTGGAGACGCTCGGCGCCGCCGACTGCGACATCTTCACCCTCGACGGCGACACGCTGTACAGCCGTGTGAGCTACGACCGCAACGGCTACGACGACGCCTCGATCGGACACTCGCTGCGCGTCGACGACTTCCCCACGTCTAAGCTGGCGATCGAGTCGCAGCAGATCGGCGTGATCGCCTCGCCCGACGACCCCCAGATGGACGACGAGGAGCGCCGCGTCTTTGCCGAGTGGGGCTTCAAGAGCAATCTCTCGCTGCCGCTCGTGGTCGACGGCGTCGTCAACGGCCTGATCGACATCTACGACGACAAGCCCGGCGACTTCGCCCAGTACATCGACTTTCTGAAGACGATCGGCCAGCTCGTCGCGGGAGCGCTCGGCAAGGCGCGCCTGCTCGAACGTCTCGAGGAGAGCAACAACGAGCTTCGTGAGCTCGTCGACTCGGGGCTCGAGTTCGGCGCCTCGCTCGAGCTCGACGACGTGCTCTCCTCCGTGGCCGGCCGCATGCGCAGCCTGGCCGACGCCGACGTCTGCGAGGTCTACAGCCTCGACGGCGGCGACCTCGTCACCCGCAGCTGCGTCGATCGCGGCGGCCGCGCCGACGACGAGATCGGCGCCCGCCGACCCCTTGCCACGCGTCGCGCGGCCCAGCGCGCGATCGAGTCGCAGCAGCCGGTGGCCGTCTATGACGCCGCCACCGACGACCGCATGAGCGCGGAGGAACGCCGTCACTTTCTTTCGTCGGGGTATCCGTCGAGCATCCGCCTGCCGCTGATCGTGCGCGGCGAGGTCATCGGCCTGGTCGGCCTCTTCGACGGCCACGCGAGGGAGTTTCCCGGCGTCGCGCTCCTGCAGGGCCTGGCGCAGATCGCCGCTCAAGCCATGGCCAACGCCCGCCTGTTCCGCCGGCTCGACGAGAGCAGCAGCCGCCTTGCCGTGGTCAACGAAGCCAGCCTGCAGCTCGCTTCCACGCTCGAGCTACGCGACATTCTGCTGTCGACGGCCGCGCGTCTCTGCGAGATCGGCGCGGCGCCGACCTGCGACATCTACCTGCTGTCGGGGGCCGACCTGCTGTGCGTGGCGAGCGTGAAGGACGGCGAGACCGTCGACGACCGGGAGGGCACGCTCCACCCGCTCGATGACTGGGCCACGGTCAAGCTCGCCGTCTCCAGCCGCACCACGCAGCAACTTCCGGGGCTCGACGGCTCGCGACCCGATGACGCCGAGATGACGGCGTTGCGACGGTCCGGCTATGAGGCCGAACTCGTCGTACCGCTGATCGCCAAGGGCCGGGTCATAGGACTGGCGAGGCTGCTCGACGTCGGGAACCGCCGGTTCGAGGCCGACACAGTGGCCACGATCGAGGCGGTCTGCCGCGCCGCCTCGCTGGCGATCGACAACGCCAACCTGTTCGAGGCCGTGCAGCTGCGCCGCCGCGAGACGGAGCTGCTGAACGCCATCGCCCGGCGTACCGCGTCGAGCCTCCAGCTCGGCGAGATCGCCGCGGCCACCGCCGACGAGCTGCGCCCGCTCATCGCCTTCGAGCACGCCGATCTCGTGCTCGCCGGCAAAGATGGGGAGCTCGATACCATCTTCTCGTCGGAGGGCCACACGAAGGGCGAGCCTCATGCGGCCACTCCCGCGCAGCGCGCAGCGCTCTCGACCGTACGAGAAGAGCGCGTGGTCGTCTGGGAAGCCGGCGCCACGCCGTCGTTCGACGGCGGCACAGGTCTCCACACACATGACGGCGGCACAGGTCTCCACGCACATGACGGCGGCACGGGTCGCCACGCGCGTGACGGTGACTCGGCGCGCGACGGACACGAAGCCGGCGCCAGCATCGCGCTGCTCCGCGGCGAGGAGCTCATCGGCGTGCTCAACCTGACGGGCTCCCGCAAGCACGTCTTCGCCTCGGTCGACCGCCACCTCCTGGAGCGGGTCGGCACACACCTTGCGCTGGCTCTGAACAACGCCCGGCTTTACGAGGAGATCAAGCGCATGCACCTGGGCAACCTCAAGGCCCTGAGCTCGGCCTTGAACGCCAAGGACTACTACACGCTGGGCCACGCCGCGCGCGTGGGCGCCTACATGGTACTGCTCGGCCACGAGCTCGGCTGGTCTGAGGAGACGACCCACCAGGTCGAGGAGGCCGCCTACCTGCACGACATCGGCAAGATCGGCGTCTCCGATCGCGTGCTGCTCAAGCCCTCCGGTCTGAGCTCGCGCGAATGGGAGCTCATGCGCCAGCATCCGATCTTTTCGGCCGACATCCTGAGACCCCTGTTCGCCGAAGACCTCGTGCTCGGCGTGCGCCACCATCACGAACACTGGGACGGCTCCGGGTATCCCGACGGTCTCGCCGGAGAAGCGATCCCTCTCGTGGCCCGGGCGATGTGTGTGGCCGACTCCTACGACGCCATGTCCTTCCGGCGCCCTTACCGCCAGGCCCTGCGCTACCACGACGCGCTTGCCGAGCTCGATCGCTGCGCCGGGGTCCAGTTCGACGCGACCATCGTCGAAGCGTTCAAGCGTGTGCTCGCCCAGCTTCAGGAGCAACACTGCCGGGCTCGCGAGATCGCCACGCTCGCCGCCGCGCGGGTCGACCCGGTCGCCCACGCCGCGCTGCGCGCACCCGACGATGAGAGCCGCCCCGAGTACCGCGACACCGCGGCCCGGTTGCGACTCGAGCGCGATGCTCATCCGGAGGTGAGGTTCATCACCACGATCGAGGTCGACGACGACAGGTGCTCGATCATAGTCGATGCCGAAGAGGCCGACGCGGAACATTCGCCCCTGGGCAGCGAGGTCTTCGCCGACGACGAGTTGCTCGAGACCTTCGCCGGCGCCGCGCCCGACGTCAACGTGCTCTACGTCGACCAGTGGGGTGTCTGGGTGAGCGGCCTCGCCGCCTTGCGCGATCCCGGCGGCGAGATCATCGCCGTCGTCGAGGTCGACACCCCGCCGGCCGGGCTGAGCGGCACCGAGATGGAGGGCCTGCGCAGCGACGTGGCCCAGGCTTCGGCGTCCATGTTCCAGGCAGCCGCGGCCCGGCTGAGCCGCATCGAGCTCGACGCGATCACCGACGGCCTCACGGGTCTCTACAACCATCGCTATCTGCACGAGCGTCTCGCCGAGGAGCTGGGGCGCGCCCGCGACGACGGCCGGCCACTGTCACTGCTCATCTGCGGGCTCGACCAGTTCAAGGCCTTCAACGAGCTTCACGGCCACAGCGCGGGCGACGGCGCCCTGCGCGCCGTCGCCCGCGCCATCGACGACGCGATCCGCCAGGTCGACCTGGCGGCGCGCTACGGCGGCGAGGAGTTCGCCGTCATCCTGCTCGGCACAGACGCCGACGCCGCCGCCGAGGTGGCCGAACGCATCCGGCTCGAGATCGCCGCCGCCCAGATGGTGCCCGGCAAGCAGGCGCACCTCACGGTCAGCATCGGTCTAGCCTCGTACCCCGCCGACGCCGCCCACAAGGAGGAGCTGCTCGACAAGGCCGAGTGGGCCATGCGACTGGCCAAGCGCCGGGGACGCGACCGCGTGGTGACCTTCGCCGCCGACCAGCAAGGCGATCTGCCCCCCGAGGCCGGCCGCGATGAGGTTCGTGGGCATCCGCAGGCAGGCGCCGCGCTCCTCGACGCCGACGAGGCGTTGGCGGAGCTACGGCGCCGCGCGGGCGGCCGGCTCGATTCCGGCCTCGTCCAGGCGCTGCTGCTGGCGCTCGAGCGTGAACGGGGCGACTTGAGCGAGACCTGAGCGAGCTCTGAAGCTGGCGAGGCGCAGTGAGGGTCCCCCCGGACCCGCACCGCGCCTCATGGTGTGCCCAGATTGTCGGCTCAGACTGTCAGAAACGACGAGAGGTAGTCGCCGATCTCGTGGTCTTTGGTACCGATCTCGAGCGTGGTGAGCAGGCGGCAGAGGCTCTCGTCGTCGCTCACGAGCAGAGAACCGAGATGGCTATAGCGATCGAGCATACCGTCAACGATCTCCGCTTTTTCCTGGCGAGTCATTGCCGTCCTTCCCTCTCGAATCTCCATGTCATCCCCTTCGTCGCTGCCCTTCAGTGAATGGCATCGCCAGCGCCGCACGCCGCGGAGATAGGACGAACATCTATGTTGCCAGGATGGCTACACCGGAGCGTCGAAAAGGACTCGGATCCGAGCCTGAGCGAGGCCGCCACAAGGCTCCTGGGCGGCGCCGAAACTGTCGCCGCGCAAGGTTACGCCGGGGGAGCCTCGTCGGGCTGCGGACAGGCGTCCGGAGCGCCGCGGAACGAGGCCAGAGGCTGCCTTGGCGGGGACGGCGGGACGGGGCCCGCGATGATCCCGTCGGACGTCAGGGCCGCTGCAGGGCGATACCCGCGACGACCTCGAGCGCGGCGCGGGCCGCGAGCTGGCTCAGGTGCCCCTGCAGGTCGTAACGGGGCGCGAGGCAGCAGATGTCGAAGCCGGCCACCGGGCCGCGGGCGATCACGCGCAGGGCACGGATCAGCTCGCGCGCCGACAGGCCCGCCGGGTCGGGGTACTTCTGGCCTCCGTGGGCCGGGTCGACCACGTCGATGTCGAGTGAGACATACAGAGCCTCGGTACCGGCCGAGGCCGTCTCGAGAGCCTCCTGGGCGACGGTGGCGACGCCCAGCTCGTCGACGTCGGCCATGGTGTAGTAGCGGTAGCCGAGCTCTTCGGCGACGGCCTTGTCGGCGAGCGACTCGCGGCCGCCGCGCAGGCCGATCTGCACGAAGTTCTCGGGCTCGACGACGCCCAGGTCGAAGGCTCGCGCCCACTGCGAGCCGGCCCAGTACCTGGGCTCGTAGCTCATGTCGAAGTGCGAGTCGAACACCACCACGCCGAGCTTGCCGTTCAGCTTGCCGGACAGTACCTGGAGGACCGGGATGGGGATGGCGTGGTCGCCGCCGAAGACGATCGGCACGGCGCCGGCCGCGAGGATGTCGGCGAGCTTCTCGTGGGCCCGCAGAAAGGTCTCCTCGACGTCGTCGGGTACGACCGCGACGTTGCCGTAGTCGACCACGCGCAGATGATCGAGGATCACGAGGTCGGGGTCGGTCTCGGGCACGAAGCCGCGCCCGTGGCGCAGCGAGTAGAACACCGAGTGGCGGCGGATGGCGTCGGGCCCGGCGTCGGCGCCGCTGCGGTAGTAGATGGAGCCGTCGGGCGCCGGCGCGGCGCCGGCCGGCGCGTAGGTCGTGGGGTCGAGCAGCTTGACGCCCTCGAACGGGATGCCCAGGACGGCCACGCCGGCACCCTCGAGCTCGGCCGGCGAGCTCGCCGCCGGCGCCTCGATGAAGGTCGGCACGTCGCCGTGCAGGATGGGGGCCATGGCTCGTTCCGGCCGGCCCTGCTGAGCGGCCGCCTTCGACGCGCCGCGCTCGAACGCCTCTCGCACCTTCTTCGCATCCATGTCGCGCTCAACCCTCCGTGGAACGTCTGCGCCGACCTGTGCCGGCGCGCCTGCGGGCGGACCATCGTAGTCTATGCCATAGGAGGGCGCGCGACTCGCCGGGAGTGACTTACCGCGACTCGCCGGGCGCGAGTTGCCGCGACTTGCCGCAACGGTCCGAATCGGGTACAAACAGGGTTCGCGCCCGCCTCTGGCGCGGCGCGCCGACCACCATGCGTGGGGCATTAGCTCAGCTGGGAGAGCGCCTGGATCGCACCCAGGAGGTCAGCGGTTCGATTCCGCTATGCTCCACCACCGTGGACCGACGTCTGGTCGACCGCCCCCCAAGCCCGATCGGTGTCGGTTGCCCTTGACCGCCCCCCAAGCCCGATCCGTGCCGGTTGCCGATGGCGCAGCAGGGTCGCCGCCCGCGGGCCCGTCACCGCAACTGCGTCGCCTTGCGCGCCTGCCACAGCGCCAGCGCGCCGGTGACGGTGGCGAAGGCCAGGACCACGGCGAGGCCGACGAGCAGGGGCCGCGCCTGCCAGCCGTCGATCAGGACGGAACGCATGGCGTTGAAGACGTAGGTCGTCGGGTTGATGTCGGCTGCCACCTTGAGCCAGCTCGAGGTGATGTACTGCCTGGGCACGAAGGTCGCCGACAGGAAGATCAGCGGAAAGAAGATGAGCGTGGCCGCCTGTGTGGCGGCGCCGTTCCTGGTGCGCAGCGCGACGAACACGGCAAATCCCGAAAACGCCATGCCCCAGAGAAACGCAAAGGCCAGCACGACCAGCAGGCCGGCCGGGCCGGTGGCGCTACCCAGACCCATGAACAGCGCCAGGACGACGATCACAGCCACTTGCGCGACCAGCATGATGCCGCCCGCCACGATCGGTCCCCAGATCAGCGCCAGACGGCGCGTGGGCGTGAGGAGCAGCTTGGTGAAGTAGCCCGAGGCGATGTCGCGGATGAGCGCCTCCCCCGCCAGGGTGGCGCCACCGATGGCCGCCGACACGATGGCGACCGGCAGGATGAAGTCGAGGTAGCTGCCCTGAAAGCCGGGCAGGTTGGCGACCGACGACAGCCCCGCGTTGTAGACGAACAGAAAGAACACGCTGATGGCAAACCCCGGGATGATGGCCGCCGGCTGGCGCAGCGAGGTGCGCAGCGAACGCGCGATGAGAATGACGAAGTCGTTCATCGCGTCACGGCCTCGGGCTGCGGCTCGGCGGCGTCGCCTTCCTGGCGAGCACGCAGGCTCTCACCCGTGGCCCTCAGGAAGACGTCGTCGAGCGTGGGTCGGTCGATGGTCAGACCGCGCAGCGGGATCGACGCCTGGTCGAGCGCCCTGACGATGCCCGGCACCTCGTGGGCGGCAACCGGGAAGTAGCAGCGCAGACCGCCGTCGCCGAGGCGGCACTGGGGGGCCGCGGCGGCGAGCACTCCCGCCGCTCGTTCGGCGTCCTGGGACGTTTCGAAGCTGAGCTCGACGACCTCTTCGCCGAGTCCGCGCTTGAGCTCGGAGGGCGTGCCCAGGGCCACGATGCGGCCGTGGTCGATGATGGCCACTCGGTCGGCCAGCCTGTCGGCCTCTTCGAGGTACTGGGTGGTCAGAAAGATCGTCATGCCCTGCTCCGAGTTCAAGCGCCTGACTTCGTTCCAGACGTCGACGCGGCTCGCGGGGTCGAGGCCCGTCGTGGGTTCGTCCAGAAAGAGGACGTGGGGGTCGTGGGCAAGGGCCAGCGCAAGGTCGAGTCGCCGCTTCATGCCCCCCGAGTAGTCGCCCACGCGCTTCCTGGGCTCGACGTCGCGAAGACCGACCGTCTCGAGCAGCCGTTCGGCGGTCTCGCGGGCGGCCGCGGTCGAAGCGCCGAAGAGCTGGGCCTGCAGGACGATCAGTTCGCGGGCCGTCATGAGCGGGTCGAGCCCGACCTCCTGCAGGGCGACGCCGATCGCCCGGCGGACCCTGGCCTGCTGGCGGCGCACGTCGAGGCCGGCGACGGTGGCGCGCCCCGAGGTCGGGGCGAGGATCGTCGCCAGCATCTTGACCAGGGTGGATTTGCCGGCCCCGTTGGGGCCGAGGAACCCGAAGATCTCGCCCGACGGGATCTCGAGGTCGACCGCGTCGACCGCCCGCAGCGTCCCGAACTCCCGCGTGAGCTGTTCGACCGAGATGCTGCGGTCACTCGACTGCGTTGAGGTCACGGCAACCTTTCGAGAGGTTCGGGCTGGCCTTCTGGTGGTATCATAACCATTAGGTGAGTAGCTTAATCCTTGAACTATCAACAGGATGGCAGAAACGTGACCGAGCCTGAGCCGACTTCCCGTCGCGACGCCGAGCGGACCGCCGTGAGGTCGGCTCCCCGCGGCTCCCAGGAGATCGCCGTGGCGACGCGCCGCCTCGACGTGGCGCTGGCCGGCCTTCACGTCGCGCTCGCGCGACGCCTCGGCGTGAGCCAGCCGGAGTTGGCCGCCATCACGCACGTGAGCGCCGCCGGCGAGCTCGGTCCGACCGAGCTCGCCCACCGCCTCGACGTGACCACGGGCGCCGTCACGGCGCTGGTCGACAGGCTGGCCGAACGCGGCCATCTGGCGCGCGAGCCTCACCCGGCCGACCGTCGCAGGCTCGAGATCCACGTCACGGACCACGCCCGCACCGAAGTCTTGCGGCACATCCTGCCTCTCACGGCAGACATCCGCGCGCTCGCCGACACCTTCGACGCCGAGGAGCGCGACACCATCGGCCGCTTCCTCGAGGAGCTCACGACCATCGTGCAACGGCATGCCGACAGCGATGCCGCGACCAGATGAAGAGGGCCGCACCCGGCTCGGTCTGATCCGCGCGCTCCGCCACGCGGTGACCACCCACCACCCGACATGACTCCTGCGCCGATCCGGACCGTGTTCAGCCTCGACGGGGCCGGATTCGCCCAGGCGCTGCACGCCGGTACACTGGCCGTCGTGGCCGAGTCCGACGACCTCGACCGCATGAACGTCTTTCCGGTGGCCGACGCCGACACCGGCGCCAACCTGGCGGCCACGCTGCGGGCGGCGTCTGCCCGGCTCGGCGCGGACGCGCCGAGCCGCATCGACGCCGCCGCCCGAGTGGCCGCCGACGCCGCCCTCGACGGCGCCCGGGGCAACTCCGGCGCGATCTTCGCGCAATTCCTGCGCGGTCTGGCGGAGTCGTTCAGCGACCGGCCCCACGTGGGCACGCGCGAGTTCGCCGAAGGCGCCGGGCGGGGCTCGCAGGCCGCCTGGAACGCCCTGCAGAACCCGCGCGAGGGCACCATCCTCTCGGTGCTGCGCGCCTGGTCGCGCGAGCTGTCGCTGAGGAGCGCACGCACCGAGGACTTTGCCGATGCCCTGGGCGACGCGCTGCAAGCCGCCCGTCACGCACTCGCCGAGACGCCCCGCCAACTCGCCGTGCTCGCCCGCCACGGCGTGGTCGACGCCGGCGGCCAGGGCTTTGTGTACTTCCTCGAGGGCATGCTCGACTGGGCGCGCACGGGCGAGGCGCGCCGTCCGGCCGCCGCGCCGCCGGCCGCCGCGCCGCGGCTCTTCGCCGGCGGCCACGAGGAGGTCGATCACACGTATCGCTTCTGCGCCGAGGCGTTGGTGTCGGGCGCCGCCATCGACGTGGAGCGGGTCAAGTCGCTCATCGCTCCCCTCGGCGACTCGCTGGTCGTGGCCGGCGGCGGCTCGCGGGTCCGCATCCATCTCCACACCAACGCGCCGCTGGAGTTCCTGGCCGCGACCGCCGGTGTCGGGGCGCTCGAGGCCAGCAAGATCGACGACATGATCCTCCAGCAGCTCGCCGGCCGCGAGTCGACGATCGCCCTGGTCGCCGACTCGACCTGCGACCTGCCCGAGTCGCTCGCCCACCACCTCGGCGTCGTGCGCGTGCCGCTGACGCTGACCGTCGACGACCGCCAGTACCGCGACGGCGTCGATATGACGGCGACCGAGTTCTATCGTCGCCTGCCGGAGCTCGAGCGCTTGCCGACCTCGTCGCAGCCGTCGGTGTCGGAGTTCCGCGAGGTCTACGAGCGCTTGCTCGAGCATCGCGAGGGGATCGTGTCGCTGCACATCGCCGGTGCCCTGTCGGGCACGGTCGAGGCGGCGCGCAGCGCCGCCGCGGCGATCGACCCGCAGCGCATCAGGGTGATCGACACCCACAAGGTCTCCATCGGCGCCGGCCTGCTGCTGGAGGCGGCCGGCGAGGCTGTCGCGCGCGGCGCCGGCCTCGACGAGGTCGAAGACCTCGTGCTGGCCTCCCGCCGGCAGGTAGCGCTTTTCGGTACCCCGGGCTCACTCGACCAGGCCGTCAAGGGCGGTCGCGTGAGCCCGGCCGCCGCGCGCCTGATCGAGGCGGCCCACCTGTACCCGATCATCGTCTTCGACGACGAGGGCCACGCCCAGAAGGGCGGCGTCGCTGCCGGCTTCGACGGAGCCATGCGCGCCCTGGTGAAGAAGGCGCTGCGGTTCGTCGGCGGCCAGCCGGCGCGGGCCATGGTGGTCCACACTGACCGGCTCGAGGCGGCCGAAGCGGTCGCCGAGTCGCTCTGCCGGCACCTGGGCACCTCAGCGATCCCGATCGTGTACGGCGGCCCGGTGATCACCACCCACGTCGGTCTGGGCGCCGTGACGATCGGCGTGCGACGCGAAGCCTAGGCCGGCGTGGCTTCGCCGCGCGCCTAGTGGGCGAGGATCACGATGGCGAGCGACCCGGCCATGATCGCAAGCTGCAGCGTCACGCCGGCCGCCTTGCCGCAGTGGCCGTGGGGAAAGGCGTGCGATCAGCACGATCATGATCGAGGAGCTGAAGAAGTACTCGATCCAGCGGCCCTAGTTGCGGTCCTGCAGCAGATTGCGCCGGTACCAGGGAAATACGGGCGGCGAGGCGATGATCAGCAGCGCGCCGGCCGAGATAGCAAGGAAGGCCACCACACCCCAGCCGGTAGGGATGTCGAAGAGGTGGTGCAGCCTGGGTGTGGTGCCGGGCGGGCCGGACATGAAGGTGGCTGTGACCGGCAGCGAGAAGCCGTTGGTGAGAACCGCGATCAGGATCGCCTGCACCGCGAGGATCAGTCCCACGGCGATGCTCCAGATGCGCAGACGGTCGAGCTGCCGCTCGGCGGAGTGGTCAACGGCCATGTCATCCCCCCTTGTCACGCGATCCTTGGACACGCAGCTCTGCCTGAGATCTGTCCAGTCACCCGGCCTGGAGATGAGGCACGCGGCGGTGATTGTACGCCGCGTGCCTCATCGGTTGTTTCTCTACGTTATGCCTTGCTCGCGAGAGTCGGTTAGCGGACGACGCGCGCCACAACGGTGGCGGTTCCCAGCGTAACGGGCGCCGTCAAAGTCGTGCCGAACGTGGAGTTGATGGCGCCGACGGCCGTGCCATTCAGGTCCACGCCGACGCCGGCGATACGCACGTAGGCATGATGGTGACTGACGAAGCGCGTGATCTTGGCAGAGGAGAGGTCAAGTGTGGCGATGCTGGCGCGGGTTCCGCCGTTCACCACTGCGGTCAGGTACGGGTGAGCGGTGATACGGATCGTGAACTTGGTCAGCGACAGCGCTTTCCAGCTGGTAGGCATAGTGGTGGGCGTCGTGTACTGAGCCAGCAGCAGGCCGCCGGAGTGATAGATGCTGCCGGCCAGCGACGTGGCGTTGACCGTGCCGCCGCTGATCGGGAAGCTGTACCTGGCCGCGTGGGCCGTGGGGGACACCGCCGTAGGCGACACCGGCAGGGGGATGATGCCGGCGCCGAACAGCAGGCCGGTGGTCGCCGGATCGGTGGTCAGGGTGGTCTGCACACCCTTGAGATGCACCGTGGCCGCCTTTGCCTGGGCGGGAACGGCGACCACTAGCCAGAGCGTCAGGGCAGCCATCACGGCTGCCGCGACGAGCAGCAGGCCGCTCGACCGGCGGGAGGGTAGAGCCAGAACGCGAGCACTCATGATCGTCCTCTCTCTGTTGGTATTGACTGACTTCGGGTAAATAACCGTCCAGAGAGAAACTTAAACAGTAAGAAACTCAACGAGAACTATTAATTCGGTCGTCATCAAGTCGTTCGTCAACGAGTTGGGAAGATGAGGACGATCAGGACAAGCAGGACGATGAGGACAAGGTGGCCCGCTGAATCCCGTGAGGGAGGGCCGAGCCGTGGAGCGCGCGATGACTGAGTCGGTCTGGGACTACCCGCGTCCGCCGCGGGTCGAGCCGAGCTTTCGGCGGGTGCGCGTCATCTTCGACGGCGAGGTCATCGCCGAGACCACACGCGCCCTGCGCGTACTCGAGACGAGCCATCCGCCCGTCTACTACATTCCGCTGGACGACGTGCGCCGCGAGTACCTGGTGGCCGGCAGACGGCACTCGTTCTGCGAGTTCAAGGGCCGCGCCGACTACTACACTATCGCGCATGATGGCCGCCGGTCGGCGGAGGCCGCCTGGTCCTACCCGACGCCATCGCCCGGCTACGAGCAGCTCGCAGACCACCTCGCCTTCTACCCTGGCCGCGTCGATGCCTGCTTCCTTGACGACGAGCGAGTCGAGCCTCAACCGGGCGACTTCTACGGCGGCTGGATCACGGCCGACATCGCCGGGCCCTTCAAGGGCGGCCCGGGTACAACAGGCTGGTAGGGCCGAGCGCAGGTCGGCTGGACCTGCACTGCGGCCTTGCCCAGCCGCGCCGACGAGGAGCCGGCGGAGGCCGACGATCTCGGTCGGACCCCGATAATTGTCAAGGAATTGACTTCTTAATGAGTAAGTTAATCTCGCCTCGGGCAACATGACCCCATTGCAGTTGCCCAGCGTCCATGGCGATCCGAGGTGGGATTCCTCGTTGAGAGGCACACAAGGCAAGGAAGGGAAACAACCAGTGATCGAGGTCAAGAACCTCAGCAAAAAGTATGGTGACAAGTTGGCCGTCGACGATCTGTCGTTCAACGTACCATCGGGAAGAGTGACCGGCTTCCTGGGCCCGAACGGCGCCGGCAAGTCGACGACCATGCGCATGCTCCTCGGGCTCGATCGGCCGACGAGCGGCCGCGCGACGATCAACGGAAAGCCGTTCGCCGAGCTCACCCGCCCGCTCCACGAGGTCGGCGCGCTGCTGGAGTCTCGCGCCGTGCACCCCGGCCGCTCGGCTCGCAACCATCTGCTGGCCATGGCGGCCACGACGGGGATCGGCAAGCAGCGGGTCGACGAGGTCCTCGAGATGGTCGGTCTGTCCGACGTGGCCGACAAACGAGTCCGCGGCTTCTCACTGGGCATGGGACAGCGATTGGGTATCGCCAGTGCCCTGCTCGCCGACCCCGGCATCCTGATCCTCGACGAACCGATCAACGGGCTCGACCCCGACGGCATCCGCTGGGTCCGCAACTTGCTCAAAGACCTCGCCGGCGAAGGGCGCACCGTCTTTCTCTCCTCGCATCTCATGAGCGAGATGGCTCAGACCGCGGACGACGTCATCGTGGTCAATCAGGGCAGGCTTTTGCGCGACCAGCCCATGGCGCAGTTCATCGCCGAAGCCGCCGGCGCCGTCGTTTCAGTGCGCTCACCGCAGGTCCGAGAGCTTGAGGACCTTCTTCTTCGCAAGGGAGCGCTGATCTGTCGCCATGTGGGCGGAGCGCTCGAGGTGGAGGGGCAGACGGCAGAGGAGATCGGCACTGCCGCCGCCGGCGCCGGATTGACGCTCTACGAGCTGTCGACCAAGCAGGCCTCCCTTGAAGAGGCCTACCTGGGGCTCACCGAGGGCACGCTCGAGTTCGTCTGTACCGGTGAGTGGGTGGGTCGTTCCGCGAGCACAGTCGAAGCGAGGACGTGATGAGCACGGACAGTATCCTCAGCGAACCCCGACCCGACGCCGTCACTCGACACGTCGAAAGCCGGCCGGTGACCTTCGGCCGCGTGGTGAAGTCCGAGTGGGTCAAGTTCCGTTCGCTGCGCTCCAGTTGGGCTGTTCTCGTCGGTGCGGTCACCGGCATGGTCGTCATCGCCCTGCTCATCGCCTACAACACCCGTCACATCGCCCCGAACATTCAGGCTGCCGACTTGTCCGCCTCCAGTCCCCTCCAGGGCTGGTATCTCGGTATGTACCTCATCGGCGCACTCGGCGTGCTCTTCGTCACCGGTGAGTACGGCTCTGGCATGATCCGCTCCACGCTGACCGCCGTGCCTAAGCGTCTGCCGGTGCTCTGGGCCAAGCTCGTCGTCTTCGTCACAGTCACGCTGATCGCCATGATCGCCGCCTCGTTTCTCGCCTTCCTCGCGGCCGAGGCCTTCATCTCCCACTACCGCCACGGCTTCTCGCTCGGCGACCCCGGAGTGCTGCGCGTCGTCATCGGCACCGGCGTGTTCCTGACGCTCCTGGGCACGTTCGGCGCGGGGCTCGGCTGGATCATCCGCAGTACGCCGGGTGCACTGGTGACGTACTTCGCGCTCCTGGTCGCTCTGCCGGTCGTCTTTGCCACCTTCCTCGGCGGCTGGGGCAAGTCCGTGGCCGAGTACTTCCCGATCTACGCCGGCGGAAGCTTCGTGCAGACCTTCCGCGATCCCAACACGCTCGCGCCATGGCCGGGCCTCCTGGTGGTGGTACTGTGGGCGGTCGTGACGCTGACGATCGCGGCGGTGGTGCTGCGACGCCGTGACGCCTAGTGCCGGCGATCGACTGCGTCGTCGCCGCTCAGGCGTGCGTGACTGCGTGCGCCTAGTGGGTGGCACAGCCGATCGTCCAGGTTCAGGGCGTCACACCTGTCCGTGGTGGAGAGGTGACAGAACAGCATGAAAACGACCGACCGTAACGCCTTGGTAGCGTTCCCCGTCGTCGTACTCGTCGGCGCCGGGGTCGCCGTGGCCGGCAGCCAGGGCGGCGCGAAGGTCGGCGGCATCCCGGTCTTCGCCGTCTGCGTCGCGCTGGCCTTCGTCATCCAGTGGCTGGCCTTCATTCCGGCGTACCTCCTCCAGACCGAGCGCTTCTACGACCTCACCGGCAGCCTCTCCTACATCACCGTGACCGTCGTCGCCGTCGTGCTCGGTCCCACGCCCGATACCCGCTCGTACCTGTTGCTCGCCCTGATCGTGATCTGGGCGGTGCGGCTGGGCTCCTACCTGTTCCGCCGCATCCGCAAGGTGGGCAGGGACACCCGCTTCGACGCGATCAAGCCGTCGTTCATCCGCTTCCTCGACACGTGGACACTGCAGGGGTTGTGGGTGAGCCTGACGCTGGCCGCGGCGCTGGCGGCGATCACCACCACGGTTCGCAAGGGCCTCGCCGTCTTTGCGCTCGTCGGGCTCCTCGTCTGGCTCGCGGGATTCGGCATCGAGGCCACGGCCGACAACCAGAAGAGTCGTTTCCGGGCGGACCCGGCAAACCGGGGAGCGTTCATCCGCACCGGCTTGTGGGCCTGGTCCCGCCACCCCAACTACTTCGGCGAGATCACGCTGTGGATCGGCGTGGCGCTGATCGCCCTGCCCGTCCTGCGAGGCTGGCAGTGGGTGACGCTGATCTCGCCGGTCTTCGTCTTCCTGCTGCTCACGCGCGTCAGCGGCGTGCCGCTGCTCGAAAAGAGCGCCGACAAGAGATGGGGGGGCCTGGCCGACTACGAGGACTACAAGCGGCGCACGCCGGTGGTGGTCCCCCTGCCTCCGGCGATCGGCTTGCGGAACTCGAGGAACGACGGATAAGGCAGTCCGGTCTCTCGGCGACTAGTGGGAGGTCGCCGTCGAGCCGCCCGACGGCACCAACGCGCCTCGAGCCCTTACCTCCTGTTGTTCTTCGCGTCCCGCATGACATTCCTGAACAGCACGAGCGGCAGCAGGATGCCCGCGATCAGGGCGCCCAGCCACACGATCAGTGTCGCGAGGATCCAGGTCGTCGCGCCGCTGATCGACAGTCCGCTCGAGACGAGGTCCGTGACCAGCAGGCCGACGAAGGTCGTCACCAGCGCGATGCCGCCGAGCAGCGAAGGCACGTTCTTCATCGCGATCTTCGCGATCAACGGTCCCATGACGACTTCGACGACCGTGAAGATGAGGAGCGCGATCACGAAGGCCGCCCCGTTGATGCTGAAGCCCGAGAGTATGAGCGAAGCGAGCACGAGGCCGATCGCGTTGCCGATGAGGTGCAGGACCGCGCTTGCCAGAAGTCTTAGCATGCGTCCCTCCGCTCAGATGCCGAGGATCTGGCGCTTCTTGGCGTTGAACTCCTCTTCGCTGAGCACGCCCTGGTCCTTCATCGCCGAGAGCTTCTGGATCTGGATGAGCTGGTCGTCGAGACTGCTCCCGGGCGCCGCCTCTGCCGGCGCGGCGGCGGGCTGCTGAGCCGCGGCTTGCTGCTGCGCCAGCGCATCTTGTTGTGCCTGCAACTGTGAGATCTGCTGGTTCTGGGCGGCCTCGGCCTGCTTCTTCTGGCCGCCACCCATGGCGCCACTCGTCGCCTTGACGGCTACCGTCGCGGTGGTGGCGACCACCGCCGTGCGCGCCATGGTCCCCATCAGGCCGGGGCCACGCCGTCCTACTGGTGCTCGTCCTCTTCTCATGAGTCGATCCCTTCGTCCTTCGATTCCTAGTTGCCGGCCTGGGCCGCTTCGAGAGCCGCTTCGATGGCGGCCGGGGGGATGTGCCCGCGGTCGACAAGCCGGCCGCCGGAGTCGACGACCGCATCGCGGAACCTCGTGGCCCAGACATTCTCGTAGACCAGGAGCCCGGCGGAGCTGTCGGCCTCGAGTCCCTCCGCGGCGAGGGTGATGTCTTCCTCGTTCAACAGACCGCCCACCTCTCCATCGAGGCCTTCGAACGCCGCGGCTACGTCGGCCGGCAGGTCTTCGAGCTCGGCCGCGGTGACGTTGCCCTCCGCGTCCTTCCTGATGAAGACCAGGTCGATGATGCGGATGATCTCCTTGTCGGTGAGCTCGGCCAGCGCCGGCACGATATCACCGTTGAACTTGTTCCCTGGGAATGCGACCACCAGGTATTCGACTGGCCCCATGGCTCTAGCTCCTCCACTTCGATGTGTGTGCGACGCCGCTCCACCGGAGCGGGCGGGTCAAGCCTTCCGCAGGAATGCGGCAATGAAACTCGCGAGAAGGAGAAAGGCAAGTACGGCGAGCAGTACCGCCTGATCGCCGCCGACTACGAGACGCTCGCCAAAGAGATGCGCGACGCCGCCACGGCCATGCAGGCCGACCTCACACGGTTGCGCGAGAAGGTGGAGTCGATCGAAGCCATGATGCGCGAAGTGGGCTGAGCCCAAGCGCCGCAAGAGAAGCCCGGAGTGCGGGCCTCGCTTACGGACTTTGACGGCCTATCCGCCGAGCACCGCGTGCCACAGATCGACCAACGTCTGCCCCGACAGCCACGGCGGCGCGGCCCCCGGTGACGCCCCGGGGTGGTGCGCCGCCACGCGCACGCGCAGCGTGCGTGGCTCGATCGAGAACCGCAGCGGCGGATCGAGCTCGGCCGCTTCGCCGTCGATGCCCGCCTTGACCGGCTTCGCCGAGGCGATCGACAGCCCGGGCGCTTGCCACTCGCGCCAGCCGCCGAAGCGGCGCCCATGTCCGGCTACCTCGAGGGCCACGAACTGGGCCGCCTGAGCGGAGCCGCCGATCTCGGCGGCGACGACCCCCAGCTCGCCCCCGTCGAGCCGCGGCCGGGAGCCGACCTCTTCGAGACGATCGAAACGGTAGGCATTGTTAGAGACGAGGACCAGCTGGCTGTCGTCGCAACCCTGGCCGTCGGGCGAGACGAAATGCAGATCGAACGGTTCAGCCGCGGGCCCGAGCAGGTCGGGCAGCATACGCATGAATGTGCCGGCCTTGGCGTCGCGGTAGTCGGGAGACTGCACGATCGTCGCGTAGATCCCCAGCGACACGTTGTTCAGGAAGGGCCGGTCGTTCACTCTGCCGAGATCGATACGTCGTTCAAGGCCTGAGAACGCATCGAGCGCGCCGACCACGTCATCGCGATCGACGCCGAGGTCGAGTGCGAAGTGGTTGCGCGTGCCGGCCGGCACCGCCACGAAGGCGACGCCGTGCTCGGCGGCGATGGCCGCCACGATGCCGAGCGAGCCGTCGCCGCCGGCCATCCCGAGAACGTCCGCCCCGCGGGCTACGGCAGCGCCGGCCAGCGCGGCAAGGTCGTCGCCTTTGTTCATGACGATGGGTTCGATGCCCCGCTGCTCCGCCTCGTGCACGAGGTCGAAACGTTCGACCTTGCCGCCCCCTGAATGGGGATTCATGAGCAGGACCGCGTGAGCGGGAGGAGCCGCCGCCTGCCAGCCCGCCGCTCGCGCCGCGATCCGCCGGCGGTCCCCGCCGATCGCTGCTCTCGCGCTCACGAAGGCAGCGAGCGTCAGGCCGACGACCACGAGCAGGCCGACGATCGCGCCGGAAACGATGAGCATGACCAGCGCCCCGAGGAACGCGGCCAAGGCCAGAAGCAGGCCCGCCACGCGCACGGCGCCCGTGCGCGTGAAGGCAAACCAGAGCGCGGCCACCACGGCGGCCGTAAGAGCGGCCGCCCCGATGAGCTCCGGCAGATGGCGGACAAGCCAGACCAGGCCGACGATCGGCACGAGCGCGGCCGCCACGAAAGCCACGACCGCCGCCGGGCGTCGCCACCACGGTGTCGATGTCCGGGCCATACCGAGCCCTCCTTGCGCGGCGCCGCAAGTGCGCGCCGCGGATCGTCTGGTACAGTGGCGGCACTGTGCCCGCTAACGACGACAACGCAACCGTCAGGCCGTCTCTCGCAACGTGGCTCGGCCGCCTGGTCGACGATGTCGACGCCCTCGACTGCGCCGTCTCAGCGGCGGTCCTGGCCACGCCGACGCCGAGCCTCGACGCGCCGTTGCGCTCTCTGAGCCTGGCGGCCGACAGATCGAAGCTGTGGATCGGCACGGCGCTCGTCGTCGGCGCCGCCGGCGGCAAGCGCGGCCGTCGCGCGGCCGTCGCCGGACTCGCCTCGGTCGGTGTCGCCTCGGCTACCGTCAACCTCGCGCTCAAGTACGGCGCCGCCCGTCCGCGACCCGATCGAACGACGATCTCCGCGGGCCGCGCGGTGCCTCTGCCCTCTTCGACGTCGTTTCCCTCGGGCCACGCGGCATCGGCCTTCGCCTTCGCCGTCGGTACCGGCAACCAGATCCCGGTCCTGGCGCTGCCGTTGAACGCGATGGCGGCCTGCGTCGCCTATTCGCGGGTGCACACGGCGGTGCACTACCCCTCTGACGTCGTAGCAGGGGCCGCCATCGGCGGCGCGGCCGGCGCGCTGATCTCGCGCCTTCTGCGGCTTCGGCGCCGCCCCGGCGCCTAGACTGTCCTGTCCCCGAACCGGCGGGCGAGGCCGTGACCGTGGCCCGGTCGGCTACCTGCCGACCGCTACCGTGCCTGACCGCTACCGGCTGACCGCCACCAGCGAGACGCCGAGCCTGCTTTCGAGCTCCTTGATCCTGGCGACCTGTTCGTCGTCGATCGCCGCCGGCTCGGCCTGATGGCAGGCGAAGGCCAGTACCGGCACACCCAGGTCTTTCTCGAGCGTACCGATCTCGTCCAGCTGCCGCTGGTCCAGCTTGGTCACGAGACTGCACAACATGCTCGGCTCCCTTCGACGCCAGGTGCTGTCGGCGGCTTTCCTTCCCGTCGGCGGTGCGCGACAAGCATTGCGCGGCAGGTATCGTCCCGGGCCGAGGGCGGGACCCGCAGTTACTGAGCCGTCATCGCACCGTCGGCGACGAGCACCGTGCCGGTCACGAACGACGACTCGTCGGAAGCCAGGAACAGGGCCACGTTGGCGATCTCTCGCGGCTCGCCGGGGCGGCCGATCGGCTGGAACGAGTCGATCGTCGCGTAGACGTGCTCGAGGCCTCCGAGAAGCTTGGCGTGGGCATAGTTGACGGGCGTATCGACCCAACCGGGAGCGATCGCGTTGCAGCGGATGCCCTGTTTGACGTAGTCGAGGGCGATGCCCTTGGAGAGCATCACGATGGCGCCCTTCGAGGCCGCGTAGACGGTCAGAAACGGCTCCGCCACGATACCGTTCACCGAGCTCGTGTTGATGAGCGAGCCGCCGCCGCCTGCCAGCATGTGGGGGATCGCATAGCGGCAGCCGTACATCGTGCCCTTGACGTTGACGTCGAGCGTGCGGTCGATCACCTCGTCTGAGGCCTCGTGGAACACGCCGGGCAGGTTGACGCCGGCGTTGTTGAAGACCACGTTCAGCGCGCCCCAGCGCGCCACCGTGGCGTCGGTGTAGGCGCGCACCTGACCGGGGTCGGCGATGTCGGCAGTCACCGCGAAGGCCGCCTCGCCTATCTCGCGCACCGTCGCGGCGACCGATCCGCCGTCGATGTCCACGCAGGTCACGCGAGCGCCCTCTTCGACGAAGCGCGTTACGGCTCAGGCGGCGTGATCCAGCAACGCCTGGGCACGGGCGGCCAGAGCGCCGCGATCGATCTCGGCCGCGGCCAGGGCGCGCGCCACGGTGCCGCCTTCGCCGCTCACGATGCCGCACAGCAGATGAAGGTGATCGAATCCTCGGTCGTGCCGTGCCGCTCGCAGTTTGACGGCCCGCTCGAAGGCGAGCTTGGCCGACTGCGCCAGTCGCAGCCCGCCCGTGACGGGCAGCCCCCGTTCGGGCAGGCAGAACCCCTGCAAAAGGATGCCGACCGCACCGAGGCTGCGATCGAACTCGAGATCGAGCGCCTCGCGCACGGCCTTGTGGTCGAGTCCCGCGGCCGAAAGCAGCCGGCCGGCCGACGTATCCGGACGCGCCGCCAGGGCCAGCAGCAGGTGCTCGGCCTCAACTCGCGAGCTGCCCCGAACACGTGCCTCGTCGCGCGCCTGCGCCACGATCTCGCGGGGGTTCATCACCGGGCGTGCGGGCATGACGTCTCCTTCTCGTGGTCCCTATCCACGCTGTCTTCTCGTCTTGATGCCGGCGGCGGCGACACGCTGGGCGTACTTTTTGTGCACCGCCTGGCGAGTGACGCCGAGAGCCTCGGCGACCGCGCTCCAGCTCCAGCCCGCGCGCAGGGCGCGCTCGACCTGGGCCGCCTCGAGCAGGTCGGCGAGGCGGCGTAGCGCGATCACGGCCGAGAGGCCGTCGGCAGGGTCGTGCGGGTCTGGGGTCTCGACTCGATCCATGCCGCAACTCTCGTTGACAACGGCCCGGTTGTCAACCAGAGTTGCTGATGCCCGCCAGAGGCTGTTCAAAGGCGGCCGGCGACGCAGAGGTCTCGCGCTACCGGGTAGTATTGGCGCGACCGGCGAGCGACCGTGAGCGTAGCCGATGGAGACAGTCCCCTGTGTGCTGTGCGGACATGACGGCGCCGACGCGGTGCGTGTCGCCGGCGATCGGCTGCGGGCGGCCGCGCGCCGGCCGGGCCCACCCGCCCAAGGCCGTCCCCCCGAGCACCCCTCGCGGCCGACCGCCTTCACCCTCGTGCGCTGCCGGGGCTGCGGCCTCGTCTACCTCGACCCGCGGCCGACGGCCGCCGAGATCGGCGACTACTACCCCGATGACTACCACACCGCGCGCGGCGTTGGCGGCCCCGTGCAACGCCTCGAAGACGGCTGGCGCCGGCGGCAGTTCGGCGAGGTCGGCCGCTGGCTCGCCCGGCTGCGCCCCGCCCGCGGCCGCCTGCTCGATGTCGGCTGCGGCAGCGGCGAGCTGCTCGAAGGGCTGCGCGACGACGGCTGGCGCGTGAGCGGCGTCGAGCCCTCCGCTCGCAGCGCGGAGATCGCCCGCACGCAGCGCGGGCTCGACGTCCAGACCTCCGCCTTCGACGACGCCGCGCTGATCGAATCGTCGTACGACGCGGTGATCTTCGCCGCCGTCCTCGAGCACCTGCACGACCCGCTGGCGGCGCTCACTCGTGCCCGCCGGTTGCTGGCCCCCGGCGGCCTCGTGGCGGTGCTGTTCCTGCCGCGCTACGACGCCCCTCAGGCGCGGCTCTTCGGCCCGCGCTGGATAGGCCTCGACCTGCCGCGCCACCTGTATCAGTTCGAGACGCCGACCTTCGCCGCGGCGGTGCGCAAGGCCGGGCTACGAGTGATCGCCACCGAGCCCTACTCGCGCCGCCACAGCCCTGCTTTCTGGACCGCCTCCCTGTTTCCCGGGCTGCAGAAGCAGCGCCTCAACCTGACGGCGCGGCGGGCCCCGGGGCGGGCGGCGGCCGGCAAGGCCGCCTTCGCGGCCTTGACGGCCGCCGCCCGCCCCCTCGCCCGCGCCGAGGCGGCCCTCGGCTTCGAGCCGCAACGTTCGTACTTTCTCGTCGCCGCGCCGGAGTGAGGCGACGTTCAGCGGCGTGACGATCGCCCGACCCGGCAAGCCGGACCGTGGCTCCGGCATGTTGGACGAGGCGGCAAGGACGCACGCCATTCCTTGGCCGTCTTTGGCCACTGCGGCGTTGGCGGAGGGCCGGCAAGTCTGACAGAATCCGGGCCGCCCCCGCGACTTGCCGCGGGGGCGGCCCGCACAAAAGCATTCGGCCCCAAGTCCGTCACGTCCGGCACGAGCCGGTCGACGGTGGGCCGAAAGGAGGGATACACGTGAAGGTTCTCATCGTGGGAGCAGGCATGCAGGGCCAGGTGCTCACCTGGAACCTGGGGCGCAACCCGGCAGTCACCGAGATCGTCCTGGCCGACTTCGACGAGGCGCGCGCGCGGTTCGTTGCCGGCCAGGTCGGCAACGGCAAGACCACCGCCGCCTTCATCGACGCTTCCGACGCCGACGCCGTGGCCAAAGCGGCCGAGGGCGCTAAGCTGGTTGTGAACGCGGTCGTGCCGACCTTCAACATGGCCATCCTGCGCGGCTGCCTCAAGGCCGGCGCTGGCTACCTCGACATGGCCTCCGGACAGACCCCGACCCAGACCATCGACGAGGCCTGGCTCGAGCAGTCGGCGCTCGACGCCGAGTTCAAGGCCGCCGGCCTCACCGCCCTCCAGAGCTGCGGCATGGACCCGGGCGTCACCAACACCTTCGCCGCCAACGGCTACGAAGACCTCGACAAGTGCTTCGAGATCCGCATCAAGGACTACGCGCTGTTCGACTCACCGGTGCCGCTGCAGGTGTGGTCGCAGGAGACCTACTACACCGACTGCGCGCAGCCGCCGCTGCTGTACGAAGACGGCGAGTTCAAGCGCGTCGAGATCTTCGGCCGCAAAGAGTTCTACCAGTTCCCCGAGCCGTTCGGCATGGGGCCCTGCATCTGCCACGACCACGAAGAGGTCACCACGCTGCCGCGCCTGCTGCCCAAGAAGTTCGGCGACAAGGGTCTGCGCTACGTCGACTTCAAGATGGGCACCGAAGAGGCGGCCATCGACGGTGACGCCGCCTTCGTGGGCACCGGCATGACGAGCAAGGAGCCGGTCACGCTGAAGGACGGCAGCAAGGTGCGGCCGATCGACGTGTACGTCGCGACCCTGGCTCCCAACCCGCCGGCCGACGAGCTTGCCAGGCTGGCTCTGGCAGGCGAGATCCTCGACATCGGCATCCAGGTCGTCGACTGCATCGGCGAGAAGGCCGGCAAGCCGACGACGATCCACTACGGCGTCGTCGGCCCCGACATCAAGCGCGTCAACGAGCTCATCCCCGGCGCCACCTGCGTCTCGTACGGCACCTCCACGCCGGCCGCGATCTACGCCGAGATGATCGTCGAAGGCAAGATCGACCAGCCGGGCGTCATCGCCCCCGAGCTGCTCGACCGCCCGGCCCGCGACTTCTTCATCGCCGAGATGGGCCGCCGCGAGATGCCCGTCACGCTCCGCGTCGACACGCAGATCAACTAGGCGCGAAAGCGAAGTGACGCCGGCCTGAGCGGCGACGAGCAGTCGCTCGTCGGCCCAGGCGGCAACGACCACCCGCGTTGGACGGGCGGGAGAGGCCTCGCCTCTCCCGCCCGTCGTCGTTTTCGAGGAACGCCGGCGGATCTAGGGCGTGACCCTCACCAATGCCTTCTGGTAGACGTTGAAGCGCCGCGCCACGCGCATGCCGGCGCGCTCGTAGAGCGCCACGGCGCCGGTCGCGTTCTGCGCGTCTACGAACAGACGAACGACGGTCACACCACGCGCCGCCAGCGCCCGGAACTCCTCGAGCAGCAAGGCCAGGCCCAGACCGCCGCGGCGCCACGGCCGGCGCACGGCGAGGTTCTCGACGAGACCGCCGTCTTCGGCCACCACCCCGGCGACATACCCGGCAATCTCGTCACCATCCCAGCCGATGAGCCAGAGTCCGGGGTCGAAATCGGGCCGCTCGACGCTCGACCGGCGCCATTCGGCGTACGGTCGTGGCTCAAAGAGGTAATGCTCGGCGAAGGCCTCCGCGTCGGCGGCATGGATCCTGGGCTCGTCGCAGCCCACTCGCAGCGTCCGCGGCGAGATGGCGGCGGGCCACTGCGGCGCGGCGAGCTCAGCGCCGATATCGAGACGCATCTCGTAGGACTGTCTCACGATGGCGAACCCGCGCGCCATGAAAGCCGTGTGAGACTCGCCTGCCGGCTCGGCCCAGTGGATCAGAGAGGCTTCGACGCCGGGAGCGAGCGTCGCGGCGAGCTCGGTCGCGCGAGCCTCGATCCCGTCGAGCATGACTTCACAGAGCCCACGGCCGCGGTGCTCGGGGTGGACGTAGTGATCGGCGGTGATCTCGCCGGTCGTGTGCGGCC
Source organism: uncultured Actinomycetes bacterium (assembly GCA_963733255.1). Lineage (GTDB taxonomy): Bacteria > Actinomycetota > Thermoleophilia > UBA2241 > UBA2241 > Bog-752. The sequence goes on from CAVTCH010000001.1 coordinate 165,252, forward strand.
GCCTGACCAGGGAGACGGCGGCGATCGGGACCGCGCAACCCGCAGGCGTGGTCACCACCCGGGTGTCGCGAGAGAGATCGAGGTGCGGGTCGCGAAGGAGCACCTCGACCTTGTCGTCGTGTCGCCGCGGCTCGCCACAGTCGGCGCTCTCGGCGTCGTCGAGCACGCGCTGGGTATCGGGGATGTCGGCGAGCGACGCAGGTCGCAGAAGATAGCCTTCGGGGAGGCCGGTCATGAGCCCTCGTTTACTCGAACGCGCGTCGCGCCCGGCGCCGCCGAGGGGCGTCGCCGTCGGCGCTCAGGCGTGCGTGACTTCGTGGCGCGCCTAGTGCCGATGATCGACTTCGTTGTCATCGCTCAGGCTGGCGTGGCTGCGCTGCGCGCCTAGTGCCGCCGAGCGACTTGCGTCGTCGGCGCTCAGGCGTGCGTGACTTCGTGGCGCGCCTAGTCACCGTCGATCTTGCGCTGCAACGGCGCCCAGCTCGGGGGCAGCACGGGACCGGGGTCGGGCCGCACCGGCCTGCCCGCGGCTCGCGGCAGGCGCAGCAGACCGTCGCTCGGCACCACCTCGATCTCGCCGGGGTCGAAGCTCGCGAACAGCGAAACGAGCCCCACGGCGTCGTGCCCGCCGCCCAGCTCGTCGACGGTCAACGTGTGGTTCTGCTGCAGACGCTGCAGAGTGTCGCGGACCCGGGCCCAGGTGTAGTCGGCGCGCTTGCCGCGCACCTGCAGTGAGAGCTTGTCGTCGCCGGCGCCGACCACGCGGCCCGTACCCTTCCAGAAGACCAGATCGAACTCGGCGACTTCGCCCTCCTGCAGGCGAGCCTTCAGTACTTCGGCTGAGATCATGGGTCCTCCTGTCGCCGCGGCGCCGCGCCCGGGCATGTCACCGATAGTCTAGCGGTTGCGGCAGCTTCTCGCCCGGCGAAAGGACGGCCGCACGCCCCGCGCCGTCGCCGCACGCCGGCCGGGCCGGCGGTCGACTACGTCGTCGCCGCTCAGGCCGGCGCGACTTCGTCGCGAGCCTGGCCGCGGCGCTGCACGAGCCCCACGCCGTCGCCGAACGGCAACAGGACGTAGTCGAGTGTCGCGTCGTCGGCGAGCCGACGGTTGAGCGACAGGGCGACGTCGACCGAGCTCTGCGACCAGTGGTGGTCGCCGTGCCCGGCGGCCACGGCGCCGCCCATGAGCAGGTTATCGATCACGATCAGGCCGCTCTTTCGCAGGCGGTCGAGGGCGAGGTCGAAGTAGCTCTGGTAGCCCGACTTGTCGGCGTCGATGAAGATCACGTCGAACGTCTCGCGCAGGCCGGGCAGGGTCTCGCGGGCATCGCCGAGCAGGACTTCGACCTTCGCTCCGGCGGGGTCGCGCGACAGGTAGGTCTTGGCCACCGCCGCCATATGCATGTCGCGCTCGAGTGAGATCACCTTGCCGTACTCGGGCAGGGCGCGGGCGACGTGCAGGGCCGAATAGCCGATCGCCAAGCCGATCTCGAGCACGAGCCGGGCGCCGGCGGCGCGGACGATCATGCCCAGCAGCCGGGCGGTCTCGCGCGGCGCGATGGGCAGGTCGTTGTCGGCGGCGTAGGCCTCCATCTCGGCCATCAACGGGTCGGCCGGGCGCCGCAGGGAATCGAGGTAGTCGCTGGTCGCCTTTTCAAGGATCATGATGGATCAGTGTCGGGATGCCGTACGTTCCGCAGCCTCACAACGTGGCTGTGTCGTGACCTACTGGCCACAGGCATTCTAGCGCACCTTGCCGGCTCCTATCAGGGGCCGGCCCTGTTGCCCGCGTCGCCGGGCATAAGTAGAGTGACCCGAGGCAACGGACGGACCACCTTGGAGCCCATGAGCGAACCGCACGACGAGACGCAGGCCGCCGCACACGCGACGGCGCGCATCGACCTTCATTGCCACTCCCGCTTCTCAGCCCGCTCCGAACTGTATGTGGCGCGTACCTTCGGCGTGCGCGAGTGCTTCACGGACCCGCACCTCGTCTATCGCGAAGCCAAAGCGCGCGGCATGACCCACGTGACGCTCACCGACCACGACACCATCCAGGGGGCGCTGCAGCTCATCGACTTCCCCGACTTCATCGTCGGCGAAGAGGTCAGTGCGTTCTTTCCCACCGAGGCGCTGTTCGTGCATGTGCTGGTCTGGGGGCTCGACGAGGAGCGTCACCGTGAGATCAGCGAGCTGCGCTTCAACGTCTTCGACCTCGTCGAGTACCTGCGCCACGAGGGCTTGCCTCACGCGCTCGCCCACCCCATGTCGGTCGTCTCCGAGCTGCGCGTCGAACACTACGAGCAGCTCCTGCTGCTGTTCGCCCTGTGGGAGACCCGCAACGGCAGCTCGACGCCGACCGAGAACCGCATCAGCGCGGAGCTCGTCGCCGCCTCGGCCGGCCTGATCCCGCGCCTGGCCGAGAAGTACGGGCGCGAGCCCGCAGCAGCCGCCATCCGCCCGGTGGCCGGCTCCGACGACCACGGCGGGCTCGATGTCGGCGGCACGTACACGCAGATCCGCCTCAAGGCCGGCGAGGTCGATCCTTTCGACGCCCTCATGCGGCGTAAGGCGATGCTGCGTGGTACGCAGGGTTCGACGGCCAAGACCGCTCACACCGCGATCAGCCTCCTGTTCCGCGGCGGTGACAGCGACTCGCGCAACTGGCTGTCGCGCACGCTGCTGCGCCGCGGCATGCGCTCGAGCATCCCCTGGTCGGTCCTCGAAGGTCAGCGCAGTCGCAACATCGCGGGGCGCTTCGTCGGCCTGGCGATCGACCCTCCCTGGCGGCGCGAGGGCGCCCTGCGCAAGGCCGCCGCCAGCGGCGCCGCCGAAGTCATCCGCAGCGGCGCGCTGGTGTCAGGCGGACTTCACCACGAGCGGCTCGCCGCCATCGCCGAGTCCACCTGGGAGCGCACCATGCGCGAGAGCTTCGAGAAGTTGCGCGGCACGGGCTTCACGAAAGACTCGCTCGAGACCTGGAAGACCCTGGGGCAGTCCCAGACGCTGATCGCCCCCTACCTGCTGGCGGCGACCTCGCTGGCGCGCCAGCGCATCCACGCCCGCAGACTGCACGACGAGCTGTCCGACCAGAAGCTGGTGGCGCCCTGGCCCGCACCGCCCGAGCCGCACGTGGCAATGTTCACCGACACGATCGACGAGATCAACGGCGTGGCCGCCGTGCTGCAGCCGCTCGTCGCCTTCGCCGAAGCGCAGGAGTGGCCGTTCACCATGGTCTCCTGTGGCAGCGCGCGGCAGAGCGCCCCGACCCACGAGACCTTCGAGGCCCTCGACCGCTTCAGCTTCGATGTCTACGCGGAGTTCCCGCTCTTCATCCCACCGGTGCTCCAGCTCCTGCGCTGGTGCGAGACGAACGACATCGACGTGATCCACGCCGCCACGCCCGGACCGATGGGCATGGTCGCCGCCCTCCTGGCGCGCACCCTGGGGCTCCCACTGGTCGCTTCCTACCACACCGACCTGCCGCGGCTGGGCTACTTCCTGACGTCCGACCACATCGTTCGCGAGGTCCTGTGGACGTACGTGCGGGGCTTCTACAACCAGGCCGAGATCGTCTTCTGCCCGTCGCGAGCGGTGCAGGACGATCTCACCCAGCACGGTATCCGGGCCCGCTTCGAGAACTTGGATCAGGCCATCGACGGCTCCCGCTTCATGCCCGCGCGCCGCAGCGACGACGTGCGTCGCGTGCTGGGCGGCGGCAAGAAGGTCATCCTCTGGGTCGGACGCATGTCGCCCGAGAAGGGTCTCGATTTTCTGGCGCTCACCTACAACCTCCTGCGCCACAAGCGCGACGACGTCCAACTGGTGCTGATCGGCGACGGCCCGTACAGGGAGCAGCTCACCGGCTTGCTGCCGGGCGCCTCGTTTCTGGGCTACCGCACGGGCGACGAGCTCGCCACGATCTATGCGTCGTCCGACGTCTTCGTCTTTCCCGGCCGCGCCGAGACGTTCGGTCAGGTGCTCCTCGAAGCGGCCGCCTCGGGCCTGCCCGCGGTGGTCACGGCCGGCACCGGAGTCGACGAGAACGTGGCCCGCGACGTCACGGCCCTCGTGGTGCCGCCCGGCGACGCCGGCGGTTTCGTCGCCGCCCTCGAGCGGCTGCTCGACGACGAACCGCTGCGCCAGAAGATGGGTCTCGCGGCCCGCGACCGCGCCCTCCAACGCAGCTGGCCCGAGACGTTCGCCCACATGCGCGAGGTCTACCGGACGATGTCCCTCTAGATCACCTCTACGCGAGCGGCCACGAGCGGTCGAGGCCGTGTCGCGGACGGAAACACAGACCGCGGCGCAGACCGATGGCGCAGACCGATGGCGCAGACCGCGGCGCAGACCGACGGCGCAGACCGACGGCGGAGACTGCGGCGCAGACCGACGGCGGAGGCCGATGGCAATCGTCACCCTCTTCTTGCTCGCCCACCACGACGACGAGGTCTTCTGCGCCGGGCATCTGCGCCGGGCGCTGAGCGGCGGCGGCGACGTTCGGCTGCTGTGGGCGACGGCGGGCGGGCTCGCGCCCGCCCGCCGTCGCCTCGCCGAAGGCGCCCGCGTGCTGAAGCTGCTCGGCCTGCCGGCCGACGCCGGCCGCGATCTTCACCTGCGCGATCAGCGCGCCGTGGAACACGTCGACGTGATCACTCGCGAGGCCATCCGGACGCTCGACCGACCCGCGCCGCAGGCCGGAGACATGTCCGTCGGCGCGGGCGCTCCTGCCGAGGAACGCGCCCACACCGGCGCGGCGCACGACACGACCGTCTATGTGCCCGCCTATGAGGGCGGCCACCCCGACCACGACGCCGTGAACCTGGCGGCCGCGCGAGCGGCGGCGGCTCGTCCCGGCCTGCGCGTGCTCGAGTTCCCGCTGTACCGGCGCGGACGGTTCGGCCTGACGGCGCAGTCGCCCATCGCCGCCGCGCAGACATCGGCGGACGTTGCGCAGACATCGACGGAAGACTTCGACGTGATGGCCCTCGACGACGGCGACCTCGCTTTGCGGCGCAAGCTGGCTCGCGCAAACGCGAGCCAGCTTGCGCCGTCGCTGCTGCCGCTGCTCACCGCTGCCCGCCTGGCCGGCAGGGGGCGGGCCGAACCGGCCCGCCCCCTGCCGGCCCACGACTACGCTCTGGCGCCGCACCGCGGCCGTCTTCTCTACGAGCTCTACACGCCGTGGCGCTTTGCCGACTGGAGCGCCGCGGCGGGCCGATCGGGCGCACGATGACCGGCGCGGCAGGTTGACCGGGTCCTCGATGAGCGGCGCGGCAGGCTGATCGAGCTCGCGCTGAGCGGCGAGACTGAGCGGCTCGGCTGGGCCGGCTTCAGTGCCGCCCGTCCCGCGGCGCGCGACAGCGCCCTAGGAGGACCTGGGCACGAACCCCATGCGGTCGCGGACCTTCGCGATCGTGCGCTCCGCGATGGCCTGGGCGCGCTCGGCGCCGTCGCGCAGCACGTCGAGAGTAAAGCCCCTGTCGGCGGCGAGCTCCGTCATGCGGCGCTGGAAGGGCGCGAGGGAGTCGACCACGACGTCTCCAAGGTCGGCCTTGAAGTCGGCGTAGCCGCGACCCTCGTAGCGCGCGACGAGCGCTTCGACCGACTCCCCCGCCAGCAGGCTGAAGATGGTGAGCAGGTTCGACAGGGCCGGCTTGTCGGGGCCGGACCGCACCTCGGTCCCTGAGTCGGTGACGGCGCGCCTGATCTTGCGGCGGATCTCGTCGGGTGAGTCGGTCAGAGAGATGTAGTTGTAGGCCGACGCGGCGCTCTTGCTCATCTTCTTGGCCGGGTCGTCGAGCCCCATGATGCGCGCGCCGGCGGCCGGGATGATCGGCTCGGGCACAACGAACGTCTTGCCGAAGGCGTTGTTGAACCGCTCGGCAAGGTCGCGGGTGAGCTCGACGTGCTGCTTTTGATCCTCACCCACGGGCACGGCGTCGGCCCTGTAGAGAAGGATGTCGGCCGCCATCAGCACCGGGTAGTCGAAGATGCCCACGCCGATGCTTTCGCTCTCGCCGCCGCTGGTCTTGTCCTTGAACTGGGTCATACGACTCAGCTCGCCCATGTAGGCGACGGTGTTGAGGATCCAGGCGAGCTCGGAGTGCTGCGACACGTGCGACTGCACGATGACGATCGAGCGCTGGGGATCGACCCCGGCGGCCAGGAACATGTTGGCCGCCTCGATGGTGTTGCGCTTGAGCTCGGCCTTGGGCTGCCGCAGGGTGATGGCGTGGAGGTCGACGACGCAGTAGACGCAGTCGTGGGTCTCCTGCAGGGCGACGTAGTTGCGGATGGCGCCCAGGTAGTTGCCCAGGTGCAGCGCGCCGGTCGGCTGCGTGCCGCTGAAGACGCGCGGGCGGCGCGGCGGCGGCGCATCGGTGGTTGTCGATGAGGCGTTCTGCGTATCAGGCTGGGTCGTCATGGCGACCGATTCTAGCATGCCGCTGCGGACCGCCCGCCTGCCGGGCCGAATGGTCGCCCGACCGGGCGGTGCGACGACGCCCTCAGCGCACGCCGCGCGGTGCGATGATGAGCGCCCCTCAGAACCCGCCGCGTTGCGCGATGATCAAAAGGACGACCACGGCCACGGTCAGCAGCACGACCACGACGGCCCGCCCCGTGACGGTGCTCAGGTGGTCCCGACGCTCGGCCGTCTTGAGTGATCGACGCCGGTCGGCGCGCCGGGTGACGATCGCCTGACCGGGCGCCTCTGCCGCCCCGGGCTCGGCGGGTGCTGCGGGCTCGGCGGGTGCTGCGCGTGGCGACGTCCACGTTGCGGGTGGTGCGACCGATCCGGGTGGCGCAACCGGCGCGGGCGCCGTGAGCCCACCGATCCCCGCGGCCGGCGCCGGCACGCCATCGGGCATCGCCGGCGCCCCAGCGGCGGCGCCACCGGAGCTCGTCGCCGTCGGACCGCCGGCGACATCGGCGCCCGTTGCCGCGGCCACGCCCGCCGCGGCGGCATCTGCACGCGGGAGCGCTTCGCTCCAGACCAGCCGGCCGGCCACGCGGCCGTCATCGGGCGGCGCCGCGAACCTGGTGGAAGCCGCCGGCACCCCGGCCGCTCGGGTGAGCGCGTCGGCGGCAGCGGTGACGGCCGCGGCCCCCGCGCTCTCGGCGGCCGCCTTGGCCGCCGCGGCGGCCTCGGCTGCCCTGGCGGCTGCCTCGCGCCGCACCCGGATGGCCGCCGTCTCGAGCACCCATTCGCGCGTCACCAGATCCGACCAGACGAGCTGACGGCGGTTCTCGAGGTCGAGCAGCTTGGCGGCGCTGATCTCGCCGACGCCCTGCAGCGTGAAAGACTCGGTCACGTCGTCGCAGGTGAGCGGAGCACCGCCCAGCGGGTTGTCGGATCGCAGCGCCCCGACCAGCATGTCCGCCCCCTCGACTGTCGCCACAAGCCGGGCACACCCCGGGCCCGGGTGAGACGGGTCCAGCGACGCATGCGTCGCGGACCCCGCTGTCGCGGGCCGGCTCAGTCAGGCTTTCGTCGGACCCGTATGCCCGGGCGCGACGTTCGTACGAACCCGCGGCAGCACTTCGGGATTCTACTACCCGGTGCGCCTCCGGGGGAGAGCGTTTGCCATGCGCCGTCGTGCGGATTGGGGGATGCGGTGGACGACGGGCCGTGCGGGACGAGTGGCCGTGGTGGCTACAGGACCAACGGCGACCGGACCAACGGCGAAAGTGCGGAGCGGCGGAGCGGCGGCGGAGCGCCCGGCCGGAGGCGGCCCGGGCTACTCGGCGTCGATCTCTTCGTCGGTGGCGCCCGATTCGGAGACCACCATACGGGCGATCGCGCTCACGACGTCGCCCTCGCGCATGTTCATGACGCGCACGCCGGTCGCCGTGCGACCCTGGCGGCTGATGTCGGCCGCGGCCATACGGATGACCACGCCGTCGCGGCTTTGCAGCATGATCTCGTGGTTGTCGCGCACCATGCGCACGCCGACCAGGTAACCCTTGCGGTCGGTCAGCTTGATGGCGATGACCCCCTGGCCGCCGCGGCCCTGCACGCGCCAGTCCATGATCGGCGTGCGCTTGCCGTAGCCGTTGTCTGTGACGAGGAAGAGGTCGGAGTCGTCGCGGGCGACGTCCATGCTGATGAGCTCGTCGCCCTTGCGCAGCCGCATGCCGCGGACGCCGGAGGTGTTGCGGCCGGTCGGGCGCACGTCGCTTTCGTGGAAGCGGATGCCCTGCCCGAGGCGGCTGACCATGAGCAGGTCGTCGTCGCCCGACGTGTTGCGGACGGCGATCAGCTCGTCGTCGTCGCGGATGTCGATGGCGATGATGCCGTCGGACTTGAGAGGCGTGTTGTACGAGCCGAAGAGCGTCTTTTTGACGACGCCCTTGCGCGTGCAGAACATGAGGAACTTGCCTTCGGCGACGTCGAAGTTGCGCGTGTTGATGACGGCGCAGACTCGTTCGTCCTGGCGCAACGGCAGCAGGTTGGAGAGGTGCTTGCCGCGCGCGTTGCGCCCGGCTTCGGGCAGCTCGTGGACCTTGAGCCGGTAGACCTTGCCGACGCTCGTGAAGAACAGCAGGAAGTGGTGGGTGCTGGTGATGAAGAGGTGCTCGACCTCGTCTTCTTCTTTCAGGTCCATGCCGGCCACGCCCACGCCGCCGCGCTTCTGCTGGCGATAGGTGGCCGTCGGCAGGCGCTTGACGTAGCCCGTCTTGGTGACCGTGATCACCATCTGCTGCTCGGCGATCAGGTCTTCGATGTCGAGGTCGCCTTCGTCGGGCACGATCTCGGTGCGGCGGTCGTCGTTGTACAGCCGCTTGAGCTCGCGGAGCTCGTCTTTGATGACGCCGTAGATGGCGTCTTCGTCGCCGAGCAGCTCGCGCAGCTCCTTGATGCGCGCGAGCAGACCGCGATGCTCCTCTTTGACCTTGTCGCGTTCGAGGCTGGTGAGCTTCTGGAGGCGCAGGTCGAGGATCGCCTGCGCCTGCGGCAGGGTGAGCTCGAAGGTGTCCATGAGCGCCTCGCGGGCGGTCTCGACGTCGGCCGCGCGACGGATGATTGCGATGATCTGATCGAGATTGTCGAGCGCCACGAGCAGGCCTTCGAGGATGTGAGCGCGGGTCTCGGCTTTGTCGAGCTCGAACTTGGTGCGCCGGATCACCACCTCTTTTTGGAAGGCGATGTAGGCCTGCAGCATCTCGGGCAGGGTGAGCGTACGCGGCACACCGCCGACGAGAGCGATGTTGATGACCCCGAAGGTGGTCTGCATCTGGGTGTGCTTGTAGAGCTTGTTGAGCGCGACCATGGCGATGGCGTCGCGCTTGAGCTCGATGACCAGGCGCATGCCGGAGCGGTCGGATTCGTTGCGCAGGTCGGAGATCTCGGAGATCTTCTTGCTCTTGACGAGATCGACGATGTTCTCGATGAGGGCGGCCCGGTTGACCTGATAGGGCAGCTCGGTGACGACGATGGCGGTGCGATTGCCCTTGAGCTGCTCGGTGTGGGCCTTGGCGCGCACGCGGATGCGGCCGCGGCCGGTGCGGTAGGCCTCTTTGATGCCGGCGGTGCCGAGGATCACCCCGCCGGTCGGAAAGTCGGGCCCCGTGATGTGGGCCATGAGGTCGTCGGCGCTCGCCTGGGGGTTGTCGATCAGGGTGGCGATGGCGTCGACCACTTCGCCCAGGTTGTGCGGCGGGATGTTGGTCGCCATGCCGACGGCGATGCCGCTGGAACCGTTGACCATGAGGTTGGGCATGCGGCTCGGCAGGACGGTGGGCTCGCGGCGCGTCTCGTCGTAGTTGGGCACCCAGTCGACGGTGTTGGCGTCGATGTCGCGCAGCATCTCGACGGCGATCCGCGAGAACCGCGCCTCGGTGTAGCGCATGGCCGCGGGAGAGTCGCCTTCGACTGAGCCGAAGTTGCCCTGGCCGTCGACCAGCGTGTAGCGCATGTTGAAGTCTTGCGCCATGCGCACGAGGGTCGGGTAGATGACCGACTCGCCGTGGGGGTGGTAGTTACCGGAGGTGTCGCCGGCGATCTTGGCGCACTTGCGGTGCTGCTTGTTGGGCGCCAGACCGAGGTCGTTCATGGCCACGAGGATGCGCCGCTGCGAGGGTTTGAGGCCGTCGCGGGCGTCGGGCAGCGCGCGGTCGACGATCACGCTCATGGCGTAGTCGATGAACGACGAGCGCATCTCGTCTTCGAGCTGGATCGGCTCGATCTTGCCTTCGAGTGTCTGCAGCTCGTCAGACATCGAGGAACCGCACTTCCTTGGCGTTCTTTTCGATGAACTCGCGACGCGGTTCGACCTTGTCGCCCATGAGCATGGTGAAGACTTCGTCGACCGCCTGGGCGTCTTCCATGGACACGAGCTGCAGCGTGCGGCTCATGGGGTTCATGGTGGTCTCCCAGAGCTGATCGGGGTTCATCTCGCCGAGGCCCTTGAAGCGCTGCAGCTGGATGCCCTCTTTGACCAGCTCGACGATCTGCACGCGCAGGTCTTCGTAGCTCGAGGCGTCGGCCTTGCGGTTGCCGAAGCGCAACGTGAACGGCGGCCGGCCGACCATCTCGCGCACCCGTTCGTGGACACGTTTGAGGCTGTGGAACTCGCGCCCGGCCAAGGCGGCGAAGGGGATCCGCAGGTTGACCGCCAGGCCGCTCTTGCGCTCGACCAGCCTGGTGTCGACGATCTCGGCCTCGTCGTCGGTGGCGACCACGTCGATGACGTAGCGCTTGTCGATGTCGGAGCGCAACGCTTCGACGAGGGCCGCGAAGCTGGGTACGTCGGCTTCGATCGTAGGGCCGTTCTTGAGCCAGTCGACGAGCTCGCCGCCGAACTGACTCTTGAGCTTCTTGACCCAGCCCTCGTATTCGCTGAAGAGCTTGAGGAAGCGCTGGTATTTGGTCTCGGAGAAGTTGAAGCCGGTGTCGGTGTTCTCGACCTTGATCTGTTCGAGGCGGCCGCGCAGCAGGATCTCTTCGAGCTGGGCCTCTTTGTGGATGTAGGTCTCCTGGTTGCCCTGCTTGAGCCGGTAGAGCGGCGGCTGGGCGATGTAGATGTAGCCGGCATCGACGAGCGGCGTCATGTGGCGGAACAGGAACGTGAGGATCAGAGTGCGGATGTGCGAGCCGTCGACGTCGGCGTCGGTCATGATGATGATCTTGTGGTAGCGCGCCTGCTCGAGGTCGAACTCGTCGCCGATGCCGGTGCCCATGGCACTGATCATGGTGAGGATCTCGTTGTTCTGCAGCATCTTGTCGATGCGCGCCTTCTCGACGTTGATGATCTTGCCGCGCAGCGGCAGGATGGCCTGAAAGCTGCGGTCGCGCGCCTGTTTGGCCGAGCCGCCGGCCGAGTCGCCCTCGACCAGGTAGAGCTCGGAGAGGTGTGGGTCGCGGATGGAGCAGTCGGCCAGCTTGCCGGGCAGGGAGGAGCCTTCGAGCAGGCCCTTGCGGCGCGTGAGGTCGCGCGCCTTGCGCGCGGCGCTGCGCGCCCGCGCCGCCGTGACCGACTTGTCGACGATCTGGCGGCCCTCGGCGGGGTGCTCTTCGAGGAACTCGGCGAGCTTGGCGTTGACCGTGGTCTCGACCAGCGTGCGGATCTCGGTATTGCCCAGCTTGGTCTTGGTCTGGCCCTCGAACTGCGGGTTCTTGAGCTTGACCGAGACGATCGCCGACAGCCCCTCGCGCACGTCTTCGCCCGAGAGGTTCTCCTCTTTCTCTTTGAGCAGCCCCTTCTGGCGGGCGTAGTCGTTGATGGTGCGCGTGAGGGCGCCGCGGAAGCCCGACAGGTGCGAGCCGCCTTCGGTGGTGTTGATGTTGTTGGCGAACGTGAAGATCGAGTCGTTGTACGACGAGTTCCACTGCATGGCGACTTCGACCTGACCGTCGGGGGTCTCGTTTTCGAAGTAGATCACCGTGCGGTGGACCGGGTCTTTGTCGCGGTTGATGTAGTCGACGAAGTCGCGCACGCCGCCGGCGTACTGGAAGACGGTGGTCTCGCCCTCAGCGCGCTCGTCGATGAGCTCGATGCGCAGGTTCTTGGTGAGGAAGGCGGTCTCGCGCAGGCGCTGCGCCAGCACGCGGTAGTCGTACTCGACCTCTTCGAAGACATCGGGGTCGGGCATGAACGACACGGTGGTGCCGGTCGGCGCGTTCTTGGCGCGCTTCTCGAGCTTCTCGAGGGGCGTGACGGGCACGCCGCGCTCGAAGCGCTGGTGCCAGTGGAAGCCGTCGACATAGATATCGAGCTCGAGCCATTCGGACAGCGCGTTGACGACAGAGACGCCCACGCCGTGCAAACCGCCGGACACCTTGTAGCCGGCGCCGCCGAACTTGCCGCCGGCGTGCAGCATGGTGAGCACGACCTCGGCCGCGGACTTGTTGTACTGCGGCATGATGCCCACCGGGATGCCGCGCCCGTCGTCGACCACGACCACCGAGTTGTCGGGCTGGATCGTGACGGTAAGTCCGGTGCAATAACCGGCGAGGGCTTCGTCGACCGAGTTGTCGACGACCTCGTAGACCAGGTGATGGAGGCCGCGCGGCCCGGTGGAACCGATGTACATGCCGGGACGCTCGCGGACCGGATCGAGGCCCTCGAGGACTTTGATGTCTTGTGCGTCGTAACGCTGGTCGCTACTCACTACACCTGACCTGTCACAGAGTGGAACGGGCGGACGCGCGAACGGCCGAAAGGCCGGGCGCGGGACGTGTCTTAGTATACCATCCGTAGGCCTCGACTGGAAGCTGAGAGTCGCTCGAAAATTGCCGCAAATTCCGTATTTCCCGCGGCCATCCCGGTGACAATGGGCGGTCGCGGAGCGACTCGCCGACGGTCGGCTGCGGTGAACGTAGTGGCGGGCGCCTGAACGGGCCTATGCGAACCCTCCCGGATCGCGCGCGGATCGCGCGCGCTTGTCTTGACTTCATACTTCGCCGCGCGCGCTCGCGCTCCTGCCGGCCTGCCCGTTTCCGCGGTCCACGATTAGTGCCGCGAGCGACCGGCGCGACGCCCCGCAGCCGCCCCCTGGGGCTCCTACCCTTCGTCGCCGGAGGTGGCCTTGTGCGGTCGCCCGACGACGAACCGCAGGCCGGTGACCGGCGTCGTGGGGTCGTCGGCCCGCAGCCGCTCGAGGATCACGGGCGTCAGATAGGTCAGCTCGTTCGACCAGGTCGACGACTCGCACTCCACGGTGAGCACCCCGCGCGACAGGCGCCGCGGGCGCGTGACCGCGACGACGTCGGCGCCGGCGGCCCGCGCCCACGCCCGGTAGGCGCGACCCTCGTCACTGTCGGCGACCCGGCCCAGCGCCGCGTTCAGGATGTCGCCCAGGCGCGAGAACTCAGCCACGGGGCGCCTCGCCGGGCGTCGCTGCCGGCGCCGCTCCGCTGTCGGCGAAGCCGCCGCCGGCGCCGAGGTCGAGGACGCGCGCGCCGGCGAGCTCGTCGGCGGTGAAGTAGAGACGGTTGGTCGTGGTGATGAGCGCCTGGCCGCCGGCGGTGAGCGTGCTCACCAGCAGCCGCCGGCGGGCGTCGTCGAGCTCGCTCATCACGTCGTCGAGCAGCAGCGTGCCGGTGTCGCCGGTCACCTCGGCGGCGACCGCGCGCTCGGCGAGCAGCAGGGCGAGCACGGCGGCGCGCTGCTCGCCCTGCGAACCGAAGAGGCGCAGATCGCGAGGCTCGCCGACGAGCGGCGCGGCCGCGCTCTCTTCGGCGAAACGGAGATCGTCGCGGTGGGGTCCGAAGCCTGAGATCGCGCGCCCTATCTCGCCGGGCCGTCGGGCCCGCAGCGCAGCCACGAAGGCCTCTTCGAGCGCCTCCGCCGAATCGGACCCGGCCTCGGCATCGAGTCCATCGAGTTGCGAGACCAGCGACAGCGAGAAGTCGCCGCCGTCGGGGGCCAGCGCAGAGGCGAACTCGCGGTAGCGCGCGGCGAGGCGCGCCACCAGGGCCCGGCGGCGGGCGGAGAAGGTCAGCGCCACTCGTGCGAGCTGACGGTCCCAGGCGTCGAGCGAGTCGGCGGGGGCGCCTTCGCGCACGCGCCAGAGATGAGCGTTGCGCTGTTTCAGCACGACGTTCAGATCGCGCAGGCCGGCGTCGTAGGCCGGCTCGAGTGCCGCGGCGAACGCGTCGAGATGAGCGCGCCGGCGGGCGGGGCTGCCCTTGACCAGCAGCAGACTCTCGGGCACGAAGATGAAGACCGCGCCCTGGCGGCGCAGGTCGTCGAGCGACGCGACCTCGACCCCGTCGACGCGTACCTGCTTGCCTTGCCCGGGCGCGTAGGCGACCGTGAGGCTGTGGGCGGCGGCGCCCGGGCGCCCCGCCACGGTCGCCTCGGCGCGCGTGTAGGTCGCGCCCCACCGCACGGTCTTCTCTTCTTTGACGGTGCGGGGCGACGTGGCGCGCAGGGCGAAAAAGGCGCCTTCGAGGAGGTTCGTCTTGCCGCTCGCGTTCTGCCCGACGACGACGTTGAGGCCGGGGTCGAACTCGACCGTGGCGTCGTGATAGCTGCGGAAGTTGACCAGCCTCAGGCGGGCGACGAACACACGCGATACTCCGTGGTGCGCACCGTGACGCGGTCGCCGGGAGCGACCGCATGACTGCGCCGCAACTCGACGGCGCCGTTCACGCGCACGTCGCCGTTCTGGATGAGCAGCTTGGCTTCGCCGCCGGTCTGGGTGGCGCCGGCCAGCTTGAGGAACGCCCCCAGCGGCAGGGGACCCCTGACGGGGATCTCGATCAGCTGCTCAGCCGGATCGGCATGATCAGGTAGACGAACGATTCGTCGGCGCCCGTGACCAAGCCCGGCCGCAGCGGGTTGATGAACTTGAGGGTCGCGGTGTCGCCCGACACGCCGTCGAGGCCGTCGATGAGGAACAGGGGGTTGAAGCCGATCTCGAAGGGCTCGCCGGCGAACGGCGCGTCGAGCTCTTCTTCGGCTTGCCCGACATCTTGCGTGACGGCACGGATGGTGAGCTTGCCTTCGCTGAACTGCAGCCGCAGGGGTGCGTTCTTTTGCGCCAGCAGGCTGACGCGGCGCGTCACTCCGAGCAGCTCGAGGCGGTCGAGCGCCACAGCGTGGTCGAAGCTGTCGGGCAGAAGCTGGCGATAGTTGGGGAACTGACCGTCGATCAGGCGCGTCGCGATCCACACGTCGTTCACGGCGAACAGCGCCTGGTTCTCTGTGATCACGAGCTGCAGCTCGCCGTCGTCCAGGCCGGCGCACAGACGCTGCACTTCGCTCAGCGCCTTGACCGGCACGATGGCCTGGATCTCGTCGGCCGGCCCGCCTTCGAGGGGCGTCTCTTTGACGCTCAGCCGATAACTGTCTGTGGCGACCATCTTGAGCTTGCCGGCGCCGATCGTGACCAGAACGCCGGTGAGGATCGGCCTGGTCTCGTCGCGCGAGGCGGCCCGGCCGACCTTTTCGAGCGTCTCGACGAACGGCGTGACGCCGACCGAGAAGGCTTCGCTCATGTCGAACGACGAGGTCGGTGGAAAGTCGCTGGCCACCCACGAATTGAGGCTGAAGGTCGCCTTGCCGGCGAGGACCTTGACCATGCCGTCGCCGGCTTCGACACGCACCTCGGAGGCCGCCATGTTCTTGATCACGTCGGTGAACAGGCGCGCCGGGACGACGGCCTCGCCTTCGGTCTCGATGGTGGTGGCGATGCTCGCCTTGATGGAGAGCTCCATGTCGGTGGAGTACATCTCGAGCCGGCCGTCGCGGGCCTGGAGCAGGATGCCTGAGAGCACTGGCAGGGCGCTGCGCGTGGAGACGCCGCGCGCCAGGATGCTGAGCTTCTCGACGAGCGTCGTGCGATCACAGGCGAATCTCATTCCGGCTCCTTACTATCTCTTCTCTTTTAAGAGATATACCTTCGTGTTCGTCATAGGTGATGTTGACAGTGTGGGAAACCGACTGTCTGCCTGCGTCCACGGTGACGCCGGGCTTGTGACGCTGCTGTGGAGAGCGCGTGGAAAAGGCCACCCCAGCGCTCTGCGAACGGCTCCGCACGGGCCAAGCATATCCGGTTTGGGGTCGTCGCGCGATATTCTCCACCGCGTTCTCCGGTGGTCGTCAACAGACCTGCCTGAAGGCTCGCGCGGGCCGCCCTAGCGACCGATCTGCAGGCGCGACGTGATGACCTGGATGAGGTCGTGGAGCTGGCGGTCGTGGCCGTCCTGCAGGAGCCGCGCGATCCGGTTGACGCCATACAACACGGTGCTATGGTCGCGGCCGCCGAAGCGCTCGCCGATCTGCGGCAGCGAGGCCTCGGTGAGCTCGCGGCACAGGTACATGGCGATGTGGCGCGGGTAGGTGACGTCGGCGGTGCGCTTGTCGCCGCGCAGGTCGCTCACATGGCAGCCGAACTGGCGCGCGACCTCGCTCTGCACGGCGTCGATCGTGATCGGCTGGGAGTAGATCGGCGGCAGGATGTCCTTGAGCGCCTCGCGGGCGACGTCGAGGGTCACCTCGCTGTGAGTGATCGAGGCGAAGCCGACCACGCGGCGCAGCGCGCCGACCAACTCGCGGATGTTGGTCGACACGCGGCTGGCGATGTATTCGAGCGCCTCGGGCTCGCCGATCGTGTTGCCGTCGACTTTGACCTGGCGGCGCAGGATCGCGATGCGCGTCTCGACGTCGGGACGCCCGATGTCGACCACGACTCCCTGGCCGAAGCGCGAGCGCAGGCGGTCGTCTAACTCCTCGAGCTCGCGCGGCTGGCGGTCGGAGGTGAGGACGATCTGCTTGTCGGCTTCGTAGAGCGCGTTGAACGTGTGGAAGAATTCGACCTGGGTGCCCTGCTTGCCGGCCAGGAACTGGACGTCGTCGATCAGCAGAACGTCGTTGGCGCGGTACTGCTGCTTGAAGCCTTCGATGCGGCCCTTCTCGGTTACTCCGCTGATGAAGTCGTCGGTGAAGCGTTCGCAGGTGACGTACCTGACGCGCAGCCTGGGGTCGGCCACGAGGATCTCATGGGCGATCGCCTGGATCAGGTGGGTCTTGCCGAGCCCTGTGTCGGCGTAGATGAAGACGGGGTTGTAGGCGGCGGCCGGCGTGGCGGCGACGCTGCGCGCGACCGCGGTGGCGTACTCGTTGTGGGGCCCGACGACCCAGCGGTCGAAGACGTAGCGGGGGTTGAGCCCGCCGCCGTCGGGCGCAGCGCCGGCGGGCGCCCCGTTGCCGCTCGGGGCGCCGTTCGGGTGCGCGACCGTCACCGCCGGTGGTTCGTCGACCGGGTCGCTCGGGGCCACCGTGACGGCGCGCTCGTCGACCACCATGCGCACCTCGATGTCGGCGGCCATCACGGCGCTGATCGCTTCGCGCAGGAGCGCGCCGAACCGCTTCTCGACCCAATCACGGGCGAATTCGTTGGGCAGCCCCACGGTAAAGGTCGTGTCGTCGAGCGCCACCGGCACGGTGCGTTCGAACCAGAGTCGGAAGGTGGCGTCGTTCACGCGCCCGCGGATGTGCTCGCGGGCCTCGTTCCAGATGAGTGTCAGTTGGTCGTCGATCGCTCGCCTCGCGGAGGGGTGTCCGGGCGTCAGAAGAGCGTTTCGAGGAGGCCCATGCCCTCTTCGCTCAGGGCGCGCTTCCCGTCGCCGCGCGAGTGTACCAAGCCCATCTTCTCCAGTAAATGAAGTTCCCTGTAGGCCGTCGCCGGCGCCACTCCGAGCTCCTTGGCGAGGGCGCTCGGACCGGCCACGTTCAGCTCCATCAGCAGCACCAGGATCTTCTTCTGACGGGTCGAGAGCTGAGGCGCCGCCGGGGCGGTCTTCTCTGCGCCCGCCTCGAGGGTCGTCTGCTGCGGCATCTTGATGGTGACCACCGCGCCGCCGCCGAGGTTGTCCTCGACCGTGATCGCGCCGCGCAGGAAACCGAGAGACTCGCGGGCGATGGGCAGCCCCGAGCCCACGCCCCTGATGAAGCGGCGCTGCTCGGCGGTCGCCGTCGTGAAACCCGGCAGGAAGGCCCGCTCCTTGTCGCCGACACCCGGCCCGTGGTCGGAGATGCGCACCACGCGGCCGCCGTCCAGGACGGTGATCACGACGTCGCAGAAGAAGGCGTGGATCAGGTTCTCGATGAGCTCGTTGATGACCGTGAACGGCACGTTGCCGCCCTGCTCACGGCACGAGTGATAGGTCTTCTCGGCGAGCGAGGCGATCAACCCGGGCACGTCGCGCTCCTCGACAGAGATCACGCGGGGCGGGCTGGTGAGCGTGTCGTACACCGCGATCCGCGGGGCGCCCGGACCCCGTGGCGGATCGCCGGAGGCGTCGCCGGCCGGCGCGGGCGCAGCGGGCGCCCCCTCGCCGGTGCCGCGAGCAAGGGCCCCGTCGCCGGCGACCCGTGCAGGGGTCTCGACGCCGGCGCCGCCGTGCGACGCGGGGACATCGTCGACGACGACGGTGGCCCGTTCGCCAGGGGCGCTTCGCGGGGCGCTCTGCGCCGCGGTCTCCTGGGCCAGCAGCCTGTCGAGAAACGAATCCATGGGGGGTTGGAGTATAGCAGAGGGCCTTGCGGCCGGCGGTTCGTCTGAAAAGCGTATTTGCAGGGGATCGGTAGCCGTTGTCCACAGGGTTTTCGACATCTGTGGAATCGTTGCGGCCGAGCGGCGCCCGCTGTGCGCAAATACCAGCATTTGTGGAAAAGGTGCTTTCACGGGCCCTTGTCCCTGGCCCCACCGGCACCACCGCAAGAACTCGCCGGGGCGTAGGCTGCCGGCAGACGGTCACCGCCGTGTCGGTCAGGGAAATACCTGCAAAACGGCGTAAGACACAATCGATGGAATCCTTCGCCGGATGTCAAGGCAACTCACTTGCGTCAACGGTTTGTCAACGGCCGTTCGAGCCTGTGAGCGCGGCAAAAAGAAGTTATCCACATATTCCACAGGAGGCACTCACGCCGGAGCGGGGCGTCTGAAACGTGGGACCGGGCCGGACGGCCGCCGGGCCGGGCGGTCGGGCGCCTCGCCCGCGGGCCTGGCCCGCGTGTCGCCGGGCGGCACGGGGGTATACTGACGGTGTCCTGCGGAGCTCCTGGATGAGGGGCTGAGAGGACGCTTCCTAGCGTCGACGCGCAGAACCTGACCACCCCCGAGGGGTGGCGGCGCCCGTCAGGCGCTGCTGGGTAATGCCAGCGAAGGGAGAACCACATGGCGCAGTCGCCGTCCGCGCAGCCACCGCAGACCGAAGCCCCTCCAGCAAAGAGGACACGGCTCGCGCGCCTGCTCGCGAGTCAGTACGTGGTCGACCGCGACCGCTGGGGCGCGCCGGCCATCGCCGAGATGGCCATCGCCCTCGTGCTGTGCTGGGTCCTGGGTGTGTTCCGGCCCTTCCAGATGCCTCAGGGCGGCTCGATCAGCCTCGAGATGCTGCCGATATTCTTCATCGCCGCGCGCCGCGGTCTGGTGCCGGCGACCGTCGTCGGTCTGCTCTACGGCCTGATGCAGATCTTCGTGCCGCTCACGCCGCCGTTCATCTACCATCCCGCCCAGGCCCTGCTCGACTATCCGCTCGCCTTTGCCGCCGTCGGCCTTGCCGGCCTCGTGCCGGTCGTCGGCTGGCGCTCTCTCGCCGCGGCCGTCGCCCTCGGCAGCGGCGCCCGGCTCGTCTTCCATTTCTTCTCGGGCTGGATCTTCTTCGCAAGCTACGCGCCCCAGTGGGAGTGGCCCTGGCTGTACGCGCTCACCTACAATCTGCTCTTCCTGGTGCCCGAAGCGGTGATCACGGCGGTGTGCCTGTGGCCGCTGCTGAAGGCCTACGACGCGGCCCGGCCCGGGACCGGCCGGCGAGAGCGGGCGGGCGACACCACGTGAGGACGTGAGGAGGCCCAGGTGACCTGTGCCGTCTTTCTGAACGGCGAGTACGACGACGACGAGTTCTACCTGCGGCAGTTCGCCGCGGCCCGGGTCGTCGTGGCGGCCGACGGCGGTCAGCGCTTTCTGCGCCGTCACGGACTCTGGCCGCGGCTGCTGGTGGGCGACTTCGACTCGCTCGACGCGGCGCACGTAGCCGCGGCCCGGGCGGCCGGGGTCGAGGTCGTGGCGCACCCGGTACGCAAGGATGAGACCGACGGCGAGCTCGCCGTCGGTCAGGCGACGGCGCGCTGGCGCGACGAGATCGTGCTGCTCGGCGCGCTCGGCGGCGGTCTCGATCACGTCGTGGGCCACATCTGCGTGCTGCGCGGCCTGGCGGCGCGCGGCCGCGCGGGGCGCCTCGCCGCGCCGGGACTCGCGGCCACCGTCGTCCAGGGCCCGGCGACGCTGCGCCTCGGCGCCGCGGTCGGTACGCGGGTCTCGCTGGCGGCGCTGTCGAACGACGTCGTGGTCACGCTGCGCGGGCTGGAGTACCCGCTGACAGACGAGCCTCTCGCGGCCGACATCTGTCGCGGGCTCGGCAACCGGGTCGCCGCCCCGGCGGCGCGGATCGAGGTGGCGGCCGGCCAGCTCCTGGCCCTGGTCTTCGACGGCTGCGAGACCTTCGCCGCGACGGGCCCGGTCGCGGACGGCGCGCCGGCATGACGGGGGCGAGCGAAGCCCGCCGGGCTGACGGCGCCGCCGGCCGACCGGCGGGCCGCGGCGCCGCCTTCGCCGGTCTCGTCGCACGCCGCGGCTGGATCGTCTGGGCGCCCGTCATCCTGTTCGTGTCGGTGGTGCCCGTAGGCTGGATCTTCGGTCTCACGCCGCACGCCGGCTGGTCGCTGCAGGGCAACGTAGGCCACGTCTTCGAGTTCGGTCTGCTGGCCGTGCTCGTCGCCCTCGCCCGCGCGCGAGCCGTGCCCGGTTCGAGCGGCATGGTCGCCGGCGCCGTGGCGGCCATCGGGTACGGCATCGTCATCGAGCTGATCCAGTGGCCGATCCCCTACCGCACGGCCGACCCCCGCGACGCCGCGCTCGACGTGATCGGCGTGGCGGGCGCGCTTGCGCTACTCTGGGCGGTGCGTCGCCGCCGGACCGCCGTCCGCGATAGCGGCGCCGTGAGTCCGTGACGCTCGCCGGCCGGCGGCGACCGAGGGCAAGGAGGCGCTCGTGATCACCCTGAACGAAGCCATCGATCTGGTGCTCGCAGAGGTGCGGCCGCTCGGCTCCGAGCGGCTGCCGCTCCTCGAGACGTTGGGCCGCGTCACGGCCGCCGAGGTCGTCTCACCGGCGCCGGTGCCGTCGTTCGACAACTCCGCCATGGACGGCTTCGCCGTGCGCGGCGCCGACCTCGTCGGCGCCGCGCACGGCGAAGGCCTCCCCATCACCGCCGAGATCCCGGCCGGCCACCCGTCGCGCGAACCGCTCGCGCCCGGCTGCGCCGCCCGCATCATGACCGGCGCACCCATGCCCGCGGGCGCCGACACCGTCGTCCAGGTCGAACATGTGGAAGAACGCGACGGCAGAGTCTTCGTGACCACGATGCCGGCGACCGGCAAGAACGTGCGCCATGCCGGCGAGGACGTGCGCCCGGGCGACGTCGTGCTGCCCGGCGGCGCTCTGGTGGGCCCCGCCGAGATCGGCCTGCTCACGTCGATCGGCATCGAGGAGCTCGTGGTCGCGCGGCGGCCGCGCGTCGCGGTCCTGTCGACCGGCAGCGAGCTGGTGCCGCCCGGGCGACCCCTCGGCCCCGGCCAGATCCACAACTCCAACTCGTTCACCGCCTGGGGTCAGGTGCTGGCGGCCGGCGGCGAGCCGATCCTGCTCGGCATCGCCCCCGACGAGCCCGACGAGACGCGCCGCCTGATCGCCGAGGCGCTCGACTCCGACGTGGCCGTGACGACGGGCGGGGTGTCGGTCGGCGACTACGACTTCGTCAAGCAGATCGAGGACGAGCTCGGCGTCGAGCGCCGTTTCTGGGGCGTCGCCACCAAGCCGGGCAAGCCGCTCGCCTTCGGGGTCTACGAGGGAGGGCTGGTGTTCGGGGTGCCGGGCAACCCGGTCGCCTCCATGGTCTGCTTCGAGCTCTACATCCGGCCCGCGCTGCTTGCCCTGCAGGGCCGCCGCGACATCTGGCGGCCGTGGCTCACGGCCGTCGCCGACGAGCCGGTGAAGGGTACGAGAGACAGGGCCGAGGTGCGCCGCTGCCTGCTCTCTCACGACGCCGGCGACGGCTGGCGTTTTACCACGACCGGCCCCCAGGGATCGGGCATCCTGCGCTCGATGGTGCTGGCCGAAGGCCTCGTCGTGGTGCCCGCTCGACACCCCGGCGGAGCCGCAGGCGACCCCTACCTCGTGGTGCTGCTCGAGGGCAGTCGCAGAGAGCGGCCGCCCTACCCGGACTGACGACCCTACTTCTTCAGCGTGAAGCTCTTCTCGCTCGCCCAGACCACCAGGCGGTGGCTGGCGTAGTACGGCGGCGTGCAGGTGGTGAGCACCAGGGCGTAGCCACGATCGTAGAGCACCCTCACGTCGGTGGGCAGCACGGTGGTGATCTTGGCGACGCTGTAGACGAACCGGCCGTAGGGAGTGTCGAGGACGATCGGATCGCCGCGGTGCAGCAGGTTCAGGCTGTAGAACGGTGCGCTGTAGGTCGTGCGGTGGCCAGCCACGGCGAACGGCTCCCCGGCCCCCGGCAGCGGCGTCACGCCGTAGTGCACGGGGCCGCCGCGCAGGTAGGTGGTGTCGCTCGCCGGACTCAGGCTCGATGAGCCGGTGGTGCCCTGCACGACGATGCGGTTGACGCCGGCGCGGGGGATGATCAGCCGGCCGATCGGGTCGCCGGGCTTGAGGGTGCGCCCGAACAGCATGGCCAGCCGGCGGGCCTGCATGGCCGGTGTGTGCAGGAGCGCGAGGGTCGACGACTGCCGCTGGGCCGCCGCCGAAAACGAGGCGCTGGCGCGCTGGTAGTCGGCGCTCAGGTGGCGCTGCTCGTAGTGGGTGTAGGCCGCCGACCAGAAGGGGAAGGCGAGCGTCAGCCCGCCGGCGATCAGGAGCAGGTTGGCCGTGCGCCGGCCGAAACGCTGGCGTGTCGTGCGTTTGCGCATCGTCTCATGGTAGGCAGGTGGGGCGGTCGCGGCAACATCGGGCGCCTTCGCGGCGGCGAACCGCGGCGACCGCCCCGGGCCTCCGGCCGCCCGGAACTCCGGCCGATCCCGTCCTTTGCGGGCGGGGCGCTGTGGTACAGTGGGCTCCGGTTGCGAGGGGGGCACATGAGGTCCTGCAGCGACGTCCACAACTGTCTCCTCGAGCAGGGAGTGGCGCACGAGATCGTGCATCTGCCCGCCCTGTCGAGCACGGCGCGTCGTACCGCCGCCTTGCTGGGGGTGCCGCTGCGCGAGGTCGTCACCACTGTGCTGCTCGAAACGGAGCGCGGTCCGGTCGTGTGTCTCGTGCCCGGCGACACCCACGTCGATCGCGCTCGGGTGCGCGCCGAGCTCGGCTGCGACCGCGTCACGGCGGTCACCGCCGCCAGGGTCGTCGCGCTCACCGGTTACCGGCTCGGCGCGCTGCCGCCGTGCGGCCTCGCCGCCGACCTGCCGACGGTCGCCGACGCCGGCGTCTTCGAGCCGCCGGTCGTCTACTGCGCGGGCGGCACGACCACGACCGTCGTGAAGCTGCGCAGCGTCGACCTGCGCGGCGCGCTCGGCGCGCGGGTTGCAGCCATCGCCGCGCGCCCCCAGAATGGGGCGGCCGCGCGCGGCTAGGACCGGCGCGGTCGGCGGCGCGCGGCGAGCGCCGCGAACGAGCCCCGCAAGAACGAGAAAGGTGGCCGAGTGCGACACTATGCTCCCCCGGCGACAGGACGCCTCGAGATCCTCACCGCCGACGACCTTCAAGGACTCGACGAGGCGGCGCTGCACGTCCTCTCGACCATCGGAGTCGCCGTGCCGGCGCCCGCGGCCCGCACGGCGCTGGTCGCCGCCGGCGCCCAGGCCGACGGTCAGACCGTGCGTATCCCGGCCGACGTCGTGCGCCACCTCGTGGCCCTGGCGCCGGCCACTCTCACGCTGGGCGCGCGGGCCCATCGCACACTCGTCACCGGCGAAGGCTCGTTGCTCACCACCGACGGCTGCCCCACCGATATCTACGACCTCGAGACCGGCGCCAAGCGGCCGACCACCTCCGCCGACGTGGTCGCCATCACGCGCATCGTCGACGCCCTCGACGAGATCGACTTCTGCTGGACGACGGTCAGCGCCCAGGACCGCCCGGTCGAGCGCCGCGGTCTGCATGAGATCTACGACGTGCTGGCCAACACCGGCAAGCACGTGCAGACGGTGACCATCGTCGACCAGACCCAGGCGAGGGTGGCCGTCGAGATGGCGCGGGCCATCGCCGGCGGCGATCTGGGCGTGCGCCGGGCGCCGCCCATCTCGGCCCTGCTCGGTACGATCACACCGCTCGGTCACGACGAGGGCACGCTCGACGCGGCCTTCGTCTTCGCCGCGGCCGGTGTGCCGATCGGCTTCGTGACCATGCCGCAGGGCGGTTCGACCACGCCGGTCACCATGGCCGGCTCGCTGGTCGTGGGCGTAGCCGAGGCGCTGTCGGGCGTCTGCGCGGTCCAGGCCGCCTTCCCCGGTGCGCCGGTGTTCATCTGCTTCATCCCGAGCGTCATGGACCTTCACACCGGCGACTTCTCGGGCGGCGCCCCCGAAGACACGCTCATGGCCGCCGCCGTCGGCAACGTCGGCGCCTTCTACGGGTTGCCCACCCAGTGCGGCGTCAACGCCTCGGCGGCCAAGCTCCCGGGCTGGCAGTCGGTGACCGACGACGTGACCACGACCTATCTGTCGATGCTCGCCGGCGTCGACATGCTCACCGGCGTGGGGATGGTGGCCGGCGGACGCATCTTCTCGTTCGAGGAGCTCATCCTTGGGACCGAGGTGGCGGCGGCGGCGCGGGCCGCGGCCCGCGCCGCCGCCACCACCGGCCCGGACGCCGACGGCCCGCTCGACTCGGGCGTCCGCGACGGCGGTTCCCGCGAGGCCGCTCGCGCCCTCGCGCGCGAGATCCTCGCGACCCACACCCCTCCGCCGCTCGAACCGGCGCTCGACGCCGAGCTGCGGCGGCTCGTGGCGGGCTGACGTGGGCCTGCGCCGCTCAGGTCGCCTCGTCACCATCGTCGGCGTGTCGGTCGTGGCGCTGGTCGCGGGACTCGGCTTCGGTGTGGCGGCCTGCGGCGGCTCCGGCTCGGGCTCGAGCGGCCAGTCCGGCCAGACGCCGGCGGCACGCTTCGCGGCCATCCTCGGTCATCAGCCGACGGGACTCGCGGCGACCGTCGCCAAGCGCGGCACGCTGCTGGTCGGCGAAGACCCCGAGTTCGCGCCGCAGAGCTCGCTCGACGACACGGGCGCCTGGAGCGGCTTCGACGTCGACGTCGCCCGTGAGGTGGGCACCGTGCTGGGTCTCAAGGTCGAGTTCGTCAAGCTCGACTGGGCGCGGGTGCCGGCCGCTCTCGCGGCCGATCGCTACGACGTCGCCGTGAGCTCGATGGCCACCGATCCGCGGCCGTCGGGCAAGCTCGCCTTCGCCGTGCCGTACACCTGGGCCGTGGCCGACGTCGCGGTCCGCCAGGGCGACACGGCGATCACCACGCTCGGCGCGCTCAAGGGCAAGACGATCGGCGTCGGCGCCGCGACGACCTTCCAGCGGTTCCTCGAAGCCGCCGGCGGGATCGACGTGTCGCTGTATGCAAGCGACGCCGACGCGCTGCCCGACGTCGCCAACGGGACCCTCACGGGCGCCATGACGGCGGCCACCACGGCGGCCACCGAGAGCGCCGCCGGCGCGCAGATCGCGGCCGGCGGCCCGGGCTTCTTCTATCAGCCGCAGGCCTTTGCCGCGCGCCCGGGCGAAGCCGACTTCGTGGCCCTGCTCGACTCTGCCGTGAAGACGATGCACCGGAACGGCACCCTCACCGCCCTTTCCAGGAAGTGGTACCACGGTCTCGACGTCAGCGCCGCCCCGGCGGCCGGCGTGCCCGCCTTCAGCAAGGCGCTGGCGCTGCTCAAGGCGGGCACCTACCCTCTGCAGTGACGGCCGCTCGCACTTCCTTGACCGCGCCGCCGCGTACAGCCTGTTGTATTCGCGCGGGCGCATTTGTATAAATGGAACTGTGGGCGGACCACGGGTGTCCAGGCGGGCAGTTCGTGGTCTGCATATGCAGCACAAGCGAGGCGCGCTCGCGCCTTGCGGTCAGGGGCGTCGCCTGTTCATCTCTCGCGCGGCGCAGGGGTTCGATATAGCACGTGAAAGGACGGGAGCATGAAGAAGGCCAGATGGCTCGCGGTCGCTGTGGTGGTCCTGGTGGCCGCCGTGGCCGTGGCGATGGTCGCCGGGTGTGGCAGCAGCAGCAGCGGTAGCGGCAGCAGTGCCTCTCCCACCGCCGCCGCCAGCATGACGCCCACGCAGGCGTTCACCAAGATCCTTGGCCACGCGCCGACCGGCATGGCGGCCATGATCGCCCAGAAGGGGTATTTCGTCGTCGTCGACGACCCGGCCTACGCCCCGCAGAGCTACATCAACAAGCAGGGCACCCTGATCGGCTTCGACGTCGACGTCGCGAAGCAACTGAGCGCGATCCTGGGTGTGCCGGCCCACATCAAGCCGGTGCAGTGGACCGCCGTGCTGGCGGGCATCCCGGTGGGGCGCTTCGACGTCTCCATCGGTTCGATGACCGTCACCACCGACCGCGAGAAGAGCATGGACTTCTCGCACCCGTACTACTACACGCAAGCCCAGCTGATCGTGAAGCAGGGCTCCCCGCTGATCACCACGACCGCGCAGATGAAGGGCAAGAAGATCGGCGTGGGCACGGGCACGACCTACGCCCAGTTCCTCGGCAAGATCCCCGGCGCTCAGGTCAAGGCCTACGCTACCGACACCGACACCTTCCCGGATCTGAAGAGCGGCCGCTTGAACGCCGTGATGACCGCCGACCTGACGGCCGCCCAGGGCATCTCGTCGGGCTACCCGTTCGTGTTCTCCGGCAAGCCCTACTACTACGAGCCGCTGGCGTTTGCCACCCAGAAGGGCCAGACGGACTGGCTCGCGCTCCTCAACTACGCCGTCGACAAGATGCACGCCGACGGCTCGCTCAGCGCGATGGCCAAGAAGTGGTACCACGGCTTCGACCCGACGCAGGCACCGCACACCGGCACGATGAACTTCAACCAGGCTCTCGCCGCAGCTCCGTGAGGTCCTGACCGCACGCGATGACGCTGTCTTTCCGGCGGGGCGCCCGCACACGGGCGCCCCGCCGGCCCATCCCCATACGCACGAGGTTGTGAGCAGATGAAGCGAGGTTGGCTGCGCGCGCGGCTGTTCCCGGTGGCGGTTCTGGCGGCGGCTTGCGTCGTGTTCGTGACGGCCGCGCCGGCCTGGGGCGCCGCGTCGCCGTCGGCGAGCAAGCTCCCTGTCGTCACCTACACCGTGCCGTCGGCCCTTTCGGCGTCGACCGCGGTCATGGCGTGGAGCGGCAACTCGGTGCTGGTCAACTACAAACAAGGCACCTCTCCGGTCGACACCCCCAAATGTGAGCTCTCCATCAACGGCGCGCGTCTGACGCTCACGCCGGTCGACATGAGCATGGTCGGCGGCAACGGCGTCCAGTTCCCGATCCCCACCAACTACGTCATGCCGCACGGCGACCTCAAGTTCAAAGTCGTCCTGGTGACGAAAGCCGGAGAGCGGGCGGAGTACGACTGGACGTATAGCTACGGGGGCGCGCCCAAGCCGACGCTGATCGACACCAGCATCATGCGCCAGTGGTGGCGGTACATCGCCAAGGGCGGCATCGTCGTCGTCGAGCTCACCGTCATCTCCATCGCCTTCGCCATGGTGTTCGCTCTCTTCGGCGCCCTCGGCCGTCTGTCGCGCGGGCTCGGACTCCGAGAGGCCTGGGACAAGCACCACAGCGTGTCGTTCCTTCTCGGGAACACGGCTCGCAAGATCCCCTACTGGCTCGCGACTTTCTATACCTCGCTGTTCCGCGGCACGCCGCTGCTGCTCCAGATCATCGTGATCTATTACGGCAGTACGGCGGTGATCACGTGGGCCCAGGCGCGATGGAGCATCTTCAATCACGTCGGCTTCCCGTCGGCCTTCGTCACCGGCGTCGCAGCCCTGTCGCTGAACTACGGCGCCTATCTGACCGAGGTCTTCCGGGCCGGCATCCAGGCCGTGCCCAAGGGGCAGACCGAGGCATCGTGGGCCCTCGGCCTGAGCTCCTGGCAGACGCGGCGCCGTATCGTCCTGCCGCAGGCGTTCAAGATCGTCATCCCGGCCGTGGGCAACGACTTCATCGCCCTGATCAAGGACACCTCGCTGGTGTCGGTGATCACCGTGCCCGAGCTGCTGGAGCGGGCGCAGCTGGTCGCCGGCCGCACCGGGAACTACCTCTCGCCCCTGCTGGTGGCGGCCGCCGTCTACTGGATGCTGACCATCTTCTTCAGCTTCTGGCAGGCGAGACTCGAGCGCAGATTGGAGCACGACCGTGCAAGAGCCTGACATGACCGGCCCCGGAACGCAGCCGACCCCGCATGCCGGCACCGACGAGGTGCTGGTCGAAGTCAAGGGGCTGCACAAGTCATTCGGCAAGCTGCACGTCCTGAAGGGCGTCGATTTCGTGGTGCATCGCGGCGAGGTCGTCGTGCTGCTCGGACCGTCGGGCTCGGGCAAGAGCACGCTGCTGCGCTGTATCAACTCGCTCGAAGAGGCCCAGAAAGGCACTATCCGCGTGGGCGACGTCACGGTGGACTGTGGCCAGTGGGACAGGGCGTATCGCCATGCGGTGCACGGCGTGCGCCTGCAGTGCGGCATGGTGTTTCAGGACTTCAACCTCTTCCCCCACAAGTCGGTCACCGAGAACGTCATCGAGGCGCCGCTGCTGGTGAAGGGGATGAAGAAGGAGGCGGCCCTGCAGAGGGCCAAGGAGCTGCTCGAGCAGGTGGGCCTGTCGGACAGGGCCGAGTACTACCCGTCGCAGATCTCGGGCGGCCAGAAGCAGCGCGTGGCGATCGCCCGGGCGCTGGCCATGGACCCCAAGCTGATGCTCTTCGACGAGCCCACCAGTGCGCTCGACCCCGAGCTGATCGGCGAGGTGCTGAAGGTCATGAAGGACCTGGCCGACGCCGGCATGACCATGATCGTGGTCACCCACGAGATGGGTTTCGCCCGCGACGTAGCGAGCCGCTGTATCTTCATGGACGAGGGCATCTTCGTCGAAGAGGACTCACCCGAGAACCTCTTCTTCCACCCCCAGCACGAGCGCACGAAGTCGTTCCTGCGCCACATCCTGCCCAAAGAAGGCGACAACGTGGAGCGCGCCGCCGGCGGTGCCCCGCTCGGTATGGGCGACGAGGCTTCCCAGGAGATGAAGTAGCAAGGGATGTGACCGGCACGGTCGCCCGCGCGTTCGGGGGCGCCGCGGCCGGTGATAGAGTCGCTTCCATGACGTCCAGGATCGCCTCCATCATGCCGCCGCGCCGCTGGGAGGTCCTGTCGGCGGCGGAGCTCGACTACCTGCGCGAGGCGATCTTCACCGTGCTCGCCCAGGTGGGCGTGCGCTTTCCCCTCGAAGCGGCCCTCGACACGCTCGCCGCCCACGGCGGCACGGTCGACCGCGTGACCCGGATCGCCCGCCTGCCGCGCGGCCTGGTCGAGACGGCCCTGGCGGCGGCGCCGCGCGAGTTCACGCTCTGCGGCCGCGAGCCGGCCTGCGACCTGCCCCTCGACGGCAGTCATAGCTACCTGTCCAACGACGCCAGCGGCGTGTTCGTGATCGATCCCGCGAGCGGCGAGCGCCGGGCCTCGACGCTGGCCGACGTGGCCGCCTCGGCGCGCTTCACCGACGCCCTGCCCGAGGTGGCCTTCTCCTGGGGGCCGATCGTGGGCGCCGGCGACACGCCGGTCGCCTCGCGCGCCCTGCACGAGGCGGCGGCGGTGCTGGCCAACACGACGAAGCACTTTCAGGCGGTGACCTGTGTCGGGGAGCGGCCGGCCCGGCTGCTCGTCGAGCTGGCCGCCGCGCTCAGCGGCGGCTCAGACGAGCTGCGCCGCCGGCCGCTCGTCAGCCTGATCGCCTGCCCGGTCGATCCCCTGGGCAACGACGCCGTGAGCCTCGAGGCCGGCCTGGTGGCCGCGGCGGCCGGTGTCCCTTGCGGCTTTCTGTCGCTCACCCTGGGCTGCGGCACGGCGCCCGCCACGCTGGCCGGCAATCTGGTGGTCAACGCCGCCACCGTGCTGGCCGACCTCGTGCTGCTGCAGCTCGCGAGCCCCGGCGCGCCGGTGTTCTTCGCCGCCGCGCCCAGCGTCATGGACCTGCGCAGCGGCGGCTACACCGGCGGCGGCCCCGAAGACGACGTGCTGGCCGCCGCCGCCACCCAGCTCGGCCACTCGTTCGGCCTGCCGGTCAACATGGGCACGATGGCCACGGGCGCCAAGGAGCCCGGCTGGCAGGCGGGCATCGACGACGCCCTTTCGACGGCCGCCTCGGTGCTCGCCGGCGCCGACATGATGAGCGGCGCCGGCCTGCTCGACGGCTCTTGCACCCTGTCGTATCCGCACCTGGTAATGGAGACCGAGATCCAGCGCATCGTGGCTCGCCTCGCCGGGGGTATCGTCGTCGACGACGAGACGCTGGCGCTCGACGCGATCAGCCGGGTCGGTCCCAACGGCACCTACCTCGCCGACCGGCACACCCGCCGGCACGCCCGCGAGATCTGGCAGCCGGCGATCTGGGACCGCGTGCCCTACGACGCGTGGCTCGCCGGCGGCCGGCACGGCGCCCTCGAGGCGGCCGGGCGGCGGGCGCGCGAGATCCTCGAGTCACCCGTGCGCGTGCCGCTCCCCGACGACCTCGCCGCTGAGCTCGCCGCCATCGTCGCGCGGGCCGACCGCGAGCTCGCGTGAGCGCTTGCGGGGATCTCGGGGAGGACCGCCGGAAGACATTCCCGGGCTGCGCCGCGAGCCTTGCGCGTGGGCGCATGGGTCGTGCCGCCGATCGTGCGGCCACCGTGCGGCGACCGTGCGGCGGGTTGCCGTCGGCCCTTGGGATGCGCTAAGTTGGAGGCGTGCCAGCGGCCTCGATCATCGCTATCTGCCGCACGTCCGGGCTCTAGTCCGGACCGCCGCCGCACGCCCTGCGGCGGCCGACGCTCGCATCTCACTCGACCATCACCCCTGAACCTGCGAGGTTGCTGCCCATGACTCCACGGATCAATCCCATCGCCCCCCGACTGCACTGGGACGTGCTCTCGAGCAGCGACATCGAGCGCATCCACGAAGCCACCCTGACGATCCTCGAAGACGTCGGCATCCGCTTTCCGTCCGCCCGGGCGCTCGACATCCTCGAGGCCAACGGCTGCCTGGTCGACCGCACGACCGAGATCGCAAAGCTGCCCCGCAAGGTCGTCACGGAGGCCGTAGGGCTGGTCCCCGACCAGTACCTGCTGGCCGGGCGTGACCCCGACTGCGACATGGTCATAGACCGCGCCCATTGCTACCTGTCCAACGACGGCAGCGGCGTGTTCGTCTACGACCACCACACCGGCGTCAAGCGCCCCTCCACCAAGGCCGACGCCGCCACCTCGGCGCGCTTCGTCGACGCCCTGCCCAACGTGAGCTACTACTGGGGCCCGGTCGTCACGAGCCAGGACGTGCCGCCGGCGACCAAGGCGCTGCACGACTCCGAAGCCGTGCTCACCAACACGAGCAAGCACTACCAGGCCGTCACCACGGTCGGCGAGAAGGCGGCCCGGCTGCTCGTCGAGATGGCCGCGGCCATCGTCGGCGGCACCGCCGAGCTGCGGCGCCGGCCGATCATCAGCTTCATGCAGTGCGCGGTCGACCCGCTGGGCCACGACGGCCCCAACCTCGAAGCCAACCTGGTGGCCGCCGAACACGGCCTCGCCAGCGGCTTCATGCCCATGCCGCTGATGGCCGGCACCGGCCCGGCCACGCTGGCCGGCAACCTGGTGGTGCAGAACGCCGAGGCGCTATCGGGCGTCGTGCTGCTCGAGCTCGCCTTCCCGGGCTGTCCGGCCTTCTTTGCCGGCGCGCCCAGCGCGATGGACCTGAAGACCGGCAGCTACACAGCCGGCCCCGAGGACTACCTGCTGGCCGCCGGCGCCACCCAGCTCGCGCACTTCTACGGCGTGCCGATGGCCATGGGCACCATGGCCACGAGCGCCAAGGAGCCCGACTGGCAGGCGGCCGTCGACGACTCGCTGTCGACCTTCGCCAGCGTCATGACCTGTGCCGACATGATGAACGGCTGCGGCCTGCTGAACGGCTCGAAGATCCTGAGCTACCCGCACATGGTGATGGAGACCGAGGTCTACGGCATCGTGCAGAAGGTGGCCGACGGCGTGCAGGTCGACGACGAGACCCTGGCGGTCGACCTCATCGCCAAGGTCGGCGCCAACGGCACCTACCTCTCCGAGAAACACACGCGCCGGCACATGAAGGAGATCTGGCGGCCGACCATCTGGGATCGCACGCCGTACGACGTCTGGCTCGCCGGCGGCAAGAAGGGCGCCCTCGACAAGGCCACCGCCATCGCCGACGACATCCTCGAGAACTACCGGTCCGAGCCGCTGCCCGAGGCGGTCGCCGGCGAGATCGCCGCGATCGTGGCTCGCGCCGACGCCGAGCTCACCGCGGGATGACCGCGCCCGGTCACGCCGCGGGCCCGCCCGCCTCGCCGCGCGGCGCCGGGGTGCGCCCCGACGCCGCGGAGCGTCCCGCCGCCGCCGCGCCGCGCCCCGCCGCGCCGCGCACCGCCGCGCCGCGTCATCGTCCGCTCGCACCCGCCGATCTCACCCGCCTGCACGAGGCCGCCCTCGACACGCTGGCCTCGCGTGGCGTGACGCTCGCCGGAGAGACCGCGCCGGCGCTGTTCCTGAAGGCCGGCGCGCGGAGCGACCCCGCGAGCGGCCGGCTGCTTCTGCCCGTCGAGCTCGTGCGCGCCGCCGTCGCTCAGGCCCCGGCCTCGTTCGTCTTGCCCGGCAGGGTCGTCGAGCACGACGTCCTGGTCGGCGGCGGCCCGGGCGGCCTGATGGCCGCCACGGCCGCCGCCCCCGACGTCGCCGCCGCGGCGCTGCTGGCCGACGCGCTGCCCGAGGTCGCCGTCATCGGCCTGCCCACACGGCGGCTCGCTGAGTTGCCGGCCGCCCTTCAGGCGAGCGCCAAGCCGCTGCTGGTCTGCGGCGCGATGAGCGCCGCGCAGGCGGACGTGGTGATCGCCGCGGCGGCCGCCCTCGGGAGCCGTGCCGACGCGGCCGGGCCGCCGCTCGGAGTGGTCGTCCACAGCGCCGGGCAGCTCGACCTCGATCCCCTGCTGGCCTGCGTCCGCGCCGGCCTCGTCTGCGGCTTCTATGCGCCGCCCATGCTCGGCGGGGAGACTCCGGCGGACCGCTCCGAGGCGCTCGTCGCCCTGCACGCCGCCGCCCTCGCCGCCTGCGCCGCGGCACAGCTGGCCGTGCCGGGCGCTCCCTACATCGTGCCGGCGCTGGCTGCGACGATCGAAGACCACGCCCCGGGCTACGGTCTGGGCCCGGCCGGCGTCGCCACCTTCACCCAGCTCGCTCAGCTCGCCGCCCACGCCGGCCTGCCCATCGCCGCCGGCTTTCCGCCGACACGTCCGGCGGCCGACGAATGGCTCGCGGCCGCCGACGGCACCCTCGTCGCGCTGGCCGCCGCCCTGTCCGGGGCCTGCCTGCTGGCGGTGGCCGGCCACACCGACGGCGCCACCCGATACTCGTCGGCCCAGCTCGTGCTCGACGCCGAGACGTGGTCGAACGTCGCCGCGGTGGCCGCCGGCATCACGGTCGACGACGAGACGCTCGCCCTCGACACCATCGCGGCCGTAGGCATCGGCGGCAACGCGCTTGCCCAGAAGCACACCCGGCGCCACATGAGAGACGTCTGGAAGCCGCGCCTGTTCGACCGGACGGCTTTCGACGCCTGGGAACGCGACGGACGCCGCAGCGCGCCGCAGCGCGCCGCGGCGCTGGCCGACGAGCTCGTCACCGGCCACGAGGTGCCGCCGCTCGCCGGCGAGAAGGCGGCGACGCTTCGGCGTATCATGCAAGAAGCAGGACTGTGATTCGCTTTTATGCACTGACGGACTGAGGCGGCGCCGAGACCCGGAGTCCGGCGCCGTGGCGGCAGCCGACCTCGCCCGCGGGGCCGGCCGGCAACCGAGGGGGAGAGTGCGAAGCGCCAGAGCGTTTCGCGAGGAGGAACCGATATGACGGTGCAGACATCGATACGACGCTGGAAGGACATCCCGCGCTTCAAGGGCGTCACCGACGCGGAATGGAACGACTATCACTGGCAGCTCGCCAACCGGCTCACCACGGTGGCCGACTTCGAGCAGGTCCTGAACCTCACCGCCGAGCAGCGCGCCGACCTCGAAGCGTGCATGGGCAAGTTCCGGGTCTCAGTGACGCCCTACTACGCCTCGCTCATGGATCCCGACGACCCGCACGACCCGGTGCGCATGCAGGCCGTGCCGACGCCGGCCGAGCTCGTCGTACGGCCCGAAGACCTGAAGGACGCCGTCTCTGAGGACGTCGATTCGCCGACGCCGCGCATCACGCACCGCTACCCCGACCGCGTGCTGTTCGTGGTCACCGAGATGTGCTCGATGTACTGCCGTCACTGCACCCGCCGCCGGCTGGTCGGCGGCACCGAGGACTTCGTCGCCAAGAGCGAGATCGACAACGCCATCAAGTACATCGAGCGCTCGCCCGAGGTGCGCGACGTGCTGATCAGCGGCGGCGATCCGCTGGTGCTGTCCGACGACATGCTCGAAGACATCCTGGCCCGAGTGCGCGCCATCGACCACGTCGAGATCGTGCGTATCGGCTCGCGCGTGCCGGTCGTCTGCCCGCAGCGCATCACGCCCGAGCTCTGCGCCATGCTCAAGAAGTACCACCCGCTGTTCTTCAACACCCACTTCAACCACCCCAAGGAGTTCACGCCGGAGTCGGTGCAGGCGCTGGCCATGCTGGCCGACGCCGGCATCCCGCTGGGCAACCAGACGGTCCTCATGCGCGGCGTCAACGACTGCGCCAACGTCATGAAGCGCCTCTGCCACAAGCTGGTCGCGGCGAGGGTCAAGCCCTACTACTTCTACCAGTGCGACCTGGCCGAAGGCACGGCCCACTTCCGCACGAGCGTGGCCAAGGGCATCGAGATCGCCGAGAGTCTGCGCGGCCACACGACGGGCTTCGCGGTGCCGACCTACATCATCGACGCCATCGGCGGCGGCGGCAAGACGCCGGTCATGCCGCAGTACATGATCAGTCAGGCGCCGGGCGAGGTCATCCTGCGTAACTACGAGGGCGTGATCAGCAAGTACACCGAGCCCGACGACTACGTCGCGCCCGAATGTCACTGCCCCGACTGCGAAGCGCACCGCCAGCGGCTCGGCGTGGCCGGCATGTACGACGACCATGGCCCCACGTTGAGCGAGGTCTGGGACGCGCGCATGAAGAAGATCGCCGACCGCAAGGCGCGCATGAACGACTAGGCGCGCAACGAAGTCGCGCACGCCTGAGCGATGACAACGAAGTCGATCATCGGCACTAGGCGCGTAGCGTAGCCACGCACGCCTGAGCGCCAATGACGTAGTCTTTTGGCGGCACTAGGCGCGTAGCGTAGCCACGCGCGCCTGAGCGGCGACGGCGAAGTCCATCGCCGGACTAGCCGCGTCGCCAGGCGACATTGAAGACCAGGGCGAGAGCGGGCGGCGGCGGCGAGCCGCCGCCCGCCCGGTCGCGAAAGGGCGCCATGACCAAAGTGTTCGTAGAGCCGATCGGCGTGACCGTCGAGATCCCCGCCAACGAGACCCTGCTGTCCGTGGTCACCAGCGGAGCGGTCGACCTGCCGGTCGACTGCGCCGGCCGGGGGACCTGCGGCAAGTGCCTCGTGCGCACCGGCGCGGGCAGCTTCAGCGAGCCCACCGAGGCCGAGGCCCGCAAGCTGCCGGCCGCCAAGCTGGCCCAGGGCTGGCGGCTGGCCTGCCAGACGACGCCCCTGTCGGAGCGCGTCAGCATCGAGGTGCGCGCCACCCAGGGACGCCGCCAGATTCTCACCACGTCGCGGCTGCATCCCGGTCCGCCGCTGCCGGCGGTGGTGCGCGAGGTCGTCGCCCTCGAGCTGCCGACTCTCGCCGACGCGCGCGCCGACCGCGAGCGTCTGCTCTCGGCCTTGGGGGCCGACGAGCTGCCTCTGGGTGTCCTGCGCGGGCTGCCCGACACGTTGCGCGACGGCGGCTTTCGGGCCACGGTGACGCGCTACGACGGGCGCCCGATCGATGTCGAGCCCGCCGACGCCGACGACCGCGCCTGGGGTGTGGCCGTCGACGTGGGCACCTCCAAGATCATCGCCTACCTCTTCGACCTGGAGACTGGTCGCCAGGTCGACCAGGAGGCCCTCGAGAACCCTCAGATGCGCTTTGGCGAGGACGTCATCACGCGGCTCACGCAGGCCATCCACGACGGTCGCCGCGACGACCTGCGCCGCGCCGCCCGCGACGGCGTGAACGAACTGCTCGCCACGCTGTGCGCGCGTCAGGCGATCGAGGCGCGCCACCTCTACGACATGACCGTGGTGGGCAACACGGCGATGCACCACCTGGTGCTCGGCCTCTCCGCCGTCGGCCTCGGCGGCGCGCCCTTCGCGCCGGCGACGGCGGCGCCCTTGACGCTGCGCGCCGCCGAGCTCGGACTTGCCATGAACCCCGAGGCCGGCGTCCACCTTCCGCCGCCGATCGCCGGCTTCGTCGGCTCCGACTGCCTGGCCGTGATCGTCGCCACGCGCCTGGCCCAGACGAGCGCCCCGACCCTGGCCATCGATATCGGCACCAACACCGAGATCGCCCTGGCTCACGACGGCCGGGTGGTGGTCACGAGCTGTGCTTCGGGCCCGGCATTCGAGGGGTATCAGATCGCCTGCGGCATGAAGGCCGCGGAGGGCGCCATCGAACGCGTCTCGATCGACGCCGGTGGCGAGCCGCGCGACCTGCGTACGATCGGTGGCCGCGAGCCGCTGGGCATCTGCGGTTCGGGCGTCGTCGACCTGCTGGCCGGCCTCGTGGCGGCCGGCGTGGTCGACCATAGCGGCCGCCTCCAGCCCCACGCGCGGGTACGCGGCAGCGCCGACGGGCCGGGCCTCGAGTACCTTCTGGCGACGGGTCCCCACGGCGACATCATCTTCACGCAGCACGACGTACGCTCGCTGCAGCTCGCCAAGGGAGCCATCGCCGCCGGCTGCAAGCTGCTGCTGGCCGGAGCCGGCCTCGCGCCGGCCGACGTCGACAAAGTCTTCGTGGCCGGCGCCTTCGGCAACGAGCTCGATGTCGACAACGCGCTGGCGATCGGTCTGCTGCCGCCGGTCCCGCGCGAGCGCGTTGCCTTTGTCGGCAACGCCGCCGGCGTGGGCGCCCAGATGGCTCTGATCGACGTCGACGAGCGGCGCGCCATGAGCGCGCTGGCGGCCGAGCTCTCGTTCCTCGACCTGGCCACCGACCGGGGCTTCCACGAAGTCTTCACCACCGAGCTCGGCTTCGCCTGACCGCACGAAGAGGGGGGTCCGCACGTGGCGACTGACACCGCTGCCCAGGCGCCGGGCGGTCACCTGCTGCGCGGCTACGCCGAGATCGGCGGCGCCTCCCTGATCCTCGGCACGTCGGGCGCCCTGCTGCAGATCTCGACCATGCCGCTGAGCCTGCTGCTGCTCTCCCGCATGGGGCTCGCCGCGCTCGTGCTGGGGCCGTACTTCCTGCTCACCGGCGGGCTCGCCGAAGTGCGCCGCTCAGGGCGGTTCTGGCGCCTCGTGCTGATCGGCGCCGTGGTAGCCTGCGAGCTGCTCTTCTACTTCGCTTCGATCCGCCTGGCCAACGTCGCCCTCGGCATCGCCCTCGAGTACATGGCCCCCGTCTATGTCGCCCTCGCCGCGCCGTGGGTCCTGCACACGCGTCGTGAGCGCAGCGACATGGTGTCGGTCACGGTGGCCGCCGTGGGCATGGTGCTGATCGTGGCGCCCAGCCTTACGCTGGGTGGCTCTCACAACCTCGCGCCGGGGATCGCCTGCGGTGTCGTCGCGGGCATGATGTACGCGACGGCGCTGATGCTCATGAAGGGCGTCGGCGACGCCATCCGCGGCACGACGTTCACGCTCTTCTTCTGTCTCGCCACGGTGGTACTGATCTCGCCTCTGGCCGTCTGGCAGACGGTCGCCGCACACTACCGTCCGACCTTGGCGGACCTCGCGATCGTCGCGGTCATGGGTCTCGTCTACACCGCATTGTGCTTCAGCCTCTTCACCGACGGCCTGCGCTTCGTGCGTGTCGAGCACGCGGGCATCCTCGGCTACATCGAGCCGGTCACCGCCCCGTTCTGGGCGCTGCTGCTGGTAGGCGAACGACCGGCCCTCACGACGTTGCTGGGCGGGGCGCTGATCATCGCCGCCGGCATCTTCGCCATCGCCCTGGGCAGGGCCGAGACCGAGGTGCCGGTGTGAACCAGCGGCTGCGCGGCTACGGCGAGACGCTGGGGGCCGGTCTCATCAACGGCTCGATCGGGGTGTTCGTCACGTACTCGTCCATGCCGGCGACCCTGCTGGTCGCGGTGCGCATGGTGTTCGCCGGCATCGTGCTGGGTCTCGTGGTCGCGGCGCGGCGCGACTGGCGGTCGCTCTTCGCCGACCGCGGCACCACGATCCGCCTGCTCGTCTGCGGCGTCGCCCTGGCGGCCAACCTGGTGAGCTACTTCATCGCCATCCGCCAGACAGGGGTGGCGGTCGCCATCTTCCTGTCGTATCTGGCGCCGCTGTACGTCGCCTTCATCGCGCCGCACCTCGAGGGCGGGCGCACCGAGGGCGCCGTCTACGCCGCCCTCGGCGTAGGGCTCGCCGGCATGGCTCTGATCCTCGTGCCGGGGCTCACCGGCGGGGGCGTCAGGCTCACGCCCTACGGCCTCTTCTTCGCCGTCTTCGCCGGCCTGATGTACACGATCTACCTGATCGGCGGCAAACAGCTCCGGCGGCGCGACGTGCACGCGACCACGATCGTCTTCGCCATGGCCGTCCTCGCGGCCGTCCTGCTGCTGCCCCTGGGTCTGCTGCAGTCGACGGCGGCCGAGTTCACGGTGCGCAACGTCGCCATCGCCGCCTTCCTGGGCATCGTCTGCACCGCGCTGACCTTCAGCCTGGTGATGGACGGCATGCGCTTCATCAAGGTGCAGCACTCGGCGATCATGGGCTACGTGGAGCCGGTCAGCGCGCCCGTCTACGCGCTGCTCATCCTGGGCCAGGTGCCATCGATCTGGACGATCGCCGGTGGCGCGCTGATCATCGGCGCCGGGGTGATCGTGGTGCGCTACGGCGCCGCCGAGACCGAGCCTGAGCTGCCGGGGTTCGCGTTGGTCGAGCCGAGCTCGGGCGAGGCCGACTGATGCCC
The DNA here is from genome assembly GCA_963733255.1 of uncultured Actinomycetes bacterium. Taxonomy (GTDB): domain Bacteria; phylum Actinomycetota; class Thermoleophilia; order UBA2241; family UBA2241; genus Bog-752. Next base: position 204,624 of record CAVTCH010000001.1, read on the forward strand.
GCCGGCTCGCGTGACAGGACCGGCTACCTGCTGGTCGCCGTGAGCTTTCTCGTCTGGGGCTCGATCGGCGCCCTGGTGCGGATGACGACGATGCCTGAGAGCGTCCTGCTCGAAGCTCGCATGGTGATCGGCGCCGCGCTGGTCGCCCTGGTCTTCGCGCGCCGGCCGATGCTCGCCGAGCTGCGCGACCGCCGCATCGCCGGCTGGCTGCTCCTGATGGGCGTCTTCAGCTCGTCGACGCTGCTGCTGTTCTTCATCGCCCTGCGGCTGGCGGGTGTGGCCATCGGCATGTTCCTGATGTTCACGGGGCCGGTGTACGTCGCCCTGGCGGCGCCGCGCCTGCTTCATCAACGGCCCGATCGGGTCGTCTACCCGGCGCTCGCCCTGGCGCTCGCCGGCATGGCCGCCATCCTCCTGCCCGGGCTGTTCGGGGCCGCACGCGTCTCGGAGGTCGGCATCGCCTGCGGGGTGGCCACCGGCTTTCTGTACGCCGGCTACGCGCTGACGGCCAAGTACCTCACCCGCACGCTGCGCAGCGTGACGATCGCCCTCTCGGAGGTGACGCTCGACGCCGTCATCCTGGCGCCGCTGGCGGCCTGGCAGCTCGCCGGCTCGGGCTACCGTCTGACACGCCACGATCTGATGGTGACGCTCGTGCTGGGTGTGGTCTGCACCGCCATCCCCTACGTGATGTACGTCGAGGGGCTGAGCCGCATCCGGGTGGAGCACGCCTCGATCCTGGGTTACCTGGAACCGGTCAGCGCGCCCTTCTATGCGCTGCTGCTGCTGGGCGAGGCGACCACGGTCACGACGATCGCCGGCGGCGCCCTGATCGTCGCCGCCGGCGTGCTCGTGGTGGCCTTCGGCTCCGCCCAGCGCGGCGCCGACATGAGTGTGGTGCCGACGTAAGCGCGGTGCCGACATGAGCGTGGCGCCGACATGAGCGTGGCGCCGACGTGACCGGCCGGGCGGTCGGCGGCCGAGAGCGCGCCTCGCGCGGGTCGGTCCTGCTGCGAGGGTACGTCATCGTCTCGGTCTCGTATCTGATCATGGGGGCGATCGGCGCCCTGGTCGACTACACGACGGCCCCCGAGAGCGCTCTTCTCGTGCTACGCTTCGTGACCGCCGGCCTCGTCCTGGGCGTCGTCTTCGCCCGGCGCCGCCCCCTGGCCGGCGTGCGCCGGCCTGGCATCCCCGCGCGCCTGCTGATCATGGGTCTGGTCGACTCGGCCACCCTGCTGCTGTTCTTCGTCGCCCTGCGCGACACCAACGTCTCGATCGGCATGTTCCTCGAGTTCATGGCTCCGGTCTGGGTCGCCGTCGCGGCGCCGCGCATCTTTCGGGGACGCACCGAGCCCATCGTCTACGTGGCGCTCGGCATCGCTCTCGTCGGCCTCGCCACCATCCTCTGGCCCACGATCTCGGGCCAGACCGTGCACGTCTCGGGCCTGGGCCTTGCCGCCGGCACCGTCTCGGGTGTCGGCTACGCGGCCTTCATGCTGATCGTCAAGGATCTGACGAACCGCGGCGTGGGCGCCGTCACAATAGTGATCAGCGAGATGACCGTGAACAGCGTCGTGCTCCTGCCGCTGGCGCTCTGGCAGACCGTCGGCGCCGGAGTCCACATGACGACTCGCGACATCGTGGTGGGGATCGTGCTGGGTGTGGTCTGCACGGCGCTGGCCTACACGCTATGGACCGAGGGCGTGAGTCGCATCCGCGTGCAGCACTCGTCGATCCTCGGCTACCTCGAGCCGCTCAGCGCGCCGTTCTACGCTCTGCTGCTGCTCGGCGAGCGGCCCGGGTCGTGGACCCTGATGGGCGGCGCTCTCATCATCGTCGCAGGTGTGCTCGTGGTGACCCTGGGCGAGCGCGAGCAGGCCGAGGAGCTGATCCCCACGTGAGGCGGTGCGACGGCGCCGCGAGCGCCCGGTGCCCCCGCCGCGCCGCCCTCTGGCGGCGCCTCTCGGACCCCGGCTGACCGCTCTGTCGGGGGCGGCCGCCGCGGCTTGGCCGCGGCGGCCGCCCCCGACGCTGCGCCGGCCGTCCCGCAAGGCATACAATCGATACATTCTCCGGACCAAGAAGGAGTCACGTATGGCGACCAAACCTGTGCAAAGCGCCGCGCCGCTCGACCTCACCCGGTCGATGGCCATGCTCGAAGACGCCCAGCGTCTCACGCCGGGCGGCGTCGGCGGCATCCGCCGGCCCTACAACTTCGTCATCGGCGAGTATCCGGTGTTCATCACCCACGGCAAGGGCGGCCACATCTTCGACGTCGACGGCAACGAGTACATCGACATGCTCTGCGCCTACGGGCCGATCATCCTCGGTTACGTCGAGGACGAGATCAACGACGCCGCCAAGGCGCAGATGGACAAGGGCTTCTGCTTCAGCCTGGTGCAGCCGCTGCAGAACGAGCTCGAGCAGCGTCTCGCCGACCTCATGCCCTGCGGCGAGCAGACGATCCTCGTAAAGACCGGCTCCGACGCGACCAACGCGGCGGTGCGGGCGATGCGCGCCTACACTGGCCGCGACGTCGTCGCGCGCTGCGGCTACCACGGTTGGGGCGACTGGTGCGTCGAGCACCACGGCGGCGTGCCGCAGGCGGTCTCGGCGCTCACCAAGGAGTTCGAGTACGGCCAGATCTCCGACCTCGAGCGCGTCTTCGCCGAGAACCCCGGCCAGGTCGCCGGCGTCATCATCACCCCGGTCGGTCACCCGATGGCCAAGCCGATCATCATCCCGCCCGACGGCTACCTGCAGGCCGTCGTCGACCTCTGCCACGCGAACGGGGCAGTGGTCACCTTCGACGAGATCCGTACCGGATTCCGCGTGAGCATGGGCGGCGCGAGCCAGCGCTACGGCGTCGTGCCCGACCTGACGACGGTCGGCAAGGCGATGGCCAACGGCTACTCGATCGCCGCGCTGGTGGGCAAGCGCGAGGTCATGAACGTCTACGTGAAGGATGCGTTCCTGAGCTCGACCTACTTCCCCAACAGCCTCGAGATGGCGGCCAGCATGAAGTGCCTCGAGATCCTCGAGCGCGAGAAGGTGCAGGACGCCATCTGGGAACGCGGCACGCGCTTCCTCGAGCGCCTCGGCGCGATCGTCGACGCCTCGGGGGTGCCGGTCACCAAGAGCGGCATCCCGCCGATGCCGTTCCTCACCTTCGACCACGTCGACGACCACTACAAGGAGCGGCGCACCGAGTTCTACACGCAGTGCATCCGCCGCGGCCTGTTCGTGCAGCCCTATCACCACTGGTACATCTGCTACCGGCACACCGAGGCCGACCTGACCAGGGCGCTCGACGTGGTCGAGGAAGCGCTCGCCTACGTGGCGGAGTCGCACCCCTGGAAGAGGTAGGACGGAAGCGAGGAGGGGTCGTGATGGAGAAGCTGATCATCACCGTCGCCGGCGTCGGCGCCGAGACGACCAAGGAGGCGCAGCCCGGGCTGCCGGTCAGCGCCGCCGAGATCGGCGCCGACGCGGCCCGCTGCCGCGAGGCCGGCGCCGCCATGTTCCACCTGCACGTGCGCGACGTCGCGGGTAACCCGACCCAGGCCAAAGAGGTCTTCGCGGCGGCCATCGAAGAGATCCGCAAGCGCACCGACATCATCGTCCAGACCTCGACCGGCGGCGCCATGGGCATGACCGCCGACGAGCGCCTGCAGCCGCTCGAGCTCGACCCCGAGATGGCCTCGCTCACCACCGGCACGGCCAACTTCGGCGACGACGTGTTCTTCAACGATACCGCGCTCATGAGCGAGTTCTACCAGCGCATGCAGAAGAAGGGCGTGCGCCCCGAGTTCGAGATCTTCGAGGCCGGCCAGATCGACAACGCCGTCAAGCTGATCAAGCAGTACGGGCCGGCCGGTCCGCTCATGCACTGGGACTTCGTGCTCGGCGTGCCGGGTTCGATGAGCGGCGAGCCGCGCAACCTCACGTTCCTCGTCGACCGGGTCCCGGCCGGCTCCACCTGGACCTGCACCGGCATCGGCCGCTGGCACATGCCGATCACGATGACGGCGCTCGCCCTGGGCGGCAACGTGCGCCTGGGCTTCGAGGACAACATCTTCCTGCACAAGGGCGTGCTGGCCAAAGAGAACGCCGAGCTCGTCGGCCGCGTCGCGCGGCTGGCGCACGAGTGGGACCGTCCGTGCGCCACGCCTGACGAGGCCCGCCGGATCCTCAAGCTGGCGCCGTACGACAAGTAGGTCGCTCTCGCCCCGACCCCGGCGGCGCGCCTTGAAGGGGGCCGCCGCCGGGGTCGCCGCAGCCCCGTTCTGTCGACAGGCCGGACAACGGATACCTGCAGCGACCGGGCGCGCGAACCCCGCTTTCGGGGGCACACTGGGAGTACGATAGGCGGACTGACTTGGCGGTCACGCGCGACGGTGGGTCGCGCGGCATGGGGGGGCACTCGCTGGGCATCTTCTCCAAGGAACGACCGAACGATCCGGGCTCCGACGGACTGCTGGCGAATCTCGTCCAGCTTGGCAACCTGCTGCGCTCGAGCCCCGACCTCCCAGGCGTGGTGCGCTCCATAGCCACCGGCGCGGCGCGCACGTTCGGCTTCAACGAGATCACGGTCTACCTGAGCACGCCGGGCGACGACCAGTTCCGGGCGCACGCCGTCGTGGGCCGCGACGAGGCGCGCGACCAGATCATCCTCGAGACGCCCGTGCCCGCGAGCGCCTTTGCCGCCCTCATGCTCGAGCGCTACCAGATCGGCTGCGCCTTCTTCGTCAGCCAACGCGAGCACGAGTACACTCCCGAAGAGCGCGCCCTGTTCCTGCCGCCGGAACCGGGTGGCGGCGCGCCCGACGAGCGGCAGGCCGGCGGCTGGCAGGCCGGCGACAAGCTGCTCGTGCCGCTGCGCGACCGCGCCAACCGCATCATCGGGGTGCTCGACCTGGCCGACCCGGCCGACGGCGCCCAGCCCACGCTCGACCTGGCCAAGGAGCTCGAGGTCTTCGCCGCCTTCGCCGGGGCCGCCGTCGAGAGCGCTCGCCAGTACGAAGAGCTCGAGCGCACCACCGACCTTCTCGAGCAGCAGCTCAAGATCCGCCACGAGCTGCTCGACGTCTCGGGCGCGCTGCTTTCGACGCTCGACCACACGGCCGTCTTCGCGCAGATCGCCGACGTGCTCAAGATGCTGGTCGACTACGACACGATCGACATCGCCCTGGTCGACGAAGCCGCCAACGAGCTCGTCACGATCTTCGCGCAAGACAAATGGGCCAAAGAGATGATGCGCTTCCACCAGCCGCTCGACCACGGCGTCGGCGGCTGGGTCGTGCGCCACGACGAGCCCCAGCTCGTCAACGACATGACCCACGATCCGCGCGGCGTGCTGGTGCCCGGCACCGATCTCGAGCCGCAGGCGTCGATCCTCGTGCCGCTGCGCTTCATGGGCGCCGTCATCGGCCTGCTGGCCGTCGACCGTCTGGCCGGCCGCACCTTCGAGGAGCTCGAGCTCGAGATCGTCCAGCTCTTCGCCAACCTCGCGGCGATCGCCATCCGCAACGCGCGCTCGTACAAGGAGATGGAGGTCCAGGCCTCGACCGACGGTCTCACCGGTCTGTTCAACCACCGCCGCTTCCAGGAGGCCCTCGCCCTCGAGGTCGCCCGCGCCGAGCGCTACGACACCGAGTTCTGCCTGCTGATGATGGACCTCGACCGCTTCAAGGCGGTCAACGACTCCGTCGGCCACCAGCGCGGCGACGAGGTGCTGCGCGACGTGGCCGAGGTGTTGCGCCGCTGCTCGCGCGAGTCCGACTTCGCGGCGCGCTACGGCGGCGAGGAGTTCGCCATGATCCTGCCGCATGCCGACATCGACGAGGCGCGCCAGGTCGCCGAGCGCGTCCGCGGCCAGGTCGCCGATCTGTCGGCGGTCGGGCCGGAGCTCGAGGTCACGATCTCGGTGGGCATCGCTTCGTTTCCGCACCATGCCGACGACACCGACGGCATCCTGGGGGCGGCCGACGCCGCCCTGCTTGCCGCCAAGGCGCGCGGCCGCAACTGTGTCTATACCTCCGGCGACGATGCGCCGCTGGCTCTCGCCGGGCAGTCGCCGCTGTCCGGCCTCGCCCGCCGCTTCGCGGCCCGCGCCGACTTCTCGACCGAGGAGACCGACGCCCTTGCCGCGGCCCTGCAGGCGCTCGAGACGGTCGGCGAGGGCGCCGGGCTGAGAGCCGTAGGCCCCGTCGCCGGGGGCGCGGCGGCTCCCGAGACGTCGGTCGACCACCTGGTCGCGGCGCTGCTCTACGGCACTGAACGCTGGGACGGCACCGGGTACCCCGAGGGCCTGAAGGGCGAATCGATCCCGCGGGTGGCGCGCGCCTTCGCCGTCCTGCGCGCCTACGTGCACGGCGGCGCCGACTCCGGCGCCGCGCTGCGAGCCGAGTCGGGTCGCCGGTTCGACCCGCGCATGGTCAATCGGTTCCTGGCCTTCCTGGCCGACGAGGCCAGCCGCTGGAACCCTCTCGACGGCATCGCCGACAGGCACGCCTGACCGACCGCGGCGCCGCGCTCGCGTCGGGGAGCCCGTCGCTCTGACCCGCATCCGCCGTCACCCTGACTGCGCCTCTTCCGTCACTTGACCTCGTCTCCGCCGAGTCACGCCGACCTCGTCTCCGCCGTCGCTTTGCCCCCTCGTCGTCACTCGCGTGGGCAAGACGGCATGGTCACCCCACTTCTCTGACATAATGGCAGCATGGCCAAGGTCTACCAGATGCCGCCCAAGAAGCCGCGTTCGCCGGCGGGCAATCGCCGTCGGGCCGCGCTGGCGATCGGCGTCGGGGTCATCCTGCTCGCCCTGGTGCTGTTCGTGGTCTACCTGTTCGCCTATACCGACTGGCTGTGGTTCGGCGAGCTCGGTCTGCGGGTCGTGTTCTGGCGGCAGATCTGGTCGCGTCTGATCGTCGGCGTCGTGGCCGGCGTCGTGTTCTTCGTCGTCTTCTTCGGCAACATCGAGATCGCTCGGCGCCTGGCCCCGCGCCACCGCGCCTTCGAGGGCATCGACGTCGTCGAGTACGTCAACGAGAACACGGTGCAAGCCCTGCGCCGGGTCGGCATCGTGATCTCGGCCGTGATCGCGGTCATCGTGGGCGCCGGGGCGTCGGGCAACTGGCTGCTCTTCCAGCGCGCCCTGAACAGCGTGCCCTTCGGCACGACCGACCCGATCTTCCATCACGACCTCGGTTTCTACATCTTCACCCTGCCGGCCTGGCAAGCGGCCTACGGCCTGCTCATGGCGTCGCTCATCGCCGGGCTGGTCGCGGCGGTCGTGGTGCACGGCGCCCTCGGCGGGCTCGTGCTGCCTCAGGAGCGCCCGGCGCCGAAGGTCGACCAGCCCGAGAACGTCGTCCGTGGTCCGTTCGGGCGCGGCCCGGGGCAGCCCAACGTGAGCTTTGTCATTCGGCCGCGGGGGGCGTCGGTAGCCCACCTTTCGGTGATGCTGGGCGTCATCTTCGTGCTCGCCGGCACGGGCTATCTGTTCAAGGCCTGGAACCTGCTGTTCTCGACCGGCGGCGTCGTTGCCGGCGCGGGCTACACCGATATCCACGCCGGCCTGCCCGGCATGCGCGTCATGATGGTCATCGGCTGGGTGCTCGGCGCCGTGCTCATCGCCAACGGCTTCTGGCGGCGGCGCTGGCGCTGGCCGCTGTTCGGCATCGGCGGCTGGGTGGTGGCGCTCATCGTCGTGCGGGTCGTGTTCCCGGCAGTCATGCAGTCGCTCGTCGTCAGCCCCAACCAGCAGGCCAAGGAGAGCACCTACATCGCCTACAACATCGCCGCCACGCGGGCCGCCTACGGCCTCAACAAGATCAGCCAGACGCAGTATCCGCTGACCGGCGACCTGAACACCGCCAAGCTCGTCCTGAACAGCGCCACCATCCGCAACATCCGCCTGTGGGACCCGCGCACGCTGCTGAACAGCTACGACCAGCTCCAGAGGCTGCGCCAGTACTACGACTTCACCACGGTCGGCGTCGACCGATACGACGTCAACGGCGTCTACCGCCAGACCATGCTGGCGCCGCGCGAGCTGAACATCGCCGAGCTGCCCTCGCAGTCCCAGACCTGGGTCAACCAGCACCTCGTCTACACGCACGGCTTCGGCGTCGTCGTGTCGGCGGTCAACCAGGTCACCTCCGACGGCTCGCCCGACTTTCTCGTGCAGGATGTGCCGCCCACCTCGACCGCCCCCGACCTCCAGATCACGCAACCGCGCATCTACTACGGCCTGGTGGGCACCAACTACACCCTGGTCGACACCAAGACGCCCGAGTTCGACTACCCCGGCGGCACGTCCGGCGACGTCTACACGCACTACTCGGGCAGCGGCGGCATCCCGATCAACTCGTTCCTCAACCGGCTCGCCTTCTCGGTGCGTTTCGGCACGATCCGCTTCTTCACGAGCAACTCGATCGAACCCGGCAGCCGCATCATCCTGCGCAACAACATCATCGCGCGCCTGCACGCCGCGGCGCCGTTTCTCACCCTCGATCAGAATCCCTACATGGTGATCGCCAACGGCAAGCTCTACTGGATCGCCGACGCCTACACGACGACCGACCGCTACCCGTACTCGCAGCCGCAGGGCGGCATCAACTACATCCGCAACTCGGTCAAGGTCCTGATCGACGCCTACAGCGGTCACATGACCTTCTACGTGGCCGACCCGACCGACCCGATCATCCGCTCCTACGAGCAGATCTTCCCCGGCATGTTCACGCCGATCAGCCAGATGCCGCAGGTGCTGCTCGCTCACATCCGCTACCCGCAGGATCTCTTCAACATCCAGGCTGAGGTCTTCTCGACCTACCACGTGACTCAGCCCGACGTGCTCTACAGCAAGAACAACCAGTGGGCGATCCCGACCGGCACCTCGCTTTCCGCGCCCACCGGTCAGATGGAGCCCTACTACGTGATCATGCGACTGCCGGGCCAGACCCGCGACGAGTTCGTGCAGATCCTGCCGTTCGTGCCCAACGGGAGACCTAACATGATCGGCTGGCTCGCGGCGCAGTCCGACATGCCCAACTACGGGCACGCCGTGAGCTTCGCCTTCCCCAACGGCGCCACCGTCTACGGCCCAACGCAGGTCGAGGCCGCGGTGAACCAGGACCCGACGGTCTCGCAGCAGCTCACCCTCTGGGGTCAGCAGGGATCGCACGTGATCATCGGCAACCTGCTGGTCATGCCGATCGAGGGCTCGCTGCTGTACGTGCAGCCCCTCTACCTGCAGTCCTCGACGACCGCCCTGCCGCAGCTCAAGCGCGTGATCGTCTTCTACCGGGCGAGCACGTCGGCCGGCGTCACACTCATCGGCGGTCAGCAGCAGGTGGCCATGCAGCCCACGCTGGCTGGCGCGCTCGCGGAGATCTTCGGCTCGGCGCCCGCCGCCGCGTCCAGCGGCACGCCCGGAGCATCCACGACGCCGACGACCCCCACGACCCCCACCGGGCCCGTCTCGGCTCGCGTCAGGGCGCTGATCGCCCAGGCCAGCAGCCAGTTCCAGGCCGCCCAGACGGCCCTCCAGTCCGGCAACTTCGCCGGCTACGGCAAGCAGATCAAGGCGCTCTCCGCCACGCTCAAGGCCCTGCAGGCCGCCAAGTAGCGACCGCCGCCGGCGCGCCCTCGCGCCGCCCGCTGCGCCTACAGCAGGAGCATGTTCAGGCCGATGACATTCTGGCCGGCACACCCTAGATATGTCACAAGCCATGGACCGAGTGCACTTACTGGACAGAAGCCCATCGAGGGACGTTGACTCAGCGAGCCTTCCGTCGCCCAGCGACGAGGAGCTCCTGGAGGGTTCGGCCGCATGTCCGGAGCAGTTCGTCGCCTTCTACGACCGCCACGTCGCCGGGCTGCTTGCGTTCTTCGGCCGGCGGACCTACGACTCGCAGGTGGCGGCCGACCTGACGGCCGAGACCTTCGCTCAGGCCTTCGCGGCCCGCAAACGCTTTCTGAACCCCGGCCCCGGCGCGGCACCGGCCTTTCTGTACACGATCGCCCGGCGTCAGCTCGGCCGCTTTGTCAAGCATCAGCGCGTCGAGTCGCGCTACAGGGAGCAGCTCGGTATCGAGGCCATCTCGGTCGCCCCAGACGCGCTCGAGAGGGCCGAGGAACTGATCGATCTCGAGAGGGTGCGTGACCAGGTGGCCGCGGCGCTCGACGCTCTCAAAGGAACCCAGCGCGAAGCGGTCGTGCTGCGCGTCGTCGACGGCCTGTCGTACGCCGAGGCGGCGCGGCAGGCGGGCTGCAGCGAAGCGCTCATGCGCCAGCGAGTGAGCCGTGGCCTCAAGCGTCTGGCTCGCGACCTGGCCGTTCTGCGAGACGACCCCGGAGAGGACCATGCCCGGCGGCTTTGACGACTTCCGCGAGGAACTGCGCGACCAGCTCCTGCGCTGCGCCGACGAGGCGACCGCCTCTGAGCGCGCGCGCGCGAGCGGCGCGAGCACCGTGGCCGCGCCGCGCGTCGCGCGCCGTCGCGCCCTGCAGTGGCCGGAACCTCGCCGCGCCCTGGCCTGGGCGGCCGTGCTGACCGTCGGCGTCGCGGCTCTGGCCGCCGGCCTGCTCATGGTGGGCTCTAACGACAGGTCGGGCACGTCGGTCTCGAGCGGCGGTCTTCTGGCCACTCCCGGGCGGCAGATGCCGGCCTACGTCGCGTCGGTCGCGCCGGGCGTCTCGCCGTCGCCGTCGAGCGCTTCGAGCCAGAACGTCTCGCGGCCCGGCTACAGCCTCGCCTCGATCAGCGCGCTGTCGGGGAGCGATGTCTGGGCCGTCGGCGCGCGCGGCGACGCCGGGGTCAGCGGCGCGCTCGCCGGTCTTCAGGACCACTCCTTCATCGTGCACTACGACGGCGCCGCCTGGCGCGAGGCGAGCGCCCCCGACGTCGGCGCGCTCACCGCGGTCGCGACGGCGGCCGACGGCGAGGCGTGGACGCTCGGTCCGAGCGGCGCCATCCTGCACTGGGACGGCTGGAACTGGACGGTCGCCGAGAGCGCGGCCCAGGACGGCGATGCCGTCCTGCGTGGCCTTGTGGCCGTCGCGCCCAACGACGTCTGGGCGGTGGGCAGTCGCCACGGCGCGCCGTTCGCCGTGCAGTGGGATGGATCAAGCTGGCAGACGGCCGTACTGCCGACTCCCGCCGCCGGCAGCCTCAACGCGATCTCAGGATCGGCGACCGACCTGTGGGCGGTCGGCGTCGCGGCCGACGGCACGCACGTGCTGACGGCGCATTGGGACGGCGCGCGCTGGTCGTACGTGCCCGACGCGGGCGTCAGCGACGGCGGTCTTCTGACCGTCGCCACGGTCGCTCCCAACGACGTCTGGGCGGGTGGCGACGCTCTGCTGCAGCTCTGGGACGGCACCCAGTGGCGCGACGTCTCGCAGTCGTTCAGCGGGGTGCGTGGGTCGCTCTCGGCGGTCTCGTCGTCGGATGTCTGGCTCGGGGCCGCCGGTGGCATGGCCCACTGGGACGGCGCCACCTGGCAGCCGGTCACGACCCGGCAGATGGACCTTGCGGGGCACGCGAACGCGCAGATCGGCGCGGTGAGCGCGCTGTCGCCCACCGACGTCTGGGCGGCTGGCACGATCGGCTCCGGCAGCGCGACGAGCGCTCCGCTGCTCGTGCACTTCGACGGCAGCGCCTGGAGCGTCGCCGTCGATTCCGTGCAGAACCAGTAGCTCGCGCCGCCCCTGCGGTCGCGGAGATCCCCTCCACGAGGCCGGTCCACGTGCGGTCTGTATAATCGGCGGTGGCCGCATGGTCGGCACTTCGGGGGGCGATTAGCTCAGGGGTAGAGCACCTGCCTTACAAGCAGGGAGTCGCTGGTTCAAATCCAGCATCGCCCACCACATTGCCGGCTTGACCGTGCGCTCAGATGAGACCGGTAGTCACGGCGGCGCGTGGGTGTCGGCCTGCGCGCTGTGGTGTGCCGGTGGTCGTCACTTACGGGCGCCTCAAGGCGCGACCATGACCTTGATAGCCTCGCGATCGTTCATCGCCCGGTAGCCGTTGAGCACCTCGTCGAGCCTCGCGGCACGATCGAAGACGCGGCCGGGCTCGATCCTGCCTTCGAGGATGTCGGGCAGAAGCTCCTCGATATAGGCGCGGACCCGCGCCGGCCCGCCGCTCACGGTATGGCGGTCTTGAGAACACGGATCAGCACGTCGTCGTGGCCTACCTGCGGCACCGGGACATCGGTGAGCTCGAGCCCGCGACCGGCGACCGTCTTGACCAGGGCCTTCATGGTTCGGTCGACCTCCCCTAGGTTGTGCGACGAGCAGGCGCTGCTCGCAAGTGAGAGGTCAGTACGTGCTCGGCGTGGCGGACAGGCCGTACATCTCGCGTGCCTGCGCCGGTGTGGCGATCTCGCGGCCGAGCTCGTGAGCCAGGCGCACGGCCTTCTCGACCGCCTCGCCGTTGCCCTTGAGCTTTACGCCGCGCGCCAGGTACAGGTTGTCTTCGAGGCCGACGCGCACGTTGCCGCCGAGCATGATGCCGAGAGCCGTCAGCGGCCACTGGAACTTGCCGATGCTGGCGACCGTGAACAGCGAATCGCCGGGCAGCTCGCGCAGCATCTCGAGGACGTTCCAGGGGGTCGCGTAGCTGGCCGTCTGCACGCCCATCACGAACTGGTGGGTGTACGGCGGCTCGATCAGCCCGCGAGCGATCAGGCCGCGGCTGACCCAGTACTGGCCGGGGTTGTACATCTCGAGCTCGGGCTTGATGTGCTTTTCGAGCATCACGTTGGCGAGCTCGTCGATGAAGCCGTAGGTGAACGGCATGCACATGTCGACGAGCACGGCCTCGCGCGGGTGGGCCAGCGGCGGCTTGCGGGCGGCCAGCTCGAAGCGCTCCATGTCGGGCCCCAGGTTGAGCGAGGCCATCTCGGGCAGCGCGTCGAGGCAGGCGATGCGCGCTTCCATGGTGGTGGTCGGCCCGCCGCCGGTGGTGTTGTTGATGATCATGTCCGGGCACTTCTCGCGCACCAGGCCGTTGATCTCGCGATACACCTCGGGGTCTTCGGTGCAGTTCGTGAAGTCGTCGGCGGCGCGACCGTGGATGTGCACGACGGAGGCTCCGGCTTCGTAGGCCTGCTGCGCCTGCTCGGCGATCTCCCGGGGCAGCTCGGGCAACGCCGGGTGGCTCTCCTTGCCCTGGATGCCGCCGTTGACCGCGCAGGTGATGATCAGGGGCGGAAACTTGGTAGTGCGCTCCATCCACTGCTGAGAGTCGGCGAAGTCCCACAGGTAGTCTGTCACGGTCTCATCTCCTGGTCGCTTCTGCTCCGACGGCGAAGGCACGATGGGCGTCGCCGCGGTCGGTGGACGTGAGGGCGCCGGCAGGCCCGACGGCTGCAGGCAGCGTCAAAGCCCGGCCATCATGCGTTCGCGGGCGTGATGGCAGTGGCTGCGCACGGCCGCTTCGGCCAGGTCGGCATCGCGGGCGCGCAGCGCCGCGACGATGGCCCGGTGATCTTCGATCGCGCCGCTCGCCGTGCCGGCGCGCTTGAAGCCAAGAAAGACGAAACGGGTCGACAGCCGGTGCAGGGTCTCGTGGAACTCGATCAGGAAGTGGTTGTTCGAGCCCGAGGCGATGATGTTGTGGAACTGAAAATCGAGCTCGACGACCTGCTCGAAGTCGCCCGCCGCGTCGGCTTCGTCGGACAGCGTCAGCAGCTCGTCGAGCTCGCCGATCTGCTCGTCGGTCAGACGATCCGCCGCCAGCCGCACGAGGACCACGTCGATGCCTTCGGTGGCTTCGAGCATGGCAAAGAAGTCGGTCAGGCTGAGGTCGGCGACCGATACGCCGCGCCGAGGTGTCGCCACGACGAGGTGCTCGCGGACCAGTTGCTGCAGGGCCTCCCGGATGGGAGTGCGTGAGCACTTCAGGCGGGCGCCGAGGCTTTCTTCGGTGATGGCTTCGCCGGGGGCGAGCTCGAGGGTGATGATCATCTTGCGCAGCTCGCGCAGCGCCGCGTCGCTGGCACGCTCGTACTGGCCTGCGCTGTCGGGGACCGCCTCGCTTTTTGCCATGTCAGCAAGACCTTTCGACGGGATGGCCTTCATGGGGCCACGATCGGCGGGATCGACCACGGTCCCGCCGACGGCCTCGAACACCTCTTCACCGCTGTCGTATACTGAGTGTATGCACATATTGAGTCGTGCGAAACGCGGCTGTCAAGGAACTCCGAGGGACGCGCTTGCAGCTACGGCAACTGCACCAGCCCGTTGCGCATCTTCGTCACGTAGTAGTGCTCGAAACCAAGCTTGGCCCAGTGCGACCACGGTCCGGGGATCATGAGCTCGAACTTGCGCGGCTTGAACACCCTGTCGAGGCCGATGATCATGCCCTGTGTACCGGCGTCCATGATGCAGAGCGGCCGGATGTCGCCGAACGGCAGTTCCCGCGGCTCACCTCCGGTGACGGCGGCGGCGATGTTGTGGGCGGCGACTTTGGCCATGGCCTCCGACATGAAGCCCGTCTTGGGCACGCCCGTCGGCACTTCGGTGGGCCGCGGTGGCTTCACCTGAACGGCCACACCGGCGGCGTAGATGTTGGCGACCGTCTGGTGCTGGTAGCGGTCGTTGACCGGCACGAAGCCGCGGGGGTCACCTATGCCGTCGGAGTCGAGGATCGCCTGCACGCCGGTGAACGGCGGAATGACGATGGCATACTTCTTGGGCAGCTCGCGGCCGTCGGAAAGCGTGATCGAGTCCGCGGTCACCGCGCTGGTCGAGACGTTGGCGATGGCCTCGATCCCCAGGAGCTTGAAGAAGCCCTTGAGCATCGCTTCGCCGCCGCGCATGCCACCGATGCCGAAGTGCCCCAGGAACGGCTCGGCGGTGAAGAAGGTGAGCGGCGCCTGCTTGCGGATCCTGGCCTGACGCAAAGCGCGATCGATGTTGAAGGCCACCTCGTACTCGGCGCCGAAGCAACTCGCGCCCTGGGTGGAACCGATGACCACGGGACCGGGATCCTGCACGAAGTCGAGCCAGGCTTTAGCGGCCTCCATGGCGTGCGGCAGGTTGCAGACAGACCAGGTGGTGCCGTCGGCCGGGCCGAGGTTGGGAACCACGGACCAGTCATAGCGGGGGCCGCTTGCGATCAGCAGGTAGTCGTAGCCGACATCGCCGTGGTCTGTCTTCAGCACGTTCTGGGCGGGCTCGATCTTCTCTGCTACGGCGTGCAGGAAGTCGATCCCACGGCGGCGCAGGGCAGGCTCGAGGTCGAACGAGATCTGGCCCGGTTTGCGCCACCCGGGCACCACCCAGATGAGCGAGGGGATGAAGACGAAGCGCGGCTCGCGGGCGACGACCGTCACCTCGGCCCCATCGCCCAGCTCACGCTTGAGCTTGAACGCCGCCGTCAGCCCGGCGAAGCTTCCCCCAAGTACGACGATCCTGGCGGCCATAGCTAACCCTCCGGATAGTGGACTTCGCGAGCACCGTATGCGCGCGTTCGTACCCGAAGGGGGGTGTTGTCAAGCAAGCGTCAGGCGACGGGTTCGGCGACCACGATGAGCTCCGGCGAATCGTCGCCGTAGAGCGAGCGGTCGTAGTCGCCGTAGAGCGACACGACGCGAAACCCGGAGCGCGCCAGAAGGTGCTCGACCTCGTGCCGGAAGAGGTAACGCATGGGAAAGCGCTCGGTGAGCCGCCGGGTCGTACCGTCCGAATCCGTGACCTCGTAGGTCATCTCGCACTGGTTGAACTGGCGGGCCCGGTGAAAGCCGGTCACGCGACCCCACCAGCGGATGGTGCGACCGCCGCTCCAGGCCACCGTCTCGGCGATGTCCTCGCCGCCGCTGCCGGGGTGCTCGTAGAGCAGGGAGGGGTCGGGGTTGAAAAGGTCGAGCACGAGCCTGCCGGCGGGCGCCAGATGAGCGTGGCAGCGTCCGAGGCAGGCGAGTTGCTGACGGACGGTCGTGAGGTGTTGAAAGCCGCGGAACGGGCTCGTGATCAGGGCGAAGCGCCGGCCCAGATCGAACGACGTCATGTCGGCCTGCACCAGACGCACTCGCGCGCGGACTTCGTCGGGCTCGTTGGCCAGCGTGGCACGGCAGCGGGCCAGCATCTGGGCCGACAGGTCGACGCCGACGATCTCGTGGCCGTCCCGGGCCAGCGGGACCAGCACGCGACCGCTGCCGCAGGCGAGCTCGAGGATGGCGCCCTCGTCGGGCGCCAGCGCCGTCCAGAAGGCGTGGTCGTCGCGGTCGGCATAGACCGCGTCGTAGATCTCGGCGAGCTCCGCCGAGTTGTAGGCGTCGTATTCGGGCTGGGACTCGTCGCGCATCGGGTGATGGTATGCCAGGCCACTCCTGCCGTCCACGGCACGCGGTCACGGCACGCGGGCACGGTGCGCGATTGCGGCGGCGGCCAGGGCGGGTGGACAGGGCGCGCGGCCACCGTGGGCCGGCAACGTTCACCAGTTTTACCGCTCAGCCCGCATTTGCTACAATGCGAGCTCGCTGCACTTGCGACCGGTGCGCCTTGGGCCGCCGGTCGTTGCTTCTTCGCGGGGGCGTAGTTCAGCTGGTTAGAACGCCGGCCTGTCACGCCGGAGGTCGCGAGTTCGAGTCTCGTCGCTCCCGCCACCGTTCCCTCCCGGCCCTCGGGAATGCGCGACGTCCCGACGAGAGCGGCCCCCTCACCGTGGTCGGGATCGCTCCTTTGCACCTTCGTTCGCTGGTACAAGTGGGCGTGTCGCCCTTGACACGTCCGTCTTCAGCAAGACGAAGAACGGGCGGGGGCGGGGCTTTAAGCCCCGCCCCCGCCCGTGCATACACTCAGGCGGGGTGGCCGCGATCGTCCTCGTCTTTAGAACTCCTGGGGCAGGGCCTTGATCTGGGCGGCGGTGAAGACCGGGCCGTCCTTGCAGACGTAGACCGAGCCGATGTTGCAGCGGCCGCACTTGCCCAAGCCGCACTTCATGCGGTTCTCGAGGGTGGTGTAGATGGCGGTGTCGGGAAAGCCCAGGCGCTCGAGCACCGGCAGTGTCAGCTTGACCACGATCGGCGGGCCGCAGAGCACGACGACGGCGTTGTCGGGGCTCGGGCCGGCTTGCTCGACGACCGGCGTGACGTAGCCCACCTCGCCGGTCCACTCGGGCGTCTCGCCGCCGGGGTCGACGGTGGTGACCAGGCGCACGTCGTCGCGGCCGGCCCACTGCTCGAGCTCGCGCTTGTAGACGAGGTCGCCCACGCTGCGGGCGCCGTAGACGATGGTCACGTCGCCGAAGCGCTCGCGCTGGTCGAGCACGTTCCAGATGACGCAGCGCACCGGCGCGAGGCCGATGCCGCCGGCGATGAAGACCAGGTTGCGGCCCTCCCATTCGTCGACCGGGAAGACGTTGCCGTAGGGCCCGCGAAAGCCGAGCGTGTCGCCGACGTTGACTTCGGCCAGGGTGCCGGTCAGCTTGCCGGCGGCCTTGACGGTGCACTCGATGTAGCCGGTGCGGGTCGGCGGGCTCGCGATGCAGAAGGTCGATTCGCCGGCGCCGAACACCGAGTACTCACCGAACTGGCCGGCACGGAAGGCGAAGCTTTCGGCCTTGCCTTCGTCTTTGAAGCGCAGCCGGTAGGTGCGTGTGTCGATGGTCTCCTGGATGATGTCTTCGACGACCACGAGATCGGGCTGGTAGATGGTGCCCGGCTGCGTGAGCGCCGTGGCGGGAGCCTGGACTGTCGGGGTCTCGGTCACGAGTCTGCTCCGGTCGTCGGGGCGTCGGCGCCCTTTGCCGCCTTGCTCGGCGCCGCGCCTTCGGCGACGGCTTTGGCGTTGATGGACGCGAGGATCTCGGCCAGGTCCTGGCTTGTGGGGCAGGCGCGCGAGCAGCGGCCGCACCCCGTGCACAGCACGTCGCCGAACTTGAGCGGATACACGTTGAACTTGTGCTCGACGCGCTGCCGGTAGCGGGCGTTCTGGTCGGCCCGCGGGTTGTGACCCGAGGCGTGCAGCGTGAACACACAGGTCTGGCAGGTGTCCCAGTTGCGCCGGCGCACGCCGCGGCCCACGCTTTCGGGCTCGTCGACGATGTCGAAGCAGTGACAGGTGGGACACACCGAAGCGCAGACGCCGCAGCCGTTGCAGCGCAGCCCCAGGGTGGTCCAGAAGGGATCGTCGAAGTGGTTGTCGAGCCAGTCGCGCAGGCGCTCGTGGTCGAGGGCGAGGTGGCCCGCGACGCGCTCTCCGGCCGCGGCACGGAACGTTTCGGCCTGTTCGAGCGGAGCCTTGTCTTTGCCCGCCGCCAGGGCGGCGAACGAGTCGGCATGCGCCGCGACGAACGCGTCGCCCTTGTCTGAGAGCGTCTCGACCAGGTAGCCGCCGTCGACCGGCGTGAGCAGGCCGTCGGCGCCCTGGACGGTGGCCGGGTCGAGGAACACGGCGCTGCAGAAGCAGGAGTCGTCTTCGACCCCGCAGGCCAGGCTGAAGATGGTGATCGCCGCGCGCCGCGCGTTCCAGAGCTCGTCGGCGTAGTCCCAGTTCATGACCTTGTCGACGATCGGCAGGGCGGCGGTGTCGCACGGCCGCGCGCCGAGCACGACCTGGGGCGCGAAGTCGGTGGGCGCGGGCGTGAGCTCGACCTCGCTGCCGTTGTGGCGGTACGAGAAGAGGACCTCGGTGGGCGGCAGGAAGAACTGCTTGAGCGAAAGGCGCGGCAGCCGCTCGCCGAGGGCGAGGTCGGCCGCGCCGGCGACCGTGCGGTACTCGGTCTCACGCGTCGTTACGGCGGCGGCGTCGCTTGCGATGGCGGCGCCGTCGGCCGTCCAGGCCGGCGCGACTGCCGGCGTGCCGGCCGCGGCCAGTTTGTCGACCAGCGCCGCGAGGGCGTCGGCCGACAGCATGAAGCGCTGGCGGACTGTGGCCGTAGCTTCGGTGGCCTTGGCGTCGGTGGCCTTGGCTTGAGTGGCGGCGGCGTCGGTCGCCGCGGCTGCGGGCTTGGCTTTGGTCGTCTTGGCGTGAGCGCCGTCGGTTTTCATATCGCCTTTCGCCGGCTTGCTCATTTGATGAAGTCCTGGGTGTCGTCGGTGGCGTAGGCGCCGATGGGCGCCGGCACCGCCGGATCGTCGGTCACCGTGTAGCCGTAGAGCTCGTGTACGACCTGCTGCAGCTTGCGGTTGATGAGGCCGAGCGGGATGCCGACCGGGCAGGCGCGCTCGCACTCGCCGCAACCGACACAGCGGCCGGCGAGGTGCTGGGCGCGCGTCAGGTGCCAGGCGAAGTTGCCGCGCGGGTGGGGCGAGGTCTCGATCCACTGCGGCTGGCTCTTTTCGACGATGCAGCGCTCGCAGTAGCACAGCGGGCAGGCCTGGCGGCAGGCGTAGCACTGGGTGCAGCGGCCGAACTCGGCGGTCCAGAAGGCGAAACGCTCTTCGGGGCTCAGCGCATCGAGCTGGGCGATGCGGTCGTTCAACGTGGTCGTGGCGGGCGGCTCGGGCTGCGCCTCGCCCACCAGAAAGTCGACCGAGGCCGGCTCGCGCACGTCGCAGCCCGGGCAGCGCGCGGCGACGTTGTCTGCCGTGAGCTCGGGCGCTTCGGGGCCCGACGGCTCGCCGACCACGCCGCCGCAGCGTACGCCGATGGTGACGATGGCGTCGCGCTCGAACTGCGCCTCGCGCAGCAGGCCCGCGACGGCCTTGGCGTCGCAGCCCTTGACCACGACGGCGGCCTTGCCGAGAGCGGCGACCTGGACGCGACGCGGGTTCAGGAACGTCGCCAGGTTGTGCACGCAGCGCGTGTCGAAGATCAGCTTTTCGCAGTCGTCGGCGCTCGTGACGAACACCGGACGAGCGCCGAGGTGGGTGGCCTCCCAGCCGATCACGACCTGCACCGTGCCTTCGTCTAAGAGACGGCGGGCGGTGTCCTGGAGCTCGCTCACGACGCCCCCCTGTGGTCGGGAGCGGCGCCGCTCGCGGCGGCCGCGTCGATGGCGGCGAACGGGTCGTCGGCGGGCGTGACCGCGCCGGCCAGACCGTGGTAGGCGTCGTAGGGGCCGAGGTGCCGTACGCGGTCGACCGTCTCGTTCACGACGTCCTGCCACTTGGCGCCCTCTGAAGCCGAGACCCACGAGAAGGTCAGGCGCTGCGGGTCGATGCCCAGGAACGTAAGCAGCTCGCGGAACACGCCGAAGCGCCGTCGGGCGTGGTAGTTGCCGGCGGTGTAGTGGCAGTCGGCGGGGTGACAGCCGCTCACGATGACGCCGTCGGCGCCGCGCTCGAATGCTTTGACGATGAAGAGATGGTCGATGCGCCCCGTGCAGGGCAGGCGCACGATGCGTACGTTGCTGGCCATGTGCAGACGGCTCGTGCCGGCGAGGTCGGCGCCGGTGTAGGTGCACCAGTTGCACACGAAGGCCGTGATGCGCGGTTCGAAGGTACTCAAGTCGGTCATCGTCACCACCCCGCCAGAGCGTTGATCTCGGAGTAGACCTGATCGTCGGTGAAGCAGGTCAGCTCGACGCTCTTGCTGGGACAGGCGGCTACGCAGGTGCCGCAGCCCTGGCAGACGCCTGGGTTGACGTAAGCGGTGTGGCCGCAGACGCGGCCGTCGACATCGCAGACGTCGCGATGCTCGATGGCCCCGTAGGGACACACGCGTTCGCAGTTGAAGCAGCCGATGCAGGTACGCTCGTTGACGACCGCCACCGACGGGTCGCGCTCGAGCTCGTCGGCGCTGAAGAGACCGAGGATCTTGGCCGCCGTGGCGCTGGCCATGGCCACCGATTCGGGGATGTCGCGGGGCGCCTGGCAGGCGCCGGCCAGGAAGATGCCCGCGGTGTTGGTCTCGACGGGCCGCAGCTTGGGATGCGCCTCGTTGAAGAAGCCGTGCTCGTCGTAGCTCACAGACAGGCGCTGGGCGAGCTCGCCGATGCCGGGCTGGGGCCTTATCGCGGTGGCCAGCACGACCATGTCGGCGTCGACGACCACCTGGCGTTTGCTGAGCGTGTCGTAGCCCCAGACCTTGACCTTGTCGCCGTCGCGGAAGATACGGCTGACGCGTCCGCGGATGTATTCGGCGCCGTCTTCTTCGATGGCTCGCCGCGTGAACTCGTCGTACCCCTTGCCGCCGGCGCGGATGTCCATGTAGAAGACCACCGCCCGGCCGTCGTGCACCTTGTGCTTGTAGAGCATGGTGTGCTTGGCCGTGTACATGCAGCAGATCTTGGAGCAGTAGGCGATGCCCTTTTCGGGGTCGCGCGAGCCGACGCACTTGACGAAGACGACGGTCTTGGGCTCGGCGCCGTCGGAGGGGCGCACGATCTCGCCGCTGCTGGGGCCCGAGGCGCTGGCGATGCGCTCGAACTGCAGGCCGTCGATGACGTCGGGCACCTCGCCGTAACCGTACTCGCCGTAGCCCGTGATGCCGGGAGCCTGCTCGCGGCCGATGTCGTAGACCTGAAAGCCGGTGGCCACCACGATGGCGCCGATCTCTTCGGTGACGAAGGTGTCTTCGCGGTCGTAGTCGATGGCGCCCTTGAGGCAGGCCTCTTTGCACTTGCCGCAGGCGTCTTTGGCGAGACCCTTGCGGCGGCCCTTGAAGAGCGTGCAGTTCTCGCGGTCGAGCACCGGGATGTTGGGCACGGCCTGCGGGAACGGCGTGTAGATCGCGGTGCGCTTGCCGAGCTTGGCGTCGAACTCGCTCGGGATCTTGCGGCTCGGGCAGGCGGCCTGACAGTCGCCGCAGCCGTTGCAGAGGTCTTCGTCGACGGACCGCGCCTTCTTGCGGATGGTCACGGTGAAGTTGCCGATGTAGCCTTCGACCTTTTCGATCTCACTCCAGGTGTGCAGCTTGATGCGCGGGTGCTGATAGGCCTCGACCATGCGCGGGGTGAGGATGCACTGCGAGCAGTCGAGCGTGGGGAAGGTCTCGGAGAGCTGGCTCATGTGGCCGCCGATGGAGGCGTCCTTTTCGACGAGCACGACGTCGTGGCCGCCGTCGGCGATGTCGAGCGCCGCCTGGATGCCGGCGATGCCGCCGCCGATCACGAGGGCGCGCTTGGTCACCGGGATGTGGATGGTCTCGAGCGGCCTGTTGTGCTTGACCTTCTCGACGATGGTGCGGGCGATGTCGATGGCCTTGGCGGTGGTCGCCTCGCCGTTGTCGTGGATCCAGGAGCAGTGCTCGCGGATGTTGGCCATCTCGACCAGGAACGGGTTGAGCCCGGCCTGCTCGGCGGCCCGCCGGAAGGTCTTTTCGTGCATGTGCGGCGAGCAGGCGCAGACGACGACGCCGGTGAGCTCGTTGTCTGTGATGGCCTTCTTGATGAGCTGCTGGCCCGGGTCGGAGCACATGTACTTGTAGTCTTCGGCGTGCACGACGCCGGGGTGTTCGCGAAGAGCGTCGGCGACCGCGCCGCAGTCGACGGTGCGGCCGATGTTCTCGCCGCAGTGACAGACAAAGACACCGATGCGGCTCACGAGGACCTCTCTCCGGCCGCTACTGCGCCGGCCTTGGCGGCGGCCTTGGCGGCCTTGGCCGCGTCGCGCTGGGCGGCTTCGGCGGCGGCCTTGTCGGCCTCGCTGGCCAGATGCGCGAAGAGCGGCTGCGTGTCGACGAAATGACGGGCGAAACCGAGCTTCTCGGGGGGCAGGCCCAAGGCCAGACCGACGAGCTGGGTGATGTAGAGGATCGGCATGGGCGGCTGGCCGCGCAGGCTCATGGCGCCCTGCCTGAAGTCGAGGTTGCCGTGGCACATAGGGCAAGCCGCGAGGATCGCGTCGGCGCCGCAGCGACGGGCGTCTTCGATGATCGCCCGGCTCAGGCGCAGCACCGAGTCGGTGCGCGACACCGAGAAGGCTCCGCCGCAGCACTCGACGGCCATGTTCCAGTGCACCGGCTTGGCGCCGCAGGCGCTGATCAGGTCGTCCATGCCGCGCGGCTGTTCGGCGTCGTCGAAGCCGGTGATCTCGGCCGGGCGCACCAGCAGGCAGCCCCAGTAGGCGGCGATGTTCAGGTGCTTCAAGTGGTTGGTCTCGTTTGCCTCGGCCACGCGGGCGATGATCGGCGCCTGGCGCTGCAGCATCTCGATGATGCCGAGCACGCGCACGGAGTTGGCGAACGGCCGGCCGAGCACTTCGGGGATCTTCTCGGCCATGCCGGGCTCTTCGGCGACCGCGTGGGCGGCGCCCGACAGGCGGTTGTAGCAGGCGGCGCAGGGGGCGAGAAGCTCATCGATGCCCTGGTCTTCGGCGAGCGCCAGGTTGCGGGCCGGCATTGCCACGCCGAGCAGGTGGTCGGAGAGGTGGGCCGAGCTTGCTCCGCAGCAGCTCCAGTCGTGGACCTCGCGCATCTCGATGCCGAGGGTGGCCATCACCGCGCGCAGACTTTCGTCGTACTCGCGTGAGGTGCCGTGCATGGAGCAGCCGGGATAGTAACCGAGCGTCATGAGGCACCCTCGCCGTCGTGGGTGTCGGGACTGGTGCTGCCGGCTGCGGCGCGCGCGAGCCGCTCGCGTTCGCAAGCGGCCATGAGGGCCCGCACTTCGCTGATGCCGCGGATGTGCGGCGGTATGATCGGCAGCTTGCCGCGCACCATCATGCCCGGCGACGCGGTGACGTCTGACAGGAGGGCGCCACTGCGCAGTTTGTACTGCATGACCAGGCCCACTTCGGACAGGCGACCCGTCATGCGGATCTGCTCGAGAAAACTCTTGTGGAAGGCGCGCACGTTGCGCGGCGAGTGCCCGGCGCCCTCGGCGGCGGCGAGCTCGCGCAGAGCGTCGATCACGCGCGCAGGGTCGACGTCGTTGGGACAGCGCGCGCTGCAGGTCTCGCAGGTGAGGCACAGCCACATCGCGTCGTCGCCGAACAGCGTCTCGCGATCGTTGTGCGCGGCGAGGCGCATGATGTCGTGCGGAGCCAGGGCCATCTCGCTGCCCATGGGGCAGCCGGCCGAACATTTGCCGCACTGATAGCAGCGGGCGACGTTGATGTCGGCGGTGCGCCGCACGTACGCGGCAAGGGATTCGTGCGAGGTCGCGTGAGGGTCGTCGATCGTAGTGCTCGTGGTGTCCGCCTCTCGTCACATGAGGCCGCCGGCGGCGGCCCAGATGCGAGGCGACGATCCGGCTTGACGCCGCTCGCCCCCCGAGAAGAATCTACGCTTCGTAGTGTAACGCCGGTGCTGATTTCGAGCAACACGTGCAATTCGTCACAAGCCGTCCTGCGGCCGGTGGCCGCGTTGTCCAAGGTGGCCCTACGGCGCCTCCCTAGCCCTTGGTGGGTCGTTGGCAGAGGCGGGGTCGTGACGTGTGGGTTAGGGCGATGGAGCTGAAATCAGGGTGCTGGTGCTGCCCCGCAAGAAGCATTGACGTGTCACTACCCTGGGACTACGGTGAATTACGGAGCGGCGGCCTGACCAAAGGGAGGCGTGATGGGCGAGCGCATCGGCCTCAACGTCCTCGGCGTCGTCGTCATCGCCCTTGCGGCGACTGTGGGCTTTGTGGCGACGGCTCATTCGAACTCGAAGCCCATGGCAGACGCGCCCGCCTGGCTGGTCGCCCAGGCCCAGCGCATGGCGGCGAACAACCGAGACCCCGCGCCCACCGCCGCGGCCTACTGCCTGACGACGAGGCGCAAGGTGTTTGACGCCATGGGCGAGCCGGGTCAGCCGGCCACAGTCACCGACGTGCCGGTCTACCTCGTCGTCCTCACGGGGCACTTCGCCGCCCAGAACGCATCGTATCCCCCGGGAGCCTCCGCCCCGCTGGGGACGACCCTCACGTACTCCGTCGACGCAGGCTCGCACAGCATCCTCGACTTCGGCGTCGGCAACGGACCCATCGACACCAAGGCGGTCGGTCCGATGACCTCCTTCACCGTGCCCTGAGGTCGACGCACTTCAGGGGAAGCTCACCGTGGTGACGGCCCAGGCCGGCCAGCTCCCGTCGGCGAGCAGCAGGTGTCTGTTGGAGCCGTCCGCGTTCACGACCCAGAGCGCGCTCTGCAGCCCGCTCTTTTTGGCCACCGCGTAGGCGATCTGCGAGGCCTTGGGCGACCAGGCGAGGGAGGTGACCGGCAGGGTGGTGTTGACCAGCACCGTCGGAGTGCCGCCGCCGGACGTCCAGGCCCGTAGCGCGCCGTGCATGGTGCTGCTCAGAGCGTTCGTGCCGCCGAACGCCAGGCGCGTGCCGTGCGACGTCCACGAGACTGGCGCCGGGAACTCGAGCGTGTTCGCCTGCAGTCGCTTTGTGCCGTCGACGCCGTAGACGGTCAAGCCGAAGCCGGGATCGCTGCCCGTCTGCTGCGTGGCGATCAGCGAGCCGTCGGGGGAGATGCGCGGGTAGGTGAACTGGTCGCCGTCGTCCTGCCCCGGCGCCTCACCGGTCGCCACGGTCGTCACCGTCAGGTCGTTGGCGTCGTAGAGGCGCAGGCGCTCGGCGATCATGCCGCCCGACTTGCCGCCGTAGGTGACGAAGGCCAGGTGCATGCCGTCGGTCGTCGCCGATACGCTGGCGCCCTTCAGGACGCTCCCGCCGCTGTCCTTGACCGCCTCGCCTGAGCTCTTGGCGATGTCGCGCGCGAACAGCGTGCCGTTCGTGCGGTAGGTCGTCGCGCCGGCCGGAAAGTACGACTCGATGAGCTGTGTCGCCCCGACCCAGGCGAAGCTGTCGATGGTGGCCGGCGAGACACCGGCGCCGACCTGGTACAGGAGCTTCCGCGGCACGTTGTACACCCAGAGCGTCCTGGTGGAGCTCGTGAAGCTCGCCGCTCGCAGGAAGGCGAGCCGTTGACCGTCGGGCGCCCAGGCGAGATCGCTGACGGGTCCGCCGGCGGGCGCGACGAGCTGCTTGACGTGGCCGGTCGTGCTGATGAGGCTGATGCCGTTGGCTTCGGGACCGCTCGCCACGGCGATGACGAGCTGCGCCGTCGGCTTGCCCGTCGCTGTGGCCGACGGGGATGGCGAGCGGCTGGGCGAGGAGCTGGGCGCGACGGTGATGGTGACGGTCGGGGCTGGGGCCGGCGAGCCGCCGCTGCAGGCGGCGAGGGTCACTGTCACGACCGCCAGGGCCACAGAGGCCAAAGCCACGAGCCCTACGACGATCGCCTGTCCGTGCGCCCGCCCGTGCGCTCGTCCGGCTCGAGTCGTCCGTCCGCAGGGCCGGGCGGGTGCGTTGGCTTTCATCTGGACGGCTCCTCGTGTCGGCGGGTTGTCGTCAGGCGCTCCGCAGGCCTTCTGCGCCCGATACTACAATCCTCGTGCAAAGATCAGGAGCAGGGCCGCTCCGAGCGTCGCGGCGACCGCGCCGAACGTGAACGTCGCCCACGGTCCGACCAGCGTCCACAGCAGGCCGCCGATCGCGCTGGCCGCGAAGCTCGCCACACCGATCGCGGTATCGAAGAAGCCCATCGCCGAGGCGCGTTCGGCGTCGGGCGCGGCCCGGCTGATGAGCGCCTTGGTGGTGCCCTCGGTCGCGGCGATGTAGAGGCCGTAGACGGCGAAGAGCACGGCCACGAGGGCCGTGCTCTTCGCCGCCGCGAAGCCCGCGTAGACCGCGGCGAACACGACGAAGCCGCCGGCCACCACGGGGATCTGGCCGATGCGGTCCGACAGGCTGCCGAGCGGCAGCGAGCCGGCGGCGTAGGTGAGGTTGTACAGCACGTAGACGAGGATCACGCCCGTTTCCGAATAGCCGACCTTCGACGCCTTGAGCAGCAGGAAGGCGTTGCTCGAGTTGCCCACGGCGAAGACCAGCGAGGCGACCAGCAGGTGGCGAAAGACGGGCGCCGCGGGCAGGTGCGGCCGGGCGCGCCGGGGCGCGGCGGCAGACCGGGCAGCCGCCGCGCCGGACGGCCCCGCCGTCGGCCGGCGCTCGCGCACCGAATGCCAGATCACGAACACGCTGATCAGGCCCGGCACGAAGGCGACGGCGAACACCCAGCGCAGCGACAGGCCGAGCTCCAGCAGCAGCAGCGCGGTGAGCGGTCCGATCACGGCGCCGGCCGTGTCCATGGTGCGGTGCAGTCCGAAGGCCAGGCCCCGGTCGCGGTCGGGCACGTCCGCCGAGAGCAGGGCGTCGCGCGGCGCGGTGCGCATGCCCTTGCCGGTGCGGTCGACCACCCGTCCGGCGAGCGCCACCGGCCAGACGAAGGAGAGGGCCAGGACGAGCTTGCCGAGCGCCGCCAGGCCGTAGCCGCCCAGCACGAAGGCGCGGCGCCGGCCGGTCGCGTCGGACCAACGACCGAAGGGGTAGCGTGTGAGGCTGGCCGTCGCCTCGGCCAGACCCTCGATCAGGCCGAGCACGGCCGCCGAGGCGCCCAGCACCGTGGTCACGAAGCCCGGGAACACCGGGTAGATCATCTCGGAGCTGAAATCGGCCACGAAGCTGACCACACCGAGCGAGACGACGTTGCGTGGCAGCGCGCGCAGGCGGCGACGCAGGGGGATCGGCCGGTCGGGCGAGGCGCTCATGGCGCCGATGCTACCATCGCTCGTACGGTCGCCGGCGGCTCCCGCGCACCTCGGTACGCCCGTATGCCGGCACGCCGCCACGATAGCCAGAACGGCTTACGCTTCGGAGTAAGAGCGGCGCGCGGACCGCCGATATGGTGTCGTAGAGCTCGACCAGGTCAGGGGGACAGCGTGAGCGAACAGCAGCGCAGGACGGCCGCCGCGAAGCGGCGCTGGTGCGCCAGCGCGGACGCAGCTTTCTGTCCCGCCTTGCCACGAGCGGCAGCCGGGCGCGCGGTGGCCGTCCCGGTCGCGTTCCTTGCGCTCTGCGCCGTCGCGCTCCTCGCGCTCTGCGCCGTCGGGCTCGCCGCGGCGCCGCGCGCCCACGCGGCCGATCCCCCGGGGCTGGACGCCCCGATCCCCTTCGCCCTGTTCCCGAGCGACAACCCCTGGAACACGCCCGTCGACAGCCTGCCGGTCGACCCGAACTCGGCCGCCTACCTGGCCGGCATCGGTCTGGACACCGGCCTGCACGCCGACTTCGGCACCACCTGGGACGGCGCTCCCAACGGCATCCCCTACGTCTGCGTGCCGGGCACCCAGAAGAAGGTGCCGGTCTCGTTCGACTACGCCGACGAGAGCGACCCTGGCCCCTACCCGATCCCCTCGAACGCGCCGATCGAGGGCGGGCCGAGCAGCGACGGCGATCGTCACGTGCTCGTCCTGGACACCGACAATCAGATCCTCTACGAGCTCTACGACGCCTGGCCGCAGACCGACGGTAGCTGGCAGGCCGGTTCGGGGGCCGTCTTTCACCTCGACAGCAACGCCCTGCGGCCCGCCGGCTGGACGTCGGCCGACGCCGCCGGGCTGCCCATCCTGCCCGGCCTCGTGCGTTACGACGAGGCGGTCACCGACGGCGCCATCCTCCACGCCCTGCGCTTCACGGTGGCACGCACGCAGAGGGCCTACGTCTACCCTGCCACGCACTACGCCAGCGACTCGACCGATCCGAACCTGCCGCCCATGGGCCTGCGCGTGCGTCTCAAGGCCGACTTCGACATCTCCGGCTTCTCACCCGAGGTACAGGTGATCCTGCAGGCGCTCAAGACCTACGGCATGATGGTGGCCGACAACGGCTCGGACTGGTATGTGTCGGGCGCCCCCGACCCCCGCTGGAGCGACGACGACCTGCACGAGCTCTCGCAGGTGAAGGGCAGCGACTTCGAGGTCGTCGACAGCCGGTACCTGCAGCCCGACGCGATCATCGTGCAGGCCGGCGGCGCGGCCGCGCTGCGCGAGGGACAGAGCTTCACGCGTGCGGGCACCTTCACAGACAACGGCACGGGCGCGACGCAGTGGACGGCCACGGTCGACTACGGTTGCGGCCAGGGCGCGCAGCCGCTCACGCTCGCCGCCGACCACTCGTTTGGGCTCGCCCACCGCTACCCGGTCGCCGGCTCCTACGTCGCGAAGGTGACGGTCACGGGGCAGGGCGGCACGGGGGCCACGGCGACGGCGCGCTTCGCGGTCGACGTGCGCGACGTGGCGCCCCACCTGGCGGCCCTGCGCAACGCGACCGCCCGTCGCGGTGTGACCTTCACGCGCCGGGTTGTGTTCACCGACCCCGGGGCCGACAGATGGCGCACCGTGGTCGCCTGGGGCGACGGCTCCGGGCTCAGCCGGCGCTCGGTCGGCCGTGCGCACAGCTTCGTCGTGAGGCACGTCTTTCGCCGCGACGGCGTGTTCACCGTAGCGGTGCGGGTGCTCGACCGCCACGGCGGTTCGGGCGTGAGGCGCTTCAGGGTGACGGTGCGCGGCTGAGCGCGCGAGGCTGCGACTACGTGGGCGACGGTGCGCGGCTGAGCGCGGCGCCGGCGAGCTCTTCGCGCACCACGCGGGCGAGCGCCGACAGTCCGGCGCACTCGGGCCGCGCGGCCACCACGGCGCCGAACTCGCGATCGAGCACGCCCATGGTCACGACGTCGCGGCGCTCCTCTTCGAAGAACGTGCTCTCGCGCTCGCGGCCCTCTTCGACGAACCCGCAACCGCGCAGGCAGGCCAGCGCCCGCTCGTTGAAGTCGAGCACGCGGGCGCTCACTCGGTGGAGGCCGAGGACGGCAAAGCCGTAGGTGAGCACGAGCCGGGTCGTTTCGGTGCCGAGTCCGTGGCCCACCAGGTCGTGTGAGAGCAGCGTCATGGCGTAGCGTGCCCGCCGTTCGGCGGGTTCGACGGCGAACAGCCGCGCGAGGCCGACCAGGCGCGGGCCTTCCTCGACGACCCAGCCCTGCGTCCTGCCGGGCCCGGTGAGTCGCGCCAGGGACCGGCGCGCTTCGTCTGTGGTCAGGCCGCGGCGCGTGAGGCGCTCAGCCCCGAAGAAGCGCTCGATGGCCGGATCGACGCCCAGGCGGGCGATCACGCCGGTGTCGGAAGCGATGGGCGGCCGCAGCGTCAGGCGCGGACCGCGCAGCACCGGCACGACGTCGGGCAGGGGCAGGCCGATCGGCGTCATGGGCGACCCCCCGGCTCAGAATCCCCCGGGGCCGAGGTACGCCTCGAGGCTGGCGGCGGGGTCTTCGTAGATGGTCCAGAACTTCTTGACCGGGCTCAGGTTCTTCCAGTAGCCCTTGCTGCCCTTGGGCGTGATGAGGATGTCGCCGGGGCCGGCCACGACGCGGTTGCCGTCGTCGTCGGTCACCTCGACCTCGCCCTCGAGGATGTAGGCGATCTCGTGATAGGGCCGCTCGAAGTAGCGCCGCTGCACGTCGCGCTGCCACAGGCCGCAGCTGAAGCGCTCGTCTGTGGAGGCGGCCGCGACGCACTCGCTGCCGGGCGGATCCTGCTCCTCGGCGCCTACCATCGCCTCTTCCCAGCGGACGTCTTCGGGCCTGATGACACGGATCTTCGTGGACCGCTCGTCGGCGCACATCGCGATGACCTCCTGGGGCTCGTCGGCCTGGCCAGCCAAGCTTACAGCAGGCGAGGCCCGACTGTGCGCCATGGCAAGGCTCCAGGGCGAAGCCGGCGGCTACCGGAGAGTCGCCTTCGCGCGGCTCGACGGCCGCGCCGCCGGCTGCTCGATCGCGGCGAGATGAAGGCCGGCCGGGCGGGCAGGTAGAATCGGGCCGCGGGACTCCTGCCGGGAATGGCCCCCGGGCGGACCGGCATATGCCGGTCCGCCCGGGGGCCACGAGCGAAACGAGGCATCGTGAACGTCGAACGCACCGTCCGCGAAGAACAGGTCGTGACCGAGGTGAGGTCGCGTCGCGACGAGCTCTGCGACCTGGTCGCCCAGCTCGTCGCCCTCGACACGACCGCGCGCGTGCCGGGCGACCCGCCGCGGGCCGAAGCCGAGCTGCAAGGTCTCCTGGCTGGCCGGCTCACCGCGCTCGGGGCCACGGCCGACCTGTGGGAGCCCGAGCCGACCGGCAAGGGCAACCGGTTCGTGCCCGACGACCTCGACTTCGTCGGCCGGCCGCAGCTCGCCGCCACGCTGACGGGCGCCGGCGGCGGTCGGAGCCTGCTGCTGAACGGGCACATCGACGCGGTCGACGTAGAGCCCCGCGAGCAGTGGTCGAGCGACCCCTTCGTGGTCGTCGAGCGCGAGGGACGGCTGTACGGTCGCGGCGTGAACGACATGAAGGGCGGCATCGCCGCTCTGGTCGTGGCTCTCGAAGCCCTGCGGGCGGCCGGCGTGGCGTTGCGCGGCGACGTCGTCTTCTGCACCGTGACCGACGAAGAGTCGAGCGGCGCCGGCGGCCGTGCCGCAGTAGCCCGCGGAGTGCGCGCCGACGCCGGTCTTTGCGCCGAGGCTACCGACTTCGACGCCTGGGTGGCCTGCCGCGGCACGGTCACCCCGACGATCACGGTCGCGGGCCGCGCCGGCCACGCCGAGATGCCGCAGCCGCACTGGAGCGACGGCGGCGCCGTCAACGCCATCGAGAAGATGATGCCCGTCCTCGAAGGCGTGCGCGTGCTGCGCGAGGACTGGCGCACGCGCGCCGACCATGGTCACCCGCTGCTCGCGCCGGGGGACGTCGTACCGGTGCTGATCGGCGGCGGCACGTGGATCGTCACCTATCCGCACTCCTGCTCTCTGACCTGCGACATCACGTATCTGCCCGCCCACGTCGACGCGGAGGGCACCGGGCGGCGTGTCGAGGCGGAAGTCGAGAGTCGCCTGCGCGCGGCCGTGGCCGCGGACCCGTGGTTCGCCGAGCATCCGCTGCGCATCGAGTGGAGCGAGGATGTCGTGCCGGCCGAGATCCCCGGAGACCATCCGCTGGTCGAGCTGACGCTCGACGTGGCGCGCTCGTTCGGCCGTCCCGGCCGGGTCGCGGGGCTCGATTCCTGGCACGACGCCGCGAGCTTCACACGTGGCGGCACGCCCTGCTTCTCGTTCGGTCCCGACGGCATCGGCAGCGCCCATGCCGTCGACGAGAGTGTAACGATCGACGGCCTGGTCGACTTCTGCGCCGCGGCGGCGGTCACCGCCATGCGCTGGTGCGGAGTGGCGTCGTGAGCGCCGCCGCTCCGGCCGGCGACGGCCCGTCGAGCGAGGTGGAACGGCGTGTCGTCGAGGCGGTGCGGGCGCGAAGCGGCGAGCTCGTAAGCCTCACGAGCGCCCTCATCGCCCTCGACACGACCGCTCGCGACGCCGGCGAGCCGCCTCGCGACGAAGAGCGCCTGCAGCGCCTGCTGGCGGCGCGACTCGCCGCCCTGGGCGCCGAGATCGACCTCTGGGAGCCGCCGGAGACGGGCGCAGGCGGCCAGTTCGTGCCGCCCGGCCTCGACTTCGCAGGGCGGCCGCAGCTCGTCGCCCGCCTGGCGGGCGCGGGCGGTACCCGCGCCGCCGGCAACTTGGGCGGCGCCGGCACCCCGGGCGGCGCCACCGGCGCGGGCGACCGGGGCGACTCCGCCGGCGCGAGCGGTGCCCGCGGCGGGACCGGCGCCACGCCGCGCAGCCTCTTGCTCACCGGGCACATCGACGCCGTCAGCGTCGAGCCGCGCGAGCAATGGACGAGCGACCCGTTCGTGGCGACCGAGCGCGACGGGTTCCTGTTCGGCCGCGGCGCCAACGACATGAAGGGCGGTCTGGCCGCCGTGGTCGTCGCCCTCGAGGCGCTGCACGCCGCCGGCGTGACACTGGCCGGCGAGGTCCTCTTTGCGGCGGTGACCGACGAGGAGTCGTCGGGCATGGGGAGCTGGTCGGTCGTGGAGCGCTTTCGTGAACGCGGCCTGCACCCCGACGCAGGGCTGTGCGCCGAGCCGACCGAGTTCGAGGCCTGGGTGGCCTGCCGCGGCATCCTCAAGCCGCGGCTCACGGTCCCCGGGCGCGCCGGCCACTCGCAGGAGCCCCAGCCGGACTGGCGCGAGGGCGGCGCCGTCAACGCCATCGACAAGCTCGTGCCGGTCCTGACCGAGGTGCGGCGCCTGAACGACGACTGGCGCCGGCGCGCCGACCAGCGGCATCCCTTCCTGTCGGCCGGCGACATCGTGCCCGTGCTGGTCGACGGCGGCACCTGGGACGTGACCTATCCGGCCTTCTGTCACCTGACGCTCGACTGCCATTACCTGCCTGCCCACTGGCACGAGAGCCTCGGCGCCGAGCCGGTCAAGGCCGAGATCCGCGGCCGCATCGACGCGGCGGCGGCGGCCGACCCGTGGCTCGCCGAGCACCCGATCGCCTGGCAGTGGGAGTGGGAGGTGCCGCCGGCCGAGATCGCCGCCGACCACCCGCTCGTGACCGCCGTGCTCGACACGGCGGCCGTCCTGGGACACCCGTCACACCCGGGCGGTCTCGACTCGTGGCACGACGCGGCTACCTTCACGCTGCACGGCGGCGTGCCCACCTTCTCCTACGGCCCGCGCGGCATGAACACCGCTCACGCCGTGAACGAGTGTGTCTCGATCGACGAGCTGGTCGACACGGCGGCGATCATCGCGGTCGCCGCCCTGCGCTGGTGCGGGGTGAGCGCGCAAGGCTAGAACGGTCCATCACGCAAGGCTAGAACGGTCCATCACGGAAAGACTACCGGTCGCGACGCCGAGTCTCGCGGCCGGGTCTCGAAGACCAGTCACGAAGGGGGAAGATCACATGTTCCAGGGTCTGGCAGGCAGAGTGGCGCTCGTGACCGGCGGCTCGTCGGGGCTCGGTGAGGCGATAGCCTTGCGCCTGGCGGCCGAAGGCGCCTCGGTGGTCGTCGCCGGTCGCGACGAGGCCCGGACCCGCGCCGTGGCGGCCGCGGCCCTGGCGCTCGCCCGGCAGGCGGGTCACCGCGAGGCCGAGACGGCGGTCGTGTTCGGCGACGTCGCGCAGGTGGCCGACTGTGACCGCATGGTGGCCGAAGCGGTCGCCCGGCTGGGCCGTCTCGACGTGCTCGTCAACTCGGCCGGCATCTGGATCGAGAAGCCCATCGCCGCCATGAGCGAGGCCGACTACGATCGCCTCATGGACTGCAACCTCAAGGGCACCTACTTCATGTGTCGCGCGGCGCTCGCGCCCATGACGGCTCGCCGCAGCGGTGTGATCGTCAACATTGCCAGCGACTCAGGCCTGCACGGCGAGCCGGCGGCGGCCGCCTACGCGGCCTCCAAGGCGGGTGTGATCATACTGACGCGCACCCTCGCCAAGGACCACGGCCCCGACGGTGTCCGGGTCTGCAGCGTCTCGCCGTCGGTCTTCGACACGCCCATGACGGCCAAGGCGATCGCCGAGGCCGACGACCCCGAGGCCTACGCCTCGTGGCAGGCCGACGGCTACCCGCTCGGACGCATCGGGCAGCCCGCCGAGCTCGCCTCGGTGGTGGCCTTTCTGGCCAGCGACGAGGCGAGCTTCGTGAGCGGCCGCACGTGGGTGGTCGACGGAGGCTTCACCGCGTAGGGGACGGGCGTAGGGGACGGCGGGCAGGGGGTGCGGGGCGCTCTCGTTCTGTTGCAAATTGCAACAGAACGAGAGCGCCCCGCACGGTCCGCCCGCCCGCTTGGTCCGCCCGCCGCACGGCCCGCCTGCCCGCACGGCCTCGCGCGGCCGGACGCCGTCGCGGGTCGACCGCTCTTCGGCCGGGTGAGAGGATGAGGGTCATGAAGATGCCCCGCAAAGCGCTGATCGCCGACGTCGCGCTGTTCTCGGTGGCCATCTTCTGGGGCTTCAACTTCGTCGCGATCAAGTACGTCACCGAACAGACGACCGACGCCGTCAGCCCGATCGCCAAGAGCGTCGTCGCCGGCACGATGATCTACCTGCTGTTCCGCTACGTCGTGGCGACGGCCATCTTCTCGGTGATCCAACCGCGTGCGCTGCTCAAGGCCACGCGGGCCCAGTGGCGCATGGGCGGCCTGCTCGGTGTGTTCTATCTGACCGCGCTCGTCGTGCAGACGATCGGCCTGCAATACACGACGCCGGGCAAGTCGGGCTTCATCACCGGCCTCAGCGTGGCCATGGTCCCGTTCCTGTACTGGGCGGTCGCCAAACGGTCGCCGGGCTGGTTCCAGGTGCTGGGCGCCTTCGTGGCGACCGCCGGCCTGGGGGTCCTGTCGCTGCGCGGCAACCTGACGGTGAGCTGGGGCGACGCGCTCACGCTGCTGGGGGCCCTGCTCTACGGCCTGCACATCATGACGACCGGGTTCTTTGCCCCCAAGGTGCCGCCCTCGACGCTCGCCGTGACCCAGATGGCGGTCTCCACGGTGCTGCTCGTGTTCATCACGCCGTTCGTCGCTCACATCACGCTGGCGCTCGGCTGGGAGGCCTGGGCAGCGATCGTGTGGACGGCGCTCTCGGGAACCGTCTATGCGTTCTTCATCCAGTCCTGGGCACAGCGCTACACGACCTCGACTCACGCCGCCGTGCTGCTCTGCTTCGAGAGCGTGTTCGCCGCCGTGTCGGGTGTGATCTTCGGCATGGACACCGTCACCTGGCGCATGATCACCGGCGCCTCGCTGATCTTCACGGGCATGCTGATCATCGAGCTGCTGCCCGGCGGCGAGCGCCGCAACGAGGCGCCCGCCGAGGCGCTGGTGCCGGTCGAGCCGCCGGCGCGCTGACCGGCTCGGGCCCGCGAAGGGCGGGCCGCGTTCTCACAACCTGTCGCCGATGCGGGATTCCTGTCGCCGATGCGGGATAATGGACCCATGCCGGAGAGACCTTACGAAGACGTGCGCATCGAGGGGCACCTGATCGACTCGCTCATGATGCCGCAGATCATGGACGACATCATGGACCTCGAGGGCGAGTTCGAGATCCTGTCGTTCGACGTGGGCCGCACCAAGACCGACATATCGACGGCGGTGTTTCGCATCTACGGGCGCGACCGCGCCCACCTCGAAGAGCTGCTCACCGCGGTCCAGGAGCACGGCGCCGTGGCGGTGGCGCCCGAGGACGCCGTGCTGGCTCCGGCGCCCGCCGACGGCGTGTTCCCCGACGACTTCTACTCGACGACCAACCTCGAAACGTTCGTGCGCATCGCCGGCGAGTGGGTGCGCGTCGCCCAGCCCGAGATGGACTGCGGCGTGCGGGTCACGACCGGCGGCGACGGTGACGGTGTGGGCGGCGCGAGCGCCGCCGGGTCCGCCGTCGCGGAGAGCGCCGCCGGGTCCGCCGCCGCCGGGTCCGCCGCCGCCGGGTCCGCCGCCGCGGAGGCCGCCGCCGAGACCGCCGCCGCGCTTCGCGCCGAGACCGTCCCGTTGAGCGACGTGCGCAAGGGTGAGCGCCTGGTGGTCGGCCATCACGGCATCCGGGTGCTGCCCCTGCAGCGGCCGCGCGAAAGCCAGCCCTTCGAGTTCATGGCCTCGGCGGTCAGCAGCGAGAAGCCCAAGGCGCAGATCGTCCACGAGGTGGCGCGCCTGCTGCGCCGCGTGCGCGACGAGGGCCGCCTGACGATCGCGGTGGTCGGTCCGGCCGTGGTCCATACCGGCTCGGCGGCGCAACTGGCGCGCCTGATCCGCGCCGGCTACGTCGGCGCGCTGTTCGGCGGCAACGCGGTCGCCACCCACGACATCGAATCGAACCTCTTCGGCACCTCGCTCGGCATCGACATGGAGAGCGGCATGCCGGTGCCCGGCGGTCACGAGCATCACCTGCGCGCGATCAACACCATCCGGCGCTGCGGGAGCATCGCCGCGGCGATCGACCAGGGCCTGCTCACGAGCGGTCTGATGCACACCCTGGTGACCACCGGTACGCCCTTCGTGCTGGCCGGCTCGATCCGCGACGACGGGCCGCTGCCCGAGGTGATCACCGACGTCCTCGAAGCCCAGCGCGTGATGCGCGCCTACGCCCAGCGGGCCGGCGCCTGCCTGATGCTGTCGACCATGCTGCACTCGATCGCGACCGGCAACCTGCTGCCCGCGTCGGTCCACACGGTCTGCGTCGACATCAACCCGGCGGTGGTCACCAAGCTCGCCGACCGCGGCAGCTTTCAGACCATCGGCGTGGTCACCGACGTCGGCCTGTTCGTCGAGCAGCTCGCCGACGAGCTCGAGGACGGGCGCGCCTAACCGAGGTACTTCTCGCGCAGGGCGACCTTGTTGATCTTGCCGATGCCGGTGCGCTCTATCGCCTCGACGAAGCGGCTGACCGTGAGGACGGCCTCGCGCGGCAGCACGCCGGCGGCGATGAAGCTCTTCACGTGGGCGTGGAGCTCGCGCGGCGAGACCTCGTGACCGGGCTTCACCGCGATCAGGCTGAGGGGCACTTCGCCCCATTTGACGTCGGGTTGGGCGATGACCGCCACGTCTGCGACCGCCGGGTGCGCCGAAAGGATGTCCTCGAGCTCGAGCGATGAGAGCCACTCGCCGCCGACCTTGATGATGTCCTTGGCCCTGTCGGTGATGCGCACCGAGTCGTGCTCGTCCCAGGCGCCGATGTCCTGCGTATGCAGCCAGCCGTCCTCCCACAGCTTCTCGGAGTTGGCGTGGTCCTTGTGGTAGCCCTGCGTGAGCCACGGGGCACGCACGACGATCTCGCCGGTCGCCTTGTCGTCGCGCGGCACGTCGTCGCCGTTCTCGTCGACGATCCTCAGGTCGACGAGCGCGATGGGTGTTCCGGTGCGTGTCCGCAGGGGGACCTGCTCCTCGATGGGGAGCTCGCGCTGGGCCTGCGTCATGTCGGAGATCGTGAGCACGGGGCAGGTCTCCGACAGCCCGTATCCCACGACGACGTCGACGCCGCGCCTGAGCGCCGCCAGCGCGGTCGATCGCGGCAGCGCCGCGCCGCCGATGATCACCTTCCAGTGCGACAGGTCGACCGCCTCGGTGGCGGGGTTGGTGACGAGCATGTTCAGGATCGACGGGACGCAGTGCGAGAACGTGACCCCCTCGGTGACCAGCAGCTTGAGCAGCAGGTCGGGCACGTACTTGCCGGGATAGACCTGCTTGATGCCCAGCATGGTCGCGATGTAGGGGATGCCCCAGGCGTGCACGTGGAACATGGGCGTCAGCGGCATGTAGACGTCTTCGCGCCACAGGTGACAGGCGCGCGCCGAGCAGATGGTCGCGGAGGCGGCCAGGGTGTGCAGCACGATCTGGCGATGGCTGAAGCTGACGCCCTTGGGCAGACCGGTCGTGCCGGTCGAGTAGAAGGTGGTCGCCCTCGTGTTCTCGTCGAGGTCGGGGAACTCGACCATGGGTTCCGCGGCCGCGAGCAGCGACTCGTAGTCGCCGGCAAACGACAGGGGCGTCTCGGGGGCGCCGTCGTCGGTCATGAGGACGAACTGCTTGACCGTGTCGATGCGGCCCTTGACGTTCTCTATGAGGGGCAGGAACTCGGCGTTGATCAGCAGGACGTCGTCTTCGGCGTGATCGATCGTGTAGACGAGCTGCTCGGGTGAAAGGCGCACGTTCACGGTGTGCAGGACGGCGCCGATCATGGGCACGGCGTAGAAGCACTCGAGGTAGCGGTGGCTGTCCCAGTCGAGCACGCCGACCGTGTCGCCCGGCTTCACGCCGAGCCCGACGAGCGCGGCGGCGAGGCGCCCGACGCGCTCGCGGAACGATCGATAGGTCAGGCGGATCTGGCCCCGGTAGGTGATCTCCTGTTCGGGATTGTTCGCCAGCGGTGCCGCCAGCATGTGCTTGATGGTGAGCGGAAAGTCGAAGGCCGACTCGGTGCGCCAGATCAGATCGTCCATATCTCCTCCCGATCTCCTCCCGAAAGCTGGAACGCACCTTACGCGATTCGGCTGGTCGCGACCAGTAGAGGGCTTGCGAGCGTGCCGGTCGCCGTGAGCGGGTCGGTATAATCGAAGCCGGACGAGCGCGCGACGAACAGCGGCTCGGGCAGTGCCCTGAACTTCAAGCACCCGACGGGAGTCACGACCCATGAAGGCACGAAAGATCTGCGACAACGTCTTCCTCATCGGCCACGTCGACTGGGACAGGCGCCTGTTCGACGCGCTCATCCCGCTGCCTCACGGCACGAGCTACAACGCCTACTTCGTGCGCGGCAGCGAGAAGAACGCCCTGCTCGACACGGTCGATCCCGCCGCGTGGGCCACCCTGGCGGGCCAGCTCGACGAGCTGCCGGCGCCCGACTACCTGGTCATCCACCACGTCGAGCAGGACCATTCGGGCTCGACCCCGATGCTGCTCGAGCGGTTCCCCGAGCTCATCATCGTCTGCAACGCCAAGGCCAAGGCGATGCTGCTCGACCACCTCGACATCGAAGACGAACGCTTCATGGTGGTGGCCGACGGCGACACGTTGCCTCTCGGCGACAAGACCCTGACTTTCGTCTTCACGCCCTGGGTGCACTGGCCCGAGACCATGAGCACCTGGCTGGCCGAAGACCAGGTCCTGTTCAGCTGCGACTTCTTCGGCTCGCACCTGGCCACGAGCGACCTGTTCGCCGACCGCCACGAGGTCTACGACGGCGCCAAGCGCTACTACGCCGAGATCATGATGCCCTTTGGCCCGCAGGTGCTGAAGAACATCGACAAGGTCACGCAGTCCCCGATCAAGTTCATCGGCCCGAGCCACGGACCGGTCTACGACGACCCCCAGTTCATCATCGACGCCTACCGCGACTGGGCCGGCGGTGAGCCGCAGAACATCGTCTGCCTGCCCTTCGTCTCCATGCACGAGAGCACGCGCCTCATGGTGAACCACCTGACGATGGCCCTGGCCGACCGCGGTGTCACGGTCGAGCGCTTCGACCTGACCACGCTCGACGCCGGCGAGCTCGCCACCTCGCTGGTCCACGCCGGCACGATCGTGCTCGGCACGCCGACCGTGCTCACCGGACCGCACCCGCTGGCCGCCAACGCGGCCTTTCTGGCCAATGCCCTGCGGCCGCGCACCAAGTTCGCCACGGTGATCGGCTCCTACGGCTGGGCCGGCAAGACGGTCGAATCGATCCAGGAGCTCATGGGTCGCATGAAGGTCGAGTTCCTCGAACCGGTCATGGCCAAGGGCCTGCCGCGCACCGCCGACTATGAGGCGCTCGACCGCCTCGCCGACACGATCGCCGAGAAGCACCGCGACCTCGCCCAGCGGCGCTTCGCCGACAGCCTCGTCTGCCGGCCCTTAGTCTGCTGACCCGCTGCCCGTCCGGGCGCGGTCCACTGATCCACGGTCCGCTGACCTGGCCGGCCGGCCCGCTGCCTGTCGGCCTGCGATCAGTCGGCGCTCTGCTGCTCGCCGGCCGGTCGCTCGCCCGGGGAGCTCCTGTAGACTAGCGCCGTGCTCACCATCCTCGTCGGTCTGTCGTCTGCCTTCTCCTATGCCACGAGCGACCTGCTCTCGCAGCGCGTCACGCGAGCGGCGCGAGCGCTCACGCAGGTCGCCTGGGTGCTGATCATCGGCGCCCTGATCATCGTGCCCATCGCCCTGCTGGTCGACGGTCTGCCGGCCGGCGACGCGCAGTGGCGGGCCGCCGGCGCGGCGGCCCTCGCCGGCGTCGCCTATTTTGCCGCCTTCGCGTGTCTGCTGCGGGCGTTGCACTCCGGCGACCTGGGGCTGGTCTCGGCGCTGAACGCACTGCAGGGCGCCTACGCGGCGGTCGTCTTCGTGTTGCTCGGCCAGCGCCTAACGCCGCTGCTCGGCGTGGCGCTCGTGCTTTGCGCCGCGGGCGGCGTGCTGGCTTCGGTCGAGGGTCGCGCGAAGACCGCCAAGGGCGTTTCCTGGGCCGTCGCCTCGGGCCTTCTGTTCGGCGCCGTCATGGTCCTCTACAGCTATGCGCACGCCATCAGCTGGCTCTCGCAGGCGGCGATCTCACGCTCGGTCTCCCTGCTCATCGCCGTGCCGGCTGCGTTGCTCACCGGCGGGTTCGCGCTCCCTCGCGAGCTGCGCGTGACGGCCGTCGGAGCAGGCGTGCTGGAGCTCTGCGGCCTGGTGTGCTTCACCCTCGCCCTGGCCATGGGCCCGCTCACGGTGGCGGCCGCCACCTCGACGCAGTTCGGCACGTTCGCCGTGATCCTCGGCGTCGTGCTCTTACATGAACGACCGCGGCGCCATCAGTGGGTGGGGCTCGCCTGCACGCTGCTCGGCGTCACCTTCCTGGCCGTGGCCGTGTAAAGTGCTGGGATGAG
The DNA here is from genome assembly GCA_963733255.1 of uncultured Actinomycetes bacterium. GTDB lineage: Bacteria > Actinomycetota > Thermoleophilia > UBA2241 > UBA2241 > Bog-752. The sequence continues at coordinate 245,561 of CAVTCH010000001.1, forward strand.
CGATTTCTTCAACGACCGGCGCCCCGGCGAACCGGGGCAGCGCATGGCGAGGCGCGAAGACTCGCGCCGGCGCACGCGCCGGCGCCGCCTCTTCGCGCTGGTGGCGCTGGTGCTGCTCGTGGCCGCCGCCGTGGCCCTGGCGGTGCTCAAGCCCTGGCGCGACGCCGGGTCGTCGAGCCGGCAGGCCGGCTCGACGACGCTCACGGCCGGTTCGCAGTCGGGCTCGCCGAGTCCGGTCGTCTCGAGCTCGGCGGGCGGCAGCGGTGCAGCGACGCCTTCGCCCACGCGCCATCCTTCGCCTTCGGCCTCGCCCAGCGCGAGCCGGAGCCCGAGCTCTGAGCCGACGCCGAGCCCGTCGCAGATCGCCGACGCCCCGCCGATCGTGCAGGACCTCGTCCCCTACGGTCCGCGGCGCAAGGCCGAGATGGCGGCCTACAGCCGGCGCCATTACGGCCAGGCCACCTGGGTGCTGCATCCGCAGGCGATCGTCCTGCACTACACCGCGACGTCTACCTACGCCGCGGCGCACAACACGTTTGCCTCGAACGCTCCATCTCTCGGTGAGCTGCCGGGAGTCGCGGCCCATTTCGTGATCGACGAGAACGGCACGATCTACCAGCAGGTGCCGCTCGACGTGCGCTGCCGGCACGCGATCGGTCTCGACTGGTGCGCCATCGGCATCGAGTTCGTGCAGCCGGCCGGCTCGGGCCCGGCGTGGGCGATCGCCCAGATCTTTTCGCGGACCCGCCAGCTCGACGCCGGCCTGCGTCTGGTCGCCTGGCTCGAGGCTTCCTACGGGATCAGCGCGACGAACGTCATCGGCCACGCCATGGCCAACGACTCGCCGCTGTTCAAGGATCTGCTCGGCTGGCGCAATGACCACCAGGACTGGAACGCGGCCGCCGTGGCCCGCTTCAAGCAGGCGATGGTGAAGGCCGAATAGGCGCGGCGTCGAACGGGCCGCCCGGCTACTGCCCCTCGTGGACCGCCAGCAGGTCGGCGTAGATCGCGTAGGCGGTCTGCTCGGGCAGGGCATCGCGCTCGGCGATCTGGACCGTGCCCATGAGGTCGGTGTGCAGCAGCACCGCGAGGGTCGAGCCGCCGGCGCTGAAGAGTGGGTGCTCCGGCGTGAGCTCGGTGAGGCGCACGGCGGCACGTACGCGCGCAGCGCCCGGCGCCGGCAGCCCTCCCGGGCGTGACTCCCCTGGGCTCAGCTCTCCCGGCCGTGACTCACCCGGCTGTGACTCGCTCGACCGCGGCTCCCCACCTTGCTCGTCGATCGTCGCGCTGCACACCACACGCAACCTGCGCCCGGCGGCGCGCGTCGCGGCGACGCGTTCGGGGGTGACGTCGCGGACGCTGTCTTTGGGGACGTCGTCGGGGGTCATGCCGGCCGCCATGAGGACGTTGGCCAGGGCGGCCGTCTTGGCGGCGGCGTCGTGGCCGTCGATGTCGTGGCTGGGGTCGGTCTCGGCGTAGCCCGCTCTCTGGACCTGGGCGAGGGCGTCGGCGAAGCCGACGCCCTCGCCCATCGCGTCGAGGATGTAGTTGGTCGTCGAGTTGAAGACGGCGTCGAAGCCGAGCAGCCGGCAGTCCGGCAGGCACGAGCGGAACAGGCTGAAGACCGGGCAGCCGTCCATCACCGTGCCCTCGAACAGCAGGCGCCGCCCGCGGGACGCCGCGAGGCTGGCCAGCCGTTGGTAGTCCCAGGCGATGGGGCCCTTGTTGACCGTGATCGCGTCGAGGCCGTGAGCGAAGCCGGCCTCGAGGTGGGCGATCGCCGCGCGCCCGCCGTGCGGGTCGAGGGGCGTGGCCTCGACGAGAAGGTCGGCGCCGCTGGCGGCGATCAGGTCGGCGCCGGCAGTGGCCGGCTCGGGAAAGTCGGGGGCCATGTCCAGCACCTGCCGGGCCGTCAGACCACTGGGGGACAGCAGGCTGCCGTGCGAGCCGGTGCCGACGGCGCTGAAGAGCACGCGCAGGTGGTGGTCGTCTGCAAGCTCGTCGCCCTTCCGGGCGACGAGCTCGCAGAACCGCCGGCCGACGTTGCCGAAGCCCAGCAGGCAGATCCTCCGGGTGACGACGTCGGGCATCGTCTAGGCCCGGCTCCCGGTCAGCCGGTCGACGGCGTCGAGCAGCCGTTCGACTTCGGCGGCGGTCGTGTACGGCGCCAGGCCGGCTCGCACCAGGCCGCCGCGCTCGATCAAGCCGAGCCGCTCGACGAGCCGGATCGCGTAGAAATGGCCGTCCCAGAGGAACAGTCCCTCGTCGCCGAGCCGGCGGCAGACCTCTTCGGGGCGCAGGCCGTCGATGGTGAAGGCCACAGTCGAGGTGCGCAGGTGGCCGTCGGGCGGGCCGTAGACGGTCACCCCGGCGATCTCGCGCAGGCCGCAGATCAGGCGGTCGGCGAGGGGCTGTTCGTGGGCCTCGCCGGCGATCACGCCGGCGACCACCTGGCGGCGGCGTCCTTCGAGTCCCTCGAGCCGCGAGCTGAGCCGCTCGTCGGCGGTGATACGGCGGAGATGGTGGCGTCCCATGTCGGCGATGAAGTCGACCGCCGCAGCGGCGCCGACGATGCCTTCGTGGTTGAGCGTGCCGGTCTCGAACTTGAAGGGCGGCTCGCGAAGCTGTGTGCGCAGGCGCAGGGCGCGCACGAGCTCGGCCGCTTCGCGACGCGCGTAGAGCACGCCGACGTGCGGCGCGAAGAACTTGAAGGCCGAGCAGAGGAGAAAGTCACAACCCAGCGCCTCGGCGTCGATCACGCCGTGGAGCGCGTAGTGGACGGCGTCGATCACGGTCAGAGCGCCGACCGACCGGGCCAGGGACACGATGCGCGCGACGTCGCTCACCGTGCCGACGGCGTTGTTCGCCCAGCCCGCGGCGATGATACGGGTGCGGTCGTTCACGATCTCGGCGAAGGCGTCCCAGTCGAGCGTGCAGGTCTCGGCGATCACGGGGACCTCGCGCACCACGACGCCGCGTTCCTGGAGCGAGATCCAGGGGCCGCGGTTGGCTTCGTGGTCCAACTCGGTGATGACGACCTCGTCGCCCTCCTTCAGGTCGTGGGCGAGGCTGTGGGCCAGCAGAAAGTTGAGCGTCGTCGTGTTGGCGCCGAAGGCGACCGAGTCCCAGTCGCAGCCCAGCAGGTCGCCGAGCGCGTCGCGGGCGTCGGCCAGCAGGTGATCGGTCTCGATGGTGGCCGCGAAGTAGCCGTGCGTGTTCGAGTTGTGATTGACGAGATAGTCGATCACGGCGTCGAGCACGCGCTGTGGCACCTGGGTGCCGCCGGGGCTGTCGAAGTAGGCCACCGGCCGCCCATCGATCACGCGCTCGAGGGCGGGGAACTGGCGGCGGACGTAGGAGACATCGAAGTTCATCGCGTTGCGGCTCCTGTGGTGAGTTGCCCGTAGCGGCGAAGTGACCTGCCCGTCGCCGTCACGTCCCAGTCTATCGCCCCTGAGCGTCGGGCGGCCTTGCGGAAGCAGCCTCGTCGGCCGGAGCGGGCTCGGCGCCCGGTGCGGTTGGCCCGGCCGCGGGGAGAGCGGCCGCCGGCAGCCGCACGCTGAAGCGCGCGCCTTGGCCGGGGGCCGTCTGCAGATCGACCGTGCCGCCGTGGGCTTCGGCGATGGCGGCCACGATCGACAGTCCGAGTCCGGCCGTGCCTTCGCCGTGACCGTGCGCGTCCGGGGACCGGTAGAAGGGTTCGAAGACGCGTGCCGCCACGTCGCTCGACATGCCGACGCCGTCGTCTGCCACCTCGAGGACGGCCTGGCCGTCGACCGCGCTCGTGCTGACCGTGACGGTGGCCTCGGGGCCGGCATGCTGCAGGGCGTTCATCACGAGGTTGGTGACGACCTGGCGCAGCCGGCTGTCGTCGCCGCGCACGCCGACCGGCCCGGTCTGCGCCAGCTCGACGTCGCGACCGGGGAGCACGATCCGGGCGTCGGCCACGGCATCGGCGGCGACCTGGGTCAGGTCGACCGGTTCGAGCTCGAGCGAGCGGCCTTCGTCGAGGCGGGCGAGCAGCAGCAGCTCTTCGACCAGGACGCCCATGCGGGCCGCTTCCTGCTCGATGCGCCGCATCGCGAGGTCGAGGTCTTCGGGGTGCTCTTTGGCGCCGCGGCGGAACAGCTCGGCGTAGCCGCGGACAGACGAGAGCGGCGTACGCAACTCGTGCGACGCCTGGGCGAGGAAGCGTCGCAGGGCGTTCTCGGAGTTGCGGCTGCGGGTGAGGGCCTCCTCGATCTGGGCCAGCATGGCGTTGAGGGCGAGTCCCAGACGGCCGACCTCAGTGCGCGTGTCGGCGCGCTCGACGCGACGCGTCAGGTCGCCGTCGGCGATCGCGCCGGCGGTCGCCGCCATGTCGTCGAGCGGACGCAGCTCGCGCCGCACGATCCACCAGGCCAGTAGCCCCAGACCGACCAGCACGGTCAAGGTGACGATCGCCTCGACGAGCAGCAGGCGGTGCTGGGTCTGCATCACCTCGGTCAAGGGCACGGCGGCGATCAGCGTGTAGGAGGAGCCGTTGTACTGCGTGGCGAGTGCGCGGAAACGCAGCGACGAACGGCCTGAGGCCGGCAGTGTGAGCGTCGCCTGGCCGCCCTGGGCGGCAGTGGTGGACGTCAGGCCGGCGGGCAGGCGCGGCACCGGCCACGCGCCGCCGCCGTAGCTGAAGGTGACCTGGGCCACGATCTGGCCGGAGCTGTTGATCAGGCAGCCATACGTGCCCGGCGGCAGAACGGCGCTCTCGCCGGACGACGGCACCGGGACGTCGCCGGGTAGCGCCGAGCTCTGTTCCTCGAGGGCGTGGATCACCGGCAGCCGGGCCGCTTCGAGCTGCTGGTCGACGCGATTCAGCAAGAACGACTGCAGCGATAGGAACGTTGCGCCGTCGGCGACGAGCAAGCCGACGGCGACCAGTCCGACGAGGGCGAGCAGCAGACGCAGGCGCAGCGACATCGGCGTCAGTCCCGCGCGTCTCGCAGGCAGTAGCCGAAGCCGCGCACGGTATGGATGAGCGGCGGGCCGGTCGGCTCGAGCTTCTTGCGCAGGTAGCTGATGTAGATCTCGACCACGTTGGCGTCGCCCGCGAAATCGTAGTTCCAGACGTGATCCAGGATCTGCGCCTTGGACAGCACGCGGCGGCGGTTCAGCGTGAGGTAGCGCAGCAGCTTGTATTCGGTCGCGGTCAGCTCGATCAGCGTGCCGCCGCGGCGTACCTCGTAAGTGTCCTCGTCTATCTCGAGGTCTGAGTAGGTCAGGCGCTGATGGCTGTCGTCGTCGCGGCGGGTGCGCCGCAGCACGGCGCGGATGCGTGCGACCAGCTCCTCGAGGCTGAACGGCTTGGTCATGTAGTCGTCGCCGCCGAGGGTCAGGCCGCGCACCTTGTCGTCGGTGCCGTCGCGGGCGGTAAGAAACAGGACGGGAGTCGCAGGCGATTCGGCCGCGACACGGCGCGCCACCTCGAAGCCGTCCTGGTCGGGCAGCATGACGTCGAGGACGATCAGGTCGGGACGAAACGCCGGCAGCGCCGCCAGGGCGGCCTTCGCCGTGTGGGCGACCTCGACCTCGAACTGCTCATAGCGCAGCGCCAGGCCGATGAGGTCGGTGAGACTCTCCTCGTCGTCGACGACCAGGATCCTGGGGTGCTCGCTCAACGTGCGCCTCCTCGTTGCCCTCGTTGCCCGCACCGCGCCGGCTGCCCTGCCGCAGCCTTGCGCGCACATCATCCCAAGGGGATTGTATGGTCGTTCCCTGTGGAGATGCTGAGAGTAATCTGTGGCTCTCGTATGCATCGTCTTCACCCTTGGGCAAACCAGTGCGGCGACCTGTGCCGCCGCCACGGCACCGGTCGCCGCCGCCGCGGTGTGCGGCCAACGTGCCGACCGCGGCCGGTCTGGCGTACGATAGCAGCCGCGCGGGAAGAAACTCGCCCGGACTCCCACCGTAAGAGGCGGATCTGCTGGCTCCCATGGACGCGACGAGGACCTTCCTTGGCCACGCCTATCGCGTGCTGTGCCTGGACTGGGCGGCGGCGGCGCCCGACGGCGCCGCCGCCGCCCAGTTGCGCGCCCGCATCGAGCGCCTGACCTCGCTCGGCGTCGACGTGGCGCTGGTGGCGCCTACGGGGATCGATGCGGTCGATCCCCTGCTCGGCGCGCGCCCCGACGTCGAAGGCCGGCTCTTCCTGCTGCTCTCCGACGGCGCCGAGGCGTATGTCTCGGGTCCGGCCGGCCCCCGGCTGATCGATCGCCGCCTGGTGTCGTCGGACGAGGGCGAAAGTCTCGCGCGGGGGGTCGCGGCCGTGCGCGCCGACCTCGCCGCCCGCGGCATCGCCTCGCGACTTGTCGAGCGCGACCGCTGGCGGCGCATCGTCGTGCTGACGGCGCCGGCGGCCGGCGAGGCCTTCGAGAAGCGCCTGACCGCGGCCGGGATCGGCGGGCCGGCCGAGCTGGTCGAGCTCGCCACGCGACTGGCCCGCGGCGCCGGCGTGCCGCGGCCTCGTGTCAGCCTGCGCGGCAACCAGCTCGTGTTCGCGCTGACCGACCCGTCCGACAGCATGCGCTGGCTCCTGCAATGGATCGTCCGCTACCGCGACTACGACGCTCGCGAGGTGCTCGTAGTGGGCGACGACTTCGGTCCCAACGACAGCAAGGCGGGGGCGGCGCGGCGCCTGATGATCCCCGAGTTGCACGACGCTTCGTTTGCCGCCGTCGGCGAAGGCCCCGACGGCGGCCCGCGCCGCGTGCGGCACCTGGGCGGCGGCCGCGACGCTGTGATCGGGCTTCTCGACGAGCAGATCGAGCTGCGCGAGGCCCGCGTGCTGGCGAGCTTCCCGGTGCCCAGCGCCGACCCGGGCTGGCTGTTCGAGGTCGATGGCTTCGACCCCTTCCGCGAACGTGAGGTCGAGACCTGGCTCACCGTGGCCAACGGCGAGACCGGCACGCGCGGATCGCTCGAAGAAGGCTCGCCGGCCTCGACGCCGGCCACCTTCGTCGCCGGCGTGTTCGGCGACGACACGGGTGAGCTGCACATCCGCGAGCCCGTGGCGGCGCCCGACTGGCTGTGCCTGCGGCTGCTGGTCGAGGGCATGCCCCTGAACCTGATGAACGGCGAGCTCCTCGAGCACCGCCGAGTGCTCGACATGAGCCAGGGGATCGTCTTTCGCTACTGGCGCCAGCGCGATCGCGCGGGGCGCACGATACGCGTGCGCACCGCACGCTTCGCCTCGCTCGCCGACCGCGCCGTCATGGTCCTGCGGGCAGAGGCTAGCCCCGAAGACTTCTGCGGACGCCTGGTCTGGGAGGCCTGCGTCGGTCTGTCGAACGCCGGCGGTCCGGTCTACGAGGCCTCACTGACCTCGCTCGACGGCACCGGCTTCGTGGTACGCACCAAGGGCCGCAAGGGCGGCGGCCACACCCTGGCGGTCTCGACCAAGCCTGCGGTCGGCTCGCCGGTGATGCGCTACCTCGAGCAGTCGCGCGATGTGATCGGCGGCCGGCTCGACCGCGACGAGCCCGCCACCATCGACCGCATCGCGGTCGTGCGTTCGTCCGCCAGCCGCCCGCCGGCGGCAAGAAGCGCCCTGGACACGCTCGAGCAGGCGGAGCGCGAGGGTTTCGACCGGCTTCTGGCCCGCCACGTCGAGGCCTGGCGGGCACGCTGGGCCGACACCGCCATCTCGGTCGGCGGCGACCCCAAGGCCGAGCTCGCCCTGCGCTTCTCGAGCTACCACATGATGTCGACGGCCCACCCCGACAAGGAGAGCGTCTCGGTCGGAGCGCGCGGCTTATCGGGCCTGTCGTACTTCAACCACGTCTTCTGGGACACCGAGATCTTCGTGGTGCCGTTCTTCATCTATACGCACCCCGAGACCGCTCGCACGCTGCTGGCCTACCGTTATCGCAACCTCGACGGCGCCCGCCGCAAGGCCCGCGACATGGGCCACAAGGGGGCGCTGTTTCCCTGGGAGTCGGCCGACAAGGGGGTCGAGACCACGCCTCCGTACGGCATCGGCGCCCACGGCGAGATGATCCCCATCCTCTCCGGGCTGCTCGAACATCACATCTCGGCCGACGTCGGGTGGGCCACCTGGGAGTACTGGAAGTGCACCGGCGACGACGAGTTCCTCGAGCGCATGGGCGTCGAGCTGCTGCTCGAGACGGCCCGGTTCTGGGTCTCGCGGGCGACCCGCGACGAGCTGGGGCGCTACCACATCCCGATGGTCGTCGGCCCCGACGAGTATCACGAAGGCGTCGACGACAACGCCTACACCAACGTGCTGGCGCGCTACAACATCGAGCGTGCCCTCGATGCCTACGCCTGGCTCTCCGATCGCGCCCCCGACAAGGCGGCCGTGCTCGGCGAGCGCCTGGGCTTGACGCCCGTCGAGCTCACGAGCTGGCGCACCGTCGCCGGCGCGCTGGTCGACGGCTTCGACCCGGCGACGGGGCTCTACGAGCAGTTCGCCGGTTTCTACGACATGGACGACGTCGATCCGGCCGCGCTGGCCGCCCGCCCCATGGCGGCCGACCTTCTGCTGGGTCGCGAGGTGACGCTCAAGTCCAAGGTGGTCAAGCAGGCCGACGTCGTCATGCTCTGCCACGTACTGCCCGACGAGATCCCGCCCGACGTGGCGCTCGCCAACCTGCGCTACTACGAGCCGATCACCAGCCACGGCAGCTCGCTGTCGCCGGGCATCCACGCCGCCCTGGCGGCTCGCCTCGGCGACGTCGGGCTCGCCGTCGAGGCCTTTCGCATGGCCGCTGAAGTCGACCTCTCCGACAACATGGGCAACGCGGCCCGTGGCCTGCACATGGCGACCATGGGCGGCGTGTGGCAGGCGGCGGTGATGGGTTTCGGCGGTGTGCGGCGCCACCACGAGGCCCTGGTGCTCGACCCCCACCTCCCCGAGGACTGGACCTCGCTGTCGTTTGCGCTACGCTTTCGGGGCGCGCGGCTGCGCGTCAGTGTCCGCCCGGGCGAACTTGACGTCACGATAGTCGACGTGCCGGCGACTGTGGTCATCGGTCGCCGCACGCGCCGCCTCGACGCCGGCGAGCACCACTTTCGCCGCCGCCGGGGCGTCTGGGAGGAGGAGCGATGAACCTGCTGGTCGCACTCGACTCTGGTCCCGACGGCGAGGAGCTGCTGACGTCGGCGCGGGTGCTCGCTCACGCCAGCGGCTGGTCGCTTCGCGGCCTGCACGTCAAGCCCTCCGCCGCCGACCCCGCCCTCGAGCTGCCCGCCCGGCTCACCACCAACACCGAGGTGCGCGAAGCGATCGGCGATCCCGTCGACGAGATCCTGGCCGCGGCCGACAACGACGACGTCGTCGCCTTCACGGTGCGTGGCGCGGGTGAGGAGGGCGTCGGCCTGGTGGCCGACGCCCTCCTCACCCGCGCCACGCAGACCCTGTTCGTCGTGCGTCCCGGCATGCGGCCCATCACTTCGCTGCGCCGCATCGTCGTGCCGCTCGAGGGCAGCCCCTCGAGCTCCGCGGCGATGCGCCTGACCGACGATGTCTTCTGCCGGCCCGGGCGCGAGATCGTCGTGGTGCACGTCGGCACGGCCGACACGCCCGACGAACCGGGCAGCCTGCCGGCTCCGCGCATGGTCGATCAGGAGCAGTACGAGTGGTCGTCGTGGCACGAGGAGTTCACGATGCGCTTCGCCACTTGTCCCATGGGGGGCAAGCACCGCACGGTCGTGCGCGTGGGCGACCCGCAGGAGGTCATCGTCGGCGAATCCAGGCGCCCGCCCGCCGACCTCATCGTGCTGGCTTGGGGCGGCGTGTTCACCAAGGGCCACTCGACCTTGCTGCGCGGCATCCTGAAGGACGCGCCCTGTCCCCTGCTGCTGGTGCCGGTGGCCGCAAAGGGCTAGCGCCGGCGCGCGGCGCTCAGGCGCGCCGGGTCCAAGCGCGGGGGTCCAGGCGGCGGGGCTCAGGCGCGCGGGCGCCCGGCCTTCGACTGTTTGCGCGTGGGCGCCTTGGTCGCCGAGCCGGCCCTGGTCGCTTGTCCGCCTTTGCCGGCGGCTCCGGCCTTGCCGGCCGTGCTCCCGCCCGGCCGCCCCGCGTTGCGGGGTGGCGACACGGCGCCGGCCGGCACGAGCGACGCCTCCACGGGCTCGCGGCCGTGCACGTAGAGGATGATGGCGGCGCCGATCGCGACGCTTGCGATCGATTCCCACTGCGTCGTGCGCAGCCCCAGAAAGACCACAGGGTTGCGGCGGATGAACTCGATCAGAAAGCGCTCGATCCCGGCCAGCACCATGAACCATCCCCACACATACCAGCCGGGCTGGGGCTTTGTGGCCATGCGGTAGAGCACCCAGCAGACGAGAAGCATGGCGATCGTCTCCATGGGCGGCGTGGGCCAGACCTTGACGCCGGGAGGGGTCGGCACGGTGCCGTGCGGAAAAGCGATGCCGATGAACGACTTGGTGGGGCTGCCGTAGTCGCCGTCGCCCGAGAGCAGGCAGCCGATGCGCCCCACTGCGTAGCCGATCGCCACGGCCGGCCCGGCGGCGTTGGCCATGAGGCCCACCGGCACGTGGCGAAAGCGGCTCCACAGAGCGACGCAGATAAAGCCGCCGATCAGGCCGCCGTACCAGGTGAAGCCCGACCCGCTGAAGGTGTTGTGCAGCAGGTCGCCTTTGACGGCCGCCCAGTGCTGCAGCAGGTAGTAGATGCGCGCGCCGGCGAAGCCCCCGATCCCGGCCACGAACAGCAGCTCGTAGGCGAACTCGAACGACACGCCCCGGGTGCGCAGCACGCGGTAAGCCACATAGCAGGCGGCCACGAGCGCGGCCGCGGCCATCACGCCGAAGCTGTAGACGGTGATCGGGCCGAGGTGAAAGAAGACCGGGATCATGCGCCGCAGACGACCGGGATCACGCGCCGGACGACCGCAGGCAGGCGCGATCGCCGGCGATTTTGAGTCTGGGTGCCGAGAGGAGCGGGGGTCTGCTGCATAGGAAGGAGTATGGCACGTCGGGCGGCGCCTGTAACGATAGCCGGGCTGCCACTTGTCGCCGCCGCGCCGTCGGTCGCCCCAGATGCTACCCTGAGACCATGCAGGTCCGTCATGTGTTCGGTCGCTCGATCCCCCTGCCGCTGCTTGTGGCGCTCATCGCCGGGCTCGGCGCGCTGGCGGCGTGGGGCTTCATCGAAGCCTTCCGCGCGCCGCCGCCGCGCCACGCGGTCGCCACCCCAGCGGCGACTCCGCGGCCGAGTGTCGGCGCGACTAACGTGCGGCGCTGGCTCGACGCCGCCTTGCCGGCGCTCGAGACCCGCCGGGTGGCGGTCTGGCGGGCGGCTCTGCCGGCCAGGGGCAGCGCGGCTCGCCGGGCCCTTCGCGACCTCTACCGCCATCTCGCGCCGATCCCGTGGAGCGGTCTGCACGCGGTCGTCACACCCAGCGGGCAGCCTTCGACCTTCGATGTGAAGCTCGTGGGGCGGCCCGGCGGAGCCGGGCCGCCCCAGCGCATCGTGGCCGAGCGGCTCCTGGTCGTCGAGCGCTCCGGCGGGCGACTGGTCGCCACCGGCGACCAGTCGCCCGCCGGCATCCGCGACGAGTACCTCATGGCCTTCCGCAGCCCCCGCGCGATCGTCGCCGACGGCGCCGTGGTGGTGTTCGACGAGAGCTGGCGGCCGCTCGCCGAGCAGCTCGCCGGCGACATGCCGCGCGCCCGCGCCGACGTCGCCGCCACGCTGGGCGTGACGGGCGATCGCACCATCGTCATCATGCTGTACTCGACTCCCGCCGAGGTCAGCCACTACCTCGGCCAGGACAAGGCCCTCGAGAACGAGCGCTTCTTCGCCCGGCTGCCCGACACGACTTCGAGCAAGCGCTATTGGCCCACCGACGTCGGCGTGCTGGCCTCGGCGCTGGCGCCGGCCGACCCGTGGACCGAGCACATGCTGGCCCACGAGGTGACCCACACGCTCACCTGGCGCTGGTTCTACAACACCGCGCATGCGCCGCCGCTGCTGCTCGAAGGCATGGCGACGGCGGTCGAGGGCGACCGCAGCTACTATCCGCTCCGCGTCGAGGTGGCCGCCGGCAACCGCAGCATGCCGCTGCTCGCGACGTTCGCCGACCCCAATCTGTGGACCGGCGTGCGCATGGCCCGCGTGACGCTCGCCTACCTCGAGGGCGGCTCGCTCGTGAAATACGTCCTGGCGCGCTGGGGTCAGACCACGCTGAAGCGCTTCTTCGTCGACGTCGCCAACGGCTCGCTGAGCGGCTCGGCCGTCAAGCAGACGGTCCGCGCCGACCTGGGCGTCTCCTGGGGCGGCTTCTACTCCGGCTGGAAGGCCTATGTGATGACGCTGCCGTAGCAGTGTACCCGTCGTGGCGGCCTTCGCCGACAAGGATGTAGCCGCTGCCCGACGACTCGATGGGGATGATCCTGCTGCGCTGCAGGCCCGCCTCGCTCGCCAGCCGTTCGACGCCGGTCGGCGTGTAGAAGAAGACGCTGCCTCTGCCCGACAGGCGGTAGCGCAGTGTCCGCAGGTGCTCACGCACGAGCGAGTGCCCCGGAAACGAGACGATGACCTTGCCGCTCGTCTGCGCGGCCATCTTGCGCAGGAACGGCGCCGGCTCGGGCAGGTAGTCAAAGACGCCCATGGCGATGCTCACGTCGAAGCTCTCGTCGGCGTCCGACTTCATGAAGTCACAGCGACGGAACTCGCAGCGGTCCGCGACCCCCTGAGCGGCCGCTTCCTGCTCGGCGAGGGCCAGCATGTTGGCCGAGAAATCGACGCCCACGACGCGCCGTGCGCCGCGGCGGGCGAAGTCGGCCGCATACACGCCGGAGCCGCAGCCCACGTCGAGCACGTCCTTGCCCGTGACGTCGCCCGCCGCGGCGAACGTGATCTCGTAGCGCTCGAAGATCGCCTTGCGAAAGACCTGGTTGAAGCGTCGCGAGAGCCAGGAGCGGTCGACGCGGTAGATCGCGTCGAAGCTCTGAGCGTCGCGCTCGAAGCGCCGGCGGACCGATTCGTCAGTTGATGGACTCATTGCGATGGATGTCTCCTATGGGAAGGAATCGGTGCCCGGCGAGCAGCATCTCCCAGCGCTCGCAGACCGACCCGGTGAACAGGTTGTGCAGGACAAGGCGCTTGACGTACATGGCCTGCAGGCGATCGTGCCAGGTCAGTCTCGACAGATGCAGAAGGCCGCGGTGGAACTCGTAGGGGTGAAAGTAGAACGTCGCCGTGTGACCGCCGGCATCGAGGTCGCCCACGACCCACTCCAGGACGGCGCCCGGCAGAAACCGAAAGCAGGTGCCGCCGGCGACGGGCAGCCGGCGGCCGCCCAGGTCCCAGGTCGCCAGGGGGAACTCGTGGATGGGGCCGCTCTCGGTCTGCACGACGAACGGGTAGCGGGGCGCGTCGGGGATGCCGTAGCGCAGGCCGGCCACCGGGAACACGCTGGAATCGCACTCGAAGCCCGCGGCGGCGAGGGTCTCGAAGAACGACTCGTTGTGTAGGCTCCCGACCGAGAATGCCGGAGCGCGGAACGAGATCACGGGCTGGCCGGTCAGATCCTGCAACTGGCCCCGCGAGCGCTCGATGTCGGCTCTCAAGTCGTCGGGGCTCATGGCGTAGAGGGTCTCGTGGTCGCAGGTGTGGCCGCCGATCTCGTGGCCGGCCGCGGCCACCTCGCACACCAGGTCGGGAAACGTGGTGGCGACCAGTCCCACCACGAAGAACGTGGCGTGCAGATCGAGCTCGGCGAGCAGGTCGAGGATGCGGTGCGTGTCGGTGACGACGTTGCCCGTCGTCGCGCACGAGCCTCCCGTGACGTGGTGGTAGGAGAGCTGGTACCAATCTTCGAGGTCGATGGTGAGAGCGTGGCAGTGAGGGGCCGCATGGCCGGGGGCGGAAGCGGCGGAAGGGCCGGCCGACACCGACGACACCGGCGCCTGGTCGAGCGGCGTCTCGAAGCGCGGGGCGGACCCCGACTCGTGACTCATCACACCCCCTCGGTGATGCTCGTACGGCTAACGTATCGCCGCGGGGGACGAGTGTCAAAGACCCGGGGACGAGTGTCGAAGACCGCCTGCCTGAGCGGTGGGAGCTGGTAGGATGGCCAGCGTGAGAGGGCGGTCATCGGGGACGGCCCTGATGCGCGAGAGAGTCGGTCGGAGGCCATGGAGCCTGAGCCGGACCTCACCATACGGGCGGCCGTCGCCGCCGACGAAGGCCAGTGGCGCAGGCTGTGGACCGACTTCAACGCCTTCTACGGCGTGCGGCTGCCGGAGCGCGTCGCAACCACGAACTGGCAGCGCATCCGCGACGAGACCGCGCCGGTGGGCTGTCTCGTCGCCGTCGAGGACGGCGAGGTGGTGGGGCTGGCGGACTACGTGCTGCACCTGCACACCTGGAGCGACCATCTGAGCTGCCTGCTCGACGACCTTTACGTGCGCCCCGAGTCGCGTGGTCGCGGCATCGGACGACGGCTCATCGAAGCGGTCGTCGATCTGGGCCGGCACAACGGCTGGTCGCGGGTCTACTGGCTGGCTCTCGACGGCGCCGACGCGCGGCACCTCTACGACAAGTACTGGGGCGCCGACGGCGCCGCGCGCTACACGGTGCATCTCGAGGACTGCCCCGAAGACCTCCTCGGACACTGAAGGGCAAGGAGGCAGGAGAAGGAGGCGGGTGGCCCGTCCGCCGCCGGGCGACGTTCCGATTGCGGCGGAAGATGGAACACTCGGAAGTGACTGGAGCGCATTGCCACGCCATGCCATAGCGATCCGAGGGCGGTCCGCGGGAGGGTCGCTGGTGCGACCCGGCGGACGCGGCGGTGTACTCTGAGTGATGAAAGCAGGCGGCCGACGGTCCGTGGGGAGCCAAGCCGGTCACACGAGCTTACGCTGAAGGAGCTGATCGGAGATGCGTCGCAGAACCCTCGCCCTCATCGCTGCAGGGGCCGTCATCGTGGCGGTCCTGATAGTCGGTGTCGTCACGGCCGGCGCGCAAGGTCCGTCGAGCCTGTCGACTATCACCGTCACGCAGCTTCTGCAGAACGTCGCCACCAAGGCTCAGGGCACGACCGCGATCAGCGGCGACGTGGCCTGGAGCAACGACCTTCTCGGCAGCGGCTCGCTGCTGTCGTCGCTGGGTGGCGGCCAGACCCCAGCGGGGCTGTCGTCGCTGCTCACCGGCGGGTCGGGTCGCGTCTGGGCCCAGGACGGCAAGGTGCGCCTCGAGTCGCAAGGCCAGGGCGGCGACTTCGTCGCCGTGTTCAACGGCGTCACCCTCTGGACCTGGGACTCGATGACCAGTACCGCGACGCAGTACTCTCCGACCGGCGGCACGCACGGCAGCGCGGGCGTTCCCGCGTCGCTCTCGCCGTCGTCGCCGGCGAGCGTCGACCCGGCCACGGCCATCGCCGCGCTCATCCAGAAGCTTTCGCCCAACGCCACGCTCAGTGTCGGCGGACAGGCTGTGGTCGCCGGGCGGCAGACCTACACGCTGACGCTCACCCCGACCTCGCCGGTCACCACGTTCGGCTCGGTGCGGGTGGCCATCGACGGTCACCGCTGGGTGCCGCTCCAGGTGCAGGTCTTCGCCAGGGGTGACGGCAGTCCCGTCCTGTCGGCGGGCTTCAAGACGGTGTCCTTCTCAGCCGTCTCCGGCAGTCTCTTCACGTTCACGCCACCGAGCGGGGCGACCGTCGTCCACAAGCAGGTGGGCACACTGGGCGCGGCGCAAGGCGCGCCGGTGAGCGGCACTGCCAAGACGGGCGCTGCCAAGACGGGCGCTGCCGCAAAGAACGCCGCGGCCCACACCGCGCCCCTCACCCTGAAGCAGGCCAAGGCACGGGCGCCGTTCCTGCTCACGCCGTCGTCGATCCCCGCGGGCGTCGCGTTCCACGGTGCGTTGGTCACGCCGACGGCCGCCAAAGCGCAGGCCGCGCTCGGCAGCCCCACGGCCCAGCAGACGAAGATGATCGCCGTCCTCGGCAAGCACCCGACCGCCGTGCTCGACTACGGCACGGGCTTCGGCACGGTGCTGGTCGTCGAGACGAAGACGACGACGGCCCAGGACGCGCAGCTTCAGCAGCAGCTCGGTCAGCTCTCGGCGATCGGCAAGGCGACCGTCAACGGGGTGCCTGCCACGAAGCTCCAGACCGAGCTTGGCTCGGTCGTCACGTTCCGGCAAGGTGACGTGCGGGTGATCGTCGCCGGCTTCGTGCCCTGGAGCGACCTCGACCAGATCGCCGGCAGCCTGCAGTAGCCCGGGATGACGGGCGAAGACCAGGCGTCCGGGGCGGCGCGTAGCGGCACCAACGAGACGGCCGCGGGCGGCGCGACAGCGCCGCCCGCGGCCGTCGACGCTGCGTCGCGCGCGGCGGTCGGCGAGGCGCCGACGCAGGCGTGCGACGATCGCCCCGTCGTGCTGGCCACCCACGGCCTGACCAAGCGCTTCGGCAAGCTGCTGGCCGTCGATCACCTCGATCTCACGGTCTGCCGCGGCGAGGTGTTCGGCTTTCTCGGCCCCAACGGCGCCGGCAAGACGACCACCATCCGCATGATCTTCGGCCTCATCTTCCCGACGAGCGGCTACGCCGAGGTCGCCGGTCACCGTGTGCCCGGGGCGCGCGTCGCCGCCCTGCGCCACCTGGGCGGCTTCGTCGAGGTGCCCGCCTTCTACCCCAACATGAGCGCCCGCCGCAATCTGCGGCTGATCGGTTCGGCCGGCGGCGAGGTCGGCGAGCAGCGCATCTCCGAGGTGCTCGACATCGTCGGTCTGCTGGCCCGCGGCGACACCAAGGTCGGCGGCTTCTCGCACGGCATGAAGCAGCGCCTGGGGATAGCCAACGCGCTGCTCGGGCGGCCCGACGTGATCATCCTCGACGAGCCCACGAGCGGCCTCGACCCGCAGGGCATGAAGGACGTCCGCGAGCTGGTGCGCGAGCTGGGCAAGGGCGGCACCACGGTGCTGCTGTCGTCGCATCTGCTGCACGAGGTCGAGCAGGTCTGCGACCGGGCCGCGATCATCAACCGGGGTCGCACCGTGATCGAAGGGCCGGTGGCCACGCTGCGACCTCGCGAGGAGGCGGTCAAGGTGATGACCGCCGACCAGCAGAAGGCCTTCGAGACGGCGCGCGCCCTGTTCGGCGCCGAGGCCGTGAGCTGGGACGAGGGCTATGTCGTCGTGCGTGCCGGCGACGAGGGCGTGCCGGAGCTCGTGCGGCGCCTGGTCGCCGACGGTGTCGACGTGCGCGCCGTGGTGCCGGCCGTCGAGCAGGGCCTCGAAGACTACTTTCTGGAGCTCACGCAGAGCTCCGACGTCGACGCCCATCGCGGCGAGCGGCCGGCGCCGCCGGGCCCGGCGCAGGCCGACCCCGACCCCGCCCACGTGCCGAGGCCCGGGGCGCGAGGCTAGACGGCGATGCGCAGCCTCGGGCGTGAGTTCCTGAAGATCCTCTTTCAGCGGCGCACCTACGTCGGCTGGGCGGGACTGCTGGCGGTGCCGCTGCTGATCGTCCTGGCGCTGGATCTGTCGAACTCCAGGCCGGCTCCGGGCGAGGGCCCACCGTTCTTCGCGCAGGTCGTCAACAACGGCATCTTCGTGCCGCTGGCCGCGATCGGCGCCCTGTCGTTCTTCCTGTTTCCGCTGGTGGCCTCGATGGCCGGCGCCTTCCCGCTGGCCGGCGAGGCCGAGATGGGCACCATGAAGACCTGGATGAGCCGCCCCGTGGGGCGCGCCGGGGTGCTGTTCTCGAAATGGGGCGTGGCCGTGCTCTATGTGGCCGTGGGCATGGTGCTCGTCGGTCTCGGCGGGCTTGTAGCGGGCTGGCTCGTGTTCGGCGTCCACCCTCTCGTCACCCTCGACGCCACGACCATCAGCATCTCCGCCGGCCTCGAACGTATCCTGCTGGCCAACCTGCTGATCCTGAGTGCCCTGCTGTGCACGATCTCGCTGGCGCTGCTCGTTTCGACGCTCAGCAACTCGAGCCTGACGGCCGCCATCAGCGCCATGGTCGTGTTCGTCGTGCTGACCATCCTGAACGGCTTCAGCTACTTCGACTTCATGAAGCCCTACACGTTCACGAGCTACGACCTGGCCTTCACCAACCTGTTCCGCGACCCGATCTACTGGCATCCGATCCGCGAGGCGCTGCTCACCTACGGCGCGACGGTCGCCGTGCTGCTGGTCGCCTCGTGGCTGATCTTCCGGCGCAAGGACATCCTCACGTAGGCATGGCACCGGCCGGAGCGGCCGGTCACAGGCCCCGCCGGGTCGCGGTCGAAGCCGTCGTCCGCCCTGTCCGGGCCGCTGAAAGGGACGCAGCCGATGCGCTCGCTTCGCCTCGAGCTGGCCAAGATCTTAAATCAGAAGCGCACCTACATCGGCTGGCTGGGCCTCGTGCTGGTGCCGCTGATCGTGGTGGCCGCGGGCGCCTTGCAGAAGCCCCGCCCGCAGGACTCAGGCGATCCGCCGTTCGTCGCCCACGTGAGCACGAACGGGCTGCTCGTGATGCTCTCGACGCTGCTCGCCCTGTCGTCGTTCCTGCTGCCGCTGATCGCCGCCATGGGGGGAGCCTCGTCGGTGGCGAGCGAAGCCGAATCGGGCACGCTCAAGACCTGGATGACGCGCCCCGTCAGTCGCACCGGCGTGCTGCTCACCAAGTGGACGATGGCCGTGGCCTACGCCGCCGCCGGTGCGGCCCTGGTGGCCCTGGTCGCGCTGGTTGCCGGGGCGCTGGCCTTTGGCCTGCGGCCGCTCGTCACGCTGTCGGGCACCTCGCTGAGCGTGCCCCACGCGCTGGCGCTCATCGCGGTCGCCTACCTGATCGTCGTGGCCGGCGCGGTCTGTTCGCTGTCGCTGGCGCTGTTCATCTCGACGCTCACGGATTCGAGCCTGACCGCGGCGACGATCGCCATCGCCGTGTTCACGGTGCTCTCCGTGCTCAACGCCTTCAGCGTCTTCGACTTCATGAAGCCCTACACGTACTCGTCGTACCGGTGGGTCTTCGTCAACCTGTTCCGCTATCCGATCTACTGGCACCCCATCGTGCAGGCCCTGCTCACCTACGCCGCGACGAGCGGCGCGGCGCTGGCCGCGGCCTGGCTCGTGTTCAGTCGCAAGGACGTGCTGACGTAGAGGGCCGTCAGCCGACGCGCCGATCGACCGCTGGACGAACATCGGTCTCGTCTGCCTAGCGACTGGCTCGGGCGCTACGGCCGACAGTGGGCGCCGGTCGGCCGCCGTAGCGCTGTGGGTATGATTCCAGCAGCGACGTCCGGAGGCCGTTCATGAGAGCCATGCTGCTGCGCCAGCCGAAGCCCATCGAGGGGCGGCCGCTCGAGCTCGCTGAGCTCGAGCGGCCGCAGCCAGGTCCGGGCGAGATCCTGATCGCCGTGCACGCCTGCGGGGTGTGTCATACCGACCTGCACGTGAGCGAGGGCGAGCTGCCACCCCACAAGTCGCCGGTGGTGCCCGGACACCAGATCGTCGGCGTCGTCGCCGAGCTCGGCGCCGGGGTCACCCAGCACGCCGTTGGCGATCGCGTCGGCGTGCCCTGGCTGCACTGGACCGACGGCACCTGCCGCTACTGCCGGCGCGGCGACGAGAACCTGTGCGAGTCTGCGACTTTCACCGGCTGGGACGTCGACGGCGGCTTTGCCGAGTACGTGGTCGCGCCCGCGGCCTTCAGCTACGCGCTGCATCAGGACCTCTCCGACCTCGCCGCCGCGCCGCTGCTGTGCGCCGGCATCATCGGTTACCGGTCGCTGCGGGTCTCGGGCCTCGTGCCCTGGGGGCATGGCAAGGAGGCGGCCGGCGGCCCTCCGGGCCCCGGCGCGGCCGCCGGCCGCCGCCTTGGCCTGTACGGCTTCGGCGCGGCGGCCCACATCTGCCTGCAGATCGCGCGCTTCTGGGGCGCCGAGGTCTACGCCTTCACGCGCGGCGAGGAGCATCGCCGCCTGGCTCTCGAGCTGGGCGCCGTGTGGGCCGGCGAGGCGGGCGAGCAGCCCGGCGACGACCCGCGGGTCAAGCTCGACGCCGCCATCGACTTCGCGCCGGCCGGCGAGCTCGTGATCGACGCGCTGCGCGTGCTCGACAAGGGCGGCACGATCGCCATGGGCGGCATCTACTCGTCGCCGGTGCCGGCCATCGACTACCCGCTGCTCTACGGCGAGCGCGTGGTGCGCAGCGTGACGAACTCGACCCGTCGCGACGCCGCCGACCTGCTGCACCTGGCGGCCCAGATCCCCATCACCGCCGAGATCCAGGTCTTCGCCCTCGAGCAGGCCAACGACGCCCTGATCGCCCTCAAGCACGACGGCATCCGTGGGGCGGCGGTGTTACAGGTGACAGAGCAGGAGCCGGCGGCGCGGGGTGAGTGGCGTTAGGCAGCGGTGAGCGGTGCGGGCGGGCGCAGCAGACATGTCGTGCACGGCGCGCGGTGCCGGCTGGCGGCCGGCTGCGAGCAGCTCTAGACCGAGCTGCGGTCCTTCCAGTTCCACCACTTGAGCAGCACGGGGTCGTGCACGTCGTTCGAGGCGTAGTAGACGGCGCAGCGATAGGTGTAGAGCACGCAGGGGTCGAGGCTGCCGCCGGCGAGCTCGCGGTCGCGCTCGTAGAGCGCCTCGGCGCTCTCGCCGCGCAGCCCGGCGACGCTGTCGATGCCGAGCCGCCGCAGGTGGGCGGCCATGTTCGGGCCGATGCCGGGGATGGTCTCGAGATCGTCTCGTCGCGGAGCCATAGTCGTCACGATACGCCGTTTCGCCCGACCTGCGGACCGCGCCCAGGGGTAGCGCGGAGCTTCGGAGGCCGCCTGGGCTACAGAGCGCCGAAGGAGTGCTCTGCCGAAGTCAGGCACGTGAGGACGTCACCGTTGCACGACCGCCTTGAAGTCAGAACTCGCAGTCACGAAGCTCCTTCTGCGCGGTCCAGTAGTCGAGTCGCTGACCCTCGCCGACATCGATGGAACAGCTCTCCATCCGACTGTAGCCGCGGCTCTCGTAGAACCGCCTCGAGGGGAGCGACACGTCGAGATGCACGATCCGCTGTCCGGCGGCGCGCGCGGCATCCTCGAGCGTGTCCATCACCTGTGCGCCGATGCCCTGACGCTGGTACTGCGGGTCTGCTTCACCGGCCGTGACCCTCTCGGCGAGGATCGCCTCGCACTCCGCACGGAGCACAGGCACCTCGCTGGTGGCGATCGACCAGACGACGGCGTGGTTCACGGCGGCGTAGTCGTGCGCGAGCAGGCGCCGGTGATGTCGGCGAGGTAGACGAGGTCGCTACGCCGCATACAGAAGCTGCTTGGTGCGCTCGATCTCGCGGACCATGTAGCGGTTGGTCACGGCGTCCGCCATGACCAGGTCGACCTGGCCGCCGAGCAGCTCGCGCAGCTCGTCGAGCAGGCCGAAGTAGGCGTCGGCGAGCGCGTGCGGCTCCAGGGGCGCGAATTCGACCAGCAGGTCGACATCGCTCTCGCCGGGGCGGAAGTCGTCGCGCAGGGCGGAGCCGAAGACGTCGAGGCGGACCACGCTGAAGCGCGCGCAGATCTCTGCGATGGCTTGCTGCTTATCGCTTAGGACGCAGACCATGGAAGCACCTCCGCCGACATGCTACCTTCGGGCGGCGCGGCTGACCACAGTGGACGAACGCGGACGGGCGCTTGAAGCCAGACCGACAGTGACTCTGCCAACTGAGTAAATTCGGCAACAGCCTACGCCCTTCTGAGTAAGGGGGGGATCCCTCGTAGCGACTTTCGATACGCAGTATGCGTACCAGAGGGTCGGAGGCTGTCGATGGGGCTGCGGACGCTGTAGCCGCCGTTGTTCAGGCCGCCGGCGACGACGGGCGGTCGTTGTCGCCTACGTCGCCTTCATCATGCGCTCGACCGCGGCCAGCGCCCGCGCCGCTATGCGGGGCGGCACGACGATCTCGTTGAGACCCTCGTCGAGGGCCTCGATCGCCTTGTCGAGCGTGGTCAGCTTCATGTTCGGACACACCGCGCCGCGCGCGGCCGGCACGAACTCGCGATCGGGGTAGAGGCTGCGCAAGCGGTGCAGCAGGCCCGTCTCGGTCGCCACGATGAAGCTGCGGGCCGCGCTCGTGGCCGGGTAGCGCAGCATGCCCGAAGTGCTGGAGATCACCGTCGCCAGGGCACGTACCTCGCGGTTGCACTCGGGGTGCGCCATGAGCTCGGCGCCGGGGTGGGCGGCCAGGGCGGCGCTCACCTCGGCTGCGGTCATCTCCTCGTGCACCGGGCAGTAGCCGTTCCACATGATCATGTTGGTGCGGCCGGTGCGACCGGCGACCCAGTCGCCGAGATTGCGGTCGGGTACGAAGATGATCGGCTGCTCGGCCGGGATGGTGGCCACGACGTCGGGCGCGTTGGCGCTCGTGCAGCAGACGTCGACTTCGGCCTTTATGTCGGCGCTCGTGTTGACGTAGGCCACGACCGCCGCGTCAGGGTGCTGCGCCTTGAGGGCGCGCAGGCCTTCGACCGTCACCATGTCGGCCATCGGACAGCCGGCCCGGGTGTCGGGCATGAGCACGGTCTTGGCCGGCGAGAGGATCTTGGCCGTCTCGGCCATGAAGTGCACACCGCAGAACAGGATCACCGCGGCATCGGTGGCGGCGGCCTTGCGGGCGAGCTCGAGCGAGTCGCCCACGAAGTCGGCCGCGTCCTGTACCTCGGGGCGCTGGTAGTTGTGCGCCAGGATGACCGCGTCGCGTTCGGCGGCGAGGTCGCGAAGCTGCTGCTGTGAGTCGGAGAAGTCGGTCATCGGGGAGCCGTCCTTCTGGCTTTCGTCGGTGAGGCCAAGGCGGAGAGGTCTCGGCCGATTCTAGCAGGCGGGCGCGGCCGGCGTCGTTCGGCCGCGGCCGCTTGCCGGTCGGGGCCGTCGCGCGAGGTCGCGTCGCGCAAGACCCGTCTGTGCCGCCGCGGGCCGCGACGAGTCGCCTACTCCTGGTCGTCGGGCCGGTGGCCGCCCCAGGCGCCGAGACTCTCGAGGCGGGCCTTGAACCCGGTCGCCTCCATGACGGCGCGCACTTCGGCGACCGCCGCCTCGGACGGATACATGCCGCCCACGCCGATCTCGTCGCGCAGCGCGTCGCGGTTGGCTATGAAGGCCTTCCACTTGGGCCCCCACGCCTCGGCGATGTCGCTGAAGAACACGTGCGGCGTGCCGCCCATGCCCTTGTCGTAGAACTGCTCGCCCCAGGCCGCGAACATCTCGACGTGCTTGATGCCGTAGCCGCTTTCGACCTGCATGCTGCGGACCACCTGATTGATCACGGCCACGCTGTTCTTGCGCGGGCAGCGGCTCTGGCAGGTGTAGCAGTAGAAGCAGTACCAGACGGTGTCGTCTTCGAGCAGCGAGGGATCGCCCTCGTAGGCGCGCCGGGCGATCTCGCGCGGCGAGTAGTCGGTGAAGCGCGCCGCCGGGCAGCCCGAGGTGCACACGCCGCACTGCAGGCACGACAGAAAGCCGTCCTTGTGATCGTGCATGCGGGGGTCGTTCACGATGCGATCCACCAGGTCCATCCGGGCCTGCGGGCGCTCGTGGAACTCGCCCTCGGCGATGACGGCGTAGGGGTTGACGTGCGCGGCTTCGGCTGCCGCCGCGTCTCCCACCTGACTCGCGGTTTCGGCTTCTGCCGCCGCCGCGCTTTCGGCGGCGTCCGGCGGCGTGTCCGCGGGGCCGCCGGGGCCCGCCTTGGTCTTGTCTCGGTCAGTCATATCGAGCATCTCCGTCGATGGCGTCGGCCGGCCCGGCGGCGCTGAAGAACTCGGGCCAGAAGTGGATCTGGACGGCAAGGCGGCGCCGGCGGGCGGCCGAGCGCAGGTTGTCGCGGCACAGCAGGCAGGTGGTGACCACCGGCGCGAACCGCTCGGCGGCGTAGTCGAGCAGTCGCCGCGTGGCTTCGGTCTCGCCCCGGTACATGCCGCCGAGGGCGCCGCAGCAGCCGCTGTGCAACGCGGAATACGATGTCAGGCAGTCGACGCCGGCCAGCTCGGCCGCGCCGGCAAGGCCGCTCAGGGCCCGGTCGCGTTCGGCCAGGCAGCCGACGTAGGGCACGAACGCCGGCCCCGCGGCATGCAGTCTGCCGCCGGAGCGCATGGCGTGCTCGACCAGCGCCTCCCAGAGCGGCACGACCCTGGTGCCGTTCTCCTCGAGGCTGCGGTCGCAGGCCGGACAGACGGTGATGACGGTCTCGTCGCTCGAGTAGCCCGCCACCCCCGCGCCGCGGCTCGGATGGCCGCAGCAGGGCGCGTCGGGCGCTTCGGCCAGCGCCAGACCGAGGCCGCTGGCCGCGGCCCGCGTGAGGCCGGCGGCGGCTGTGTCCTGCAGCAGGGCACAGCCGGGATAGAAGGGCTGGGGCGCGGTCGTGTCCGTGGCGGCCGCACCGGTGGCGGCCGCACCCGTCGCGGGCGCTGCCGGGCGGCGCAGCCGGCGCGTCATCAGCCGCGAGGCCGCTCCGGCGGCGCCGACCACGTCGTTGGGCACGTAGCCGCGGGCGGCCATGGCCGCGCCGAAGGCCATCGAATCGATCTTGTCGTGCGAGCTGAGGCGCCGCGTGGCGACCGTCGCGGCCTCGCGCTCGGGGCAGCGCGGGCCGCCGTGCGCGCGCGACAGCGCGCGCAGCCGGGCCAGCGCAGCGGCGACGTCGAGCTCCATGGGGCAGGCCGCGCTGCACGAGCCGCAGCCGCTGCAGCGCCAGAGGTCTTCGCTCTCGAGAAGCTGATCGGCCTGTTCGGTGAGGATCAGGCGCATGAGACGTCGGGGCCCGCTGTCGAGGTCGCCGCCGCTTGGGCAGGCGGCCGTGCACTGGCCGCACTGGTAGCAGATCCGGTTCTCGGCGGCGAGGGCGGCCACCTCGCGGGTCACGAGCTCACTGACAACCACGACAGCCTCCTGCCTGGTGGGCCGCGCCGGCGAACGCCGTGTCGACGAACGCCGACCCGGCGGCCGCCGCTCCGGCCAAGGCGGCCGCGCGCGCCGGCCCGTCAAGGCGGTCGGTCTCCGCCGCCAGCATGGCCGCCGCCGCCTCGTCGCCGTCGGCGTGGGCGCAGAACAGGCGGATGCGTCGGCCGACGCTCTCGCGGTCGACGGCGCACAGGTTCCAGAGCTCGAGCGGCAGCGCGAGACCGGCGTCGGCCAGCAGCTCGCCGGCAAGCTCTGCCTGCGTGGCGGCGCTGGTGGCGCCGTCGCGGAACTGGCAGCGCCCTTCGGCGCAGCCGGCGAGGATCACGCCGGCCGCTCCGAGCCGGGCCGCCTCGACGATGTGGAGGGCGCTCACGCGCCCCAGACAGGGCAGCTCGATCAGCCGCACGTTGGCCGGGTAGGTGTCGTGGCGCAGGCCGCTCAGGCTGATCGCGGCGCCGGCGCACTCCTTGCAGTAGAAGGCGATGACCGGTCGCTCGACGTCGCCGGCCATGAGCCGCAGGCGGCCGTACAGGGCGTCGTCTGTGAGGTTGTGGTCGATCGCCATCTCGGGGCAGTTGGCGGCGCAGATGCCGCAGGCGCGGCAGGCCTCGACGTCGATCACGGCCAGCTTGCCGTCGTCTTTGACTTCGGCCGGACGTGGCACGTCGGCGGGCCGCTCGACCAGGGTGACCGCCCCGAAGGGGCACATCGTCATGCAGACGTCGCAGCCCACGCAGGCCTCGGCCCGCACGGTCGAGGCGGGCGCCATGCGGCGACCGGCCGAGCCCAGGAAGTTGTGGATCTCGGCGGCGACGGCCGAAGCTTCGGTGTTGCACTCCACGAGCGCCTTCGGGCCGGCGGCCGAGCCGCAGACGAAGACGCCCTCGCGGGTCGTCTCGGTGGCGCGGTTCTTGCGGTCGAGGATGTCGATGAAGCCGTCGTCGTCGGTGCCTACGCCGAGCGCCGCGGCGATGTGGGCCGTCTCCTGGGCCGGCACCATGCCGTGCGACAGTACGACCAGGTCGGGCCGCAGGATCCTGCGCTGGGCGGCGGTCATGTCTTCGACCTCGATCACCGGCCGGCCGCGCTCATCGAACTGCACGTCGGGCGGCGTGCCGCGCAGGAACTCGACCCCGGCGCGGCGCGCGGCGAGATACCAGTTCTCGTAGCCGACGCCGGCCGTGCGCAGCTCGAGGTAGCAGATCGTCACCTTCATCTCGGGAAAGAGCTGCTTGAGGCGGATGGAGTGCTTGAGGGCGATCATGCAGCAGAGCCGCGAGCAGTAGGGCAGGCGGCGACGGTCGCGCGAGCCGGCGCACTGGATCATGACGAGCTCGCGGGCCGGCAGACGCCCCACCGAAGCCTGGGCGACCCAGCCGTCCATCATCTCGGCGAGCTCGGTCTGGGTGACGACGTTGTCGTGGCCGTAGCCGAGGTGGGCGATCAGCTCGGCCGGGGCCGGCTGGCAGCCGACCGCCGTGAGCACGGCGCCGGCCTTCACCGTGACGCGCTCGGGCGACTGGCTGAAGTCGATCGCCTCGACGGGGCACTGCTCGACGCAGGCGCCGCAGAAGGTGCAGGTGTCGAGGTCGACGGTGCGCACGACGCGGCCGTCGTAGTACTCGGCGAAGATCGCCTTGCCGCCGCCGTCGCTCGACGTCTCGGGGCATACCGTCTCGCAGGTGCAGCAGTTGATGCACTCGTCCGTGACGATGTTGGGCAGCCGCTTGAGGGCGACCTCGAAGTCGCCGGGGTGACCTTCGACCGACTCGACGGTCGTGCGCCGCCAGACGTGCAGGTTGGGGTCGTCGATGGCGACGTTGCGGTGGAAGCACTTGCGCGTGCCGGCCTGGGCGTCGGTGGTCGGCAGGCACTGGCCGCAGTCGTTGGTCGGAAACACGGTGCCGATACGGGCGGCGCGGCCGCCCAGGAACGGGCGGCGCTCGACCAGCTCCACGCGATGCCCCATCTGGGCGAGCTCGACGGCGGCCTGCGTGCCGGCCACGCCTCCGCCGATGACGAGCACGGCATCGAGCCGGTCGGTGTGAGCCAGCGTGTCGGCCGGGGCGCCCGGATAGCTCACGGCGGCGAGGATGATGCGTTCGGCCTTGGCTGTGACGGCGGCGACGTCGCCGCCGTGCACCCACGAGCAGCCCTCGCGGATGTCGGCGATCTCCAAGTGCAGACCGCGCGACACGAGACGCTGCAGGCGGCGGTCGGAGAAGTCGCGCGAGCAGCCGGCGAAGACCGGGCGACGCGGGTCGGTCTCCATGAGCTCCAGGAGGCGGGCCTGACCCTGGCGGGAGCACCAGTGCGTGCCGCGCAGCGTGTCGGCCTGGGGCGCCAGGCGCTCTTCGAGTGAGTCGAAGTCGATGTTGGCCATGGTGCCGGCGCACTCGCACAGCAGCACCAGCGGGCGGTCCGCGCTCACGACGACACCTCGGCCGGACCGGCGCTCGCGCCGACTCCGCCTCGGCCCTCGGGCGCCTCGGGCGCCCGGGCCTCGATCGCTTCGGCCGGGCAGGCCCGCACGCAGGCGCCGCAGCCCAGGCAGACCGTGGCGTCGTAGTCGATCGTGCGATAGGTCGTCACCCGGGCCGGGACCGTGATCGGCCCTTCGGGGGCGTGGCGCTGCAGGCGCCGCAGGGCGGCGCCCAGGGCGCCCCGCCGGCTGTCGGGCGGAGCGTCGAGAAGCTGGTTCACATCGAAGCTCACGCCGCGCCTGCTGGCCGTCGTCGGGCAGGCCACGGCGCACTTGCCGCAGCCCACGCAGAGCTCGTCGTGGCGCACGATCTCGCAACCCAGGGCGCTGCCGCCGGCGAAGCTCGCCTGGGGCAGGCGCTCGAGGACCTCGTGGCCGCGGTGGGTCAGCGGCACGTCAGGACCTCGCAAGCGGTGGCAGGGCGCCGATCGCGCGGTCCATCTCGCGCACCGCGGCGACGAACTTCGGCGGCTCGCCGGCGCTCATCGTGAACATGCGCACGCGCTCGGGCTCGACGCCGACGGAGTCGAGCAGGCGCTGGGCGAACAACACGCGGTCGATGGCGTTGAAGTTGCCCTCGCGATAGTGGCACTGACCTTCGAGGCAGCCGGCCACCATGACGCCGTCGGCATCGCCGGCCAGGGCTTCGAGCAGGTGCAGCGGCGAGACGCGGCCGGTGCAGGGCAGGAGCACGAGGCGCACCGTCGGCGGCAGCGGCGTGCGCGCGTTGGCGCTGGCGTCGGCCGCCGCGTAGGCACACTCGCGGCAGCAGAAGGCCACGATGGTGCGGCCGGTCGCGGCCGCGCTCGCGGTCGCTGCCGGCACGTCAGGCGCCGAACGTCCGGCCGCGGCGCCCGGCTCTCGTGGCGCGCGCCGGGCTTGAGTCACCGGACTCACACCCGCACCTCGGCCAGGATCTCGTCGTCGCTGTAGCCGCCGAGCTGCATGGCGCCCGACGGGCAGTCGGCCGCGCAGATGCCGCAGCCGCGACAGATGTTGGGGTCGACCACGGCGTGGGCGTCGGCTCCGGCGGTGAGCGTCACGGCAAGCTGCGGACAGGCGCTCTCGCACACTCCGCAGCCGATGCACACCGCCGTGTCCGACGACGCCACCTGGGCCGGAGTCAGCACGAAGCCGCTCGAGAGCATCGAGACGGCGCGCGCGGCGGCGGCCTTGGCCTGGGCGATCGAGTCGGGGATGTTCTTGGGTCCCTGGGCGGTGCCGCACACGAACATGCCGGCGCGCTGGGTGTCGACCGGAGCGAGCTTGGGGTGGTACTCCTTGACGAAGCCGGCGGCCGCGGTCTGCAGGCCGGCTACCTGGGCGATCTGCCTGGTGCCGTCGGAGGCTTCGAGGCCGGCCGAGAGTACGACCAGGTCGAAGAGCTCCTCGTTCTTGGCTCCGGTCACGGTGTCCTCGAAGCGCACCCGCAGGCGCTCGTCGGGCTCTTCGATGATCTCGCCGACGCGGCCGCGCACGTAGCGCACGCCGCGACTCTGCACGAGCCGGTAATACTCCTCGTGACCCTTGCCGGGCGTGCGCATGTCGGTGTAGCCGATGGTGATCTCCGCCTCGGAGTAGTGCTGCTGCAGCAGCGAGGCGTGCAGCGTGGCAAACAGGCAGCAGATCGCCGAGCAGTGTTCGTTGCCGGAGCTCTGGCAGTCGCGCGACCCCACGCACTGCAGCATGAAGATCTTGCGCGGCACGGCGCCGTCGGACGGGCGGTAGACCTCTCCCTCCGTGGGCCCCGCCGCCGACAGCAGGCGGGCGAGCTGACTCTGGGTCAAGACGTTGCGATAGCGGCCGAAGCCCAGCGCCAGCTTGCGGCGCGCGTCGAACTCCTGGTGGCCCGTGGCGACGATCACCGCGCCCACCGAGATCTCCTCGCTCCACTCGCGCTCGTCCAGATCGACGGCGCCCGACGGGCAGGCGCGCACGCAGGAGCCGCAGTCCGAGCACACGGCGCAGGCCAGGCAGCGCTCGGCTTCGGCGACGGCTTCGGCGGCGGTGTAGCCGGGCGAGACTTCGTGCCAGTCGGCGCGCCGCCGCAGCCCGTCGACCATCTGCATGGGCACGCGCTGGCCGGTGGTGATGGCGGCCAGCTCGTCGTCGGTCGGACGCGCGGTCTCCTGCCCGTCCTCCCAGACCGGCAGCAGCGTCTCGCCGCGGAGATGGTTGTGGATCGCGGCGGCCGCCCGGCGGCCGGCGGCGACCGCCTCGATCGCCGTGTAGAGACCAGCCGCGGCCGCGTCGCCGCCGGCGAACACGCCGGGCCGCTCGGTCATGCCGGTGGCGCGGTCGACCTTGATCTGGCCGTTCTCGAGGCGCACGCCTTCGCAGCCGCTGAGGAAGTCGGGCACGATGGCCTGACCGACGGCGAAGATCACCGTGTCGGCCGCGAGCGTGAACCGTGAGTCTTCGATGGCCACGGGCTGCCGGCGCCCCGAGGCGTCGGGCTCGCCCAGCTCGCAGCGCTCGAGCCGCAAGCCGGTGACCTTGCCGGCATCGCCCTCGATCGCGATCGGCTGCACGAGGAACTCGACCTCGAGGCCCTCGTCGCGGGCCTCGTCGACCTCGGACACGTTGGCCGGCATCTCCACGTGGGTGCGCCGGTAGACGAGCGTGACGTCGGGCTCGCGGCCGGCGGCCACCTGCAGGCGGATGGCGCTGCGGGCCGCGTCGAGCGCGACGTCGCCGCCGCCGATCACGACGACCCTCTCGCCGACCGACGCGGGGCGCTCGAGGTTGACCTCGCGCAGCAGCTCGACGGCGCGC
Source organism: uncultured Actinomycetes bacterium (assembly GCA_963733255.1). GTDB lineage: Bacteria > Actinomycetota > Thermoleophilia > UBA2241 > UBA2241 > Bog-752. The sequence goes on from CAVTCH010000001.1 coordinate 275,727, forward strand.
TGAACGCCCTCGAGCTCGGCGCCGGGGATCTCGACCGCGGCGCTCTGCTGCAGACCGGTGGCCAGGTAGACGGCGGCGAAGCCGTCGCCGAGCAGGCCGTCGACCGTGAAGTCCGTGCCGGCGCGCTGGCCCAGGCGAAGCTCCACGCCCAAGGCGAGGATCTGGTCGATCTCGCGCTGCACCGTCGCACCCGGCAGACGGTAGTCGGGGATGCCGGTGCGCAGCATGCCGCCGGCCACCGGCTGGGCTTCGAAGACGGTCGTGGCGTAGCCCAGGTCGGCGAGGTCGCGGGCGGCGGTCAGGCCGGCCGGCCCGCCGCCGACGATGGCGACTCGTTCGGGGTGGATGACTGCGGCGGGCGACACCGGTAGGGTCGGTCCGACCTGGTCGGCGACGAAGCGCTTGAGCGCGGCGATGGCGACCGGCTGGTCGACGCCGCCGCGCGCGCAGGCCGTCTCGCAGAGGTGCGTGCAGATGCGTCCGCAGACGCTGGGGAACGGGTTGGGCTCGGCGGCCACGCGGTAGGCCTCGTCGAAGCGCCCGGCGGCGACGAGGGCCACGTAACCCTGCGCCGAGGTGTGCACGGCGCAGGCCGTCTTGCAGGGCGACCAGCCCTTGCGCTCGACGTGGAACGTGGCCGGCACCGCGTTGGCGAAGGGCCGGTTGATGGCGCGCCGCTCGGCGACGCCGAAGTCGAAGTCGTTGTCGTAGCGCACCGGGCAGACGGGCTCGCACTCGCCGCAGCCCACGCAGGCCTCGGTGACGTGGCGCGGCTTGTGGCGCAGCGTCACGCGAAACTCGCCGGGCGGGCCCGAGATCTGGCTGACCTCGGTCAGGGTGTGCACGTGCACGCGCGACTCCAGGGCGGTGGTGGTCAGCCGCGGCGCCAGCGAGCACATCGCGCAGTCCTCGGTCGGGAAGGTCTTGGAGAGGCGCGCCATGTAGCCGCCGAGGCTCGGCGACTGCTCGACCATGTGCACCTCGATGCCGGCGCCGGCGAGCTCTTCGGCGGCCGTCATGCCGGCGATGCCGCCGCCGACCACGAGCGCCGAGCGGTGCAGGAACGTGCGCGAGCGCGGCAGGTCGGACTGATACTGGGCGCGGGCGACGGCGGCGCGCACGATCTTGCGGGCCTTCTCCTGGGCGAGCGCGGGCTCGGCTGAGTGGATGAACGAGCAGCCCTCGCGGATGTTGGCGAAGGCCACGGCGTTCTCGCCGAGACGCAGCTCGCGGGCGATGCGCTCAAAGGTCGGGCCCTGAAAACGCGGTGAGCACGAGGCGATCACCAGGTGATCGAGGCCGCGGTCCTCGACGGCCTTCGCGATCATATCGTGGCCCTCGGTGCCGCACAGGAACTGGTTCACATCGACGGCGACGACACCGTCGAGACCGCGTACGCCGGCGGCCAGGTCGTCGAGGTCGAGAACGCCCGAGATGTTGCCGCCGCAGTGGCAAAGAAAGACGCCCGCCCTCATGACCGGTCTCCGGTGGTCGGGGGGGTCTCCGCGCCGGCCGCCGGCATCGCCTTGCCGATCGCCGGGGCTGCTTTGCCGGTCGCCCGTGTCGCTTTGCCCGCCGCTGGAGTGGCCTTGCCGGGCGCCACCGTGACCTTGTGGCGCGCGCCGATGCGCGCGAGCAGCGGCTCGACGTCCTGGGAGTGGCTCGCCACGCCGCAGTCCTTGTCGGGGTCGGCCCCCAGGGCCAGCGCCAGGAGCTGCTGCACGTGGAGGTGCACGAACGGATACTCCTCGTGCGACGACTCCTCGATGATGTCGTGGTGGCGGTCGAACTGGATGGCGCAGTTGGGGCACATGTGGACGCAGACGTCGACCTTCTCCTGGGCCAGCCGGCGCAGCTTCTCGCGGGTCACCGCCATGGCGATCGAGGGGTTCACGAAGCGCTGCCGAAAGCCGGCCCCGCAGTGCGTGGTCTTTTCGTTGTAGAGGCCGGTCTTGACGACACCCGTCGCTTCGAGCAGATCCTCGGGGATCATGAAGTTCTCGCTGTCGCCGACCACTTCGTCGGGGAAGACCTTGCAGTAGTGGCAGGCCGGGTGGGTGGCCACCTTGATGCCGTCGAGGCGCCGCCTGATGAGATCGGGGATCGACTCGTGGGTGCTCCACAGGATCTCCATGGTGTGGCTGTGGCGGATGGCGCCGGCGACGTCGTCTGTGTACTCGCGGCCGATGCCGGCGAGCACCTTGTTGGTCTCGGCGCGGTACTCGGGCACCTGCAGGATGTTGCGCGCCTTCTTGTTTATGGCGTAGCAGGTCGAGCAGAGGTAGCTCATCACGGGGTGACCGTCCTCGACGGCCACGCAGGCGTTGCGCGCGGCCAGGGCGACCGAGGTCGCCACCGGCACGAGCTCGGAGTAGTAGCCGAGGCCCGTACAACAGGTCTGCTCCGGATGCACGGTGTACTCGATGCCGAAGCGCTCGAAGAGCCACTTGGTGGCCGCCTCGGCGCCGGGGTATTCAGTCGAGATCAGGCAGCTGCGAAAGAGCAGCACACCGCCGGTCACGGCCGGGATGTCGGGTGTGGTCGTCGTCATGGCTCCCCTTGCTCGCGGACGGTGCACCCATTGTCGATAGCTTGGGCTTATCTGTCCAATGAGGATTCTTTATCCCACCCGCAGGTAGGAATAAGGTCCCTATTTGCAATAGAGTGACTTTAGTTAAGCCCTCGGAGACGGCGGTCGCCGTCACGTTTGCCCTGCGCAGCGAGGGGTTTGCCCGGCCGGATCGCCGGGTACTTGAAGACCACCGCTCCGGACAAACCGTTGCGCCGACGGTCCCCAACCATCGCCGACGGTCCCCCCACCGGACAGGAGAGTGTCATCGTGGAACACGCTTCCGCACGGTCGCCAGACCAACCGACCTTGCCCCCTGCGGCCCAGACCTCAGCGCCGATCGGATCGGCCGCAGCCACCGCCGACCCGGCCGCGTTGTCGCTCCTCGCGGGCGGCCCGGCCGGCCAGCCCGTCCCCGAGCCGCCGTCGAAACCGCTTGCCGCGTCGAAGGCACCTGCTTCCGAATCGCGCGAGTACGCCCGCTGCGACCTTTGCGGCGAGCATCTTGGTGAGCACGCGGGCCATTTCCACATGGTCTCGCCACTGACCGCCCGCCACGTCTCCGTCTGTCGCACCTGCCGTCGGGCGGCGCTCAGCGAGGGGTACCGGCCGCGCGCCTGACACCCCCGGCGTGAGCCGCCTCACGACCGTCGCGGCAACGCGTACGTGCGCCAGCACGGCAACGCGTACGTGCGCCAGCACGGCCACGAGTACGTGTGCGACCGCCCCGACGAGCGCGGCGACCGGCTCGAGGCGCCATTGGGGCTAGAATGAGGGTCGCCCTGCCGAACGCTATCTGCTGCGGAGACGATCGACGTGACGACCCGACTGCTCGACGCCTGCCTCGGCAAGCCCGTCGATGCCACTCCAGTCTGGCTCATGCGGCAAGCCGGCCGCTACCTGCCTGAGTACCGCGCGATCCGCGAGCGACTGAGCTTCATCGAGATGTGCCGGCGGTCCGACGTGGCCGCCGAGGTCACCCTGCAGCCGCTCGCCCGCTTCGATCTCGACGCCGCCATCGTCTTCGCCGACATCCTGCTGCCGCTCGAAGGCATGGGCATCGGTTTTCACTTCGCCGAGGGCGAGGGCCCGGTGATCGAGCGCCCCGTGCGCACCGCCGCCGACCTCGATTCCCTGCGCGCCGGCGATCCGCAGACCGACGTCCCCTTCGTGCTCGACGCCCTGCGTTTCGTCGCTCGCGAGCTCAACGGCAAGGTGCCGCTGATCGGCTTCGCCGGCGCTCCGTTCACGCTGGCCAGCTACGTCATCGAAGGCGGCCACTCGCGGCACTACCTCGAGGTGAAGAAGCTCATGTACGGCGCGCCGGCGACCTTCACGCGCCTCATGGACCTGCTCGCCGACACCGTGGCGGCCTACCTGCTTGCCCAGCTCGCGGCGGGCGCCCAGGTCCTGCAGCTCTTCGACTCGTGGGTCGGCGCTCTCGGCCCTTACGACTACGAGCGTTTTGCGGCGCCCTGGTCGCGCAGGGTGCTCGAGGCGGTCGGCGGTCGCGGCGCGCCGGTGATCCACTTCGTGAACGGCGCGTCGGCCATGCTGCCACTAGTGGGCGCAGCCGGCGGCGACGTCGTCGGCATCGACTGGCGGATCCACCTGGACCGTGCCCGCGACGCGCTTGGCAACGGCGTCGCCGTGCAGGGCAACCTCGACCCGGCGGCGCTGCTGGGCCCGGTCGACCAGCTCGAAGAGCGCGTCGCCGACGTCATGCGCCGTGCCGGCGGGCGTCCGGGTCACGTCTTCAATCTCGGCCACGGCGTGCTTCCCGAGACACGGCCCGACATGGTCGCGCGGCTCGTGGGGCTCGTCCACGACTGGCAGGGGGAGCGCTGACCCCGGCCCCCGTCGACGTCGCCCTGCTCGCCTTCGGCGGCCCCGAATCGGTCGGCGAAGTCGGGCCCTTCATCGCCGCGATGACGGGCGCCCCGCCGCGGCCCGAGGTGGTGACGGCGGTCGCTCGCCGCTACCAGGCGATCGGCGGCGGCTCGCCGCTGCCCGCCATGACGAAACGTCAGGCCACCGCCCTGCAGATGGCCTTGAGCGCGCGACTCGGCTCCAACGTGGACGATCGCCCCGCTGGGGGCGTGCGCGTGCGGCCCGGCTTTTTGTACTGCGAGCCGACGGTCGCCCGGTGTCTTGCCGGTCTCGACGCGCGCCGCACGATCGTGCTGCCTCTTTCGCCGTACTCGTCGCGACTCACCACGGGCGCCTACCGCGCGGCCCTCGCCGCAGCCGGCCACCCCGAGCTGCCGTTCCTCGACGGCTGGTACGCCGACTCCAGGTACCTGGCGGCGCTCAGCCATCGCGTCAACGAGGCCATCGACGGCGCCGATCCGAACGAGTTTGCGCTGCTGCTCACGGCCCACAACGTGCCGCTCGACACCGTGACGGCGGGCGATCCCTACGTCGACCAACTGCGCGAGACCGCGGCCAGGCTCGTGCCCGCCCTCACGCCCGGGACCTGGCGCCTGGCCTTCCAGAGCAAGGGCCGGCGCGGCGGAGAGTGGCTCGAGCCCGAGGTCGGCACCGCCGTCCGTGAGTTCGCCGAGGCCGGCTGGAAGAAGCTCCTGGTCGTGCCCCTCGGCTTCGTCTCAGACCATGTGGAGACGCTCTACGACCTCGACATCGAACTGCGCGAGATCGCCGTCTCGTCGGGCATGGACTTTCTGCGCTGCCGCGCCCTGAACGACTCGCCGGGCTTCATCGCGGCGCTCGCCGATCTCGTGGCCGACTATCTGGCTCGGCAGGCGGCTCCGCCCCCGGTCGCCGCGCCGTGAGCGACCACGTGCCCCTCATCGCCGTGATCGGCGGCGGCATGGCCGGCCTCGGCGCCGCTCACGCCCTCGAGACCGCGCGGCGCGCGGCCGCCGCCGTTATGGTCGCGACCGACGCCGGCGCCGCGACCACGTCGCCGGCCGCCGCCGCGCCCGACTGGATCCTGTTCGAGCGCGCCGACTATCTCGGCGGCAAGGTAAGGACGGAGCGCGTGGACGGCTTCGTCATAGAGGGCGGCCCCGACTCGTTCATCGTCGAGAAGCCCTGGCCCATGGAGCTCGCGCGCGCCGTCGGCATCTACGACCGCCTGCTCGACTCCAACGAGGACATCCGCAAGAGCTACGTCTATTCCGGCGGGCGGCTGCACGAGCTGCCCGAGGGCCTGATCCTCATGGTCCCGACCCGGCTCGTGCCGTTCGCGGTCTCGAGCCTCGTGAGCTGGCGCGGCAAGCTCCGCATGGGGCTCGACCTGCTGCTGCCGCGCGGCCCGTCGGGCGCCGACGAGAGCCTCGGCGAGTTCGTGCGGCGGCGGCTTGGGAGCGAGGCCCTGGCCAAGATAGCCGAGCCGATCGTGGCCGGCATCCACGCCGGAGACCCCGAGCAGATGAGCGTGCAGGCGACGTTTCCGATGTTCCTCGAAATGGAGCGTCGATACCGCAGCCTGATCATCGGCATGATCCGCAGGCGGCGGACGCGAGCGCGCGCGGCGCGCGCGGCGACAGCTGCGGCGCCGGCGACCGGTCCGGCCGCCACCGCGTCCGGCAGCGCCGGCGCTCGCCGCCCGCGCTCCTACTTTCTGTCCTTTCGGACCGGGCTCGCCGACCTGGCCGATGCGGTGGTCGCCGACCTGCCGGCCGACCACCTGCACATCAGCCTGGGGGTCGATGCTCTGACGCGCGAGCCGGGCGATGCCACGGCTGTGTGCGACGACGATCGCACGACGGGCAACGATCGCACGGCGGGCAGCGGTCGTACGGTGGGCAGCGGCGGCGCGCCGGGTGCCGACGGCGCGATGGGCAGCGACGGCGCGACGGGCGATGATCGCTCGCGGTACCGTCTGCGCCTGTCGGATGGCACCGAGAAGGTCGTCGACGGGGTCGTTCTGGCGGGGCCGGCCTTTGCGGCGGCCGAGCTGCTGCAGAGTATCGACGCGCCGGCGGCCAGCGCTCTGGCGTCGATCGCCTACGTGAGCACCGCCACCGTTTCGCTCGCCTACCGCCGGGCCGACGTGACGCGCCCGCTCCACGGTTTCGGCTTCGTCGTGCCGCGCGCCGAGGAACGGCGCATCATGGCCGGCACTTTCAGCTCGCTCAAGTTCCCGGGCCGGGCGCCCGCCGACGGCGTGCTGGTGCGCGCCTTCGTCGGGCGCGCCGGCCGCGAGGAGCCGGCCGGGCTCCCCGACGACGAGCTCGTGGCGCTCGTGCGCGAGGAGCTCGCGAGCATCGTCGGCCTGCGAGCCGAGCCCGTGTTCACGCGCGTCTTCAGGTGGCCGCGCGGCATGCCGCAGTATCGCGTCGGTCACCGGCGGCTCATCGACGGGATCGAGACGCGGATCGCCGACCTGCCGGGGATCGAGATCGCCGGTGGTTACCTGCGCGGCATCGGCATCGGCGATTGCCTGCGTGAGGGCGCCGCGGCGGCGAGCCGCGCCGCCGCCCACGTGCGCGGCGCGGCCGGATAGCCCGCCGGCAGCGCCGCTTCGCGGCGGCGCTAAAGGACGCGACCCCCTTCGGCCGAACAATACCGTGGAGCGCACCCGTTCAGGGACCGGGCGCGCCTTGATCAGATCGTACGCGTCGACCGGAGCATCCGGTCAAAGGAGGGTCTATGAGTAGCGTCGCATCATTTGCGGCCAGTGGCGGCGGCCTGTTCGGGGGCGTCTACCTGCTGTTCTGGCTGGCCGTCGTCATCCTCGTCGTGGCGTCGTGGTGGAAGATCTTCGTCAAGGCCGGCAAGCCCGGCTGGGCCGCCATCATCCCGGTCTACAACCTCATCGTCCTGCTCGAGATCGTCGGGCGCCCGATATGGTGGGTCATCCTCTATTTCATTCCTATCGCGCAGTTGATCGTCACCATCATCGTGTCGATCGACCTGGCGAGAGTCTTTGGCAAGGGCGCGGGCTTCGGCATCGGGCTGTGGCTGCTGTCGTTCGTGTTCTATCCCATTCTCGGGTTCGGCGAGGCACGCTATCTGGGCACCGACGCCAGCGCTTATGCTGCGCCGGCCGGATTTGCGCCCTATTCCCCGCCTGCCGGCCAGGCGCCGTACGATCCGGCCGCGGGTGGCACGTCCTACGGACCGCCCGCCGGCGGCGCATCGTATGTCCCGCCGACCACGCCGCCGCCGTGGGCGACCACGGCGCCGCCGCCCGCGCCACCTCAGGCCAGCTACCCGCCACCGCCACCGCCGGCCCCGGTCGCTGAGCAGGCACCGCCCCCGGAGCCGGTCGTCGAGCAGGCATCGCCCGCTCCGGTAGCGGCTCCCGCGGCGCCGGCGGCTCCTGTGGCGCCACCGGCTCCCGCGGCATCTCCGGCCGGCCCCGCAGAGACTCCTGCGCCGGCTCCCCAGGCGGCGCCGGCCGCTCCGGCGCCGGTCGCGCCCGCTCCGGCAGAGGCTCCCCAGACGCCTCCGCCGGTTCCCGCGGCGACCCCGGCTCCCGCGCCGGCTCCGGCGCCTCAGCCGACTCCGCCAGCGCGGGCCTCTCAGGAGGCGCCGCAGCCCGCGGCAGAGACGGCCGCGCCACCGGTGCCGCCGGTCACCACCGACCCGACGCCTCCAGCGCCGCCGACGCCACCCAAGCCGCCGGCCTGACAGAAGGCTCGGACGACCGCTCATACGGCGGGGGCGGAGAGCTCTTCAGAGCTCTCCGCCCCCGCCGTCTTCATCTGACGCCCATCAGTCGGTGCGAAACTAGTCGGTGCGAACGTCGGGTGTCGCTTGGACACGCACCGGTACGCACGTGGGCGCGCCGGACCCGTGCCGCCTACCCGCCGGCAGTATGTCCCGTGGCGAGAAGCATGACGACGAGGACCATCGGTGCGACCACCGCCACGACGAACACAGCGAGGCCCGCGTAGGCCCATCTTCGCTGCGTGGCGCGGAACTGCTCGACGCTCGACCAGGTCTTGCCCTGCCACGCCCAGCGGTTGCCGTTCACGCCGCAGATGATGGCCCAGACCACCACCCCCGGCGGTACGAGCCACAGGAGCAGTCCCCATAGAGTGACATAGGCGCCGTTGAAGAGCCCCCAGATCCACGAGAGAAAGAAGGCGCCCCAGCTCCAGCCGCTCGCCTCCGGCGGCAGCACGCTGAGCTTGCCGAGCCCGGGCTGCCAGGTGGGCTGGCCGAACATCGAGCCGTAGGCGTAGCCGGGCTGCGGGACATAAGCCGCGGCGAAGGGCTGCGGATCGGCCGCGCCGGGCGGCGCCCAGCCGCCTCGCGGCGGCGGGGGTGCGGGCGGCACCCAGCCGTCGGGCGGTCGCGGCGCTTCGTCGGGCGGCGACGGCACCCGGCCTCCTTTCAGTACTTGCCGAGCGCCCGCATGATCCAGCGGTGCGGCGAATGGGCGCTCAGGCCGGGCGTGACGTACATGACCGCGCAGGTGCCGGCGCAGACTTCGAGACCGCGCCGGCGCGCCAGCTCGAGGGCTTCGGGCGTGTCGGTGCGCTGGTGGATCCAGACCGCCTTGATGCCGGCGTCGGCGACCCTGGCCACCCACGCCGCGGTCTCCTCCTTGGGGAGCTCCAGCACAGCCGCGTCGACCGGCGCGGGCAGCGCGCCCAGGTCGGCGAAGGTCGGATCGCCCTCGACCTCGGCGACCGACGGATCGACGGCATAGACGGCCTTGCCTGAGCTCTTCAGGGCGCCGTAGGTGAGCTTGGGAAAGGCGCGCTTGCCGGTGTGGCCGACGACCACGAAGCTGTCCCGCTCCCAGAATGTCTGCCGCTGCGTCGTCATACGCGCCTCCCTGGTGTCTCGCCGCCCGGCCCGTCGCCGGCGCCGCCCAAGCCATCGTCTCCACCACCGACACCGACGCCGTAGCACGCGTCGGGGGCGAGCACGTCGAGATGGCGACCCGCCGCGCGCAGACGACCGCGCACCTCGTAGCAGAGGTGACACTCGTCGGCGTAGAGCGCTCGCCGGGGCGCAAGGCCGCTGCGCCGGGCCAGCTCCCAGGGTCCGCCGGCGAGGATCTCGCGCACGACCGGCAGAGAGTCCGGGTCGTAGGCGACGCTGAGCTCGGCGAGCGGGCGCTCGAAGACGTTGCCGGCACTGATGCCCTGACAGAGTTGAAGGTTGCCGTCGCAGCCGACGTGGGCGCGGCCGGGGTCTGAGAAGTCTTCGTAGGGACACGACGTGAGCGTGTCGGGCGGGCGGCAGAGGCGCTCGCCGCAGGCGAGCGCCTCTGCCGCCCGCCCCTTGAACATGATCTCGCCGGGCGCTCCGCAGGCGACGCCGAGGTCGGCCACCGCGGCCGGCGCGCCGACTTCGAGGAGCGACATGGGCAGGTCGAGCCGCCGGGCGGCGATCACGGCGTTGCGCAGGTGGGTCTCGTCTGCGAGCGACTCCGTGAAGTAGGCATACGACGACAGCGCGAAGTCGGCGAGGCCGATCTCGGCGAGCGGCGCGAGCCAGACCAGGGCGTCGTCGACCGACTCCGCCCAGAAGCAGTTGGTCACCACGCCGACGTCGAGCCCCACGGCACGAGCGTGGCGGGCGGCGGCCAGCACGACCGGATAGACCAGTAGAGGCTCGCCGCCTTCGAAGTAGACCATGCCGCAGCCGGCCGCCGCGGTCTGGTCGATGACCGCCTGGAGCTGGGCGAGCGTCATCGTCGCCTCCTGCTCGGGACTGCCCCAGACGAAGCAGTGGTCGCAGGCGTAGGTGCAGCGGTAGGTCGTCAGCAGGTGGATGGCCTCGAGTCGCATGCCACAACTGTACGCCGCGGCACGGCGCCGGGCGAGTGGCGAGGGCAGCCGCGGCACGGCGCCGGGCGAGTGATCGGAGCCGATCTGGTGGCCGGCGCCGGGCGGGTGGCAGGAGACGATCTGGTGGCCGGCGCCGTGCGAGTGGGCAGCGCCGATCTGGTGGCCTGCGCCGTCCGGCGGTGGAACGGCTGCGCGGTCGGCGCCGTCCGGCTGTAGAATCGCGTGAGAGGCGGGCCACGTGGGCCGCTGCAACCGACCCGAAAGGCGAGCGTTCTCATGCCCATCGGACGACCCAACGTCGCAAGGCTCGACGCCCACAACCAGGTCGAAGGCCTGATCCGGGCGGCCAAGTACAAGAAGGACCCAGAGCTGGCCGAGCAGGCCCGCCTGGCGCTGGAGCGCCGCATGCCCGTGCTGCTCGACACCTTCCAGTCCAAGAACACGCGGCACATGGTGCTGGCCCGCGATGCTTTCAACCTGATCGGCCAGCCGGCGGTGCCGTTCCTCGCCGACGTTGTCGACCACGGCGACACCGGCAAGCGCCAGGACGCGATCCACGTTCTGGGCGAGGTCGGTCTGTCGACCGCGTTGCCGGCGCTCGCCGACGGGCTCCGCGACCGCGACGCCGGCGTGCGCCTGCTAGCGGTGCGCTCGCTCGCGAAGATCGACGACCCGGAGGCCTCGGAGCTCATCATCAAGGCCTTGCGCGACCGAGACGAGGTCGTACGCATGGGAGCCATCAAGGCGCTCAAGAAGCGGGGGGTGGAGATACCGTGAGCAAGGACTACCGCTCGTTCAGCATGTGGCTCGACGGCGTGCCCGGCGGGCTCTCCGCGCGACCCGCCCTGCGCGGCTCCGCCGAAGTCGACGTGGCCATCGTCGGCGGCGGCTATACCGGTCTCTGGACGGCCTACTACTTAAAGAAGGCCGACCCCGCGCTGCGTATCGCCATCCTCGAGAAGGAGATCGTGGGGTTCGGCGCCTCGGGCCGCAACGGCGGCTGGTGTTCGAGCTTCTTCGCCGCCTCGCCCGGCACGATCGCCGCCGCGTTCGGCCGGGACGCCGCGACCGCCATGCAGCGCGCCATGTTCGCGACCGTCGACGAGGTCGGCCGCGTGATCTCAGACGAGGGCATCGACGCGCGCTACCACAAGGGCGGCGTGCTCACCCTGGCGACCTCTCCCGCCCAGCTCGGTCGCCTTCAGGACGAGATCGACAGCGAACGCGAGTGGGGCTTCGGCGCCGAAGACTACGCCTACCTCGGCGCCTCCGAGACCGCGCAGCGCATCAAGATCGACGGCTGTCTGGGAGCGATGTACTCGCCGCACTGCGCCTCGGTCGACCCGGCGCGCCTGGCGCGCGGGCTGGCCGAGACCGTCGAGAAGCTGGGCGTCACCATCTACGAGCAGACGCCGGCGCTGGCGCTTCAGGCCGGCGAGGTGCCCACCCCGGGCGGTACGGTCACGGCCGGCATCGTCGTGAACGCGCTCGAGGGTTACGTCGTCACCTTGCCGGGCCACTCGCGCGACCGGGTGCCGCTCTACTCGGTGATGATCGCCACCGAGCCGCTGCCGCAGTCGTTCTGGGACGAGGTCGGCTGGGCGGGCCGCGAGGTCTTCGGCGACGAGCGCTACCTGCTGATCTACTGCATGCGCACAGCCGACGACCGTATCGCGCTCGGCGGTCGCGGCGCGCCGTATCACCTCGGCTCCAAGATCAGCGACGACTACGATCGCGCCCCCGCGGTCTTCGGCGAGTTGCACACCGTACTGAAGACCCTGTTTCCGGCCCTCGGCGGCGCCCGCATCACCCACACCTGGGGCGGCTGTCTGGGCGTGCCGCGCGACTGGTTCACCTCGGTCGGCTACGACAGGCAGGCGGGCATGGCCTGGGCCGGCGGCTACGTCGGCGACGGCGTGGCGACCACCAACCTGGCCGGTCGCACGCTGGCCGAGCTCATCACGGGCGCCGACCACGGGCTGGCCGACCTGCCCTGGGTGGGCCACGTCTCGCGGCGCTGGGAGCCCGAGCCGCTGCGCTGGCTGGGAGTGAACCTGACACTGCAGATGATGGGCAGCGCCGACCGCTACGAGGCGCGCACCGGCCGGCCGTCGAAACGCGCCGACCTCACCGCCCGCCTCATCGGTCGATAGAAACTTCTTGCCGCTGGGGGCGCGTGTTCCTTGCGCTGCAGGGAACAAGGGGGGCATGGCACTCGAGCCTCTGAACGCCGGCCGTCCGCAGACGGCGACCGGCAGGATCCTGGTAGGCACCTCCGGCTGGTCGTACCGGCACTGGCGCGGGTCGTTCTACCCGGAGCGCCTGGCCGGCAACGGCACGCTGGCCTACTACGCCGCGCGCTTCGCCACGGTCGAGATCGACCGCACCTTCTCCTCGCTGCCCGAGCCGGTCACCATCGAACGCTGGCGCGACACGGTGCCGGCGGGCTTCACGTTCGCCGTCAAGGCGCCGCGGGAGATCACCCACCTGAAGCGGCTGCGCCGCAGCGAGGCCACCCTGAGCGCGTTCCTGGACCGCGTGCGCGGGCTGCAGCGGGCGCTCGGCCCGATCCTGTTCCAGCTTCCCGAGGGGTTTTCTCGCGACACCGGTCTGCTGCGCAACTTCCTGGACCTGCTGCCGCGCGACCTGACCTATGCCTTCGAGTTTCGCGATGAGAGCTGGTTTCGCGATCGCATCTACGATCTGCTGGCCGACCGCGAGGTCGCCTTCTGCGTCTACCGCCTCGGCGATCGCGAGACGCCGCGCGTGGTGACGGCGCCGTTCGTGTATCTGCGCCTGCAGGCGCTCGTCCGTCCGTCCGCCGGCGCCTTCGGGGGCGGCGATCTGCAGCGCTGGGCTGAGGCCTGCCGCTCGTGGGCGGCCGACGAGTTCGACGTGCGCGCCTACTTCGACAACGGCGTCGGCGGGGCAGCGGTGCACGACGCCGCGGCCATGCGCGACCTGCTCGGACGTCGCGACGTCCACGACCTGTCGCCCGACCGCGAGCCCGGCGCGGAGCAGTCGAGCGGGCGGCTCGTCGGGTAGCTCGCCGCCCGCGGCAGCGGCTCAGACTCTGGGTCAGGTTCGTGTGAGCCCTGTGTCAGGTTCGTAAGAACCCTGGACCCTAGACACTATGGCGGTCTTTGACCGCCGAGTTCGTTGACCAAGAAGACCGGACCCTGTTCGCATATGTCGGGGGTTTGTCTGACCGAAGACGAGCTTCGGCTGACCCCATACGAAGGAGGGTCCGGCGATGGTTACGATGACATGGGTGGGGCTCGATGTCCACGCTCGCTCCACTGAGGCGGCGGCGATCGACGTCCTCAGCGGCGAGCTTTCCAGGCAGCGCTTCGGCGGCGGCGTCGGGCCGGTCGTCGCCTGGCTTGCCGAGCTGCCGCAGCCGGTGGCGGCCTGCTATGAGGCCGGCCCCACGGGCTACGGGCTCTACCGCGCCGTTTGCGCGGCCGGCCTTGGCATCGAGGTCATCGCCCCCTCCAAGACGCCGCGAGCCAGCGGCGAACGTGTCAAGAGCGACCGCAAGGATGCCGAGCTTCTGGCGCGCCTGCTGGCCGCCGGCGCGCTCAGCGCGGTCGGCGTACCGTCCGCTGAGGCGGATCTATGGGCAGCCGCTTGCGCGGCCACGCCCGTTCCTAGAGACGCGCCCCGCCGGCGACGAAACCGTGCCCTGGGGTAGTCAACCCCCGCATATCAGACTGATCGATCTTCGTCTCTGTGTGCGGCGTCTTGCCGACGAGCATCTGCCGTCGGCCTGGGGCCGGCGGCGTCAGCGTGCCTGCTTGACAGTCAGCGCGCCATATCAGATCAGGTTCGTGCAGGCGATGAACGAGGCGAAGACCGCGAGCCAGCCGGTCGCGGCGATCTCGATCGTCAGGCCGTCGCGTCGCGTCACTCCCGGGCAGCCCGCGGCCTGATCGCACCAGTCCGGACGGCCAAAGCTCAGCCGCAGCGAGCGGCCGCTCCAGTCGAGCGGCGCCGACAGCGGCCCGGAGAGCGCCCGGCGCGCCCCGTCGCGCAGCGCGGCCTGCGCCGCGTCGGGCGCGAGCTGCCGGGCCGCCGACCACGACAGGCCGTCCTTGACCACGACGGTCTCGACGCTGGGCAGCAGGGCCTGCGCCTCGGCGGCCAGCTTGTCGTCGCCCGAAGCGAAGACGAGCGGCACGCCGAAGGCTCCGGCGACGGCGGCGTTCAGCCCCAGCTCACCGACCGCGAGCTCGCCTTCCGGTCCGCCGCATACCACGGCGTTGGTGATCGCGAACAGGTAGGTGTGGGCGAGGGTCGCCTGGGCGGTGCCGGCCCGCGCGTGATAGCCGACCATGAAGGCGGCGTCGACGCCGGTATCGACGCCCGACATCATGCTGAGCTCCGTGCCGCCGCCGCTCACCAGCGAGACTCCGGCCGGCAACCCCGTGACCTCGAGGTTGTCGCCGTGGTCGTGAGCGTCGCAGATGACGATCTCGTCGGCGCCGCCTTCGAGACAGCCTGCGATGACGGCATCGAGGTCGCCGCGCATGAGGCGGCGCGCGTCCTGCCACTCGCTCGTGCCGTGCTCGATCTGGGCGAGCTGGCAGACCCCGCTCACTCCTTCGAGATCGATGCTGATGAAGACCTTCACGCGCGTTCCTCCGTTTCTTCGACCCGTGGCCGCCGGCGCCGCAGCACGACCGCGATCACGATCAGCACGACCGCGACCGCCGCCGTGACCAGGAACGTGATCAGCGGCCCGCTCGACTTGGCGGTCGCGGTGCCGCTGCCGCCGGTCACCGGATGCACGTAGAGGTAGCTGTCGATGTTGTCGGTCGAGTAGATCGCCGACCCCACGTCGGCCGGCGACTGCACCCAGCCCGTCCAGCGGCTCGTGTTGACGGCCTCGAGCCCCTTCGGGTAGGCGAGGATGACGTAGGGCGTCTGCTGGTAGAGAAGCTGCTGCATCTGGATCAGGACGGCCTGCCGTTTGACCGGGTCTACGGCGGCCGCCTGCTCGGCGTAGAGGCGGTCGTAGGTGGCGTTCGACCAGGCGCAGTCGCTCCAGCCGTTGATCTGGTTGGTCAGGAAGATCGAGAAGATGAACATCGGGTCGACGTCGCCGGTCCAGTTGTAGACGTAGAGGTCCATGTTGGGCACGAACTTGCCGCTGACGGTGTTGTAGAGGTAGTCGTTCATGGCGCCTTCGTCCATGTAGGTGAATCTCACCTTGATGCCGATCGCCCCGAGGTAGCCGGCCAGCAGCTTGCCGATGTTGTCGCCTTGCGGCGGCGCGTCGCAGGCGAACAGGCGCAGCGTGATCGGCTTGCCCTGCTTGTTCAGCAGCTTGCCGGAGACCGTTCGATAGCCGGCCGCGGCCAGGAGCTGGGTCGCCTTGGCGGGGTCGTATCCGATCGCCTGGTCGGCCGGCGGCTGCCAGTGCCAGTCGGGGTCGTGGTAGTAGCCCGGCACCACGAGGGTCGAGCCGGGCACCGCGTAGCCGTCGTAGGCGATCTTCACGATCTGCTGCCGGTCGATGGCCCAGGCCAGCGCCTGGCGGAAGCGCCAGTCGCGCAGGACCGGGTTGCCCTGCGACGGACCGGTGTAGCAGTTGAAGCCCAGCTCGTCGATGCCCTTGACCGGGTAGACGATGGTCTTGAAGTCGTGGTTCTTGCTGAGCGGCGCGACCTGCGCTTCGGGGATGCCCCAGCAGGCGTCGATCGTGCCGCTGCGCAGCTCCTGCACCATCGTGTCGGGGTTCTGGTAGGGGGTGAAGATGACCTCGTCGATGCGCGGAGCGCCGCGCCAGTAGGACTTGTTGGCCATCATGCGGATGTCGACGCCCTTCTTGAACTCGACCGTCTGGAACGGACCGGTGCCGACGATGTCGGGCGGGTTCTGGAACGAGTTCTGGGCCGCCTTGGGGCTTACCTTGGACCAGATGTGCGCCGGCACGATCGGCACCCACATGCCCAGCATGTTGGCCTTGGGGGCCGAGCAGATGAAGCGCACGGTCAGCGGGCCGACCGCGACCACCCGCTTGATGCCGACCGTGTAGCTCGTGTACGAAGCCATGTCGTTGCGGATGATGTACTCGTAGGTGAACACCACGTCGCTCGCGGTGAACGGCACGCCGTCCTGCCATTTCACGCCCGGTCGCAGGTAGAAGGTCCAGATCTTGCCGTCGGGGCTGTGGCTCCAGCTCCTGGCCAGCTCGGGCGACGGGTCGACGTTGCTCGCCTTGTAGCCCGTGAGCATGTCGTAGTTCAGGTGGAAGATCAGATACGACGAGGTCGACGTGCCGATGAACGGGTTGAGGTTGTCGGGCTCGTTGACCAGGCCGACCCTGAGCACGACCTTGGCGGTCGGCGCCGGCGCCCCTGAGTCGGCGAGCGCTCGCACGAGGCCGCAGGCCAGGCCGGCGGCGGCCACGACGGCGAGCGCTACCGCGAGCAGGGCGGCCAGCCGGCCGCGATTGTCGAGCTTCCCCATGGCCCCTCCCCGACTCTCGGCGCTCGCGCGAACGCACAAAGGACTCAGGCCAAAGGTATCAGATTGGTGCCGGCAAGGCCCGACACGTCGCGGCGTCGACGGGCTACGGCGTGTCGAGCTCGTCGGTCCGCGCGAAGGCGTCGATGGCGTCGAGGAACGCTCCGCCGTAGCGCTTGAGCTTGGCTTCTCCGACGCCGTTGACCGCGAGCAGCTCGCCGTCTGAGCCGGGCCGGCGCGTGGCCATCTCGCGCAGCGTGGCGTCGCCGAAGACGATGTACGCCGGCACCCCCTGGCGGTCGGCCAGCTCCTTGCGCAGGGTGCGCAGGCGGGCGAAGAGACGCTCCTCGGCGGCCGACGGCTCGCGCAGCTCGACCGGCACATCGACGAGCGTTCCGCCCGCCGCCGCCCCGGCCTTCGCGCGGGTCGCGCGCCGGCGCGGTTCGCGCGGCAGCTTGACCCTTGGCCGGGCGAGCACCAGCGTCTCGTCGCCACGCAGCAGCGCCATGGCGGTCGGCGTGAGGCGCAGCACCGAGTAGCGCGCGATGTCCTGTTCGAGGTAGCCGCGGTGGATGAGCTGGCGGATGAGCTGCTGCCAGGCGTCCTTGCTCAGGTCGGCGCCGATGCCGTAGGTGCTCAGCTGATCGTGCCCGCGGGCGAACACCTTCTCGCTGCCGCTGCCGCGCAGCACGTCGACGACGTAGCCGATGCCAAAGCCCTGGCGCAGCCGGTAGACGCACGACAGCGCCATGCGGGCGTGCTCCGTGGCGTCGTAGGTGTCGGGCGGCTCGAGGCAGACGTCGCAGTTGCCGCAGTCGTGGGCGAGTGGTTCGCCGAGGTAGCCGAGCAGCACGCGCCGCCGGCAGGTGGTGGCTTCGCCGAAGCCGACCATGGCGTTGAGCTTGTGGAGCTCTATGCGGACCTGCTCGGGGTTGCCGCCACGCTCGATCAGCGAGTGCGCCACCGCGGCATCGGCAAGGCTGAACAGCAGCAGGGCTTCGGCCGGCAGGCCGTCGCGCCCGGCGCGCCCCGTCTCCTGGTAGTAGCTCTCGAGGTTCTTGGGCATGTCGTAGTGGCAGACGAAGCGCACGTCGGGCTTGTCGATCCCCAGACCAAAGGCGACCGTGGCGACGACCACGTCGACCTCGTCGCGGGCGAAGGCGGTCTGCACGCGGTCGCGCTCGGCCGGCGCGAGGCCGGCGTGGTAGGCGGCGGCCCGGACGCCAGCCGCCGCCAGCCGGTCCGCGACCTCTTCGGTGCGCTTGCGCGAAAGGCAGTAGACGATGCCGGACTCGCCCTTGTTCAAGGCGATCAGGGCCAGGAGCTGGTCGAGCGGATGGCGCTTGTCGACCACGGTGTAGCGGATGTTGGGCCGGTCGAACCCGGTGACGAAGACGGGGGCGTCGGAGAGCCCCAGGCGCGCCCGCACGTCGGTGCGTGTCTGCGGGTCGGCGGTGGCGGTGCAGGCCATGACCGGCACGCCCGGGAAGAGCTCGCGCAACTGCCCGAGCTGTACGTACTCGGGGCGAAAGTCGTGACCCCACTGCGACACGCAGTGGGCCTCGTCGATGGCGATCAGGGCGATGCCGCTTGCCTCGGGGGCGCCGGCGATCTCGTGTAGACGCGCCAGCGTGGCGCTCGTCATGAGCCACTCCGGAGCGGCGTAGAGCAGGTCGAGCTCGCCGCCGTGAAGCTGGGCCAGCACGCGGCGCGCCTCTGTAGCCTCGAGGGAGGAGTTGTAGTAGGCGGCCCGCACGCCGGCGGCGCGCAGCGCGTCGACCTGATCTTTCATGAGCGAGATGAGCGGCGAGACGACGATCGCGACGCCGGGTCGCACGATGGCGGGGATCTGATAGCAGAGCGACTTGCCGCCGCCGGTCGGCATGAGCACGAAGGCGCTGCCGCCCGCGACCAGGTGCTCGACGATCTCGCGCTGCGATGCCCGGAACTCACGAAAGCCGAAGACGCTGCGCAGCACGTCGGCCGCCGGCGAAGCGGCGGGGCTGGCAGCCGGCGATGATGACACGGCAGCCGGGTCGGCAGCCGGCGACGATGATACGGCTGCAGGGTCGGCGGCCGGCGGCGTTGCGGGCGCGACCGAGCTCGCTGCCGGGGGCGCAGCCGCGACGACGCCGGGGGGCGGCTGGGGATCGAACGACATGAAGCGACACTAGCACATCGTCGGGATGGAGCCCGCCCGGCGCGCCGCGCCGCGACCAGACGTCACCCGCGGTCGGCGGCGCCTACTCCCGGGCTGTTATCCGCCACACGTGGTGGGCCCGCGCGCTGCGCGCGAAATCGGGCGGCAGGGTGGCGCGCGAAAGGTCTTTGAGGAGGAGGTCACGGGCGAGAGAGTCGGTGTCCATCGAGAACCGCCGCGCGTTGCAGGCGAAGACGAGCACACCGCCGGGGGCGAGCAGGCGGCGGGCGATGAGGCGGATGAGGTCGGCGTGGTCGCGACGCACGTCGAAGGTCGCGCGACCCATCTTCTTGGAGTTCGAGAACGTCGGCGGGTCGAGGTAGATCAGGCCGAACCGCTCGTCGGTCTGGTCGACCCACTGCAGCACGTCGGCCTCGACCACCGCGTTGCGCGCCGGCTTGAGCTTGTTGCGGACCAGGTTGCGCTGGGCCCACTCGAGGTAGCCGGCGTTCAGATCGACGGTCGTGGTGCTCGTGGCGCCGCCTTTGCCCGCCGCCACGCTCGCCGTTCCCGTGTAACCGAAGAGGTTCAGGAACCGCTGACCAGGGGCGAGCTCGCCCAGCAGGCGACGGACCTCACGGCCGGACAGGAAGAGCCCGGTGTCGAGGTAGTCCGTGAAGTTGACGAGGAACACGAGGTCGCCCTCGTGGACCTCGTGTTCGACGCCCTGAGCGGCCCGGCGGGCGTATTGCGCGGCGCCCCGCTGGCGGCTGCGGACCTTCAGGAAGACGTCGGCCGCCTCGACGCCCAGCACCTCGGGAACGACGCGCATGGCCTCGGCCAGGCGCCCCGCCGCCTTTGCTTCGGCGATCTCGGGCGGCGGGGCGTATTCCTGGACGTGCACCCAGTGCTCGTAGATGTCGATGGCCACGGCGAAGTCGGGCAGGTCGGCGTCGTAGACCCTGTAGCAGGTGGCGCCGGCGCGGCGCATGGTGCGGCCCCAGCGGCGCGCGTTCTTGCGCAGCCGGTTGGCAAACTGCTCGGCCGCGGGTGAGAGCGCCGCGGGCTCGCGCGCCCCGGACGAGGTGTTCTGGCCGCTCGCGTCGATCCGGCGCTCCGGCAGCGGGACGGCCGCGCGGGCGCCGACGTCGATGCGCAGCAAGGTGCAGTGCAGGGGCCCGTTCATGAAGTGGTTCGAGCGCCGGGCGCGCAGGCCCAGCCGCTTGCCCAGCTCGAGGTCGTTGACCAGGATGGCCGCTCGCCAGCCGGAGAACTCGGCCTTGAGACGGTCGCCGAGCAGCGCATAGAGGGCGCCGAGAGCAGGGTCCGGAGCGGCGCCGGCGGCCGCGTCGTCGCCCGTCGCCGGGGAGCGCGCCGCACTAGCATCGGCGCCGAGCCGGCGCCCGTACGGTGGGTTGGCGACGACCAAGCCGGGCGTCGGTCCGGCGAGCTCGACCGGGCGCGCCGGGTCTGCATGCTCGGAGGCGCGCGCCGGGTCGCCGAGTCCGGGGCGCGCCAGGTCCGCGAGCCCGGCCGGCTGCACCAGGGCGGCGAGGTCGCGGCGTTCGATGGTGACGAGTCCCTCGAGGCCGGCTCGTGCGACGTCGGCGCGGGCGAGGTCGACGGCGCGCGTGTCGCGATCGAAGCCGAAGGCGAGCGGCACGGTACGGTCGTCTGCCCGCGCCGGGGTGCCGGTCGCCGCAGGGCCGATCGCCGACACGCCGATCGTCGGGGTACGGGTCGCCGACGCGCCGATCGCCGCAGTGCCGGTCGCCGGCGCACGGGTCGCGCGGAGGCGGGCGAGCGCCGCGTCGCGGCGCTCGCCCGCCTCCGCGACCAGCTCGTTCCAGACGTCCGCGTTGTGCCCGAGCCAGCCGGTGAACCCCCAGCGTTCCGGCGCGCGCAGCAGTCCGGGCGCGACGTCGGCGGCGATCAGGGCGGCTTCGATGGGCAGCGTGCCCGACCCGCAGAGCGGGTCGACCACGCTGCCCCCCGCGGCCGCGATTGCCGGCCAGCCCGCCCGTAGCAGGACGGCCGCGGCGAGCGTCTCTTTGAGCGGCGCCTCGCCCTGGCGGCCGGGCTCCCGATAGCCGCGGCGGTGCAGGCTTTCGCCCGAAAGGTCGAGGCTGACGAGGGCTTCGCGACGGCCTACGTAGACGTTCACCCGCACGTCGGGCTGGGCGGGGTCGACCGAGGGCCGCCTGCCGAATCGCTCCCGGAACTGGTCGACGATCACGTCCTTGGTGCGCTGCGCGCCGAACAGCGTGTTCGTCACGCCCACACTCGAGCCGAGTCCGCCGAAGTCGACCGCGAGCGTGCCGTCGGGCGCCAGATGGGCCGCCCAGTCGATCTCGGCGAGGCGGCCCCAGAAAGCCTCGGCGGCGCCGTCGAGCGGCAGCGTCGCGAGCTGCAGCAGCACGCGCTGGGCGACCCGTGTCCACAGGCAGGCCCGGTAACCGAGCGCCAGGGGGCCGGTGAACGCCGCGCCGCCGCGCTCTTCGCTCACGGTCGACTCGGCCAGGCCGGTGTCGGCGGCCAGGGCGTGCAGCTCCGCGGTCAGCAGCGACTCGGCGCCCTTGGCCGCTGTGGCAAAGAACGTGAGATCTGCGTCTCCGAGGTCGCCGGCCATGGGTTCACGCTCGTGGGTCATAGGGTTCACGCTAGCACAACGCTCCCCTGGCGCGGCGCCCACCACGCCGGCCCGCGGCATCTTCTCCCCGGCGAGCCCGAGCGCACACGGCGGTCGTCAACCAGCGCCGTGCTACGATGCGAGTCCGCGTCGCTCCGGCTCGTCTCAAGCAAAGGATGCGAGCGTCTCAGAAGCGACCAGGCCGCATCGGCACGCTGGCGCGGCGCGTGGCGACGAACGACCGGAAGGAGCGTCGACGTGAAGTACTCAGCAGCGGGCCTGGGGCGCGTGTTCGTCGTGCGTCTCGAAGACGGCGACGTCGTGCACGAGTCGATCGAAGAGCTCGCGCGGCGCGAAGGTGTCGTGCGCGCGGCGGTGATCGTGCTCGGCGGCGCCGACGACGGCAGCCGCGTCGTGGTGGGGCCGGCCGACGGCCGCGCCGCCGTCATCGAGCCTCTGGAGCGTGTCCTGCGCGGCGTTCACGAGATGGCCGGCGTGGGCACGCTGTTTCCCGACGAGCGGGGCAACGCCCTCTTGCACCTGCACGCGGCCTTCGGTCGCGACGATCGCACGACCGCCGGCTGCATCCGTCGCGGCGTCACGACCTGGGTCATCGGCGAGGTCGTCGTGATCGAGATCATCGGCAGCGACGCAGTGCGTCGTGTCGATCGCGCGACCGGGTTCGAGCTGCTCGAGCTCGAGGGCTGAGACCAGCCGCGAGTCCTCCTGGGGGAGCCCTCCAGCCCGCCTACACCCTCTCGATCCGCGTGAGCCACGCCTGCACCGCCGTGCCGGCGCCGCCGAGGTTCGTCTGAAGCTGGGTCCGTTCCAGGTCGGCTACGGTGAAACCCTCGCTCGCGGCGAACGTCTCGCGGATGTCGGCCGCGGAGATGCGACGCGGGCCCCATGAACCGGGCACGAGCTCGGAGAAGCAGAGCATCACAAGGACGCCGCCGGGCGCCAGAAGGCGCGCGAGCAGTGCGCGCCAGGTCGCGCGCTCGTCGTCGTCGAGGGTGTGGAAGAACCCCACGTCGACGACGGTGTCGTAGGACGTGTCGTCGAACGCCTCCGGCTGCGCCAAAATGTCGGCGACGACGAAGCGCGGCGGGTGCGCCAGGCGGCGCTCAGTCGCCTTGGCGACGGCGCGCGCGATCGCCGCCGGCGCCACGTCGACGCCGACGACGGCGTGGCCGGCAGCCGCGAAGAACAGGGCGTGCTCGCCGGTGCCGCAGCCCGCGTCGAGCACTGTGCCACGCACCCAGCCGCGCTTCTCGGCGGAGACGAGGGCGGGCTGCGGCCGACCGATGTCCCAGGGCGGGGCCGCGTCGCCCTCGTACGTCTGCTGAAAGTGCTCGTGATCGCTCACGTCGCGGCATCTCCATGGTCCGACTCACCAGTCGTTCCCCCGTACACGACTTCGAAGCGCTCGCACACGACCGGCATGTCGCCGGCCGGCTCCCTGTCGAACGCCGCGAGCTCATTCGTGAAGTACTCCCAGTGGGCCTTGCGCCAGTAGGCCAGCGAGCCGTCGCCTTCGCCTTCGGCGCGCGCGAACTCGTCGTCGACCTCTGAGAAGGCGACGATCTCGACCGAGGTCGTGCGGATGATGCACCGCGCCTTGCCCGACCAGTCGGTGACGATGCTCAGGTCGCCCGGTCGCGGCAGAGGTTCGCCGCTCAGCTCGTGGGTCCAGAGCGCGGCCGTGGTGGCCCGCTTGCGACCGGCGACGACCAGCTCCGCGAGGGCGTCGGCCGGCTCCTGCGTGTCACAGAAGTGCCAGGCCGTGTACGAGTCCGCCTTCGGCGGGTCGGGCCTGGACGAAAGGAAGGCATCCCACATCGCCGCGGGCGAATCAGGCGGTTCGATCATGGTCCCTCTCTGCCGGTCGGCGCTCGACGCCTCAGCCGTTCGACCGGCACAGGCTCGGTCGCCGGCTCATCGAGATGCTCCTCGACGTGACGCCGGAGGCTCGCCGGCGCGACCGCGGCGGCGTCGACGCGGGCTGCCCGCACGAACCCCGCCAGGCGTCGCAGGCCACGCGCCAGGGCGTCGGCGAAGTCGCCGTCGCGGCTCAGGCGCTCGTCGTCCAGCCAGAACCCCTTGATCACCAGCGTACCGGCTGAGCGTTCGAGCCTGGGATCGATGCGGGCCACCAGCCGGTCGCCGTAGAGGATCGGCAGGGTGTAGTAGCCCCATCTGCGCTGGGGCGCCGGTTTGTAGACTTCCCAGAGATAGTCGAAGTCGAAGAGCGCCTTTGCGCGGCCGCGGGCGACGACCGTGTCGAGCGGCGCCAGAAAGACCACTTCGTCGTGCGTCGCGCCGTTCAGCGGTCGCCACTCGTGGGGCACGCGGCCCTCCTGCACGGCGGCCAGCGCGGGGGCGGCGGCGGCCGGCAGGTAGCACGTCTCCTTCTCGCCTTCGACCGTCATCTGCAGGACTTCTTCCGCCGCCACCAGGTCGTCCAGCCGGCCTCGCGCCTCGGCCGGCGCGATCGTGCGGCCGGCGAAGAGCCTCATCGCCTGCGTCCAGCTTCGGGCGCCGCACCATCCCAGATAGGAGACCGTCTTGCGAGCGAAGAACTCCTCGGCCTCCTCCGCCGTGGCCGTGCGATCGGTCGCGGCGGGAACGATGCGCTCACTCAGATCGTAGACGCGCTCGAAGCCGACCCGATGATGGACCATGACCTCGCCGACGAGCCACAGGTAGTAGAGCCCTACGGCGCTGTCCTTGCCGCCGCGATAGCTGACGACGCGGCGCCTGCCGGTGAAGTCGCGGTTGCCCAGAGGCCCTCGGGCCCGCAGCTCGGCCTTGAGCTCGGTCAGTAGTTCGGCGTGTCGATGGGCGTAGTCGGCCCAGCGCGCCTCTTGTGCTTTGCGGCGCATCGTCACCCGCCAGAACGGCAGCTCGCTCATGGGGTACACCCGCAAGTTGCCGCCCCAGTCGAAGAACTGCCTGTCGTCGTACATGACCGCGTTCAGGTCGTCGGGGCGGTAGCCCGCGACGCGCGCCGCGAGCGCCAGGTCGTGGCTGCGGGCCACCACGTTGAGCGGGTCCAACTGCACGCATTCGGCGGCGCGCAAGGCCTGCGCCGCGCCGTCTCTGCCCGACCAGCGTCGCCCCGGCCAGAGCCCCTGCCGGCCCAGCACGAAGCGCCGGGCGACGAGTCGTGAGACGGCGGGAGCGGGCTGGGCCGATATCACTGGTTTGTCACCTGGATCCCTTCCGCGCTCATGCGATGAAGGCCTCCACCTGCTCGATGGTCTGCCGGTCGGCATCCACCCTTACCCGGGCGCCGATCGGCAGGACCGTGTTCGGGCAGTTGTGACCGAAGTCGTTCACCTTGAGGATCGGGAAGTCCCGGTCGGCGCCGACGGTGCGCAGCACGTCTTCCATGGTCGTCGGGCCGGTCCCGCCCTGGAGCCCCTCGACCTGCGGTCGCCCCTCGACCTGCGGTAGCCCATCATCGTCCGGTAGCCCGTCGACGTGGCCGACGACGGCCCCGCTGATCTTGCCGAGGACTCCCATCTGCTCGAGCTGATGAAACTGGTAGTCGAAGTCCTCGCACGACGCGCCGACTGCCTCGAGGAATAGGACGGCGCCGTCGGTCTCGGGAAGGAACGGCGTGCCGGCCAGCTTCAGCAGACAGCGGAGGTTGCCGCCGACGGCGATCCCCTCGCAACGTCCGCCGCGGATCGTGCGGCGCTCGCCGTTGGCCGCGATCGTCGCCGGGCGACCCGCCAGCAGCGTGCGCACGAGCTCGCCCCGGTCGTAGTCGGTCGGGGTCCTGCCAAGGCCCCACAGCACGTCGTCGCCGTGGAAGGTGACGAGGCCGGTCGTGGCGTGGATCGCGTTCAGCAGGACCGTGATGTCGCTCATGCCCATGAACACCTTGGGATGAGTCCTGATCGTGGGCCACGAGAGATACGGCAGGCAGGCATTGGCGGTGGCGCCGCCCTGGGCGCAGATGATGCCGTCGATGGCGTCGTCGGCGAACATCGCGTTAATGTCGGCGGCCTTCTCGAGCGGCGACGCGCTGTAGCCGAGCGTCGTCCAGAAGACGTGCTCACCGACCACGACCTCGAGCTCCAGCCCTTGCAGGAACGAGATCCCGCTCGCGAGCTGCCCCTTTGTCTCCGGTGTGACCGGAGACGAGGGGGCGACGACACCGACCCTGCTGCCTGCTCTCAGTCGTTTCGCCAGCATCAGCCGCTCACTGTGTCCCAGACGCCGGGACGACGGCCTCTGAAAAGACCAGCAGCTTCTCCATGCGTACGCAGCGCAGGGCGACTCCGCCGCGGAGCTCGTGGTCGACCTCTTCCAGCCGGCGAAAGCCGAGCGCCTCGTAGAACGGCACGGCGTTCAGCGAGGAGTCGATCTCAAGTCGCTCGAGGCCGGCGTCGCGCGCGGCCTCGATCAGGGTCTGCGTGAGCCGCCGCCCTACACCCTTGCGCGCAAACGAAGGAAGCACGTAGACCGACCTGATGACGGCTGCCTGCAGGTCGAGCTGGGCGTAGGCGATCAACTGGTCTCCGGCGGCTGCGACAAGGAATCGGCGCGAGCCGATCTGCTGCCGCAGCCGCGATAGAGCGTGCGGCTGCGCCCAGGCGTCGATCTGCGCCTTGCCATAGTGAGCGCCGGCCGCCGCGCCGCGCACGGCGGCCTCGTGGATCGCGGCGATGGCCGCGGCATCGCTCGTGCCGGCTTCGCGGAGAGAGATCTCCGTGCCCTTGCCCTCCGCCCCGGCTGCGCCCAGCCGCTTGAGCAGCGCCACTCGGCGCGAGCGATCGAGGCCGCGCGCGCCTTCGTCCTGGAGCCACCCGAGGAGCACGGCGTCGAGGTCGGGCTCGGCGACGATCTCGTAGCCCAGCCTCTGGTAGAACGGCGCGTTCCAGGGGACGTCGCGGAAGCTCGTCAGCGCGACCTCCCGAAAGCGGTGCGCGCGGGCCCACGCTTCGATGGTCTCCACGAGCGCCGTCCCGATGCCGAGACCGCCGTGCTCGGGCAGCACGTCGAGCTCCTCGAGATGGAGCCTCGTGCCGAGGGGCTCGACCAGGCCGAACCCCACCGGATCGCCCGCCCGAGACAGCGCGACCCAGAGCCGGCCGTCAGCCTGTGCGGCCGCGAGCGTCTCGAGCGGAGTGGTCTGCGTGAGCGCGGCGCGCGGGACGCGCCGGCCCGCGAAGCGCACGGCCGCCCTCGACTCGATGTCGGGCAGCACTTCGACGTGCGCGGCAGTGGCGAACGCGATCGCGTAGCCGGCCTGCATCAGCGGGCGGGCAGTCGCGGTGAACCCATCGCGGAGTGTGCGTACAGCGTTTCTCCCGAGGCGGTCAGCTTCTCGAGCCACATCTCCCTGAGGACCTGCAGGTCCGCGGCGGGGTCGTAGCCGGCGGCGTCGGACGGCTCCAGCAGGTCGAGTGTCTCGAGCACGAAGGCGTCCGGCCCGAGCTCGCGCCAGTCCTTCTGCAGCTCCTTGTCGGGATGCAGGCCGGCGTCGAGCTGGAATCGCTGCCGGTTGAGGATGGCCGGAACGTCTGCGCTCGAGCCCAGCAGCGACTTGCCGCCGGCGACGTTGCGCACCCGATAGACGCCCGCGGGCCGCGGTGTCTCTTTGTACTCACGGATCAGCTCTTTGCGGTCCGCCATGCCCCCCGTCGCTCCTCGATCTCCCTGTATGGTAGCCCGGAACGCAAAGAGAGGGCGGGCCCGGAACGGGCCCGCCCTCTCTTTGGGCGTTGTGCGAGTGGGCCTGGTACTTAGACCGGCCGCACCTGCGTCGCCTGCTGCTTGCCGTTGTTGCCAGTGGCCTCAGTGAAGGTGACGGCCTGACCCTCGGCGAGCGTCTTGAAGCCCTCGCCCTGGATCTCGGAGAAATGGACGAACAGATCGTCGCCGTCCTCACGCTCGATGAAGCCGTAGCCCTTGTCCGGATTGAACCACTTGACTTTGCCTTCTGCCATGAAAACTCATCCTTTCGCCCCATTGGGGCAAAACAAAACGACGTAACCTCACCGCCAGCATGCGGTGTGTTACGTCGCAAACCTGCGAGCCTATTTGACTCGCCTGACGACACTATAACACGTATTGCAAGTCGGCGCTCTGCCCAGGGCGCCGCCGGCCGCCCCGTCGGGCCCCTCGGCCGCCCGCGCGGACGCGTGGGCCGGCGTGTGGGGCGACTCCTTCGGAGTGCTGTGCGGACGCGTGAGCCGGCGTGCGGGCGGCCCCTTTGGCGTGCTGCGCGGCAGTGCTCGCCGGCGACCCTGGCCGGCACGGCGACGCTGCCGGATCTGAGCCTCAGCCCGCGTCGAACGATACGGACTCGGCCGGCACGACGCGCCCGTAGCCCCCGAGCGTGCGATTGTGGTGGTCGATGATCTGCGGCGCGGACAGGGTCGGTGTGTCGAAGGTGCTGTGCGCGTCGTCGGCGAGCACCACCTCGAAGCCCAGCGCGACCGCGTTACGGAACGTCGAATCGACGCAGAATTCCGTCTGCAGACCGCAGAGCACGACCTCGTCGACGCCGAGTCGCTCGAGCGTCTCCTTGAGCGGCGTGTCGTGGAACGCGCTGCCGTGGGTCTTGCGCACGAAGAGATCGCTCTCGGGCCGGGCGTCCAGCCCGCTCATGAGCTGCCACGCCGGCGAATCCGCCGGCAGCCACTCGTCTTCGTGCTGCACGAACACGATGGGGCAGCCGCGGCCGCGGGCAGACGCGATCAGCCCGTTGATCCTGGCGATCATCGCGGCGCCGTCGAAGACCTCACGCCCCTCTTCGGCGTAGACGCCGTTCTGGACATCGATGACGAGCAGCGCCTTCACCGAACGACCTCCTGATCGACCTACCGTCTGCCGTGGCGCGGGGTGAGACCCGCGGTCGGACCTACCGCCGCGAGATCGCCCGACACGGATTCCCGGCCGCAACCGTGCCCGGCGCGAGGGACTTTGTAACCACGCTGCCGGCGCCGACCACCACGTCGGCGCCGATCTCGGTTCCCGGCAGCACGATGACGCCGCCCCCGAGCCACGACCGCGCGCCGATCGAGATCGGCAGGGCGGACTCGCGACCCCGCGCCCGTTCGCCGGCGTCGCGGGGATGATCTGAGGTCAGCAGCTGCACGTTGGGGCCGAGCTGCACGGCGTCGTGAAGCGTGATGGCCGCGGCGTCGAGGAACACGCAGCCCATGTTGACGAACACCCGGGCGCCCAGACGGATCTGCGTCCCGTAGTCGCAGAAGAAAGGCGATTCCACGTGCGAGTCGGCGCCGATCTCGCCGAGCAGTTCCTGGAGCAGTCGAGAGCGGCCGGCAAAATCTCCGGGGTCGAGCGCGCCGAGTTGCCGGCACAGGCGCCGGGCGGCGATCCTGGCCGCGACGAGCGCCGCGTCACCGGGGTCGTAGAGCTCGCCGCGAAGCATCTTCTCGCGCTCGTTCACTGCCCATCGACCCGCCGGAAGAGGTACAGGTACTTCTCGTCGCCCTGCACGACGTCACCGCCGAGGAGGTCGGCGCCCCTGAGGACCGACGTCTGCACCTTCGTAGGCCTGAAGGAGTGGGCGACGTGCTCGAGACGCCACCCCTCGGCCTCGACGGCGTCTATGAAGCAACGGGGCGCCGGACCGGCCTGCTGGGCGCCCGCGGCCAGCATCGCCGCTTTCTGGTCGGCGGCGACCACGTCGTCGGCGCTCTCGATCTCGAGCCAGGTGAGCCCGGTCTCCTTCGCCCAGCGTGCCAAGCGCACCGGATCCTTCGTGAGCTCAGACTCGAGCTCACCGGCTCGAGCCGTCGCGGCGGCCGCGACGTCTCCATCGAGCAGTCGCTTCGCGCGGGCGATGTGATCCTCGCACTCCTCGCGCAAACGCCCCTGGGTCGCGTCACGCAGAAGCGAGGCCAGCTCGATCACGCCCCGTGCCTCGGCGTCGCCGTCGTCACCGCCAAAGCTCACCCCGTAGAGCGTGTCGGCAGCCTTCTTGAACTGTCCGACCCGGTACTGCTCCCTGGCTTTCTCGAGCTGCTTGGACACCGTCTGCCCCCTTGCGATCTCCTTGACCCTGCTCCCGCGCCGTCGGGTCGTCGGGCCAGCGGTTCATGAGCACTCCTTGGTGGCCGGCTCCACCAGTGCGTTCATCCTACGCCATGCCTCCTACGCCCTGACCGGCCCTCGACGTGCCGGCCGGACGAGCGGCCTCACGACTCCTTGTAGGCGATGACGAAGGTCCGCCGGAACGGGAACAGCACGCGGCCATCGACACGTCGGGGATACGCGGCTTCGGCGCGGTTCACGAGCTCGCCCTTGAAGCTTGCCGCTTCGGGCTCGTCGAGGACCTCGAGGAACGGTCGCAACCCGGTCGAGGCGATCCATTCCACGACGGCCTGTGGCGAGTCGAGGCGGTGCACGTACTCCGTCTCCCAGATGTCGAGTGAGCGCGCCAGCGGCGCGAGGCGGTCGTAGTAGAACTCGGGCGGCTCCATCGTCAAGGCGCCGAGCGGACCCGACATGCGCGTGGCCCACGGCCCTTCGACCGCGATCTCGTGGATGAGCGAGCGCACGAGCGCGAACTGCGTGCTGGGGATCTGGAACGCGAGGGCGCCACCCGGCGCGACCGCCGCGAACAGGCGACCGATGAGCGGCCCGTGATCGGGGACCCACTGCAGGGCCGCGTTCGAGAAGACGACGTCGTAGTTGCCATCTGCGGACCATGCTGCGATATCGCCGAGCAGCCACTCCGCGGCCGGAAACGTTGAACGGGCGGAGTCGATCATCTCAGCGGCGCTGTCCAGGCCGGTCACCCTGGCGCCGGGCCAGCGTTCCCGCAACACCTGCGTGCTGTTGCCCGGGCCGCAGCCGAGATCGATCACGCTCGCGGGATCAGCGAGCGCGATGCGCGCCGCCAGGTCCGCCGCCGGCCGAGTCCGCTCGTCCGCGAAGCGCAGGTATCCGTTCGGGTCCCAGGAGCTCATCGGCCTCCGTTCGTCGAGCCATGACGGCTTCTCTGCATGAGCTCCCGGCCGCATGAGCTCCCGGCCGTCAGCCCGATTCATCGGCTCACCAGCGGTCGTGCGCTCATCGAATAGAGCAGAAGTGGCCCATGCTCATCCTCGATTTCGCTTTCCAGAGTCATGCCGATGTTCCGGGCCACGTTCACCGACGCCTCGTTTCCCGGGGTGATCAGACAGATCAGCCGCGACAGGCCAAGCTGCTCGACAGCATAGTCGGCGATGCCCCGAGCCGCCTCTGTCCCCAGCCCCTGGCCCCAGTGCTGCCTGGTCAGCAGGTAGGCGACCTCCACTTCCGCACGCCCTGTGAGCGTCCATGGCAGCAGCCCGCAACGGCCGATGAACCGGCCATTGTCCTTGAGGATCGTGGCCCAGAGCCCCAGCTCGGGATGATCCGGATGCCCGTTCAGAAACCACTCCAGCTCGTCCTTGGTTTCCTGCCAGGTCAGGGTCCCTTCGGGGAAGTAGCGTCGGATCTCCTGATCCCGGTAGAGCGCGAACAGATCGTCGAGATCGCCCGGCAGCAGGCGTCTGAAGCACAGTCGTCTGGTCTCGAGGATCTTCATCGACTCACCAGGCGCATCGAAACGCAGGCCGGCAGCGAGACCATGACGAGGACGATGACGAGCAGGATCACGATGTTGACCAGCGAGGTTGTACCCACGCCTCGACCCCCCTCGTATCGAACGTTGTCGCGCCTGAGCTGCTCCGCGTGCGCTTGCTTCAGACCTGAAGCATACCTGCCTGCGGCGTCTGCTCGACGCGCTTGTCGGGTGGGTCTTGCGCAGACCGAGGACTTACGACACCGACACCTCGAGTGTCACCTTGGCGTACTGGCCGGGCTCGACGGTGACGGTCTTGGAGACCGGCGCAGACGGCGCGTTGTAAACCGAGATGCTCGCCGCAACAGACCCCGGGCCCCACTGGACCAGCGTGTAAGTGCCGGGGGCAAGGTCGAAGCGAAACGCTCCGGCAGCGTCGGGGCGCACTTTGGCAACGACCTTGCCGTTGGCGTTGCCCCGGTGGACCATGACGAGTGCTTCCCGGTCGGGATATGTGGGAGTCGGATCGCCGAGGGTCGCCGGTCCGCCAGACATGATCGCGACGCCCTGCACACCAGACTTGGCGGCCGTGCCGCAGGCCGCGATCAGCAACAGTACCAGGACGGTCAGCAGGACGGCTACGTAACGGTTCATGGCATCGCCTCCACGCTCGAGCTCTGCCAAGAGACGTAGGGAAGGTGGTGAGAGTTCGCCGACCACAAAGCCCGCTCGCTCGTAGAAGAGGTCAGCCTTAGACGCCGACGCCATCCGGTTCCGGGCACCCGGGTCACGCGACGTGCTACACGGAGTTGCCCGTCCCGAAGTCCCAGATCTCCCCGTGTTCGGCATCTGTCAGCACCCCGCGCACGAGTCGCAGGTTGCGCTGCCATGAACGCTCGGGTCCGTTGGCGTCCAAATGGAACATCAGCCTATCGTGATCCGCGTCGACTGCGATCCACAACCTTGTCTCCAGACTCAGGCCGATCTCGGTGATGCACGACTCGATCACGGCCGCCCAGCCGTCGTACCAGGCCGTGACGGTCGTGATGCGGCCGGACTGCGAGACCTCGCCCTCCTGCCAGGCGCCCTGCACTTCCGTCTCGCGAGGAAGGTCGATCGTACGAGTCTCGTCCCGCGCGTCCGAGCGGAACTTCATCATCGAGAAGACCTCCACGTCCGCTCCCCTGATGAGCATCAGCAGCGTGCAGCCGAGGTACTTGGCGTCGGCCGCCCACGAGCAAGCCGACTCATCAGCGCGCGCCTGGATCCGGGCGAAGTCGGCCTCACTCGGGATCTGCGCGATCCGGTCCGCTTGTGCGGCGAATATGCGGTCGCGGGCGTCGATCATCGCCTGGATCTCCTCGGGCGAGTGCGGCTGCCAGTCCGTGACCTCGCCGACGACCCTCAGTGGGTCGCGCGAGCGGTACGACTTTGTCGGGTTACCCTCAAACCTCTTGTCGGTGAGATCCGGGTCGTCCACGAAGGGGCCGGTGGGTTCGACGACGTAGATCCGGCCGGGACCGTCGCCCTGAGCGAGTTCGGCTCCCCATGGCGACAGCGTCGCGCTCATGTACACCCAAGGGCTCGTGCGCTTGCTGTCGCCGTAATTGGAGCGATATCCGGGGGTGATCAGGTCCCCCGGCTTCAGGTCGGCCTTGGTGCCATGGTAGAACGGGCCTGAGATCACCTCGTCGTTGGCTGCCGAGGTGGGCGTCTGCTCGAAATGCCTGTTAACCGGGCCATCGCTAGGCCGCCGTCTCGCGCCATGGCTTGATCTGCGCCAGGCGGTCGGCCAGGACCTCCTCGGCCACCTCCGTGTCGTGAGCGGCCTGGGCGCGCAGCCAGTAGCCGTTGGACAGGCCGAAGAAGCGACAGAACCTCAGGTCCGTGTCGGCGGTGACGGCGCGCTTGCCGGCGACGATCTCGCTGATGCGCTGGGCGGGTACGCCGATCTCCTTGGCGAGCCGGTACTGGGAGATGCCCATCGGCTTGAGGAACTCCTCGAGCAGCAACTCGCCAGGTGTGACGGGCCTGAGCTTGGTCATTTGGCTCACCTCTAGTGGTAGTCCACGATCTCGACGTCTGCCGGGCCGGCTTCGGTCCAGCGAAAGCAGACGCGAAACTGGTCGTTGATACGGATGCGGTGCTGACCGTCGCGATCGCCGCGCAGCCGCTCGAGCCGGTTGCCCGGCGGGACCTTTGGGTCGTCGAGGCGCCCGGCGATCTCCAGCTGGCGCAACTTGCGTCGCGCCACGGTTTCGATCGGCTGGAAGCGCCGTACCCTGCGGCCCCGGGCCAGCGACTCGGTGTCGGTGTCGCGAAAGGAGACGATCACGCCACTATAGTAACGCTACGCGTGAATAACGCAAGACGTGATTACCGGGGCAGCGCATGGTCGTGCCTCGGTTTAACGTTCAGCGCGTAATCTGTGCGGGCTGCGCTCTCAGTCGATGTCGGCGCTTGGGCGCATCAGGTTGACGCGCCTGTCAGCCCGACTGCGCTGCAACGTATCGCACACCTTCTACGCCCTCGAAGTCGGAGTCCTGCGTCCAGAGCGTCGCCTCGAACGATCGAGCCGTGGCGAGCATGACGCTGTCGGCCATCGGCAGTCCGAGCGCCGCGCTCGTGCGGGCGGCCTCCAGGGCGATAGGCGCCGTCAGATCGACGACGGAGCCCTGTTGCATGAGCGCCACCGCCTGCAAGGCGTCACTCTCACCGCGCTGCTGCGCCACGCGCTTGAAGACCTCGTAGACGCTGATCGTCGGTACGACCAGTTCGGTCGGCGCCTCGAGTGCCGGCGCGAAGAAGTCGGCGTTAGGTCCCGCCGCGAAGTACTCGAGCCAGCCGCAGGAGTCGACCACATTCACAGACGGTCGGCCTCGCGTGGCACGTTGGTGGCGATGCCGCGCAAGAAACCGCGCATCTGCCGAGCCGACTTCACGGGCACCAGCTCCACGCGGTCGCCGTACTGGATCGCCTGGACCTTCTGACCAGGATGGAGGTCGAGCCCCTCGCGAATGCGCTTCGGAATCACGACCTGGAACTTGGGCGAGATGGTCACTGTCTCCATCACGGATACCTCATCGATAGGGAGATTCGTACAACACTTATGTTATCGATGTTGTTTCCGTTTGGCAAGATAGCGAAACGCGGTTCAGGCTACGTGGTGCACATGAGCCGGCGGCTCGCTCAGCTCGGAACGACATAGTAGCTCTGGGGCCGCTCTGCTCGATGTGCTTGTTAGGAGGCTCGTTGGCCAAAGCGGCCGACGGCTTCTTTGAAGGCTCGCTGGATGACGCTGGCTTGCACGTGGTGCCGGCCCTGCTGTCCGGTTTGCTCGTTACGCCATCGCCTGGCCTGCTTCTACGACAACTTCGACAGCGGCGGCATCGACGGGGCGGGGGTGCGGGCGCATGCCCGCACCCCCGCCCGACACGCGTCCGCCGGCCTGCGGAGGCGCGGCCTGAACGCGGCCGTCTTCTTGGTCTAGATCCCGAGCGCCGTCCTCTTGGCTTCGATGTGACCGAGCATGGCGGCCACGGCCTCGACCGGGTCGGTCTCGACGGCGAGCTTGCCGCCGGTCACGCCGGGCAGGTCCTCGGTGAGCAGCTTGACCAGGCGCGGCGCGCCGGTCACGAACGGCACCGGGTTGACGTGCACGTACATGCCGAAGGCCAGCGCCGCGACGGCGTCGATGGTGGCCTTCTGCTCCATGTACTCGGGTGCCGTTGCCACCACGGGCAACGCCGGTACGTCGACCCCGAGGGCGTCGGCGATGGCGCCGACCAGCAGCATGATGCGGCCGGTGTCGGTGCAGGTGCCGAAGCTGAGCACCGGCGGGATGCCGAGCAGCTCACAGACGGCCTTCAGGCCGGGGCCGGCGAGCTCCTTGGCCTCGGGCGCCTGCAGGCCGGCGACCTGGCAGGCCGCGTTGCCGCAGCCCATCGAGAGCACCAGCACATCGTTCTTGATGAGCTCGCGGGCCACGGCGACCGTGTTGCTGTCCTGGCCGCTATCGCGCAGCGTGGTGCAGCTCACCAGGCCGGCGACGCCGCGCAGCGTGCCCGCCTTGATCACGTCGAGCAGCGGGTCGAGCGAGCCGCCCAGCGCGGCGAGGATGCTTTCGGTCGAGAATCCGGCGACCGCGTCGCCGGTGCGCAGGGTGGGCTTGCCGTTGCCGCGCGCGGCGCGCTGCGGGTAGTTGCCGATCGCCTTGGCGATGAGCTCCTGGGCCTGCTCGCCGGCCTTGGCGGGATCGAACACGATGGCCGGCTCGGCGCCCGGGATGCCCATCAGGTCGCTCACCGGGATGAGCAGGGCGCCGTGGGCGGCGCAGGTCGAAGCGAGCGTCGGCACGGTGCAGTTCATGTCGGCGGCGAAGACGTCGACGGCGCCGGTCGCGATCGCCATCTCCTGGTTCAGCCAGTTGCCGGTGAGGCCGACGAAGACGTCGTCGACGGGGAACCGCTGCACGAGCTCCTGGCCGGTCTCGATGCTGCCCACGATGCGCAGGCCCTTGGCGCCGGCCGCGCGGGCCTTTGTCTGCACTGCTTCGGCGTGGGCGGCGGCGATCAGCGCGGCGCCGATCATGGGCTCGTGGCCGTTGACCACGATGTTCACATAGCCGGCGTCGAGGATGCCGAGGTCGACCTTGATGGCGTGCGGAGTGGGCGTGCCG
The DNA here is from genome assembly GCA_963733255.1 of uncultured Actinomycetes bacterium. Taxonomy (GTDB): domain Bacteria; phylum Actinomycetota; class Thermoleophilia; order UBA2241; family UBA2241; genus Bog-752. Next base: position 311,464 of record CAVTCH010000001.1, read on the forward strand.
AACAGGGCGTCCTGGGCGAGCTCGAGCGGTACCTGGACACCGTAGGCGGTGGCGATCCCCAGACGAAGCGCCTTGAGGGCCAGCGAGACGTAGTCGCCGTCGATGTTGGTCATGCAGCTCGTGGTGGCGCGGTTGTTCTCGTGGAGCACGCCGCCGGGCATGACGCCGAGCTTGCGCCAGGCCTCGACCCGCGGCTCGGGCGCGAAAGCGGCCACCAGCGGCGACTCCTCGACATGGTCACGGTTGAATTCGGCCCAGATGGTGTCGGCGACGCGCTTGGGCAGCGTGTCCCTGGGCTCGAGCTCGACGCCCGCGGCGCGCGCCAGCAGCTCGAGCTTGCCCCAGTCCCTGATCTCGTAGGTGCCGCCCGGCTTGGCCTGCGCCAGGGTCTTCATGACCTCGCCGGCGTGGTAGGTGTAGGCGGCGGTGCCCATCGTGTTCTGCAGCAGAAAGCCGCGCATGGCCATGCCGTCGGCGTCGATGCCGCATACGCCGCGCGACGCCTTGCTCGTGATGCGACACGGGCCCTGCGAGCAGATCGAGCAGCGGATGCCGCCTTCGCAGAACTGGCAGCGGTGATCGCCCTGTGCCAGCATGCGGTCGAAGACGGTGTCCTCGCCGGCGGCGCGGGTGCGTTCCAGCATCGTGTTGACCGAGCCGTGAAGGCTGTCGCGTGTCCCTGTGGTATCCATGGTCCTCCTCGTGATTATGACTTTGGGCGGCGGCACGAGCCGGTCGCCCTCAAACCAGTCGTCAGCCGGTCGCCGAGTCGGTCAACGGTCGCCGAGTCGGTCGACCGGCCGCCGAGCCTCTCGTCAGCCGTGGATCAATCCGGGCAGACACTTGACGCAGACCCAGGTGCTCTCGCCCCTGGTGCGCACCGGCAGCAGGGGGCGGTCCATCTCGTTGGCGCCGCAGGCAAAGCAGGTCTGGGTCATGACCGCGCCGGCGGCGAGCTTGGCGGCCATCTTCTCTGCGGCCGCGTCTTCGTCGAACGCCGGGGCTTCGCGCTGCTCGACGGTCAGGGCGCCTTCGGGGCAGACCGCCAGGCAGAAGCCGGCGCCGTCGCAGAGCTCCTCTTTGACGACCGTGGCCTTGCCGTCGACGATCTCTATGGCGCCCTCGGCGCAGGGCATGACGCACAGGCCGCAGCCGGTGCACTTCTCCTGGTCGATGTGGACGATGCTGCGCGTCACTACGCTCATGGTGGCTCGCTTTCGTTGCGAGGAGCTCGCCGGTTGGCGGCTCCGTCGAGGTCTGACGGTCGGGCAGGGCGTTCCTGCGCCACACCCACCGTACCCGCAACGGTCGTAGGCCGCCCTTGACTTGGGTCAAGTGGGGCGGACGAGAGGTGAGCGGCGCCGTCGCGCCGTGGCGCGACCGCGCCGTGGCGCGACCGCGGGGAGCGGCCCGACGGCGGGAAGCGGCCCGTCCGCAGGGCCGAGTCGCCTACTGCTGCGCGAGCCGCCTACTGCTGCGCGAGCCGCTCCAGCGTCGCGCGATTGAGGATCTCGAAGCTGGTGCCGTGCACCGCGATCAGCCCTCCGGCGACGAACCGGTTGAGCGTGCGGCTGAGGGTCTCGGGGACGGTACCGAGCCGCGCCGCCAGCTCGTGCTTGGCCACGGGCAGGCGGCACAGGGTCGGGCTGCCCTGCTCGCTGCAGAGCTCCAGAAGGTAGCGCGCCAGGCGCGCCGGCACCGGCAGCAGGAGCTCCTCGACGCGCTGGTTCAACATGACGAGCAGGTGGGCCATGGTGGCGATGATGCGTAGGGCGAGCTCGGGCTCGGCCAGCATGAGCGCGCGCAGGGCACGCGTGTCGAAGCGATACAGCAGGCTGGGCTCGGGCTCCATGGTCTCGGTGCTCGCCGGGTAGGTCTCGTTGTAGAGGACCGATTCGCCGAAGGTCTCGCCCGCGTGCACGTGGCGGATGGTGGCGCTGCGTCCGTCGCGGAACTCCTTGGTGACCTTCACGGCGCCCGTGGCCAGCAGGTAGACGGCATCGGCGGGGTCGCCCTGCAGAAAGACGGTGCTGCCGGCCGGCAGCGTCACGGGGGCGGCGATGGCGCCGAGCTTGTCGAGCTGCGCGTCGGTCAGGCCGGCAAACAGCGGCGCTCGTCTGAGGTCGTCCGTGATCACGTCGCCGAGTATATGCCCGGCAACGCGAGCGCCCTTGCCGGGCAACGCGAGACCTGGCGGCGTGTGAAGGCCCGCGGGACTATGATGAGGTGGCAGGGCCGACAGGGCCCGCCGTCGTGGTGCGGTCGAGGTGCGCCGGGGCGCAGGCCGACGGAGGTGTTCCCACCTCATGGCTTGGTCGGGGTCGGACGTAAAGCTCGCAGGGCGCCGCTTCTCGCGCGTGCAGAGGAGCGTGGTCTGGCTGCGGGGGCGCCGCGATCTCGTGATCGCCCTGACCATCGCCGGCGTCGCCGTCGCCTTCGCCCTCGATCTCCTCATCCCGGGCTATGCGATCGCCGGCCTCTACCTGCTGCCCCTCCTGCTGGTCGCCTTCGCGCTCGGTGAGGAGCGCGCCGTGGTGTTCATCGGTCTCCTCTGCCTGGGACTGACCGTGTTCACGATGGTGCTTCAGGGCCGTGTCAACAGCCAGAACGTCATGCTCGTCGTGTTCGGCGCGTTGGCCGGCGCCGGCATGGTCGGCCTGGGATACCTGTACCAGCGGTTCGACCAGCTCTACGAGCGCGAACGGTCGACGACGGCGCGCCTGCACGCCCTTGCCGACCAGCTCCAGCGCCTGCAGGAAGTGTCGGTGCTCGACTCCGACCGCCCGCTTTCCGAGCTGCTGCTGGACATCGTCGGGCAGGCGCGGCAACTGCTCGGCAGCGACGGCGGCAGGTTGTTCCGCCTCGACGCCGCCGCGAGCAGCCTGACCCTGGAGGCGGAGGTCGGTGCGCCCGACGGTGTCTGCTCCCCCTCTCTGCCGGTGGGCGACGGCGTCGTCGGCGCGGCGATCGCGACGCGGCGGGCGGCCGTCGTTCCCGATCTCGCCGCCACGGCAGCCGGCCATGTCGAGCCCGGAAACGGGTCGTTCGGCCAGCCTCGGCAGGGTGCCTGTCTGTTCGTGCCGCTGGTGGTGCGCGACGACGTGTGGGGCGTCATCGCCCTCTCCTACGTCAGTCCGCGGCGGTTCGGCGACGACGACATCGGCCTGGCTTCGTCGTTCGGCGACCAGGCGGCGCTCGCCATCGAGAACGCCCGGCTGCGCGAACAGGTGGAGCGCAGCGCCGTCGCGGCCGAGCGTTCCCGGCTCGCGCGTGAGCTTCACGACTCCGTGACGCAGTCGCTGTTCGCGGCCAGCCTCAAGGCCGAGGCGCTCCAGCGAGCCCCGCAGACCGGGTCGGCGCAGGCGCGTGAGAATCTGCGCGACGTGCGCCGGCTGACCCGCGGCGCGCTCGCCGAGATGCGCACCCTGCTGCTGGAGATGCGCCCCGGCGCCCTCGCGCAGGCGTCGCTCGGCGACTTGCTCGACCATGTGGTGCAGGCGACCGAGGCGCGCACGCGGGCGTCGATCGAGCTCCGTGTCGGCGACCTTCGCCTGTTGCCTCCGGACGTCACTATCGCCTTCTATCGGATCGCCCAGGAGGCGCTGAACAACATGGTACGTCATGCCGAAGCCGGCAGCGCCTGGGTGACGCTGACGAGCGCAGGCGACATCGTCGAGCTCGTGGTCGGCGACGATGGCCGCGGGTTTGACCCTTCGAGCACAGGGCCCGAACAGTTCGGCCTGAGGATCATGCGCGAACGCGCGGAGGCGGTCGGCGCGGACCTGCGGATCGAGACCGCGATCGGTCGGGGAGCCGCGGTCACCGCGACGTGGCCGGCCGGGCGGGGGTGAGGTTGCGGACACCGGCCGTTCGTTGCGATTTGCAACAAAGGGCCGGTGTGTCGAAGATGGGGCAGAGGTGAGGCGGCGGGGGTGAGGCCAGTGGACGACAAGACCGGGGCGGCGGCGACCGGCACGATCAGGGTGCTGATCGCCGACGATCACGCCCTCGTGCGCAGCGGGATCGAGAGCATCCTCCAGCTCTTCGACGATCTCGAGCTGGTCGCACAGGCCGACAGCGGAACGGCGGCCGTCGCTCTCTGCCGGCAGACCCGGCCCGACGTGGTCCTCATGGACCTCGTCATGCCCGGCATGACCGGCGTCGCGGCGACCGAGCAGATCCTGCGCGACAGGCCGCAGACGAGAGTGCTGGCGCTGACGAGCTTCTCCGACGAGCAACTGATCGACAGCGCCCTGCGCGCGGGGGCGATCGGCTATCTCCTGAAGAATATCACCGGAGAGCAGCTCGCCGACGCCATCCGCGCGGCGTACGCCGGCCGGTCGACGCTGGCTCCCGAGGCCGCCGAAGCCCTGATCCGGGCGGTCGCCAGGCCGCAGGATCCCGCCGGCGATCTGACGCGGCGCGAGCGTCAGGTGCTGGCGCTGGTCGCCGACGGGCTGTCCAACGCCGAGATCGCCGACCGGCTCGTGATCAGTCGCTCGACGGTGAAGACGCACGTCAGCAGTGTCATCGCCAAGCTCGGCGCCTCGAGCCGCACCGAAGCAGCCACGATGGCGGTCCGCCATCGCCTGATCTAGCGCGCCGCCGCCTCGCCCGGCGCCGCCTCTGCGCCCAGCGCCGCCTCGCTCCGCCGCGGCCCGCCCACCGGCGAAAAGATAGGCCGGATGACCGATGGCAGAACCGCCCGTCGGCCCGATGTGCACCGCCGTGTCACCACCCAGACTGACCGTGACGGCAGATCGCGGTGTCGTTTGGCATCTGCGGTGTCCGTGGAGGAGGCGTTGGCCCATGAGCGGTGTGGACCTGGCGGCGGCGGCCGCCGGCGTCCTGATCACGGTGGCTTCGATCGTGCTGGGCGCCTGGCTCGACCTGCGGTCCGGGACGGCCGCCGGCGAGTCGCCTGTCGCGCCGCCCGCCGAGCAGAGCGGCGCCGACTCGCGCCGCGAAGCGCATCACGCAAGGTAGACGCGTCCGCGGCGATGTCGACACGCCGCCCGGGACGTCGCTCGGCACGCCGCGTGATGTGTCGGCCGCTCTGATCGAGTCGGCCGCCGGCGCGTTTGACGATGCCCGAGGCGTCATCTAGTGTTGGTGGCGTTCTCCCGGTTCGCGGGAAGCCGGTGCGAGACCGGCGCTGCCCCGCAACTGTGACCGCAGACGAACGTCGCACACCGCCACTGCCCCGCGGGGTGGGAAGGCGCGGCAAGTAGAGCGAAGCGGCAAGCCAGGACACCGTGGTCCGGGAGTCACTGCGATGTATGCCTCGTGGGAGGGCTGCGGTGGTTCCATCACGCAAAGACCCGTCTCGACTCATCCTCGTGCTGGGTGGCGCGCGCAGCGGCAAGAGCACGTTCGCCGAGCGCTTCGCCGCGCGGCAGGCGGCCCTGGGTGTCGGTGCTCCTCCCGAGATGGGCGCCGGGCGCGTGACCTACCTTGCCACTTCAGAGACGAACGATCCCGAGATGACCTCGCGTGTAGCCGCGCATCGCGCGGGCCGTGCCGCCGCCTGGACCACCGTGGAGTGCCCGCTCGAGGTGGCGGCGGCGGTGCGCAGCACCGCCGCCGCCACCGATCGCACTGCTTCGGGGGAGTTCGCCGCGCCCTCCGCCCCCTCCGCCGCCCCCTCCGCCGCCCCCTCCGCCGCGCCCTCCGCCGGGCCCGTGTTCCTGCTCGATTGCGTCACCTTCTGGGTCAGCAACCTTCTGTTCGCCGCCGGCGAGCTGGGCGGCACAGTACCCGAGGGTCTCGGCAACTTCGACAAGCAGTTCATCGCGCCCGAGGTCGAAGACGCGGTCGCGCGGCGCGTGACCGGCGCCCTCGACGACCTGCTCGCGGCACTGCGCGAAACGGGCGCCACCCTGATCGCCGTCTCCAACGAGGTCGGCCTGGGAATCGTTCCGGAATACCCCATCGCCCGCCTCTACCGCGACGAGCTCGGGCGCGCCAACCGGCGTCTGGCCGAGGCCGCCGACGAGGTGTACCTGCTCGTCGCCGGCATCCCGCTCGAGCTCAAAGCGCTCGCCGTCGACCCCCTCGCAGAACAGGAGAACCACCAATGACCGACCGGCTCGCCCAGACCATCGCCCGGATCCAGCCGCTCGACCGGGCGGCGATGAGCGCCGCCGAGGTGCGGCAGGCGCAGCTCAGCAAGCCGCCGCGGGCGCTGGGACGGCTCGAAGCGCTGTCCATCCAGCTCGCCGGCATCACGGCCAAGCCACGGCCCCGTCTCGAACACAAGGCGGTCGCCGTCATGGCCGCCGACCACGGCGTCGTGGCCGAAGGCGTGTCGGCGTTTCCCGCCGAGGTCACGCCGGCGATGGTCATGAACTTCGTCGCCGGCGGGGCGGCCATCAACGTCCTCTCCCGCCAGATCGGGGCGCGCGTGGCGGTCACCGACGTCGGTGTCAACGCCGACCTCTCCGCCGCCGCGGGCGTGCGTCACCACAAGGTCCGCATGGGCACCGCCAACATGGCGCAGGGCCCGGCCATGAGCCGCGACGAGGCGCTGCAGGCCATCGGCGTGGGCATCGACCTGGTCGACGAGGAGCTGCGCTCCGGACTCGACATCATCGCCACCGGCGACATGGGCATCGGCAACACGACGGCCAGCTCGGCCATGATCGCGGCGCTGACCGGGCTGCCGGTCGCCAAGGTCACGGGCCGCGGCACGGGCATTACGGTCGAGGCGCTCGCCGGCAAGGTCGCCGTGATCGAGAAGGCGCTGGCCGTGAACAAGCCCGACCCCAATGACCCCGTCGACGTGCTGGCCAAGGTCGGCGGCCTCGAGATCGCGGCGCTGACCGGCGTCGTGCTGGGCGCGGCCGCCAATCGCGTGCCGGTCGTCATGGACGGCTTCATCTCGGCGGCCGCCGTGCTCGTCGCGGTGCGCCTCTGCCACGAGGCCGTCGACTACATCCTGCCGAGCCACGTCTCGATCGAGATCGGCCACCAGGCCGTGTTCGACGAGCTCGGCCTCATCCCGCTGTTCGACCTCGAGATGCGCCTCGGCGAAGGCACCGGCGCGGTGCTCGCCATGGGCTTGATCGACGCGGCCGCCCGCATACTCGACGAGATGGCGACCTTTGAGAGCGCCGGCGTGGCCGGCGACCCCAACGAGGCCGACTCCGACCTGCGCCGCTAGAGGGCGCGCGCTGAACAGTCGGCGAGACTGCCGACCAGGGGGCGATGGCGGACCAGACACCGATGGCAGACCAGAGGGCGCTTGCAGGCCGGAGGGCGATGGCGGAGCAGAGAGCGAAGGCAGAACTAGAGAGCCGATGACAGATTGGGACGACATCGACAGAGACGGCGAGACCGCGCCACCGGCGGCCTCGCGGCGGGCAGACGGCGAGGCGTCCTCCGCGCCGACTGCCGAAGGCGCGCGCGGGTGGCTCGCCACCCGCGCGCGCCATCTTACGCTGGCCGTCACCTTTCTCACCGCCGTGCGGCTGCCCGATCCCGGCGCCGCCGCGGCGCCGGCCGACCTGTGGGCCAGCATGGGCCTCTACCCGCTCGTCGGGCTCGGCCTGGGGCTGGTCGGCTGGGGGATCTACGCGCTGCTGCTCTACGCGGTCACGCCCCTGGTCGCCGCGTCGCTCGTGATCGTCGGCCTCGAGCTCGGCACCCGGGCGCTGCATCTCGACGGTCTCATGGACACGGCCGACGGCTACCTGAGCGGGGCGTCGCGCGAGCGCGCCCTCGAGATCATGAAGGACAGCCGGGTGGGCGCCATGGGCGTCTTCGCGGCGATCGCCGTGATGATCGTCAAGGTGAGCGCGCTCGCTGCGCTCGCGCGCCCCGGCGCCGCCCTGGGCTTGCTGATCGGCCTGAGCGCGGCGCGCGTGCTGCCGGCGCTCGACGTGCGCTTCTTCGCCTACGCCCGGCGCGAGGGCACCGGGGCGGCCTTCGCCGGCGCCGGCACGACCAACGGGCCGGTGGTGACGGCGGTGGCGCTCGCCGCCGCCGCCGCCCTGGTCGTCGGCGTCCTCGCGCACGGTGCCTTCGGCGCGCCGCTCGGTCTGCTGCTGGCTGTGGCCGCGGTGGCGCTGGCGCTCGGGGTGCAGGTCCTCGCCGGTCGTCGCCTTGGCGGCCTCACCGGCGACGTCTACGGACTGGGCATCGAGCTGGCCGAGGCGCTGGCGCTGGTCGGCGCCGTGATGATCGTCCGGCCATGAAGTCGTCTCTGGTCCGCCCTGCGACGGTCGTCCGGCCATGAAGCTCTACCTGGTCCGCCACGGGCAGTCGGCCGGCAATCTGCCCGGCCGCATGACCGGCTGGAGCGAGCACCGGCTCACCGAGCTCGGCACGACCCAGGCGCGTCGTGTGGCCGCCCGGCTCGCGCCGCTCGGGCCGATGCCGGTCTACGCGAGCGACCTGCCCCGCGCGCTCGAGACGGCTCAGCTGATCGCCGCGGGCTGGCCGGGGGCCGGCGGCGTGGGCGTGACGGCCGGTGGACAAGATGCGACGGCCGGCGGCGCGAAGGCCGGCGGCGCCGACGTGACGGCCGACCGCCGCCTGCGCGAGATCGACCTCGGCGACTACGAGGGGCGCTCGTGGGACGAGTTCTCGACCGACCGCGCGCTGGCCGACGCCTTCGCGCGCGAGCCGCTCAAGACCACGCTGCCGGGAGGCGAGTCGCTGGCGATGGTGCGGGAACGGGTGCTCGCCGCCTTCGAAGAGATCGTTCAGGGTGATCACGCCGCCGCCTGCCTGGTCTCCCACGATGGTCCGATCCGTACCATCTTGAACCACGTCCTTCAGGTGCCGTCGGAGCGCCACTGGGCGCTCTCCACGAGCCACGGCGGCCTGAGCCTGCTCGAGACGAGCGCCGGCTCGGTGAGCGTGCGGTTCGTCAACGACACGAGCCACCTGCTCGGGCTCGACACGGGCGGCGGCGACGCGGCCGCCGCCGACGCGGCTGCCGCCGACGCGTGAGGGCCTGGGCACGGAACGAAGCCACACCGGCCTGAGCGGCGACGGCGCAGTCGATCGCCGGCTTAGACCTCGGCGGCTTCCAGCCGGCGCCGCCAGACGCTCGCCGCGACGATCACGCCGGCCGCCAGGGCGAGCGCGGCGAGCAACGACGCGACGCCGACAGGGCTCAGCCCGGCCAGCCACACGAACGGACCCGCGACCGCCGCGAACAGCACCTCGAAGGCCTTCGCGATGTTCGGAGTGCCCACGAACGAGTATCCCAGCGCGACGAAGCAGAACGTCGCGACGTAGCCGAGCGGCGCGCGCAGGCTCTGCTGCAGCGGTCCCGGTCGGCGCCTGGTCGCGCGCCGGCGCTGCTTTTTGTACTTCATCCACCAGTTGAGGGTCACCAGGCCGGTGCCATGCCAGAGCGCCCAGAGCGTCCAGTTGAGTCCGACGTAGTGCCACAGTCCCATGGTCAGCATGCTGGCGTACAGGCCCAGCCAGACCTTGCGGGTGGCGCCGAAGACCGGAAAGTAGACGTTGTTGCGACACCAGGACGACAGCGAGATGTGCCAGCGCCGCCAGAACTCGCCCAGGTTCTGGCTGAGGAACGGGTAGTGGAAGTTCTCCATGATGCGAAAGCCGAACAGTGCCGCGAAGCCGATGGCGAGGTCGGTGTAGGCCGACAGGTCGATGTAGGCGCGCACGAAGATGATCGCGCAGAAGGCGCTGGCCTGCAGCGGGTGCGCGCTCGAGAAGCTGAACCCCGGCCGCAGCACGCGGGTGACGTAGGGGCCAAAGTAGATCGTCATCACCAGGTCCTCGACGAAGACCTTCTTGAAGTAGCCGATCACGATGCGCCGCAGGCCCGTGTTGAAGAGCGCGAGGTCGAAGCTGAGGCTGCGCTTGCCGTAGAAGCCCTGATAGGTCTCGATCGGTCCCGCCGGGAAGGTCGGCAGGAACAGCACGAAGGCCAGCAGGTCGCGCAGCGAGTTGTCGTGCAGCACGCCGCGCACGTGGTCGAAGACGTACTGCAGCAGGCGGAACACGAAGTAGCTGATGCCCAGCGGCATGACGAGGTGGCTCCACAGCCAGTCGTGGCCCCAGAGCCCATTGACCATGACCTGGCCGTACTTGCCGATCGCCAGGGTGACGACGGCCACGGTCACCGCGAGAACGACCGTGCGGCGCGTCGTCAGGCGCCGCGCCTTGTGGGCCGCGACGATCTGGTGCGCGACGAACGCCAGGCCCACGGCGACCACGGCGAAGGCCGGCTGCAGCGTCGCCAGCAGGGCCAGCGAGAGGATCACGATGAACGTGCGCCGCTGCCCGTCGCGGCGCAGCGCCAGCCAGTAAAGGGGCAGGGCGACGAGCACCACCGGGATCAGCAGCCAGGTGAAGTAGATCCTCAGCTCGGTCTCCGGTCGAGACGCAGCAGCTCGGGCCGCAGCGGCTTGCCCGAGCCGGTGCGCGGGATCTCGGGCAGGGCCACGACGCGGCTGGGCAGCGAGGTCGAAGGCAGGGCGCGGCGCAGCGCGCGCATGACCGCGGCGCGCTCGAAGGCGCCGGGCTCGGCCGGCACGACGAAGGCCACCGGCACGCGCCCCAGCAACTCGTCGTCGGCGGCGATCACGGCCACGTCGCTGAACAGCCCGAGGGCGCGCAGCGCCTCCTGGATGTGCACGAGCGAGACCTTCTCGCCGCCGCGCTTGATGATGTCGTCGTGGCGGCCCTCGACCCAGACGAAGCCGTCGGCGTCGATACGGCCGAAGTCGCCCGTGCGAAACCCGTAGGGCGTGAGCGACGCCGCGGTCACTTCGGGATCGCCGAGGTACTCCTGCATGACGAGCGGTCCGGCGACGTAGAGCTCGCCGACCTCACCATCGGGCAGCGGCGCGCCGTCGGGCGCGCGCGCCGTCACCTTCATCTCGCCGAGCGGCCGGCCGACAGAGCCCCGGCGCCGGTCGAACTCGTCGGGCGCGAGCACGCAGAGGCGGCCCGACACCTCGGTCAGCCCATACATGTTGAAGAGGAGCAGGCCGGGCAGGACGCGCCGGGCGCGGTCGATCACGTCGAGCGGCAGGTGGTCGCCCGAGCTGACCCAGAACCGCGGCGCGCCGGCCGGCCGCGGCTCGTCGAGGGGCTCGACGACCCGCACCAGATGCGCCGGCGCCCCGCCGAAGCCGCTGCAGCCCGCCTCGGCGATCTCGTCGAGCAAGCCGGAGCCGAAGAAGAAGCCGCTGCGCCCGGCCGTGCCGCCGCCGTGAGCCAGGAGCGTGAGAAAGTGACAGATGCCGCTCGTGAAGTAGGGCGGCGTGTTGATGAAGATGCGATCGTCGGCGGTGAGCGCGAGCCGGTCGGCGACGAGACCGGCGTTGGCGCTGATGGCGCGCAGCCGCTGACAGACGCCCTTGGGCCGGCCGGTCGTGCCCGAGGTGAACATGACCATGGCAAGGTCGTCGGGGGCGACCGGCGCGAGCGCGTCGAGCGCCTCGGGCGGCGCCTCGGGCAGGTCGCCGGCCACGACCGTCAGGCGTCGCGGCGCGCCGGGCGGGTCGACACCAGGGGGTGTGAGCACGACTTCGGGGCCCGACTTGGCCGTCAGCCACTCGATGTCGGCTGCCGGCAGCGTCGTGTTGAGCGGCACGGCGACCCCACCGGCCAGCCAGACCGCGAGCAGGGCGACGAAGAAGTCGTCGTAGGCGTCGAGTAGCAGCGCCACGCGGGCGCCTCGAGGAAGGCCGCCGGCGACGAGCTCGCCGGCGAGCGTCGCGGCGCGCCGGGCGAAGCCGCCGTAGCCGTAGGAGCCGCCGGGCGTGATCAGCAGCGCTCGCTCGGGCTGCGCCCGCGCCACGCTCAGAAGTGTCTCGACCGCACTCTCCACCTGGCCGCCTCGCGCCTAGAAGCGCACGTAGCGAAACTCGGTAAGGTGCCCGCTCACGCCGATCGCCGCCGCGATGGCGACGAAGACCAGAAACCAGAGCAGCACCTGGATGCTCAGGCCGAGGACGTACCAGGCGGTCGCGGGGCGATGGCGCTCGCTCGCCGCTGAGCCGGCGCTCTCGATCGCTGAGCCGGCGCCCTCGCTTGCCGACGCGGCGCCCTCGCTTGCCGCCGACCCGGACCACTCGCTCGCCGAGCCGGAACGCTCGCCCGTCGCGGAGTGAGCGGGTTCGACCGCCGCCGCCTTGCCGGCTTGCTCAGGCACCGTGGGCGGCTTCTCGCTTGCGGGCGATGAAGGCGAGCATGTGGTTGACGGTGTCGAGGTTCTCGAAGACGACGTCCATCGCGCCGATCCTTATGGCGAACTCGTCTTCGAGGAACGTCATGAGGTTGGTCAGGCTCATGGAGTCGAGGAGCTGGTCTTTGAACAGCGAGGTGTCGGCGTCGATCGAGACTCCTCGGGGCAGGTCGACCGCCTCGTCGCGGATGAATTCGAGGATGGTGTCGGCGTCGCTCATGCCCGCTCTCTTTCTGGATCGTGTCGTCGCCGGCGCGAAGGCCCGCGATCAGGGACGCGTGCCGGCCGTGTGTGAGAAGGTCATGGGGTTCTTGAAGTCGAGGGTGCGGCTGCCGGCCTGCACGAGCCGGGCCACGGTGAAGACCCGTTCGGCGACCTGGTAGCCCTGCTCCATGCCCCACTCGTCGCTGAGTATGTGGCCCCGCCCACCGGCCCAGCCGTAGGCGCCGAACTGGCAGGTGGCGTCGCCGTTGCCCACGACGAGGCAGCCGTTACGGATGAACGGCAGCCAGGTCGCCATGATCGCCGTCTCGGCTCCGCCTGAGCGTCGGGCGGCGATGGCCATGACTCCCACCGGTCGGTTGGCAAGCCTGAAGTCCTGATGGCGCAGGACCCGCGTGCGCATGATGAACGACGAGAACAGGTCGGACGGCAGGCCAAAGTAGACCGGCGTCGCCACCACGAGCCCGTCGGCGGCGACCATCGCGTCGAGCACCGACTGCACGTCGTCTTTGGCGGCCATGATGCAGGGCTGGAAGCGACCGTCCTTGGTCTTGCCGCAGACGTCGCAGTAACGGCACGACTCGAGGTGCAGGTCGCGCAGGTGGATGACCTCGGGATCGACCTCGCCCTGGTAGGCGCCGGCCAGCCGCTCGAACGAGGCTTCGAGGAGCAGGCCGCTGTTGCTGCCCTGCCTGGGGCTGAAGTCGATACCGAGCATTCGCACGCTCACGAGCACTTCCGCCTTTGGTATGCGACTTTGTCGGTCGCCCCACGGTTGCGGCGCGACGAACCTTGCAGATGCCCCCGGCCGGCTCGCTGGCCCCCCTGTGAGTGGGACTCCCTGACCGGCGCTCTGCAGGAGATTCTAGAGGGGCAGGTCGGGTGGCGGCAACCCCGCCGCGGACCGCCGGGCGCGGATCGTGGTGTGCCCTGCGACGTACGAGTCGCGCCGGCGGCGCGCCCTGTCGCACCCGGCGGCGATGTGTTTGACCGGCGCCGGTGGACTCGGTACCGTGTTTTGGCTGGACCGTCGCCCCGCCGGGGCGCGGCTGACCGTCCGCCGCCCTCAGAGCCGCCCCGTGGTCGGGCGCGTGGGGCGGGCCGGGCTCACGTGGAGAGAAGCGACGCATGCGAGAGGCAGGCCCCAGACGACGCGCCCTGGCGCGCGGCCTACGTTGCCACTCCTTTCTGATCATTCTGGCGGCGGCCCTGCTGGCCCTCGCCGCGCTGGCCGGGCTGCAGTGGTTCGTGGCCAGTGGCAGCTTCACGGTGATCCCCGAGCGGCTGATGCTGCGCATCCCCAACGACGACTACGTGCACGTCTCCTATCGCATCGCCGAGCTCAGGCGCACGCCCCCCACGACGCCCGTCGTATATCTCTTCGGCGGCTCCGGTACCCTCGAGATGATCCGCAGCGAGGGCTCGCTGGCCGCGGCGATCTCCGCCGATTCCGGCATCAGCGTGCGCGTCGTGACGCTGGCGGCCCACGCCCAGAGCATGGGCCAGACACTGGCGATCATCGACAACCTGCCCCGCGGCCGGGGGCTGCTGGCGATCGGCCTGTCGCCGAACCGCTTCACCGTCGCGCCCAGCGCCGACGCCGCCCAGCTCTCGGGCACCCCGCTGGCTCTGACCAGCCCGCGCCTGGCCGCCCTGCTGGCGGGCCGCGCCTCGCTCCACAAGCGCCTGCCGGGGCTGCTCACGGGGACCTTCGAGTTCGTGCTCGCGTACCTGAACCAGCGGGTCATCTCAAGGTCGCCCGATCTGCTGCCCATCACGTACGCCGGCCACTACTTCACCGACGGTCCCGTCGCGAGCCTGTTGGCGAAGAAATCCGGTCAGGCCATCGAGCTCGCCCGTGAGCGGCCCCAATACGCGGCCAATATCGCCTACAACCTGGCGGCGCTGACCGCGGCGGTCCGTCTTGGGCGCGAGAAGGGTTACAACGTCGTCTTCTTCGAGCAGCCCCTCGGCCCCGAGGCGAGCGGACCGGCCTGGAACGCCTACCTCGCCGGCTACCGCGCCGACGTCGCACGCGTGTCGCGCGCGCTCGGCGTGCCGTTCATCGACGTGCAGCCTCACGCCGGACTGCGCAACAAGGATTTCGCCGACCTCTTCCACCTCGTCGACTCGGGCCGCGACAAATGGACGCCGCTGATCGCTCGTTCTCTCGCCGACGTCTTGCGACAGGGCGGCTGACAACAGGGTTGACGCCAGTACGGTTGATTGATAATTTCTCTCAACCATGAGCCGAAGTCAGTCATCCTCTTCCGTGTCATCTCCACCGCCGCCGGCGACCGCCGACATCGACGCCGTGTTTCGCGCCAAGGGGATACCCATGACCCGCCAGCGGCGCCTGATCTGGGAGCTCTTCGCCTTTGGTTCGCGCGCGGCGACCATCTCCGAGGCGGCCGACGGCCTGCGCTCGGCCGGCATCGGTCAGGCGACGGTCTATCGCACCGTGACGCTGCTTACCGACCTCGGCTTGCTCGTCCGCGTTCAGGACCGCCGCGGCGACATCGGCTTCACGGCGCCGCCGATCGGCCATAGCCATCCCCTCGTCTGCGGCGTCTGCCGCCGCGTCGTACGCTTTGACGGCGAAGGCGACCTGACGGCGCTCGAAGCAACGCTCGCCGCCGAGTCCGGCTTTGTCATCTACGGCCACCATCTCGAAGTCTACGGGGTGTGCGCCGACTGCCAGGCCGCCGACGCGGCGGACGCCGCTGAAGCGAGCCGGAAAGGAACGGCGCCATGACCCAGTCTTCGCCAGGCGCGGCGACGGAGCTCGACGTCGTCGCCGGCCGGTCGTGCTTTTCGTCGTGGAGCGGCGGCAAGGACAGCTATCTCGCCCTGCAGCGCGCGGTGGCCGGCGGCGGCCGTGCGGTCGCGCTGCTCACGATACTGCGCGAGGACGGCCGCCTCTCCCATAGCCACGGTCTGCCACTCGCCTTCGTGGAGCGTCAGGCCGCGGCGCTCGGTCTGCCGCTCGTGTCCCGCGCGGCTTCGTGGGACACCTACGAAGCCGCCTTTCTCGACGCGCTCGCCGAGCTGCGCGACCTCGGCGCCGAGGTCGGCGTCTTCGGCGACATCGACCTGCAGCCACACCGCGACTGGGTGGAGCGCGTCTGCGGCCTCGCCGGCCTCGACGCCTGCCTGCCGCTCTGGCTCGAGCCGCGCCGCGCGCTGCTCGACGAGCTCTTCGCCACCGGCGTCGAGGCGACCATCGTCACAGTCAACACCGAGCGGCTCGGCGAGGAGTTCCTGGGGCGCCGGCTCGAACCGGGGCTGGTCCCCGAGCTCGAGGCGGCCGGCGTCGATGCCTGCGGCGAGGAGGGCGAGTTCCACACCGTGGTCACCGCCGCGCCGCTCTTCGCCGCGCCGCTCGAGATCACCCGGCACGGCACGCTCGCCGTCGATCAGTACCGGTTTCTGACCCTATGAAAGGAACGCCATGAGAGCCGACCGTCCCGCCCACCTGAGAGCCTTCACCGCCGCCGCGCTGGCCGTGCTTCTGCTCGCGCTCGCGGTCCTCTCTGCCTGCGGCAGCACGAGCGGCTCGTCGAGTGCCACGAGCCCCAGCGCCGGTCCAATCACCGTCACCGACGACTCGGGACACCAGGTCACGCTGACCTCACCGGCGACGAGGGTCGTGTCGCTCGCCCCCTCGAACACCGAGATGGCCTTCGCCATCGGCGCCGGCGACAAGCTCGTCGCCGGCACGAGCTACGACGACTACCCCGCCGCCGCCAAGAAGCTGCCCAAGGTCGGCGGTTTCTCGACTCCCAGCATCGAGAAGATCGTCTCGTTCCAGCCCGACCTGGTGCTCGCCACCGGCGGCATCCAGGCCTCCCTGCGCAGCAAGCTCGAGAACCTCGGCGTCAAGGTCTTCGTGATCGACCCGAGCACGTTCAACGGTGTCTTCACGGATGTGACCGACCTCGGCAAGCTGATGGGCGTCTCCGCCCACGCGACGACCGTTGCCGACGCCATGAAGCAGCGGGCCGCATCGATCGAGCAGAAGGTCGCCGGCCTCCCCAGGACCGACGTCTTCGTCGAGATCTACAGCAAGCCGCTCATGACCGCCGGCACGGGCACCTACATCGACAACATGGTCGCCCTCGCGGGCGGCACCAACATAGGCGACGCGGCCGGCACCGGGTATCCGACCTTCAGCGAAGAGGTCCTGTTCAAGGACGACCCACCCGTCTACATCGCCACGACGGGCAGCATGCAGAGCCCGGGCCAGATCGCCAAGCGCAGCGGCTACAACCGGCTGCAGGCCGTGCAGAACGGGCGCGTGTATGTCATCGACCAGAACTTCCTCGACCGTCCCGGCCCGCGCCTGATCGACGGGCTGCAGGCACTCGCCGAGGCGATCCATCCCGAGGCGTTCGGCTCGGCGTCGCCCTCGCCGTCCGCGACACCGTGATCCCGCCGGCCCAGAGCCGGTGCGTCTCCGACCCGCCGGGCAGGAGCCACGGCGACCCCGGCCGCTAGAGTCGACGACGGCGAGAGGCCGGCGCCGGTGAGCCGGGCCGCCCGCAAGGGCTGGCCCGGCATCGCCGTGGCGGTCGGCCTCTCGCTCGTCTGCCTGGTCGTCTCGGTGTCGATGGGCCCCGCCTCGCTCTCGCTGGGCCAGACCTGGCACGCGCTGCTGGCCGGACCGGGGGCGCACACGGCCGACAGCGTCATCCTGTGGCAGATCCGCATGCCGCGGGTCGTGCTCGCCTTTCTGGTCGGGGGCGCGCTGGCCGTCGCCGGGGTGATCCTGCAGGACCTGTTCCTGAACCCGCTGACCGATCCCTATGTGACGGGCGTGTCGTCGGGCGCGGCGCTGGGTGCGACGGTCGCCATCGTCCTCGGCCTGGTCGGCGGGCTGTGGCTGACCGGCATGGCGATCGTGGGCGGTCTCGGCACGCTGCTGCTCGTCTGGACGGCGGCCCGGCGGCGCGGCCGGATCGACGTCTACGTGCTGCTGCTCGCCGGGGTGACGGCCTCTTACCTTCTGAGCGCGGTCATCACCGTGCTCATGATCCACGCCAACGACGACATGGGGGCGATCCTCTACTGGCTGCTCGGCAGCTTCTCGGCGCGCACCTGGACCGACGTCGAGACGGCCCTGTTCGCGGTGCCCTTCATGATCCTGCCGCTGTTCTTCTCCAGGGAGATGAACATCCTGCTGCAGGGCGAGAAGCGGGCGCTCGAGCTCGGCGTCGACGTAGAGCGCACCAAGGCGGTGCTCGTGGTCGCGGCCGCGATCCTTACGGCGATCGCCGTCTCGGTGGCCGGCATCATCGCCTTCGTCGGTCTCATCATCCCCCACCTCGTGCGGCTGCTGGTCGGACCGAGCCACCGCCGCCTGCTGCTGCTCTCGATGCTGATGGGCGCCGCGCTCCTGAGCGTGGCCGACCTTCTGGCTCGCACCATCGCGGCGCCCACCGAGGTGCCGGTCGGCGTGGTGACCACCTTCATCGGGGCGCCGGTGTTCGTCTATCTCCTGCGTCGCGGCCGGCGGACATGAGCTGGCGACGCGACAAGGCGAAGGCCGGCCGGACCGGCGCCATACGCGAGCCCGACGCGGCGCGCGAGCCGGACACACTGCGCGAGCCGGACGCGGCGCCGGTCCTGTCCGTGCAAGAGGCCGCCTTTGCCTACGACCCTGAGCGTCCCGTGCTCAAGGCGCTGTCGTTCGACGTGAGGGCGGGGGACTTCGTCGGCGTCGTCGGGCCCAACGGCAGCGGCAAGAGCACCCTGCTCGACCTGATCGACGGTGTGCTCGCGCCGGTCTCCGGCGCGATCCTGGTCAACGGCCGGCCGACCCGCGAGTATCGCCGCCGCGACATCGCGCGCGAGGTCGCCCTGGTGCCGCAACACTTCGCGCTGGAGTTCGACCTGACGGTGCGCGAGGTCGTCGAGATGGGCGCCTACTGCCGCGGCGCGGAGTGCTCGCCGGCCGTCGCGGCGAGCGCGGCGCTCGGCAAGCTCGGCATCGCCGAGCTTGCCGAGCGCCGCTTCCCCGAGCTGTCGGGCGGCGAGAAGCAGATGGTCGTGCTCGCGCAGGCGCTCGTCCAGAACGCCGGCCTGCTGCTGCTCGACGAGCCGGCCTCGAGCCTCGACGTCTCCCACCAGCTCGCCCTCTTCGAGCTGCTCAGACAGCTGAACGCCGAGGGCCTCACCGTGATCTGCGTGCTGCACGACCTGAACCTGGCGCTCACCTATTTCGACCGCCTGCTCGTCCTGTCGGAGGGCGGCGTGGCCGCCTGGGGGCCCGCCGAAGAGGCGCTCTCGCCGGCTGTGCTGGAGGCCGTCTACGGCGTGCGCGCCCACGTGCACCATCACGCCGGACGGACCTACCTGACCTTCTCGCCGCGGCCCAGCTCGCAACCGGGCGATCGCGGTCGCGTCCATCTCGTCTGCGGCGGCGGCAGCGGGTCGCACCTCATGCGCGAGCTCGTCGACCGTGGGTATCGGGTGTCGGCCGGTGCGCTGAACGCTCTCGACTCCGACGAGGTGACCGGCCGCGAGCTCGGCCTCCCGATGGCCGTCGAGGCGCCGTTCTCGCCGCTCGGCGACGAGGTCCACGACGAGAACCTGCGGCTCATGGCCGACGCCGACCTCGTGCTGGTCGCGGGCGTGCCGCTCGGCCACGGGAACATCCGCAACCTCGACGCCGTCAAGGCGGCGCTGGCGCGCGGCGCCAGCGTGTGGGTGTCGGAGCAGCTCTTCAGGGACGACCACACGGGGGCGGCGGTGTCGCTGCGCGACACCGCCGCCCATTTTGTGGCCGACGACGAGGCCATGCTCGCCGAGCTGTAGCCGCGCGACCGACAAGCAAAAGGGGCGGGCCGTACGGCCCGCCCCTCATTGAAGGCGTGGAGTCCGGTGTCTCCGGCTTACCGGTTGACCGTGCCCTCCCAGGTGCTGACCTGCTTCTGCTTTTTGTCGGCTTCGGTGAACCAGCGTGTGGTGACGCACTTGGTCTCGGTGAAGAACTGAAAGCCGTCCTTGCCGAACACGTGGTTGTCGCCGAAGAACGACTCCTTGTGGCCCGCGAACGGGAAGAAGCTCACGGGCACCGGGATGCCGACGTTGATGCCGACCATGCCCGCGTGGGTGCGCCGCGCGAACTCGCGCGAGTAGTAGCCGCTCTCGGTGAAGATGCACGACCCGTTGGCGTACGGGTTGTTGTTCATCAGGGTGATGCCCTCTTCGAAGTCCTCGACGCGCTTGATGAACAGCACGGGACCGAAGGCCTCTTCACGACCGCAGACCATGTCCTCGGTCACGTGGTCGAAGATCGTCGGGCCGATGTAGTGGCCGCCCTTGAGCTCGGCCGGCAGCCGGTCGGCGACGTCGCGGCCGTCGAGGACGAGCTCGGCGCCCTCTGCGATCGCGCGCTCGATCCAGCCCATGACGAACTTCTGGTGAGCCTCGGAGACGACCGGGCCGAGCTCCGTCTTGGGATCGGTCGCGTTGCCGATGACACGCTCCATGGCGAACTTCTTCATGAGCGCGACGAACTCGTCGGCGATCGCGTTCTCGACCACGCAGACCGGCAATGCCATGCAGCGCATGCCGGCGCAACCGAAGGTGGAGTTGATGATGCCGCGGGCGGCCCGCTCGAGCGAGGCGTCACGCAGCACGAGGCCGTGGTTTTTGGCCTGCGTCTGCGCCTGGACGCGCTTGCCGTGGGCGGCGGCGATGGAGTAGACGTGCTTGCCGACCGGTGTCGTGCCGACGAAGCTGACGCCGCGCACGGCCGGATGCTTGAGCAGCACTTCGGCCTGCTCCTTTTCGGCCGTGACCATGTTGACCACGCCCTTCGGCAGGCCGCACTCATACAGCATGTCGAGCAGCAGGTGGCTCGTGAGCGGCACGAAGTTGGCGCTCTTGAGCACGAACGTGTTGCCGCAGGCGATGCAGATGGGCAGCATCCAGCCGAACGGGATCATGGCCGGGAAGTTGAACGGCGCGATGCCGGCGAAGACGCCGAGCGGTTCGCGGTAGGTGACCGTGTCGTGCCCCGTGGACACGTTCATCAGCGACTCGCCCTTGAGCACCATCGGGGCGCCGACGGCGATGTCGATGGCCTCGATGATCTTGATGACCTCGCCGCGGGATTCGTCGAGGCTCTTGCCGAGCTCGGTCGAGACGAGGGTGGCGATCTCGTCCATGCGCGCGATGAGCTTGGGACGCCACGTGAAGAGCACCTCGGTGCGCTTCTGGATGGGCATGCTCGCCCAGGCGGGGTAGGCCCTGTTGGCCGACTCGATGGCCTCGGTGACCTCTTCCTCGGTGCACATGGGCGTGCGGGCGATGACCTCGCCGGTGTTGGAGTCGGTGATGTCGACCCAGGTGTCGGACTTCGAGTCGCGCCACTCGCCGTCGACCATGTAGCCTAGGGTCTTCACCTCTGTGCTGACTTCTGCCATCTCTGGTCCTCTCCGCGCCGTCACGGCTGCTTGATTGATTGAGCGGAATGGAGTCTAATCAATCAAATGATTAATAGCAACTACAGGTCCATGGTACACCGTTGAGCCCCGGCGAGCCCGAACAGAGCTCGCCGGGGCGAACGCTCGACTCGGCTGCGCAGGCACCCCCGGCACTCCCGGCAACCCCGGCGCCCCCGGCGGCGGCCGCCGCCGGTGATCCTCGCGCCAGCCTGTCGCCGGCGGCGCTCGACATCCTCGCCGCCGCCCAGCGGGCGCTGGTCGAAAAGGGGTTCGCCGGCCTTACGCTGCGCGCCGTGGCAAAGGAGTCGGGCGCCAACTCGGCGATGGTGCAGTACTACTTCGGCAGCAAGGACGGCCTCGTCGAGGCGATGATCGACTCCGTGTTTCGCGACGACCAGGAGGAGGCCGCGACGATCATGGAGTCCGTGCCGCGCGAGGAACGGCTGCTGCGGTTCGTCGACGGCCTGCGCACCATCGGCTCCTCGCGCTCGTTCCGGGTGTTCTTCGACATCCTCCCGTACGCCTTGCGCATCGACGGCCTTCGTGCCCGCATGGCGCGCACCTACGAGTGGTACCGGCGTCTCAAGCGTAACTGGTTGGCTCCGGAGTGGACGCCGTCGCCCGCGGAAGAAGAGACCCTGCTCGCGGTGGCCGAGCTCGCCACGGCGGTCGTCGACGGGCTCGCCATCCAGGAGCTGATCGACGGCTCAGTCGACCGCGAGCGCGCCTACGCCGTGCTCGAGTTCATGCTGCAGCGCTCGCTGCCCGAGCTGCTCGAGACGGGACTGCCCGCCGCCACGGCAAGGCGCTGAGCAGGTCCGCGTCAGCCGGCCGGCGGCCGCCGGTTGGGCGGTGGCGGCTGCTTCATGCCAAGACGGAAGTGCTCGCCTGAGTCCTTGCGCTTCCAGGAGATGACCGCGCTCTGGTGCAGCGGGTGCACCATGGTGATGGCCCCCGGCCGTGCGCAGTCCTCGACGCAGCAGCCGCAGTACCAGCATTCGTCGGGATAGAGCACGATCGGCGGCCGGCCCTTGTCGGGACTGGGCATCAGGACGTCGGTGCGGCATATCTGCACGCACACGTTGCAGCCGTTGCACAGCGCCGCGTCGAAGCGCACCGGGATGTTGGGAGCGGGGGGGTTGGGGGTCATGTAGACCTTGTCGCTCATCGCTGCCCGCCCAGTCCGCTGTGGATCCGGTAGTTGTCTTCGTAGGTGGATGCGTAGGGCGCCCGCAAGTGGTAGTCGAGCGGGAGCTCACGCGTCGTCACCTCGCCGCGGTCGCGGCGTATCGGCAGGAGCTTGCGCCACTCGGGAGGGTCGACGGCCGGGTAGTCCAGCCTCGCGAAGTCGAGGTGCGCGCTGCTCGCCCGGCGCGCGAGCGAGGCGTGCATCACCATCTCGCCGACGGTGACGATGGTCTGGCACTCGAGCATGCGGCCGAGCTCGTGCGGATTGGCGGCGTAACCTCTGCCCACATCCGACTCCCTGACCTCGGCCAGGAGCTGCAGGCCCCGCCGCAGCGCTCCCTCGCTGCGCTCCTGCCCGCAGTAGTCCTGCATGACGCGGCAGATGCCGGCGTTCAGCTCCTTCCAGCCGATCGACTGCGGCTTTCTGCGCGTGGGAGCGTAGACGCGCGCCTTCTCGGTTTCGAGCTGGCCGTCGTCGACCGCCGCCTCGCTCACGTCGCGCGCGTGCTCGGCCGCCTTGCGGCCGGCATACCGTCCGCTCGTGGCCGCGCCGGAGTGGTCGCCGCTGCCGTAGACGCTGCGTCCCGCGGCGTAGAGTCCTTCGAGGCTCGAGCGCAGATCCCAGTCGGCCACCAGGCCGCCCCCGAAGCTCTCGCGCCACTGCGGGACCGACGTTCCCGCGGGGTAGTGCGGGCTGTGGTAGGCGTCGGCCGGCATGACCGGCGCCTGCAGCATGTCGCGGTCGGGGTCGAACCCGGCGCGCGTGTAGGTCTCGTACACGGGGACCCGACTCTTGCCCTCGTTGCCGACCATGAGGCCGAAGATGGCGCGGCGCTCCTGCTCGGGCAGGCTGGGCAGATCGGCGTAGAGCGGCAGGCGCACCTCGCCGCTGCGGATGCGCTCGGCCAAGGACTCGTCGATGTGACTGCCCGTGGTCTCGGGCGTGACGCACGACCCCACGAGGCCGCCGGCGATCAGCATGAACTTCTGGCCCGGCCCCGGACGGAACCGCTCGCTCACGCTCGTCAACTCGCGGCCGGCGCCGTCGAACCAGGGCACCGCCTTGCCGTCGGCGTCGACCATGGTGCAGCCGAACCAGGTGTTGTCGGGGTAGCCCACGCCGTACTGGATGTAGGCGAAGCCCCCGGCCGTATCGTAGGAGCCCTCCATGCCGGCGAACTCGGCGCCGGCGTTCCAGGCCATGGCATGGCCGTCGCCGACGATGTTCAGGTCGGCAAAGGTCGCCGCGCCGCCGTTCAGCTCGGTCGAAAAGACCCACTCGCGCCGCGGATGGGCCATGGCCAGCACGGTCGCCTTGGCCCGGAAGGCGTAGAACTCGCCGGTGCGCACGTTGACGCCGGTCGCGCCCACGACCCGGCCGCCTTCGCTGCCGTTCTCGGTGAGCAGGCTGGTCGCCATCACGCGGTCGAAGGTCTTGACCCGCAGGCGCACGATCTCCTTGTGAAGGCAGGGCTTCATGTTGTGGCCGTGGATGCGCAGGCCGTGTCTTGTCTCGTAGTCGTAGGCGAACATGAGCTGGGTCTCGGGGTCGCGGAACTCGGCGCCCTCGAACTCACCGTTCACGTCGCGGATCTGTACGCCCAGGCGCTCGCAGTCGAGAGCGGCGTCCCAGCTTTCGCGACATTGCGCGTAGCGCAGGGGTCCGCAGTCGAAGCCCGCCATGCTGTCGCCCACGGCCCGGGTGTACTCCTCGGGCGAGACCGTGCTGCAGGGATTGGTGCAGGCGGCCTGCCAGTGGTCGACGCCGGCGCCGCCCTGCCCGCTCCGTCTGGTGTGGCCCTTCTCGACCATGACGACCGAGGCGCCCGCGCGCGCGGCGCTCATGGCGGCGTGGCATCCGGCGATGCCGCCGCCCAGCACGAGCACGTCCGCGGAGATCCTGGTCTCCTTGCCGTAGCGCACGGGATACGGCCACTCAGGGACCGGTTCTCCCTGCTGCATGAGATGCCACCACGAGGTCATAGCGATACTTTAGCTCACGCGGCGAAATCTGGCCTGGAAGAAGCGCAGCGCCGGCGGCTCGTAGACCATCTCGAGACCACCGATGGCGTCGCGCCGATCGTAGACTTCGGCGATCGATTCGGCGGTCACGTCCATATGGGCCTGCGTGTAGACCCGCCGCGGGATGGTCACGCGCACCAGCTCGAGCCTGGGTCGCCGGTTCTTGCCCGTCTCGGGGTCGCGCCCGGCGCTCACGTTGCCGCGCTCCATCGTGCGCACGCCACCCTCGAGGTAGATCTCGGCGGCCAGGGTCTGGGCGGGGTAGACGTCCTGATCCAGGTGCGGCAGGAACGCCCTGGCGTCGAGGAACACGCCGTGTCCGCCGATCGGGTGGACGATCGGCACGCCGAACTCGATCAGCTTGTGACCCAGGTACTCGACCTGACCCACGCGAGCCCGTATGTGATCGTACTGGACCGACTCGTGCAGGCCTATCGCTACCGCCTCCATGTCGCGGCCGGCCATGCCGCCGTAGGTGTGCAGGCCCTCGTAGACGACGACCATGTTGCGGGCCGCGTCGAAGACCTCGTCGTCGTTCACGGCCAGAAAGCCGCCGATGTTGACGAGCGCGTCCTTTTTGGCGCTCATCGTGCAGGCGTCGGTCAGGTCGCAGAGGGCGCGCACGATCTGAGCGATCGTCATGTCGGCGCACTCGGCCTCTCTGACCTTGAGGAAGTAGGCGTTCTCGGCGACGCGGGTGGCGTCGTGGATGATGCGGATGGCGTACTTGTCGCAGAGGGCCCGGACGTCGCGCAGGTTGGCGAGACTGATCGGCTGGCCGCCGGCCATGTTGACCGCCGTGGCCACGCAGACGTAGGGGATCCGCTGCGCGCCGTGCTCGTCGATGACCCGCCGCAGCTTCTCGAGATCGACGTTGCCCTTGAAGGGATGCTCGCTCCCCGGGTCGTGGGCTTCGTCTATGATCACGTCGATGAAGCTGCCGCCGGCGAGCTCCTGGTGCTGGCGCGTCGTGGTGAAGTACATGTTGCCGGGGATCACGTCTCCCGGCCGCACCAGGATCTGGGAGAGGATGTGCTCGGCGCCGCGGCCCTGGTGGGTGGGCACCACGTGGCGGTAGCCGTAGATCTCGCGCACCGCGTCTTCGAGGTGGTAGAAGTTGCGGCTGCCGGCGTAGGCTTCGTCGCCGAGCATCATGCCGGCCCACTGCACGTCGCTCATGGCCGACGTGCCCGAATCGGTGAGCAGGTCGATGTAGACGTCCTTGCTCTCGAGCAGGAACGTGTTGTAGCCGGCCTGCTCGACGGCCGTCTCGCGCTCCTCGCGCGTGGTCATCTTCAGGTGCTCGACCATCTTGACCTTCCAGGGCTCCGCCCAGGACCGGTGCCGCGACGTGCTCATCTCGCCTCTCCCCTCACGATCGCCTGTGACGCCGGCTCCTCGTCGAGGAGCCGGCCGACGCTCACAGATAATCCACTGTAAGTTGCCGAATTGTCAAGTAATAGTGGACAAACCGCTCATCCGCCTTTGACCGCGCCGGCTCGCGAGCATAGATTCGCGCCATGATGGCCGGACCTGCCGACAGCGGCGCGGGAAGATCGAGAGACGACGAGCGGTGGCCCGTGCGGGTCGTCGGCCGGCATCTGCGGGCGGCCAGGCTGCGGGGCAAGCTCACGCTCGAAGCCGTGGCCTCTACCGCCGGCGTCACGAAGTCGTTCGTGAGCGCCGTCGAACGCGGCGAGACCTCACCGTCGATCGGCTCCCTCTACCGCATCTGCGACGCCCTGGGCATCTCCATGTCCTCGCTCTTCGAGGAGGTCGGCCAGGAGAGCGCCGCGATCGTGCGGCGGGCCGACGTAACGGGCACCTACTTCGGCGGCGAGGGAGTGGTCAACTTCGTGCTCTCGCCGCGGTCGGAGCGCCGCGCCCAGATCATCGAGACGCGGATCGAGCCGGGTGGCTCGCCGGGGCACGAGATGTGGTCGCACCCCGGGGAGCTCGTGATGGCCACGGTTATCAGCGGCTCGCTCGAGGTGCGTCAGGGGGATCGCGTGACGACCCTGGGCGTGGGCGACACGATCGCCTACCCGCCCAGCGAACCGCACTCGTGGCGCAACCCCGACCACGACGTCGCGGCGGTGGTCATGTTCTTCGAGATCCCGGCGGAGTACTAGGCGCGCAACGTAGTCGCGCCAGCCTGAGCGGCAACCACGAAGTCATTGACGGCCTAGGCGCGCAACGTAGTCGCGCCAGCCTGAGCGCCCACGACGTAGTCGCTGGGCGGATTGAGGCTTAGCTGTACTTCACCCGCGGGTCGAGCCAGGTGTAGGCGATGTCGGTCACCAGGTTGGCGAACACCACGAGCAGAGCGGCGAACTCGACGGTGCCCATGATCATGGGGTGATCCAGGTTCTCGATCGCCTGCCATGCCTGCCAGCCGATCCCGGGTATGCCGAACACGATCTCGACCACGACGACGCCGCCGAGGAACCAGCCTACGTCCATGCCGAGCAGGGTGATGATCGGCGACCAGGCGTTGCGCATGATGTGTCGCCACACCACGACGCGCTCCGGCAGTCCCTTGGCGCGCGCCGCCTTGACGTAGTCGGCGTTCAGGATGTCCAGCATCTTGGAGCGCAGCATGCGCGAATACCAGGCCGCACCCGTGACGCCCAGCGTAAGCCCGGGCAGCACGAAGTAGAGGGGGTGCAGCGCGCCCGGGTAGGCTTGGAGGTTGGGAAACAGCGAGACCTTGTAGGCCAGGAAGTACAGCAGCAGCATCCCCAGGAAGAACGTCGGCATCGAGACGCCGATCAGGCTGAAGACGGTGAAGGCACGGTCGCGGACGCTGTACTGCTTGAGAGCCGAGATCATGCCGATGGGGATGCCGATCAGCAGCTCGAAGAGGATGCCGAACATGGCGATCATCGCGGTGGCCGGGAAGCGCTGCAGGATCGACTGGGTCACCGGGAGCTGGTTGATGTAGGAGTAGCCCAGGTTGCCGTGGGCCAGGTGCCACATGTAGAGGCCGTACTGGTAATAGAGCGGCCTGTCGAGCCCCAGACTGTGGCGGATCTGCATGAGCACCGCCGGCGTCGCGTGTGGTCCGGCGATCTGCTTGGCCGGGTCGGCCGGGATGGCGAACGCCAGCAGGAACGTGATCAGACTCACGCAGAAGACCACCACGACCGCCCACAGGAGTCGCCTGATGATGTACCTGCCCATGGGCTCAGGCCTCCTCTTGCCGCAGGCGGCCGACGGCCGGGGCGCGAGCGCCCGCGGCGTCGGCGGTGGGCGGGTCGCAGAGCGACCCGCCCACCGCGCCGCACCTGGAGCCCGCTGTTACGCGGGCCGCTTGTGAAGCTCGGTTCGTCACTTCTTCCAGTAGTTCGGGAAGTCGTAGGTCCAGGCGGCGCTCGTGAAGAAGCCGCCGGTGTTCTTGGAGCACATGGTGGTCAGGATGGGCTGGTAGAGCGGCACGACCGGCGCCTGCTGCATGATGATCTGCTGCATCTCCTGGTAGAGCTTGGTGCGGTCGGGGCCCGGCGCCATGGGCTGGCTCTGGGCGTAGAGCTTCTCGACCTGCGGGTTCCACCACCAGCTCACGTTGGCGCTGCCGTCGGTGGTGGCCGCCGACTTGCTGAACAGCGGTCCGATCCAGTCCGACGGGTCGGGGTAGTCCATGTACCAGTCGGTCAGGCCCACGGGCACCTTGGCGCTCTGCCGTTCGATCAGGCTCCAGTACGGTGCCTCGGCCATCTGCTTGATCTGCGCCTTGACGCCGATCGCGGCGAGGTCGTTCTGGATGCTCTGGGCGAGCTTGGGCATCGGGTCGACGTTGTGGCAGTAGAAGGTCACTGAGAAGCCGTTCGGATAGCCGGCCTGCGAGAGGAGCTGCTTCGCCTTGGCCACATTGTAGGAGTAGAACTGGGCGCTGGCGTCGTGGCCCGCCATGCCGAGCGGATACACCTGGTTCAGCGGCTGCGCCTGGCCGTAGAAGAGCTTCTGGATCTTGGCCGTGTCGACCGCGTAGTTGAACGCCTGCCGCACGAGCGGGTTGTTGAACGGCTTCACCTGCGTGTTCATGAAGATGTAGTACCAGGCGACCTCGGGAGCCACCGTGACCTGGCTCTTCCAGGTCGGGCTGTTCATGACCTGCACGACCTGGCCCGACGGGATGCCGTTGCCGAGCACGTCGACCTGGCCGCTCTGAAGCTGCAGCAGGGCCGTCTGGGCGCTCGAAGCGAACTCGAACTTGAGCTCGTCGAGATAAGGCCGGCCCTTCACGAAGTAGGTCGGGTTGCGCTTGAGGACGATCTCCTGGTTGGCCGTCCAGTGGTCGAACACGAACGGACCGGTGCCCAGCGGGTGCCGGGCGATGGCGCTGTTCGAGTACTTGTTCTCCCACTCCTTGGCGAGCACGGCCGTGAACGGCAGCGCCATGACGTCGTCGAACACGTAGTTGGGCTGCGTCAGGTCGATCTCGAGCGTGTAGGGGTCGATGACCTTGATGCCGCTGGCGTGGGCCGCCTTGCCGGCGGCGAGGGCGCTGACGCCGACGATCGAAGAGTACAGGTAGCCGGCCGGCGCGCGCGGCGACAGCTTCGGGTTGAGCATGCGCTCCAGGCTGTACTTGAAGTCGGAGGCCGTGACCTCGCGGCTCACCGGGGCTTGGAACATGACGCCGTGGCGCAGGTGGAAGATGTACGTCTTGCCGCCGTTGGTGATGCCGCCGTTGGCGACCGACGGGACCTCGGTGGCGATGTCGGGGACGACGATCGCGGCGCCGGATTGGGGAGCGTAGGTCAGGAGCTGGCTGAAGATGCAGTGCTCGATCGACCACGACTCGAGCTCCCACGCGACGGCGGGGTCGAGACCGGTCGGCTCACCCTGGAACGACGCGGTGAGCGTGCCGCCGGCCTTGGGCGTGGTGCTCGACGTGGAGCTGCCGCTGTTGCTGCTCGACGAGCTGCCGCAGCCGGCGGCCAGCGCGACCAGCGCCGCCGCGACGAGCACGGCGAACAGACCGACGATCCATTTGCCGCGGTGACGGTGATACGTGACTGCCATGGTCTCCCCCTGGGTCGGATTCCCCTTTATCAAGTCCCTCGTGTCTCTGGACGTGTTCATCGCTGTCGCTGCTGTGGGTCGAAGGCGTCGCGCAGGCCGTCGCCGACGAGGTTGAAGGCCAGCACGGTGATCATGATGGCGAGGCCCGGGAAGATGATGAGCCAGGGCGCGGTCAGCATGTAGGGCTGGCCGTCGGAGATCATCTGCCCCCACGAGGGTGTCGGCGGCTGCACGCCCAGGCCGATGAAGCTGAGCGAGGCTTCGAACAGCACCGTGGTGGCGATCCCCAGGCTGGTGTAGACGATGATCGGCGCCACGAGGTGCGGCAAGATGTGGCGCGTCAGGATGCGGCGGTCCGTGCAGCCCGTGAGGCGCGCCGCCATCACGAACTCCTTCTCGCGGATCGACAGCACCTCGCCGTGGATGACGCGTGTCATCGGCGCCCAGTAGACGATGCCGATCACCACCACGAGCACCCAGATGCCGGGCTTGCTGATGGCCGACGACAGGGCGATCGCCAGCAGCAGGATCGGGAAGGCCAGCATGACGTCGGTGGCGCGCATCACGAACGTCTCGAGCCAGCCGCGGAAGTAGCCGGCGACGATGCCGAAGATGACGCCCAGGAAGAGCGCGAAGCCGTTGGCCAGCACGCCGATGATGAGGCTCACGCGGGCGCCGTAGATCAAGCGGCTGAGCAGATCGCGGCCCAGCGTGTCGGTGCCGAGCCAGAACTTGGAGCTGGGAGCGACCGGCTGGCCCTGGTTGGTCAGGCCGCTGTCGTACTGGGTCAGGGGGCTGTGCGGCGCGATCCAGCGCGCGCCGACGGCCGTGATGACGAGGATGGCGATGATCACCAGGCCGGCCACGGCGAACTTGTCCTTGCGGAAGCGGCGCCAGACCTCGGTCCACGTGCCGCGGGTCTCGATGACCTCGGCTTCGGGCAGCCAGCCGCCGTAGGCCTCGGCGCCGGCGAGCTCGGACTCGGCTTCGGCCGTGCTCTCGGCGCCGTCCATGGTCTCCGGCTCGTCGAGGGCGACCTCGAACTCGGGTCTGAGGCCGCTGCCGTAGCCTTCGGTCTCGCGATCCATCTCGGAGAAGTCGTCTGGAGGCAGATCGGGGCTCACAGGGCCTCACCATCCCCGGCCGCCGCCGTGGCGGCCTGCGCTCCGTCGGCCGCGCGGTCTTCGGCCGACCTGATGTTCGGATAGCTGCTCTCGGTCACGAGGTGGCAGGCCGCATAGTGGCCCGGCTTGATCTCGCGCAGCACGGGGTCGTCGACGTCGCAGAGGCTCTCCTGGGCGGCCGGGCAGCGCGTGTGAAAGTGGCAGCCCGGGGGCGGCGAGGCGGGGCTGGGCACGTCGCCGGCCAGCACTACGGGGCGCCGCCGGGCTTCGACCACCGGGTCGGGGATCGGTACCGCCGACAGCAGCGCCTGGGTGTAGGGGTGCATCGGGTGCTCGTAGAGCTCGGCGTTGGCGGCGAGCTCTACGATGCGCCCCAGGTACATGACCGCGACGCGGTCGGAGATGTGGCGCACCACCGACAGGTCGTGGGCGATGAACAGGTACGTCAGGCCGAACTGCCGCTGAAGCTCCTGCAAGAGGTTGATGATCTGCGCGCGGATGGACACGTCGAGGGCCGAGATAGGCTCGTCGCAGACGATGAAGTTGGGTTCGACCGCGAGCGCCCGGGCGATGCCGATGCGCTGGCGCTGGCCGCCCGAGAACTCGTGCGGGTAGCGGTTGATCGTGTTGGGGTTGATGCCGACCAGGTTGAGCAGCTCCTTGACCCGGTCCTCGCGCTCGTTGCGGGGCCGCAGGTTGTGCACGAGCAGCGGCTCGCCGACGATGTGGCCGAGCGTCATGCGGCTGTTCAGCGAGGCGTACGGGTCCTGAAAGATCATCTGCATGCGCCGGCGCTGGCGGCGCAGCGCGCCGCCCTGCAGGCGGGCGAGGTCGGCGCCGTCGTAGAAGACGTGGCCGCCGGTGAGCTTTTCGAGCACCAGGATGGCGCGTCCGGTGGTCGACTTGCCGCAGCCCGACTCGCCGACCAGCCCGAGGGTCTCGCCGCGCAAGACGTCGAAGGTCAGGCCGTCGACGGCGCGCACGGCGCCCACCTTGCGCTGCACCATGATGCCGCTGGTGATCGGAAAGTGGACCTTGAGGCCGTCGATGGACACCAGGGCTTCACCCTCGGCGGCGGCCGTCACGGAAGAGATGGTGTCGGTCTCGACGCCCATCTCAGGCTACCGGCGTCGCCGCGAGCTGGTCTGAGTGAAAGCAGGCCGACAGGCGGCCGTCGGTGGTCGGCAGCAGCGCCGGACGCTCCGTGCGGCACTGCTCGGTACGTAGCACGCAGCGCGCCGCGAAGGCGCAGCCGACGGGCAGGTGGGCCAGGTCGGGCGGCAGGCCTTCGATCGACTGCAGCGAGCCCTTGCGCGGCTCGTCTAAGCGCGGCACCGAACGCAGCAGGCCGACGGTGTAGGGGTGGTGCGGATGGGCGAAGAGCTCGCCGGCGCTCGCCGACTCGACGATCCGGCCGGCGTACATGACGAGGATGCGTTCGGTCATGCCGGCGACCACCCCGAGGTCGTGGGTGATCAGGATGATGGCCGAGCCGTAGTCGTGCGAGAGCTGCTTCATGAGGCGCAGGATCTGCGCCTGGATGGTCACGTCGAGCGCCGTGGTGGGCTCGTCGGCCAGCAGCAGCTTGGGGTTGCACGACAGGGCGATGGCGATCATCACGCGCTGGCGCATGCCGCCCGAGAACTGATGCGGATAGTCGTGGATACGCTCCGCGGCCTTGGGGATGCCGACCATCTCGAGCAGCTCGATGGCGCGCTTGACGGCGTCGGAATGGCTCAGCCCGAGGTGGTTCTCGATGCCCTCGGTGGTCTGGCGCTCGATCGACAGCACGGGGTTCAGCGAGGTCACCGGGTCCTGGAAGATCATCGACATGTCGCGCCCGCGCACGCGACGCACCTCGTTCTCGGGCAGGGCCAGCAGGTCGCGGCCCATGAACTCGACCTTGCCGGTGACGGTGGAGTTGCTCATCATGCGCACGAGCCCCAGGATGGCCAGCGCGCTGATGCTCTTGCCGCAGCCCGACTCGCCGACCAGGCCGACGGTCTCACCCTGGCGGATGCCGAAGCTGATGCCGTCGACCGCCTGGACCGAGCCCTCCTGGCTGGCGAACGTCACCGCGAGGTCGCTGACCTCGAGTAGATTGTCTCCCTCCCATGACACGTCCCTAATCAAAGGGCTTCGCAGACCATTTGGCAAGCCGAGGCGGCTCGTCCTACGGCAATCAGCCTGCAAAGAGTGCTCGTCGGGAGCGGGCCGCGGGAGAGCGATGCAGTACGATGATCGGGCACACACGAGCCGCAATGAAAGACAGATGACCGATCCACTCGACGAATCGCCGGCGCCCGATGGCGGCGCGACTCGCGGCCGCGACCTGGGGTTTCTGGCGCTGGCCGTCCTGGCGCCGGTCTGGGGCTACGGCTGGGTGGCCACCAAGGTCGGCCTTCAATACAGCCCGCCGCTCACCTTCGCCGCCCTGCGCGTGTCGATCAGTGCCCTGTGCCTGCTGGCGGTGCTCGTGCTGACGCATCGCAGGCTGCGGCCGCCGGTGATCGGCTACACGATCGTCATCGGCCTGCTGCAGACCTCCCTCTTCACGGGGCTCGCGATGTGGGCGCTGAGCAGCGCCGGCGCCGGCAAGATCGCCGTGCTCACCTACACCATGCCATTCTGGCTGCTGCTGCTGGCCTGGGGCTTTCTCG
Organism: uncultured Actinomycetes bacterium; assembly: GCA_963733255.1. Taxonomy (GTDB): domain Bacteria; phylum Actinomycetota; class Thermoleophilia; order UBA2241; family UBA2241; genus Bog-752. The sequence goes on from CAVTCH010000001.1 coordinate 344,339, forward strand.
GCGAGCGGCTGCACGGCGCCCAGTGGCTCGCCGTGGGGCTGGCCTTCGCCGGGCTCGTCCTGGTGATCAGTCCCTGGCACATCCACGGTCTGCTGCCGAGCGTGCTCACGGTCGTCGGCGGCCTCTCGTGGGCAACCAGCGCTCTCGTGGCCAAGCTGGCGCACCGGCGCCACGACATCGACGTGCTGTCGCTGACTACCTGGCAGATGGTGTTCGGCGCTCTGCCGCTGGTCGCCGTGGCGGCGCTGACGGCGCGCCAGGGGCCCGACTGGACGCCGGCCTTCGTCGCCTCACTCAGCTACAACGTGCTGCTGGCCAACGCGCTGGCGTGGTTTCTGTGGCTCTATGCGTTGCGCCGCCTGTCGGCCGGCCTTGCCGGGCTGGGCACCCTCGCCATCCCGGTGATCGGCGTGGTGGCTTCGTGGCTGCAGCTCGGCGAGCGGCCCGGCGCCGTCGAGGGCGCCGGCATGGCGCTCATCGTGGGCGGGCTGGCGCTGCTCGTGGCGCAGGGCGTCGCCGCCGGTCGCCGGCGGGCGACGGGAGACGAAGAGGAACTGGTGGTGCAGCCGGTGGTCGATTGAAGCGGGCGCGGCGAGCATGCGCAGCGGCTCGGGGGCGCAACCGTTGAGCGGGTTTGACGCGGCGCACGCCCGTTGATATCCATGGTCTCATGACGGACGCAGTGACCAGTCGCACGGCCGCGGTCGAACCGCTCGCACCGCTTGCCCCCGAGGCCGTCCTGACGACGCTCGAAGCCCTCGCCCCGCAGGCGCGCCCGTACAACTTCGACGACCGTTTCGACTGCTGGGGTCTGGTGCGCGAGGTCTACGGCAGGCTCCTCAGCGGGCGGCCCCTCGACGACGACCTCGACACGGCGACCGCCGTCGAGCTCTCGCGGGTCGAGCGCTGGGCGCCGATCACCACGCTCGCCGATCTGCTGCCCGGCGACGTCGTCACGACCCACGACCACCACGAGCCCGGCAAGTTCCACGCCGTCATCGTGTACGGCTGGCTCGACGGGCGCCTGCTGGTCTGCGATTCCTCACCGCGCGGCGACATCCCTCTGGTCGAGGATCGCGAGGGCGGCTACGCGGTGGTCGACACGCGCGAGCTGTACACGCGTCACATGCGGGCGACGGGGGGCACCGACCGGCTGCGCAACGACGGCGGCGCCTACCTGCGGCTCTGGTTCGTCGGTGGCCGCTACTTCGACCGGCGGCTGCACGAAGCGCTGCTGCAGGCGAACCCGCAACGCGAGACCGACGCCGTCGCGCTACGCCGTCGCGCGGGGCTTGCGCCGCTGCCGTTCTACATCACGCACCGGCTGCCCACCGACCGCGCCGGTCGCGAGCTCTACGACAACCGCGCCACGCGCGCCCAGAACGCCTACTTGCCGGACGGCGCGCCCGTGCCTGACGACGACCATCCGCAGGCCGGTGGTGCCGCCGGCGCCGGTCGGCGACCGCCGCCGCCGCTCCTCGAGTCAGCGCCGGCCGCCGCTCACCCGGGTGGCGCGGCACGCCTGACCTGGAGTTACGAGTCTGCCGCCGGCGACCCTGTCGCCGGTGACCCCGCCGTCGGTGACCCCGCCCCCGGTGAGCCCGCCGCCGGCGGATCTGCCGCTGATGGGCCGGCCACGGGCGAGCTTGCCGCCACCGGTTGCCGGATCGAGGTCCACGAGCTGCGGCGCGGGGTCTGGAAGCAGCGGCTGCTGGCCTACGATTGCAGCGGAGCCCGAGCGCTCCTTCACCATCGAAGCCGCCGACCTGCGACCCGACATGTGCTACGAGGTGTCGCTGTTCACGCGCGCCGCCGCCGGCTACTCGAACGACACGGTGGCGACCTTCGTGAACGAACCCGCGGCCGACAACCCCTTCCTCGGCGCTTCGATGGTGCGGCCGTTCGCACTCGCGCCCGACCACGGCGCGGTGGTCACGACCGTCACGCCCGAGCTGTCGTGGTCGATCTTCGACCCCAGGGCTCACCAGAGCGCCGTGAAGCTCGCAGTCTACGCGGGCGGCTGCCGCGACAGCGGGGCGCCGCTCGTTCACGAGGTCGTGCTCGAGGGCGAGGCGGCGGCCGGGACGGCGTACGCCGTCCCGGCCGCCGCCGGCCTCGCGCCCGGCACGACCTATTACTGGTACGTCACCCCAAGGGATTGTGAGGGGCGCTGGGCTTACGCGCCGGTCGAAGGTATCTTCACGGTCGCTGCGGCGGCGGCGCGACCCGCCACAACGGAACGCCGCGGGACTGCCCGATCCGGCTCCGCCTCATCACCCGAGGCTTCCGCCGACCCGCCGCGCCGCGACCCTCGCGGCCGGCCGCGTGCCGGCGGGCTCGAAGGACGATGATGATGCCGTGACAGAGATCGGTTTCGCGCCCCTCGACCTGGCCACGCCGACGCCGTTCGGCATCGCGCGCTGGGCGCACAGCACCTTCGCCGACTTCGTCGTCACCATGACCGATGAGAACGGCCTGACCGGCTACGGCGAGGGCGCGCCCAACGACCGCTATCACGAGTCGCGCGACGACGACGCGGCCGCCCTCGAGGAGCTGTCGCCGGCGCTTGCGGCCGTCGAAGGCGCGGCCGCCGTCGAGGCGTTCTGTGTCGCCCAGCCCGGATTCCCTGCGCTGCGCGCCGCCCTGTCGGCGGCCGCCTGGGACCTCGCCGGCAAGCAGGCCGGCGAGCCGGTCTGGCGGCTTCTGGGCCTCGAGCAGGCCACCGCGCGGACCTCGCTCACCATCCCCATCGCCGACCCCGAGACCATGCTGGCGCGGGCGCGCGCGGCGAGGGGCTTCGGCGTGCTCAAGGTCAAGCTCGGCTTCGACGGCGACCTCGACGTCGCTACGCGCCTTTCGCGCGAGCTGCCCGACAAGCGCTTTCGCTACGACGCCAACGAAGGCTGGAGCAAGGAGCAGGCGGCCAAGGCCCTCGAGGTGCTCGGCCGCCTCGGCGCGGAGCTCGTCGAACAGCCGCTGCCGGCCGCCGATCGCGACGGCCAGGCCTGGCTGCTCGACCGCTCGCCGGTGCAGCTCTTCGGCGACGAGGCGCTGCTCGATCTCGAGCACCTGGACGAGGTCGTCGACCTCTACGACGGCTTCGTCGTGAAGCTCGCCAAGGCGGGCGGCATCGCGGCGTCGGCGGCCCTGATGACGGCCTGCAAGGAGCGCGCCGTCCGGGTGTTGCTGGGCTGCATGGTCGAGTCGAGCCTGGGGATCGCCGCCGGGCTGCAGGTGGCCGGTCTTGCCGACTACGTCGACCTCGACGGCTTTCTGCTGATCGGCGCCGACCCGTTCACCGGCATCGCGGTCGACGGCGACCTGCTCCTGGCGCCGGACGCGCCGGGTCTGGGCGTCGCGCCGGTCGTTACTCCCTGACGCGAGGGAGCGGCCGCCACGGGCGCGTCGCTCCGTCTGCGCCGCTACTCCCGCACCGTCAGCTCGTCGTAGAGCCGGCGCCCAGCGCCGGCCACCGCGTCGTAGCCGTCTTCGCCGTCGGTGAGCACCGCCAGCACCAGTGTGTGGCCGTCGGGCGTCGTGACGACGCCGCAGTCGTGACAGAAGCGACCCTCGGGAAGGTCGTCGCCGGGCTTGCCGGCGTAGGTCGCGCCGGCGGGAAGGGCGCGCCCGAGGCCGTCGAGGTGCTCCTGGGCGGCAAGCGAGGCGAGCACGTTCTCGCAGGCGACGGCGCCGATCCGCGGGTCGCCGGCGACGAGCTGCTCGAGCAGGGCCGCCAGGTCGCGGGCGCAGGTCACGTTGTCGCGGCCCGCGGCGGCCGCCTCCCAGTCCATCATCTGCCGGCGCAGCGCCGTGTCGCGCAGGCCAAGCTCGGTGGCCAGCGCCGCCACCCGTTCGAAACCGACGAAGGCCAGGACGACGTTGGTGGCGTCGTTGTCGCTCACCACGAGGGCGAGGTGGAGGTAGTCGGCCAGGGCGAGCTGCGCCGCGTGACGAAAGCCGCGCAGCACACCGGCGCCGCCGACCGCCTGCCAGGGCTGGAACGCGTAGGGCCGCGACTCGCGCAGCTCGCCGGCGGCCACCGCGCGCCAGAAAGTCGCGGCCAGCAGCACCTTGATCGTGCTGAACGACGGCATGACCACGTCGTCGTGTGAGGCGCTCAGGCGGCCGCTCGTCAGATCCTTGCCGTAGCAGGCGATCACGGACGCGATGATAGCACCGGACCCTGCCCCGACGGCCGCGCATCCAGCAGCCGGGAGCCGGGGCCACTCTGCCACCGTTGCTTGCGCCGCCTCCGTTCGCCTCGTACGTATTTCTCACGGCGACCGAAGGAGAAACGTTGACAGGGGCCCCTGCCGTCCACTCTAAATGCCACCTACGGGTGCGGCGCGGCAGGCGCGGCCCGGTGACCTGTCTTCTGCCCGGAGGGAGTCCATGACGCGGGGCGGTTTCCTGAAGTGGCTGATCGGCGTCCTCACCGCGGTCTGCCTGGGCGGCATCGTCTATCCGATCGTGCGGTTCCTCAAGCCGCCCACGGCCAGCACGGCCACCATCGGCCAGGTCGTGAACATCGGCGCGGTCTCGTCGTTCCCGGCCGGACAGCTCACGGTGGTCCAGGTCCAGGGCCGGCCGGCGATCGTCACCAACGTAGCGGGCAAGATCGTCGTCTACTCGGCGATCTGCACGCACCTCGGGTGCGTGGTGGCGCCCAGCGGCAACGGGCTTCACTGTCCCTGCCACGGCAGCGACTACTCGGCCACCGGCGCGGTCACCCACGGTCCGGCCACCCTGCCCCTGCCCTTCTATAGCGCCAAGGTCAGCGGCGGCTCGGTGCTCGTCGGACCGGTCACCTTCACGCGGGCCAACTACCCGACCTGGTACAAGGGGCAGTTCGCGTGAGCCTCGATGCCGTCGAGCCGCGGGGAGCCGGTGTGACACCGACCGACGCCACTCCCACCGGCGCCGCTCCGACCGGAGCCACGCCGGCCGCCGCCACTCCGGCCGACGCAACGCCTGCCACGCCGCCCCACGGCCGCGCTCGCGGAGCGCTCGCCTGGGTCACCAACCGGCTCGGCATGGAAGAGCTCATGGAAGACCAGTTCAACCGCATCGTGCCGATCCACGCGACCAACTACATCTACTGCTTCGGCGGCATCGCCTTCATCCTCTTCCTGATCCTCGCCGTCACCGGCATCATGATGGTCGTCTACTATCAGCCCACGCCCGACGCCGCCTACCAGAGCGTCGTCAACATCTCGACCAATGTGGCCTTCGGCTGGTGGATCCGCTCCATCCACAAGTGGGCCGCCACGGGCATGGTGGTCCTCGTGTTCGTGCACATGCTGCGGGTGTTCTTCACGAGCGCCTACAAGCGCCCGCGCGAGCTCAACTGGATCACCGGCGTGGTGCTGCTCGGCGTGACCATGGCCTTCGGCTTCACCGGCTACCTGCTGCCCTGGGACCAGAAGGCCTACTGGGCGACGCGCGTCGGCACCGACATCGCCGGCTCGACGCCCTTCATCGGCCACTTCCTGCTCGTGAGCCTGCGCGGCGGCGACAACATCACCGGCGCGACGCTCGGCCGCTTCTTCACCCTGCACGTGCTCGTCCTGCCGGTGATCATCGTGGTGTTCCTCGGAGCCCACTTCTTCATGATCCGCCGGCACGGCATCTCGGGCCGGCTGTAGCGGGAGGGGAGGGAGAATGCCCGACATCGTCGACAGGCCGCGCCAGGAACACACCTCGCGCTACTACTGGGAGCGCGAGCACGCGCCGGGCGAGAAGTTCATCCCCTACTTCTGGCAGGAGTTCGTCTCGCAGGTGATGATCCTCTTTCTGTTCCTGGCCGTCGTGGGCGGCCTGGCGCTGCTGTGGCCGGCCAGCCTCGGCGAGCGCGCCAACGCCCTGGTGACGCCGGCCAACACCAAGCCCGACTGGTACTACCTGAGTCTGTTCCAGCTCCTCAAGATCGTCCCCGAGAAGATCGGCCTGATCGTGCCGGCCGTTCTGGTCGTGCTGCTGGTCCTGCTGCCGTTCATCGATCGCAGCGCCGTGCGCAACCCGCTGAAGAAGCCCGTGACGACGACCATCGCCATCGTCGTGATCATCGCCACGGTCGTGCTCACGATCTGGGGGGCGGTGTCCTGATGGGTCCCAAAAGGAGACACATGAAACGCTTGCTCGTGGCTCTGGCCGCACCCGTCATCGTCGCCGCTCTGGTGGTCGCCGCCGGCTGTGCCAGCCTGGCGACGCCCGAAGCGCCCTCCAGCGGCTCGCCTGCGCCGGGCGCCACGGGCGGCGCCGCGGTGGCGGTCAGCCAGCAGGTCAAGGACGGGGCCGCGCTCTACGTGGCCTTCGCCTGCATCCGCTGCCACGCCCCCAACGGCGTCGGTGGGGTGCCAAACCGCCTGAACGTCGGCGGCGACGACACCATCCCCGCCCTGAACAACGCCTTCCGCGACCCGTCTGAGCAGTTCCACAACGCAGCCGCGATCACCCAGGTCATGATGCAGGGCAGCATCGTGAGCAAGAAGGCCGGCGTCATCAACATGCCGTCGTGGACGGGCGTCGTGAACGACACTCAGGCGAGCGCGATCGCCGCCTACATCCTGGCCGGCTTCCCCCAGGTCTCCGGGGTCGCCTACGACGCCAACCCGGCGACGGCCGCCGACATCTACACCGCCTACGCCTGCATCACCTGCCACGGCCAGGTGGGCGGCGCGAGCGCCTCGCCAAAGCCGGCGCCCAACCCGGACAGCCCCGACAAGGTCGTGCCGTTGCTGCGCAACCCGGCCGACAACGTCACGCCGGCCGACATGCTCGCCACCATCATGCAGGGTTCGATCCCGCCGCCCGGCAAGGTCGGCGAGATCCTCATGCCGGCCTGGGGCCAGATCCTCTCGACCCAGCAGGTCGCCAAGGTCCTCGCGTACATCCCGGACGGACCCAGGGGCAAGTCGCTGCCGGCGCCCGCGGCCGCGTCGTCGCTGCCGCTCGCGTCCGGCGCCGCGACGCCGGCCGCCGGCGCGTCTCCCGCGACCTCGTCGAGCCCGTGATCGGGCGGCCGGCATGACGCTCGCCGCGCTCCTGGGCCAGATCCCGCTGTCGCCGCCGCTGAACGTGCGGCTGATCGCGCTCGTCGTGGTCGAGGTGGTGCTGCTCGCCCTGGTCGTCGTGCTGTGGCTGAAGTACGAGCAGCTGAAGACGGTGTCGGTCGACGAGTGGTGGGAGAGGCGCAAGCAGGCCGGCGTCTCGCGGCGGGTCGAGCGCATGATGCGCGAGTCCCACGAGGCCTGGCTGGCCGAGCAGGGCCAGACCACCGAGAGCGGTCTCACGGGCGGCGCACCCGCGCCGGACGAGCCCGGCCGGCTCGACGACCGCCCGTAGCGCCGACCCGGCGCCGGGCGCGCCGGCTCAGGTCACCGCGTGGGCTCCGGCGTCGACGTGGACGATCTCACCGGTGATCGCGCGCGACAGGTCCGAGAGCAGAAAGACGGTCGCGTCGGCGACCTCTTCGGCGGTCACGTTGCGCCGCAGCGGCGTATGGGTCTGCAGCAGGTCCAGCATGCCGGCGAAATCCTTGATGCTGCGCGCCGCGACGGTGTGGATCGGGCCCGCCGAGACGGCGTTCACGCGGATCTCGGCCGGTCCGAGGTCGGCCGCCAGGTAGCGCACGTTGGCCTCGAGCGAGGCCTTGGCTGGTCCCATGACGTTGTAGTTGGGGATCACCCGGTGGGAGCCCGCGTAAGTCATGGTCACGATCGAGCCGCCCTGGGCCATGAGGCGGCGCGCTTCGCGCGCCGCCGCGATCAGGCTGTACGAGCTCACGTCGTTGGCCACGGCGAACCCGTCGCGGGTGGTCTCGACGAAGCTGCCCTGCAGGTCGTGGGCCGGCGCGTAGGCGATGCTGTGCACGAGTCCGTGCAGCACCGGCGTCTTCTCGCCCAACCTCTTCATGGCCCGGGCCACGCCGTCGTCGCTACCGACATCGCACTCGATCAGGGCGATCTCGTCTCGGGCTTCGACGCCGGCCACGAGCTGCTCGATGCGCGGCTTGATGCGCTTCGACTGGTAGGTGAGCGAGAGGCGGCCGCCGTGGGCCAGCACGGCGCGCGACACAGCCCAGGCGATGCTGCGCTGGTTGGCGACACCCATGACGAGCACGTTCTTGCCCTCGAGCAGACCGGCCATGGCCGACTTATACCCTGCCGCGACGCAGGGCGCCAGTGCAGAGCGCGCGGGCCGGCCCCTTACTTCGGCAGCCGCACCGCCGTCGCGGCGACGCCCGCCGGCAGAGGCGTGAGCAAAGCCCGCCGGCCGTTGTACGAGTAGGTCGGCGGCGCGCTCGACGACGGTGTCGTGAGCGGTCGCAGATACGCGACCGCGAGCGTGCCGGCGGTGGGAGCGCCGGTGGTCGAATACAGGGTCAGCGAGAACGAAGCGGGGGGCTTGCCCTTCAGGGCGCGCACCACCGTGAAGCTCTGGTCGGCGCCGATCACGCTCCCGGCGCGGACCACCGCGACGTCGCGAAACTCCGCGGCGTGGAGAGCCGTGACGCTCGCGACGTTGCCGGTCGCGTAGTTGCCGGAGGCGCTGGGGACCGCCGGCGCCCTGGTGCCCGCCACGGTCTGGCCCTGAGTGGACGGCGCGCTGTAGGCCGGCGCCTGGGCGGACTCGGAGCCGGCGTGGGTCGAACCAGCCGACCCGGACGGACCGGACGACGAGCCGCCATGCGGCAGGATCGACACGATGCCGATCACGAGCGCCAGGGCGAGCGCGGCGGCGAGCAGCACGGCCGCCAGCCTCCGGGGGCGCAGTGGCCGGTGCCGAGTGGTCGCGGGCCGGCCGCCGCCGAAGGACGGTCGCAACCTCGCCCAGCGGGCCGCCTCGGGGTCGGCGTAGGAATCGTCGAGCTCGGGGATCGCGCGCCGCAGCTCCGTTTCGATGGCGGCCAGGTCGGCTTTCATGTCGGCCAGCCGTTCGCGCAGCCGGGCAGAGCGCGACAGCGCCGCGGCGAGCTCCGGATCGTCCTCGAGGCCGAGGGCGTAGTCCAGGAGCCGATCGTCGTCGAAGGCTGCCGTAGGGCTGTCGTGTAGATCGCTCATTTCGTGGGCACCTCAGAACGCATATCCCCCGAATCGCCGCGACTAGTCCCCTTATCCGGTGACTCGTTTTCACCCGGCCCCGAAGCGGCCGTCAGGGCGACCCGCAAGCGGGCCAGGGCGGTGTGCAGCCGCGACTTGACCGTGCCGGTGGGTACGTCCTGACAGTGCGCTATCTCGTCGAGGGAGAGATCGGCGAAGAAGCGCAGGGCGACGACTTCGCGAAACTCGGGGCCGAGCGCCTGCAGCGCGTCGCGCAGGCGCGGGTCGCCGGCCGGCAGCGCCGGAGCAGGCGCCACGTCGGCCGGCGCCGCGTCGGTCAGGCGGCGCAGGAGCCGCAGGCGGCTGCGCCGCCGCCGGCCCAGGTCACGCCCGGTGTTCAGGATCACCTGGTAGAACCAGCCGAGAAACGTCTCCTCGCGCGGCAGCGTTGCCCGGAACACTTTGACGAACACCTCCTGAACACCGTCGTCGACGTCGTCGCACATGCCCTGCAGAAAGAGGATCTCCCGGGCACGCGGAGCGTAGAGGCGAAAGAACTCGGCGCGCGCCTCGGGCGTGCCGCGCCGCAGGCGCGGGAGCAGGCCGGGGGGCAAGCCTTCGATCCTCGTCCTCCTTGCAGGGGAGACGCGGCGGCCGCGTGGGGGGTTCGCGGCGCCCGGACGAGGCCAGTATAGCGCGGGCCGAGCGGCCCCTGGACGAGGCCGGTGTGGCGGCGGCGAGCGGCCCGTGGACGAGGCCGGTGCAGCGCGGCCGGCCGGCCCGCAAGCGGCGGCGCGGCCTCGCCCGGCGCGCCTTCCGCGCGGGCCGGCCGGCCCGCGCGTCTGCCGCCCGTAGCCCTTCGGGGCCGGCAGCGCGCTGGGAGTACGAGGCGATTGTTAAAGGTGGGCAGCTCGAAAGCCGATTGTGTTGGCGCCGGGATCGAAGCAATCGGAAGGTGGGTGGGGGCTTGACCGCGGCTGCCGACTCGAGCCAACTTGTCATGTTCTTGGTCGACGGTCAGCGCTACGCGCTGCCGCTGAGTATCGTCGAACGCGTCGTGCGCGCGGTCGCCGTCACGGCTCTGCCCGAAGCGCCCCCTGTCATCATCGGAGTTATCGGCATCCAGGGTCGGGTCGTGCCGGTCGTCGACCTGCGCAAACGCTTTCGGCTGTCGCCGCGCCCGATCGACATCGAGGACCATTTCGTCATCGCCCGGTCGTCGACCGGCGCCGTTGCCCTGCCCGTCGACGAGGCGGAGGGCCTCATCACCGACTCCAGCGGCGACAAGGTGCCCGCCGCGGAGATCGTGCCCAACCTGAACTACGTCGACGAAGTGTTCCTGCTGGGGCCCGAGATGGTGTTCGTGCTCGACATCGACACCGTGCTGACCGACGACGAGGAGTTCGTCCTGACCGAATCGCTGCGCGAGATCGAGGCTGTGCGCGACTGATGCCGGCCATCCCCCGCCAACAGCTCGTCGTGCTGGCCGGCCTCGTCGACCGCTGGACCGGCCTGCACTTTCCCGTGGAGCGGTCCGCGGAGCTGGAGCGCGGCCTGGTGCGCGCCGCCAGGGACTTCGGCTACCCGAACACCACCTCGTTCGTGAACTTCTGCCTGACCACTCCGAGTCTGACCGCCGACCAGGTGCAGACCCTGGCCTGGCACCTGACGATCGGCGAGACCTACTTTCTGCGCGGCACCCAGGCCTTCGACGTGCTGGAGCACGAGATCCTGCCCGAGTTCCTCGCGGCGCGCAGGAACGACGAACGGCAGCTTCGGCTCTGGAGCGCCGGTTGCGCGGGGGGCGAGGAGCCCTACTCGCTGGCGATCAGCGTCACCCGCCTGCTGCCCAACCCGCGGGGCTGGACCACGACCATCCTGGCGACCGACATCAACACGCGCGCCCTGCACAAAGCCAGCGAAGGCGTCTACGGCAACTGGTCGTTTCGCGACACGCCGGGCTGGCTGCGGCCGCAGTTCTTCGACGAGACCTCGTCGGGAGACTGGGCCATCCGTCCCGAGATCAAGCGTCAGGTCACGTTCTCGTATCTGAACCTGGCCGCCGACCCCTACCCGTCGCTTGCCACCAACACCAACGCCATGGACATCATCTTCTGCCGCAACGTGCTGATGTACTTCCGCCCCGACACGATGCGACGGGTCGTCGAGCGCCTTCACGACGCCCTGCGCGACGGCGGCTACCTGTTCGTGGCGCCGAGCGAAGCGTCACATGAGTTCTTCCCGCAGTTCGAGCGGGTCGCGTCGCGCGGCGAGATCTTCTACCGCAAGGTCGGCGCGGGCCACTGCGCCGGCAGCGGGCACGGCGCGGGCGCGCGGCCGGGTGAGCGGCACTCGCATTCCGCAACGCCGGCTGCCGCGCCGCACGCGCACGCCGGCGTGACGGCCGCTCACGGCACCGGCAAGCGAACGCCTGCCTGGCGGCCGGCGGCGGAACCGTCTCGCAAGCCCACCGCGCAGTCGGCCGCCACGACCACCCGGCCCGCTCCGCGCGCCCGGCCGAAGTCGCCCAACGTGCATGCGGCGGTCGAGGGGCGGGCGGCGGCGGCGAGCGTCGCCGCGGCGACGCTCGCCGCCGCCGCCCGCCGGGCCGCCAACGAGGGTCGCCTGCGCGAGGCGCTCGCGAGCTGCGAAGAGGCGATCGCCGCCGACAAGCTGTCGGCCGGCTATCGCTATCTCTACGCGACCATCCTCGCCGAGCTCGACCAGGAAGACGATGCCGTCAAGGCGCTGAAATCGACCCTGTATCTCGACCCGGGCTTCGTGCTGGCCCATTTCCTGTACGGCAACATCGCTCGCCGGCGGGCTCGTGCCGGCGAAGCCGAGAGTCACTTTCGCACCACGCTCGCGCTGCTCGAAGAGCTGTCGCCCGACTGCGTCCTGCCCGAGTCCGAGGGCATGACCGCCGGCAAGCTCGCCGAGATCGTCAAGTCAGTCATCGAGTTGGAGGCCGCACCATGAGCCCGTCCACGTCTCCGGACACGCCCGCGTCGGGTAACGGCGGCGGCGAGACGCCGGTCGACTGGACCGGCGTACGCGAGCGGCTGGCGCGGCTGTCGGCGGCCAGCGCGGCCGGCAGCCAGTCCGCGGAGGAGCGGCGGCGCCTGCTCGCAGAGCGCGCCGAGGTGCTGGCCCGCATCGTCGCGCCGAAGAGCGACGAGGGCGAGATGGTGAGCGTGCTCGAGTTTCGCCTGGGGGCGGAGCGCTACGCGGTCGAGAACGCCGCCGTGCGCGAGGTCCACGTGCTCAGGGAGATCACGCCGGTGCCGGGCACGCCCGAGTTCATCCTCGGCGTCGTCATCGTGCGCGGGCGCATCTGTTCGGTGGTCGACCTGGCGCGCGTGTTCGATCTGCCCGCCCGCGAGCGGGGAGCCCGCGCCAGGGTGGTGGTCCTGGCCGACGGGGCGATGGAGTTCGGCATCGTGGCCGACGAGGTCGTCGGCATGCGCGCGATCGCGACCGCCGTCCTGCAGGACTCGCTGCCGACCATGACCGGAGCCCGCCAGAAGTACCTGCGCGGCGTGACGCCCGAGCGCATCGCGGTGCTCGACGCCCGGCGCTTGCTGGCCGACAAGACCCTGGTGGTGCGCGACGACGCCGGGAGCACACGCTAGTGCCCGTGAAGACGAGGGAGCCTCGAATGACCCCGCGACACCTGACGATGGGACGCTGATGGATCAGGACGACAGCGAGTTCCTGGCGAGGCTGCTCGCCACGTTCCGGATCGAGGCCGAGGAGCACTTCGAGGTGCTCTCCAACGGGCTGCTCGAGCTCGAACGCGATCCCGGCGGCGACCACCTCACGCTCGTGGAGACCCTGTTTCGCGAGGCGCACAGCCTGAAAGGCGCTGCGCGAGCCGTCGAGCTCGGCGACATCGAGTCGGTCTGCCAGGCGATGGAGAGCGTGTTCGCCGCCTGGAAGCGTGCCGAGATCAGCCCCTCGACGGCCCTCTACGACACCCTGAACGAGGCCGTCGACGCCCTCCGCGAATCGAGCGCCCACGGCTGCGACAGCCCGAGCGTGGCGCAGAGCATGACGGCCCTGATCGACCGCCTCGTGCGCCTGGCCAAAGCCGGCGCGACGGACGACGTGGCGGACGGGCCCGTCACGCCGGCCGTCACGCCGCCCGCGACCGGCGAGATGCAGGCAGACGGCCCCGCGCCGACGCCGGCGGGCCAGTCGGCGGCGTCCGACACGCTGTCGGCCGCGGCCGCACCGCCCCCGGCCGCCGGGGCACCGCTCGCGCCCACCGCCGAGGCATCGCCCACCGCCGAGGCGACGGTCTCCGCGCCCGCGGTGTCGGCCACGGAGCCGGCTGTCGGCACCCAGCCGGCGACGGGCCCCCAGGCGCCGCCGGTCACGCCGCCGCCGGCCCCGACGCCGGCGCGCGCGACCACGCGCGCCGCGGCGAACGGCCGGGCGACCGAGCGACCGTCGGTCGCAGAGCCCCCTCACCAGGGCGAGACCATACGCGTCTCCCTCAGCCGGCTGACAGAGCTCATGCTGCGCACCGAGGAGCTCATCACGGTCAAGCTCGTCCTGCGCCAGCGCACCGCCGAGCTGAACGAGCTGCTCACCGAGTTCGACGTCTGGAAGAAGCGCTGGCAGGCGGTGCGGCCCTCGGTGGCCCACGGTCGCGATCGCTCCGCGCCGGCGGGTGACCAGGCGCGCGCCCTCGAAAACGGCGGCCGCCGCACGGCCGCGTCCGACGTCTGGCTGAGTGACCCGCCGCCCGCGAGCGAGGCCGGCACCGGCCGCCGCCGCGACTCCGACAAGCTGCTCGACTACGTCGACTGGAACACCACGTTCGTCAACGACATCGCCCGGCGCATCGGACGCCTGACGACCCTGAGCGACAACGACCTGCGCTCGCTCGGGCCGCTCGTCGAGGACCTGCTCGGCGACGTCAAGACGCTCGTCATGCTGCCCTTCTCGTCGCTTTCCCAGAGCTTCCCCAAGATGGTCCGCGATCTCGCCAGGGCCGAAGGCAAGGCGGTCGATCTGACCATCAGCGGCGGCGACGTCGAGATCGACCGCCACGTGCTCGAGACCATCAAGGACCCGGTCGTGCACATCCTGCGCAACTGCGTGGGCCACGGCATCGAGACGCCGGACGTGCGCGCCAAGCGCGGCAAGCCGGTCCGTGGCCAGGTGACGATCGCCGTGACGCGCATCGAGGGCAACAAGTTGAGCGTCGTGATCACAGACGACGGCGGCGGGATCGACGTCGTAAGCCTGCGACAGGTCGCCGGCAAGGTCGGCGCGCGCTCCCAGGACCAGATCGAAGACTTGGACGACGAACAGTCCCTGGGGCTGGTCTTCGAGTCCGGCGTGTCGACCAACCCGATCGTCACCGACGTCTCGGGCCGGGGCATCGGCCTGGCCATCGTGCAGGAGAAGGTCGAGCAGCTCGGCGGCACCGCCGCGGTGCATTCGACACCCGGCGTGGGGGCGTCGTTCGAGCTCGTCGTGCCGGCCAGCCTGGCGTCGTCGCGGGGCGTGATCGTGCGCGTCGCCGACCGCCTGTTCGTGCTGCCCACCCTGCACGTCGAGCGTGTGATCCGGGCCGATCCCAAGGAGATCGCGACGGTCGAAAACAGCGAGACAGTGCCGATCGACGGCCGGCCCGTCGCCTTCGCCTTCCTGCACGACGTGCTCGACCTGCAGCGCAAGCCGCGCAGCGACGACGCCGAGCTGCTGCCGGTCGTCGTGCTCTCGGCCGGCGCCGACCGCGTCGCCTTTGCCGTCGACTGGGTCCTCGGCGAGCAGGAGGTCCTCGTCAAGGATCTCGGACCGCAGCTCGAAAGCGTGCGCTACGTGACCGGCGCCACCGTGCTCGAGTCCGACAGGATCGCCCTCATCCTGCACCCCCCGGAGGTCATTCGCGCGGCCACGTACGGCAACGTGCGCGCCACGCCAATCGCGACCGTGATCGAAGAGGCCGCGGCGCGCCGCAAGAAGCGCATCCTCGTGGCCGAAGACTCGATCACCTCGCGGACGCTGCTCAAGAACATCCTCGAGACGACGGGCTATGAGGTGCGCACCGTGGTCGACGGCCTGGAGGCGCTCACCGCGCTCATGGAGGAGGACTTCGACCTGCTCATCTCAGACGTCGAGATGCCGCGCATGAACGGCTTCGAGCTCACCGCCAAGGTCCGAGCCGGCGACTCGCACGGCGATCTGCCGGTGATGCTGGTCACGAGCCTCGAGTCGCGGGAGGACCGCGAGAGGGGCGTCGACGCCGGCGCCAACGCCTACATCACCAAGGGGAGCTTCGACCAGACGACGCTCCTCGAGACCGCGCGCAGGCTGATGTAGGGGGCGGTGCGGTGATCAACGTCCTGCTCGTCGACGACAGCGCCCAGATCCGGGCCGATCTGCGTCGCCTGCTCACGGCCCAGACCGGCATCGCCGTGGCCGGCGAGGCCGCGAGCGGCCGGCAGGTGGTGCCCATGATCGCCATGCTCAAGCCCGATGTGGTGCTGATGGATGCCGACATGCCGGGCATGGACGGCTTCGAGACGACGGTCGAGGTGATGACCAGGGCAGCCGTGCCGATCATCATCGTCAGCGCCTCCGAAGAGGCCGGCCACGCCGACAAGGCCTTTCGCGCCATGGAGGCCGGGGCGGTGGCCCTGGTCGCGCTGCCGTCGGGAACGGGTGAGTCGCGGGGCCGCCGCGAGGCGGAGATCGTGCAGACCGTTCGTGCCATGTCCGAAGTGCGCGTGGTGCGGCGGCGGCGACGGGCGGCGGCGCCGCAGGCGCCGCCGCCCGCCGCCGCCGCCGCGGTCCCGGCGAGCCGCGGCCCGGTCGACCTCATCGCCATCGGCGCCTCGACGGGTGGTCCCCAGACGCTCCAGCGCCTGCTCGCCGGCCTGCCGCGCGACCTGGCCGCCGCGGTGGTGGTCGTGCAGCACATCACACCCGACTTCCAGACGAGTTTCGTGAGCTGGCTGGCCGAGGCCACCGGGCTGCCGGTCTGCCTCGGGCAGGACGGTCAGCTCCTGCGCCGCGCCACGGTGCATGTGGCGCCGTATCCGTTCCAGATGGGCGTCGACCGCGAACGGCGCATCGTTTTGCGCGACGACCCGCCCGAGAACGGCCTGCGGCCTTCGGTCTCGTACCTCTTCCGCTCGGTGGCCGCGGCCTGGCCGCGGCGCTGCGCCGCCGTGCTGCTCACGGGCATGGGCCAGGACGGCGCGCGCGAGCTCGTGGAGCTGCGCGCGCGGGGCGCGATAACGGTGGCTCAGGACGAGATCAGCTCGATCGTCCATGGCATGCCCGGCGAAGCGATCCGTCTGGGTGCGGCGATGTACGTGCTGCCGCCCGACGAGATCGCCACGCTGCTTACCACCGTGACCGGCGGAGCGCCGGCCGGTAGTGACGGCTCGGAACGGCCGCGCCGCGCCGAGGGGCAGGGGCGATGACCGAACCGTCACAGTATGCCGGCGTCGAGATCGTGATCGCCGAGGACAGCCCGACGCAGGCGGAGCGCCTGCGCTACTACCTGGAGAAGCACGGCTTCGTGGTGCGCGCGGCGGGCAACGGCCGCGAGGCGCTCGAGATGGTCGCCGAACGACGTCCCGCCGTGGTCGTTTCCGACATCGTCATGCCCGAGGTCGACGGCTATGAGCTCTGCCGGCGGTTGCGGGCGGACGCCGCCACGGCCGACCTGCCGGTGATCCTGCTGACGGCACTGTCGGAGTCGACCGACGTGATCGGCGGCCTCGCTTCGGGAGCCACCGACTTCGTCGGCAAACCCTGCGACGAGCAGTCGCTCGTGGCCCGCATACAGCGGGCGCTGGGAAACAGCGAGCTGCGCCGCGAGTCGGCGCCCGGCGACGGCGTGAAGGTGCTGTTCGCCGGCCGCCGCTACACGCTGCAGTCGAGCACCACCCAGAACCTCGACTTTCTGCTGTCGTCCTTTGAGGACGCGATCGAAAAGAACCGCCAGCTGAACGAGGCCAACAGCCAGTTGAAGGGGGCCCTGCAGAAGATCTCGAGCCTGGAGACGCGCTACCAGAAGCTCATGGAGTTCAGCCCCGCGGCCCTGCTCGTGGTCGGTCGCGACGGCATCATCTGGTTCGCCAACCAGGCGGCCGAGCTGCTCTTCGGACGCGACGTCGAAGACCTCAAGGGCACGCCGCTGCCGTTCGCCCCCGACACCGCCGACGGCGAGATCACGCTGGCGCTGAACGGCGGCGAGAGCGCGGTCGTCGAGGTACGGGTCGTGGAGACGACCTGGGGCGACGCCGAAGCCTGCCTCGTCTCGCTGTGGGACGTGACCGAGAACGTGCGGCTGCGCCGCCAGCTCGAAGACCTGTCGGTCACCGACGAGCTGACCGGCCTCGCCAACCGGCGCGGCTTTCTCATGCTGGCCGAGCAGCAGCGCAAGCTGGTGCGGCGCGGCCATGCCATGGTCCTGCTCTACCTCGACCTGAACGACTTCAAGTCGATCAACGACACGCTGGGCCACAACGCCGGCGACGACGCCCTGGCGGAGACCGCCCGGTTGCTGTCCGGCTGCGTGCGCGAGTCGGACATCCTGGCGCGCATGGGCGGCGACGAGTATGCCGCCCTGCTGGTCGACGCCGAACCGGGCTTCGCCGAGCAGGCGCCGCGACGCGTGCAGGCCGCCTTCGAGCGGCGCAACGCCACGCGCACGACGCCCTACGACCTGTCGATCAGCTGCGGCTCGGCGCCGTACCTGGGCGACGAGCCCTGCTCGCTCGAGGAGCTGGTCGAGCAGGCCGACAGGTTGATGTACGAAAACAAGCAAGTCATGAAGGCCGGTCACGAGGGTGCCATGACGGGCCTCTGAGGTGACCACCGCCACGTCCGGCGCAGAGCCGCGGCGCGGCGCGACTACAGGAACCGACGCTCGCCCCGGACGCTCCGGCGCGGCGCCCCGAAAGCACGCGAACGACATCGACAAACGGAGGCACAGTGAACCGCCAGACCAACGTCCTGCACCGGATCTCGATCGGCTTCGCCACGCTGATCGGCATCTCCCTGCTGGCGACGCTCATCGGCTTCGGTAGCTGGCTCTACATGAACAACAAGCTGCAGACCCAGCGCGACCGCCAGGTGAAGCTCGCCGCCCTGACGGAGCGTGTCAAGGGCGGCTTCAACATAGAGATCGACAGTGCCCGGGCCGTCCTTCTGGAGCGCACCTTCGGAAGCTCCCAGCACACCAACGTCGAGGCGGTGGCGGCGCCGGTCGACGCCGCCGAAGCCGCCCTGCAGAAGATCCTGCCCAACCAGGCCAGCAAGACCGCCTTCGCGGCCTTCGACGCCGCCTCGACCGGGTTCGACGCGGCCCACGCCAAGGTCGTCTCGCTGGCTCAGGCGGGCGACTACCAGCAGGCCGCCCAGGTCGCTCAGCGCCAGCTCGAGCCCGCGGGAAACAAGGTACAGCTTGCGTTGGCCGACCTCGGCAAGGCCGTCGACGCCAAGATGGCCGTCGACCAGCGCAACCTCAATAACGTCGCTCTGGGCGTGGGTGTGGCGATGGGTCTCGTCACCCTGCTGGCCGTGGTCGTGGGCATCGTGATCGCCGTGCGGTTGCGGCGCTCGACGGGCCGGACCCTCGGCGACGTGATCGGCCGGCTGGGGACCTCGACCGCCGAGCTGCTGGCCGTCACGAGCCAGGTGGCGGCCGGCGCCGTGCAGACCGCGACGGCCATCAGCGAGGCTGCCACCACGGTCGACGAGGTGCGCCAGACGTCGCTGCTTTCGAGCCAGAAGGCGACCTCCGTCTCGGACTCGGCGCAGAGCGCCGATCAGGTGGCCGAGGCCGGCAGGCGGGCGGTCGCCGAGACCCTCGACGGCATCCAGCGCATCCAGGACCAGATGGCCGTCGTGGCCGACAGCGTCGTGCGCCTCTCTGAGCAGACAGAGGCGGTGAGCGAGATCATCTCGACCTCCAACGACCTGGCCGAGCAGTCCAACCTCCTGTCGGTCAACGCCGCCATCGAGGCTGCCAAGGCCAGCGACCAGGGCAAGGGCTTCGGCGTGGTGGCCGAGGAGATCAAGAACCTCGCCACGCAGTCCAAGCAGGGCGTGATCCAGGTGCGTTCGATCCTGAGCGACATCCAGAAGGCGACCGGCGCCGCCGTGATGGCGGCCGAGCAATCGGGCAAGGCGATCGAAGAGGGCGCGCGGCAGGCGCGTGAGTCGTCGGTGGCCATCGAGAGCCTGGCCGAGAACGTGGCCGCCGCCGCCCAGTCGGCCATGCAGATCGTGGCCTCGTCGCAGCAGCAGCTCGTCGGCATGGACCAGATCTCAGAGGCCATGACCTCGATCGACCAAGCCAGCGCCCAGAACGCGGCCGGCGCCCGCCAGATGGAGACCGAGGTGTCTCACCTGCAGGAGCTGGCGGTGGCCATGAGGGCGATGGTGGAGTCGGCCCAGGCGAGCGGCGCCGGCAGCGCCCCGCCGCGCCCCGCCGCCACCACGCCGCTGCCGGTCACCGACTGAGGGACCGAAAAGGTGGGGGGCCGGCTCTGCCGGCCCCCCACCTTTCAGTCGAAGCCGAGAAGGACGACCTCTTCTTCGAGCCGGATGCCGAAGTGCTCGAAGACGCGCCGTTGCACCTCGCCGGCGACGCGCCGGATGTCGTCGGCGCCGGCGCCGGGGTGAGCGACGATGAAGTTGGCGTGCGCCCGGCTGACTTCGGCCTTGCCGAAGCGGAATCCCTTGAGCCCCAGCTCGTCGATGAGCTTGGCCGCCGGCAGCTCGCGCGAGGGGTTCTTGAAGTAGCTGCCGCACGAAGCGTAGTCGAGCGGGTGCTTGCCGCGCCGCAGCTCGGCGTCGCGGGCGATCTCACCGAGCAGCACGTTGGCCCGGGCCGGCTGTAGCGCGAACGTCGCCTCGAGCACGACGGTGCGGGGGTTGCCCTTGAGGCCGCTCGTGCGATAGCCGAGCGCAAGGTCGGCCGGCGCGGCGAGATACTCCTCGCTGCCGGCCACGACCCGGACCCGCACGAGGGCGTCGCCCACCGCCCGGCCGTAGGCGCCGGCGTTGCCGACCACCGCGCCGCCCACCGAACCCGGGATGTTGCCGGCGAACTCGAGCCCGGCCAGCCCGAGCTGCGCGACATCGAGGACGACCCCCGGCAGGAGAGCGCCGGCGCCGGCCGTCAGGAGCTCGCCGTCGAGGCGGGTGGCGTCGTTGCGGGCCAGCACGACGAGGCCCCGGATGCCGCGGTCGCAGACGAGCACGTTGGTCGCCTGGCCCAGCACGGTCACGGGCAGCCCGAGCTCGCGACCGACCACGACGGCGTGGCGCAGGTCTTCGGTGCGCCGCGCCATGAACAGGTGCTCGGCCGGTCCGCCGACGCGGTAGGCGCAGTGCGGCGCGACCGGCACGGCGTGCTGCAAGCCGGGCAGCTCTCGGTCGAGGATCTCGGCGACGCGGGGCTGGGTGCTGTCGCTCATCATGCCTTTCGGACGACTCATCGGTGCACGCGCGATTATGTCACTCCCGGCCTGCGACCCCCAGGGCCGCGATCCGGTCCCGCGACCTGGGGCCCACGACCTCAGCCCCGCGGCTCGGAGGTTCGCGACCCCCAGGCCGTCGGTCGCGTGCTCGCCGTACGATTCATACTTATGTCCCTGGGCTCACGTGCCGATACCCGGCTTTACCGAGGGGACTGGGGAGGATGCGCATGACCGTGGTGGGACGTGTCAGGCGTGGGTACGCCATGCTGGCGATACTCATCCTGCTGACCGCGGGCCTGTATGTGGCTCGCTACGTGACCGTGGACCGGCCGAACGGCGCCGACCGGGTGACCGAGCAGGCGCTCACCGGCGTCGGGCAGACGGTGCCTACTTCGGTGGCCATGTACTCGGCCTGGATCGACAAGGGCCTGCTCTACGGCGGCATGACGATGGCCGCCCCCACCGTGCTCACCGACGACGCTCACGCCGCCACGGTCGCCCTCTCGCAGATGAGCGGCCGTCTCGGCGGCGGCGCCCAGCAGCGGCTCACGGCGCTGCAATCGGACTTCGCCAAGTTCCTGGCCGTCTCCCAGAAGACCTTCGCCCTCGAGCAGAACTACAAGATGGCCGAGGCCCGCGTCCTGGCGGCAAGCAAGGTCAACGACCTGACCGAGCAGGTGCTCACCGAGACGAGCGCCTACCGCCAGACCGCCCTCGCGCAGCTCGCCGACCAGCGCTCCGGCCGCAACGCCGCGAACACGACCATCACGATCATGCTGATCGTGGTCTTCGTCGGCGCCATGCTGGCCAGCGTCGTCATGGTGGTGCGCATCCCGCGCGACATCGCCGAGATGGTGCGCGGCGTGATCGCCGACCTGGAGCACACCACGGTCCAGGTGAGCGCGGTCTCGACACAGCTCGCCAGCGGCGCGTCGGAAACGGCCGCGGCCGTGAGTGAGGCGGCCACGACCGTCGATGAGGTGCGCCAGACATCGCTGCTGGCCAGCCAGAAATCAACGGCGCTCGCGGACCTTTCGATGGAAGCCGAGACGGCGGCCGACTCGGGGCGCCGGGCGCTGGCCGAGATCGTCGAGGACATGGGCGACATCGAGTCGCAGGTCGCCGTGATGAGCGGCAGCATCGTACGCCTGAGCGAGCAGACCGAGGCCATCGCCAACCTGACGACGACCTCTCACGACATCGCCGAGCAGTCCAACCTTCTGGCCGTGAATGCCGCCATCGAGGCCGCCAAGTCGGCCGAGGAGGGCAAGGGCTTCAGCGTGGTCGCCGACGAGATCAAGAGCCTCTCCGGCCAGTCGAAGGCCGCGGTGGCACAGGTCCGCCGGGTGCTGGCCGACATCGTCAAGGCGACGACCGCGGCCGTCGACGCGGCCGAACGCAGCACGAGCGCGATCGCCCGCAGTGTCGAGCGGGTGGCCGGCTCGAGCGACGCCATCGAAGCGCTGGCCGGCAGCGTCGAGACGACGGCGCAGTCGTCGATGCAGATTGCCGCTTCGAGCCAGCAGCAGCTCGTCGGCATGGACCAGATCAGTCAGTCGATGGAATCGATCAATCAGGCCAGCCTGCACAATGCCGCCGCCGCTCGCGAGATGGCCGAGGAGCTGGCCCGCCTCAAGGGGGTCGCCGATCGCCTGCAGACGATGATCGGCACCGCGACCGCGACCTACGTACTCGACGACGTCGACCCCGTCGCGGCAGCCTTCTACGGTATTCGCGACAAGTCGGCCGGGGCCACCGGGCGCGGCGCGGTTGACGACGACGAGCCGGCTCGGGCGACGTCCGGCGAGTCTCTTCTCGACGAGTCGTCGCTCGTCGGCGGCGACGTCGCCGTACAGCCGGCCGACTGAGACCGCCGACCGACCAGGTCGCCACCGCCTGAGGTAGCCGACCGACCGGGTCGCCACCGCCTGAGGTACTCGGCCGGCCGAGGCGGCCGCCGGCCGCGGCAGCCGGCGGCTCTCCGGCTCGCACCAAGGTCGGTCACGACGTTTCGCTACGGTTGACCGTCGCGCCGGCGTGAGATAAAGTGCGTAACTCCTGTAGGGAAGAGGGAGATTACGCCGTGCACATCTCGACTCGCTGTCGTTATGCGATCAAAGCCCTGGTCCGCCTCGCCCTGTCGTACGGCGGCCCGCCCGTGCAGTCCCGTGACATCGCCGTCTTCGGCGCGATCCCGGCGAAATACCTCGAGCAGGTCATGCACGATCTTCGTCAGGGCGGCCTCGTGACCAGCACCCGCGGCAAGAACGGCGGCTACGTGCTCGCCTTGCCGCCCGACGCCATCACCTTCGCACAGGTGCGCGAGATCGTCGACGGGCCGTTCGCCGATCCCGAGCGAATGCCTGAGACCGGTCAGGCCGACGCCCTCGTCGAACCCGTGTGGCGCGACGTGCGACAGGCGGTCCGGCAGGTCCTGACCGGCGCGACCATCGGCGCCGCCGCGCAGCGCGCGCGGTCGACGCTCACTTACGCCATCTGACAGGTTCGCGACACGCCCCCTGGAGATACCATGACCGATCTGAAACAGACCAGCCCCGGGTTCGATACGATCGCCTTGCACGGCGGCCAGAAGCCCGATCCCGCCACCAACGCGCGCGCCGTACCGATCTACCAGACCACCTCGTATGTCTTCGACAGCGCCGACCACGCGGCCGACCTCTTCGGCCTCAAGCAGTTCGGCAACATCTACACGCGGATCATGAACCCGACGAACGACGTCTTCGAGCAGCGCGTCGCCGCCCTCGAGGGCGGGGTTGGAGGGCTGGCGTTCGCCTCGGGCTCGGCGGCGGTGACGTTCTCGATCCTGAACATAGCCGGCGCCGGCGACCACGTGATCTCCGCCAACAGCCTTTACGGCGGCACCTACAACCTGTTCGTGCACACCCTGCCGCGCTTTGGTCTCGACATCGACCTTGTCGACCCGAGCGACCCCGAGAACTTCCGCCGCGCCCTCAGGCCCACCACGAAGGCGATCTACGCCGAGACGGTCGGTAACCCCAAGCTCGACACGCTCGACATCGACGCGGTCGCGGCGATCGCTCACGAGGCCGGCGTTCCGCTGATCGTCGACAACACGATGCCGACACCGTACCTGATCAGGCCGATCGACCACGGCGCCGACATCGTGGTGCACTCGGCGACCAAGTTCATCGGCGGCCACGGCACCTCGATCGGCGGCGTGGTCGTCGACTCGGGCCGGTTCGACTGGTCGCAGAACGACAAGTTTCCCGGTCTGGTCGAGCCCGACGCGAGCTACCACGGCCTCAAGTTCCACGAGGCCCTGGGGCCGATCACCTACATCGTCAAGCTGCGTGTCAGCCTGCTGCGCGACATCGGCGCGGCGCTGTCACCCTTCAACTCGTTCCTGTTCCTGCAGGGGCTCGAGACGCTGTCGCTGCGCATGGAGCGTCACAGCACGAACGCGCTGGCCGTGGCCGAGTTTCTCGAACAGCACGCGAAGGTCGACTGGGTGGTCTTCCCCGGCCTGCCGTCGCATCCGGCCCACGAGCTCGCCCGCAAGTACCACTATCGCGATCTCTACGGCGCCATCGTCGGCTTTGGCGTCAAGGGCGGTCGCGAAGCCGGGCGCCGGCTGGTCGAAAGCACCGAGCTCTTCTCTCATCTCGCCAACATCGGCGACGCCAAGTCGCTCGTCATCCATCCGGCGACGACGACCCACTCGCAGCTCGGCCCCGATGAGCTGCTCGCGACCGGGGTGACCGACGACTTCGTGCGGCTGTCGGTCGGCGTCGAGTCGATCGACGACATCATCGCCGACCTAGACCAGGCGCTCGCCCGGGCCTAGAGACCTCCGCCCGGCGCCGGGGGGACGCGCCGCTTGGCGCGTCCCCACCCGGTGCGCGTAGAATCTCTCGCTGATGGACTCCACTCCCAGCCACAGAAGCGCGGCCACGAGCGGCGGCTCCGCCGCTGCCGCCGGCGCGGCGACCTCGGGCGCCTCGCAGATAGGCGACGTGCCGGTCGTCGCCGACCCCGACGCCGGCTCCGTCGGCATAGTCAAGGCGCGCCACGCCACGGTCGCCCAGCCGCCGCACACGCTGGCGCTCGAGGGCGGCCAGTCGCTGGGCCCGATCACCGTGGCCTACGAGACCTACGGCACGCTGAACGAGCGCCGCGACAATGCCATCCTCGTCTCGCACGCGCTTTCGGGCGACGCTCACGTCGCCGGCCGCCACAAGCCTGACGACAAGCGTCTCGGCTGGTGGGACATGCTGGTCGGTCCGGGCAAGGCGCTCGACACCGAGCGCTACTTCGTGATCTGCACCAACGCGCTGGGCGGCTGCAACGGCACGACCGGCCCGGCGAGCGTCGACCCGGCCTCGGGCGAGCGGTTCGGCACCGGGTTTCCGATCATCACGATCGCCGACATGGTCAACGTGCAGACGCTGCTGCTCGACAAGCTCGGCATCCCCAAGCTGCTCGCCGTGATCGGCGGCTCCATGGGCGGCATGAAGGCGCTGCAGTTCGCGGTCGCCCATCCGCAGCGGGTGCACGCCGTGATCGCCATCGCCACCGCCGCCCAGCAACCGACCAGGGCGATCG
Organism: uncultured Actinomycetes bacterium; assembly: GCA_963733255.1. Taxonomy (GTDB): domain Bacteria; phylum Actinomycetota; class Thermoleophilia; order UBA2241; family UBA2241; genus Bog-752. The sequence continues at coordinate 369,423 of CAVTCH010000001.1, forward strand.
CCTTCAACGAAGCCGGGCGCCAGGCGATCATGGCCGACCCCGAGTGGCGCGGCGGCTCCTACTACGGCCACAAGACGCCGCGCCGCGGCCTGTCGGTGGCGCGTATGATCGGCCATATCACCTACCTGTCCGACACCGCCATGCGCGAGAAGTTCGGGCGCCGCCTGCAGGACCTGCACGACTACTCGTTCACGTTCTCGGCCGACTTCGAGGTCGAAAGCTACCTGCGTCACCAGGGGCTCGCCTTCACCGAGCGCTTCGACGCCAACAGCTACCTCTACATCACTCGCGCCATGGACTACTTCGATCTCGCCCGCGGTAAGGCCAGCCTGGCCGAAGCCCTGCGGCCCGCGCAGGCGCGGTTTCTCGTCATGTCGTTCTCGAGCGACAGCCTGCACCCGCCCTACCAGCTCAAGCAGATCGTGAGCGCCCTGCGGGCGACCCACAAACACGTCAGCTACTACGACGTCCAATCCGACTTTGGCCACGACTCGTTCCTGCTGGAGCGCTTCAAGATGGAGGGCGTCATCTCGGCCTTCCTGTCGAGCAGCGCCGCGACCTTCAAGCCGCTCGCGGCCGACGGCGCCGCGACGGGCGCAGCGGTCTGACGGCGACGATGCGCGACTGAGAGGGCGTCCATGGATCGCTTCGACTACAAGCTGATCGAGGAGATGGTCCCCGACGGCGCCACAGTGCTCGATCTGGGCTGCGGCGACGGCGAGCTGCTCGCCGAGCTCGTACGGGAGCGCCACGTGCAGGGCAGCGGCGTCGATGTCGATCCGGCCGCGGTCGAGGCCTGCGTCGGTCGTGGGCTTTCGGTCTTTCACGGCGACCTCGACGAAGGGCTCGCCGACTATCTCGACGGCTCGATCGAGGTCGTCATCCTGAGCTTCAGCCTGCAGCAGCTCCGCCGACCCCGCATGCTGGTGCGCGAGATGGCCCGCGTCGGCCGGCTCGCCATCGTCAGCTTCCCGAACTTCGCGCACTGGTCCGTGCGGGGCCAGCTTCTCGCCCGCGGGCGCATGCCGGTCTCCGGGGAACTGCCCTACCAGTGGTACGAGACGCCCAACATCCACCTCTGCACGGTCAACGACTTTCGCGACCTGTGCCGCCGCGAAGGGTTGCACATAGAGCGCGAGGCCTACCTCAACCGTTTCGACCAGCCCGCCCGCCCGCTGCGCCACCCCAATCTCACGGCGCGCATCGCGGTCTTCGCCGTCGCTCGCGCCGCGCCGCCGCCGGCCGGTTAGACCGGCCCGCCGTCACCCCCTGGAGGCCGTCGATATCAACGGGCCGGCCGGGTTTCAATCGGCGGAATCTGTGCGTACACTACCTGTGGCGCATCGAACGACAGCAATGGCCGGACGCTCACCTGCGCCGCGTTCCGGCCGAGCGCACACCGTAGCCCTCGCACAGGTCGGCATACGGGCACGCTCCAGAACTGAGGAGGAAAAGGTGCCTCAAGGTACAGTCAAGTGGTTCTCGACGCAGAAGGGCTACGGTTTCATCACGCAAGACGAAGGCGGCGACATCTTCGTGCACGTGACCGGTCTCGCGCCGGGCACCACGGGCCTCGAAGAGAACCAGCGCGTCGAGTTCGAGCTGAGCGAAGGCCGCAAGGGCCCGCAGGCCACCGACGTCAAGCCGGCGTCCGGAGCGGCCCCCGCTCCCGACCCCGACCCCGCCCCCGCCGCGGCGCCCGACGAAGACGAAGCCTGAGCGTTTCAGGCGCTCACGACTGAACGCCCGGACGGGCGGGGGCGGTCGCTTGGCGACCGCCCCCGCCCGTCCTCTTTGTTGCCGGCCGCGCGACTCGTAGCGGCCCCGGGCGGGCAGACTGCTCCTGATGGCAGACGAGGGTCGTATCGCGGATGGAGACTCTGCCGCGCGGTGGTCGCCTGCCGTGGACGGACGTCCCGCCGAATGCAAAAGAAGGGGGCTCTCATGGTCGATCACGTAGCCTGGCTCGGGCACGACTCGTTTCGCCTCACCGGGTCGCGGACCATCTATATCGATCCTTGGCACATCGCCGAGGGCGCTCCGCCGGCCGACGTCGTGCTCGTCACCCACGAGCACTCCGACCACTTCGACAAAGGCGACATCGCCAAGGTCTCGCGACCCTCGACTGTGGTCGTCGGCCCGGCCGAGGTCACCGGCAAGCTCAAGGGCGACACGCGCACCGTGGCGCCCGGCGACGTCGTGACGGTCGCCGGTGTGACGATCCGCGCCGTGGCGGCCTACAACACCAACAAGTTCCGCGAGCCCGGCGTCGTGTTCCACCCGCAAGCCGACGCCAAGGTGGGCTACGTCGTCGAGCTCGACGGCACGAGCTACTACCACTCCGGCGACACCGACGTGATCGACGAGATGAGCGAGATCGACGTCGACGTGGCCCTGCTGCCCGTGAGCGGCACCTACGTGATGACCGCCGAAGAGGCCGCCGAAGCGTGCGGCAAGCTGCACGCCAAGGTCGTCGTGCCGATGCACTACGACACGATCGTCGGCTCGCTCGACGACGCCCAGCGCTTCGCGCAGCTCTGCCCTCTGCCCGTCGAGATCCTGCCGCGCAGCAAGTGAGCGCCCGCCGTCGCCGGGCGCGACCAGGAGGTACCACGTGAAGATCGTCCATGCCGCGCCGACCGACAAGGTCTCCGACACGCTCAGCGTCAAGCGCCTGACCGACGAGCTCGGCGCCGCGAAACTGCGGGCCAACGTCTTTACCGTCGCCGAAGGCTCGACGATGAAGCACGTCCATCGCGAGCAGGAGGAGCTCTATCTGGTCCTCGACGGCACCGCCGCGATCACGGTCGACGGCGTCCCGTTCCAGCTCGGCGAGCGCGATGCGCTGGCGGTGCCGGCCGGCGCGGAGCACCAGCTCAGCAACGTCGGCCTGGGCCCGCTGACCTTCTTCGTGGCGGCCGCGCCGAACGTCACCGGAGACGCCGAGAAGCGCTGAGGGAGGGGGGGACAAGGCCTGGGCCGGCGAGCGACTGCGTCGTCGCCGCTCAGGCAGGCGTGACTTCGTTGCGCGCCTAGTGCCGGCGAGCGACTGCGTCGTCGCCGCTCAGGCTGGCGTGGCTTCGCTGCGCGCCTAGTGCCGGCGAGCGACTGCGTCGTCGCCGCTCAGGCTGGCGTGGCTTCGCTGCGCGCCTAGTCTTCGTCCTCCTCGATCACGATCGCCTCTTCGGGACAAGCCTCCTCGGCGCGCCGCACGCAGTCCCAGAGGGTGGGGTGCGGTTCGGGCTCGAGGACGTCTGCCAGGCCGTCCGACTCGCGGATGACGAACACCTCGGGGCAGACCGCTTCGCAGGCGGCCGCGCCGGTGCACTTCTCGTAGTCGATGCTCACGCGCATGCCCATGGTCGCAGTCTATGCCATCGTCAACGCTGGGCGGGCCGGCCTTGGCCGCCGTCGTTACGATGCGCCGCCGCTGCCGCTCCGGGCCGCCGCCGTTCCCGCCGCCGTTTCGGTGCGCTGCCGCCCGGCAATAGGGTAGCAACGATGGCGCTCGCAGGGCGGCAGGCTCCGAAAGCCCGCCGGTCGCGCGGCGCCGCGACCGGGAGGGAGACCATGCTCACGGAGGGTGACAAGGCGCCGGCGGTGACCGGCACCTCGTACGAGGGGCGCACGTTCGACATCGGCGCGCCGGCGATGAGGACGGTGCTGTACTTCTATCCCAAGGCCAACACATCCGGCTGAACGGTCGAAGCCGTTGAGTTCAACGGCCTCGTCGACGAGTTCAAGGCGCTCGACGCGCAGGTGATCGGGGCGAGTGTGGACTCGGTCAAGGCGAACACGAAGTTCGCGCAGGCTTACGAGCTGCGGTTCCCGCTGCTCTGCGACACCGACTACACGGTGTCGGCGGCCTTCGGCGTGGCCCGCCCCATGGTGGGCGTGGCCAAGCGCAGCACGTTCCTGATCGACCCCGACGGCACCGTGCGCAAGGTGTGGCGGGGTATCAACGCCAGGGGGCACGCCGCGCAGGTGCTGGCGGCGGCCCGCGAGATCTGGTCGCCGGTCCGCCAGACCGGGTGACGACGGATCGTGGCGCGGGCGCGACGTGAGTCGCGCCCGCGCGCCACGGTCCCGCGGAAAGGAGGCGACATGCGCCGCGAGCACGATTCGCTGGGCGACAAGGAGGTACCGTCGGAGGCCCTGTACGGTATCCAGACCCAGCGCGCCATCGAGAACTTCCCGATCTCGGGGCTGCCGCCGCGAGCGGAGTTGGTCGAGGCCATCGTGCTCGTCAAGAAGGCCGCCGCCCAGGTCAACCTGGAGTTGGGGCTGCTCGCCGCCGACAAGGCCGACGCGATCGTGCGCGCCGCCGACGAAGTCCTGAACGGCGCTCACCGCGGTGAGTTCCGGGTCGACCCGTTTCAGGCCGGCGCCGGCACGTCGCACAACATGAACGCCAACGAAGTGCTCGCCAACCGCGCCAACGAGCTGCTCGGCGGCGGGCCGCGCGGCGTGTATGCGCCCGTGCATCCCAACGACGACGTCAACCGCGGCCAGTCGTCCAACGACGCCGTCCCGACGGCGATCCGCGTCGCCCTGCAGCAGCCGGCCGACGAGCTCTGCGCCGCGTTGGAGGACCTGCGGGAGGCCCTCCAAGCAAAGGGCGCCGAGTTCGACCACATCCTCAAGAGCGCCCGCACGCACCTGCAGGACGCCGTCCCCATCCGTCTCGGTCAGGAGTTCGCCGCCTACGCGGTGACCGTGCGCAAAGCTCGCGAGCGCGTGGCCGTGGCGCTCACCGAGACCCGCGCGCTGCACATCGGCGGCACGGCGGCCGGCACCGGCCTGAACACCGACCCGCGCTACGCCGGCCTCATGGTCGCGCGCCTGTCGGAGCTCGCCGGCCGACCGTTCCGGGCTGCCGACGACCTGGTGCAGGCCACTCAGAGCCTCGACGACTTCGTGGCCTTCTCGGGCGCGTTACGCGGCGCGGCGCTGAGTCTGATTCAGGTGGCCAACGACCTGCGCCTGCTGTCGAGCGGGCCGCGCACCGGCATCGCCGAGATCAGTCTGCCGGCCGTGCAGCCGGGCTCGTCGATCATGCCCGGCAAGGTCAACCCCGTGATGGCTGAGATGCTCGACATGGTCTGCTTTCACGTGATCGGGGCCGACGGCGCCGTGGCGCTCGCCGGCCAGGCCGGGCAGTTCGAGATCAACGTCATGACGCCGCTCGTAGCCTTCGAGCTGCTGTTCTCGCTGCAGGTGCTGACGGCCGCGGTGAGCGCCTTTGCCGAACGCTGCGTCCGCGGCATCACGGCCGACGAAGAGCAGTGCCGCCGTTGGGGCGAACGGAGTCTCGGACTCGCGACCGCCCTGAACCCGACGATCGGCTACGAAGCGGCGGCCGAGGTGGCAAAGGAAGCCTTTGCGACCGGAAAGTCGGTCCCCGAGACCGTGCTCGAACGCGGCATCCTGAGCGCCGACGAGCTCGCGGAGCGGCTCGACCCGGCGGCCCTCACGCGGCCGCGCCCTCTGCCACCGCCGGGCGACGGGCGGGAGAGGTAGCCGCGAGGGGCTACCTGCGCCGCATGCGCGAGTAGGAGACCCACAGCCTCAGGGCCAGCGCGCCGGCGATCACCACGAAGACGATCTTGACGATCACGGGGAGCCTAGAAGAGCGCCGCGCCGGTCGGCTCGCCGTCGTCGTCGGCCGCCGGCGGGCCAGTGCTCTCCGGCGTGTCGTCGGCGGCCGGCAGGGCCCCCGATTCGACGTCGGTAGCGGGTGCGACGATACCGGCCTGACCGGCCTGACCGGCCTCGGGCTCGGGTCGATCGGGCGCGAGCATGTCGTTGGCCGCGGACCCGTCGTTGGTCGCGGGCCCGTCGCCGGCTTCGACCAGGTACGTGTACGAGTCGATCATGTTGACCCAGCGTGACCAGCGCTCACCGTCGGCTGTGTGGGCGGCGGCTTCGTCGACGGCGGCGAGGCGCGCGGTCATGTCGTCGCAGTAATGCACGATGACGGCCTCGCGGGTGGCCGGCACCACCGGGCTGCCCTTTTCGCGCTCGCCGTGGTGGGAGACGACGATGTGGCGGAGCTGGACGGACAGTTCAACCGGAAAGTCGGGGACCTTCTGAGTGAGGCCACGCACGATGTCGTGCCCGATCACGATCTCGCCGTGCAGCCGGCCGGTATCGGTGAAGCCCGGCGCCATGGGGTCGGCCGAATACGACTGCACCTTGCCGATGTCGTGCAGCAGCGCGCCGGCGACCGTGAGGTCGCGGTTGACGCTGGCAAAGAGCTCGCCGACCGCGGCGGCCGCTTCGGCGACGATCAGCGAATGCTCGAGCAGGCCGTGACGGTAGGCATGGTGGTTGCGCACCGCCGCCGGCACCACGGCGAACGTCGCGCCCGGCTCTTTGGATGGGTCGAAGGCGCGCACGAGCAGGGCGTGCAACGAAGGGCTGCGGACCGAGGCGACGAGGTGGGCCAGCCTGCGCTCGAGCTCGTCGAGGGGGACCGGCGAGACCGCCGCCAGCGTGCCGATGTCGTACTCGCCCGGCGCCATGATGGCCAGGCGCTTGACCTGGAACTGCTGGCCGAACTTCTCGTGGACCGAGTAGGTGCCGCTCACCTTGACGACGTCGCCGCTCGCGAGCTCGCCGACCACCGCCTCGTCGGGGTCGAAGTGGATCGCCTTGACCTCGCCCGAGGCGTCGCGCAGCTTGAGGCGCAGGAACGACTTGCCGTTGCGGTCGGTGGCCGGCTCCTTGTCTAGGGCGACGAAGTAGGTGGTCACCTCGCGACCCTCGGGCAGATCGGTGACGAGGATCTTCGGCACTGCGGTCGTGCCGGGGGTGGTGTCGGTCATGTCTTCTCCTTCAAGTCACCACTAGCGTAGCAGACGGCGGCGACGGCAGGGGTGGGCCGGTCGATCGGCCCTCCGCTTCGGGCCTTCAGCTCGCGTGGGCCGGCGCCGGCCTGGCTTGCCGCCCGCGACCGGCGAAGATCAGTCCCAGCAGCATGACGACCCCGAGGCCGATCACGACCAGGAAGGGCAGCCCGTAGGCCTGTCGGTAGAGCGCTCCGCCGAGCAGCGCGCCGCCGGCCATCGGCAGACCCATGCTGGCGTCGAAGACGGCGTATCCCCAGACCGGCGGCACCGAGCCGAACGAGCTGCTCATGATGCCGGCCGCCACGAACCGGAACGAGTCGAAGGCGCCGTAGAGGAACACGGCGAGCGCCCAGACCGGCGGCGTGCGACCGGTGAGCAGGAGCGCCGCGCCGAGCACGAGACAGCCGATCGTCAGGCCTATGCCGAGGCGGTGGCCGTGGACCGTGGTGCGGCCGGCGACGAAGGTGATGACGCTGCCACCCAGGGCGCCGATGGCGGCGAGCACGCCGAGAGCCACCTTGCCCTGATGGTGCACCTGCGAGAGGTAGAGCAGCACGAACGGCTGAGCGAGGTACACGGTGAGAAAGCCCCCCAGAAAGAAGATGAGGTTGCGCCGAAAGACGCGCTGGGCGAGCAGATCGGCGAGCTTCCAGGGCTGGCCGGCGGCATGGTAGGGCGTGTCCTTGATCAGGCTGATGACGATAGACGAGGCGACGTAGAAGACGATCGCCACGGCGAACACGACGCGCATGCCGTAGTGCGCCCACAGCCAGCCGCCGGCGAGTGGCCCCACGGCCATCCCCAGCGGGAAGCTCGCGTACACATACGAGATGTTGCGCGCCATGCGGGCCGGCTCCGACTTGAGCATGATGTAGACCTTGAGCGCCGGGTTGTTGGCCATGTACATGCCGGTGAGCAGGTAGCCGGGGATGAGCCATGGCCAGCTCGGGGCCAGGGCGAAGCTGATCGCGGTCGGCACGGTCAGCCACCAGATGCCGACGATGATCGGCTTGAGGCGGACGTGATCGGCGGCCCAGGCGCCGGGGATGTAGCCCAGCGCCGTCATGGCGAGCTGGATGGCCACCAGCACGCCGACCATGAAGCGCGGCGCGCCGAGCTGCTTGACGGCGTAGACGTTCAGGAGCTGGTAGTAGAGGCCGAACCCCAGCGCGAACAGCAGGTTCGACAGGAACACGAGCCACAGGTCGCGGCTGCCAAGGCCGGCCGCCGGCTCGGCACCGCTGGGCGCAGGACGGCCTGCGGCGCGCACGGTCTTCGCCGAACGTTCGCGCGCTGGGGTTGTGATCGGGTGGGACATGGCGGAGGTCAGTCTAGCAGCGTCGCCCGCGAGGTTCGCCCGCTCCCCACGGGCCGCCCGGACGTTCTAGGGGCGAGCCGCGACGGCGGCGTTCGCCGCCGCCGTCGCGGCCGCCTCGACCTGCGCGATGCCGCCGGCTTCGGTGGGTTGATCGTCGGACAGGACGGCTACCAGGAGGACGTGCCCGTCGTGGTGGACCACGCCGATGCTGTTGATCACCCAGAGCTGCGGGTCCGGCAGCCAGCCGTTCTTGACGGCCGACGTCGTGCCCGCCGTCGCGGCTGCGGAGACGCCCCAGTCCTGGTCGGGCTCCACGTGCTTCATCAGGCCCACCTCATAGGACCGTGAGGCGGCGCTGAGCGGGGAGTCGGTCGACGTGAGATCGGACAGCAGCGTCAGCTGGTCGCGGACGGTGGTGCTGGTGAGGCCCCAGTAGCCGCCCTCGCCCGGCGCGGTGTCGCTCAGACCCAGGCGAGCGTCCGCCGCGGCGACGCCGTCGGCCTCGTCGTCGTCGTTCCACAGGTCCGAGGCCGCGTCGTTGTCGGAGTTCTCGATCATCTGCGTGGCAAGCTGCCGCTCGCTTGCGGTGAGCGACGTCCCCATGGTCTGGTGGTGCAGCAGCATGGCGGCCAGGATGTCGGCCTTGACGATGCTGGCCGTGTGGAACCGGTGCCAGCCTCCGTAGGTGGCCCTGACGCCGGTCGTGCGATCGATGATGCCCACGGCGAGGTGGCCGGTGTGGTTCTTCAGGGTCTGAGCGAGGGCGGCGGTGACGGCGCGGTCCGCGCTCCGCACGGCGCCGGCCGGCGTGCCTCCGTCGGCAAGCGTGGTCCTGGTGGGCTTGACGCTTGGGGTGGCGCTCGGGCTGCGCAGGCCTGTGGAGTCATGCGGTCGTCCGCTGTGGTCGCGGGCTCGCCCGGCGATCAGGCCGACGATCACCAGAGCGACCGCCAGCGCCGCCACAGTCGCGACGGTGCGCCGTCTGCGCACGGCCCGACTCCGGCGCGCCGGCCTTCGTGGCGGAGCCGATCTCACGCGAGTCCCTTGAACACGCAAACCCCAATCCCACGCAGTCTTCCCAGCATCAAACGAGGCTATGGGTGCAGTCTACGCCCAAGCCGGCAGGCATCAGAACCGGCCGGTCGGGGACTCGTTCGTCCCCTCGTTCGTCCGGGCGGCACTCAGGGCCGAGCGGCCAGCCTCTCGAGATACTCGGCGACGCCGTCGCGGTCGTTGCCGGCGATCACCTCGTCGGTCGCCGCCAGGACGTCGGGATGGGCGCTCGCGACCGCCACCGCGTGCCCGGCCCAGCGCAGCATCGACAGGTCGTTGACCATGTCGCCGATGGCCACGACCTCGGTGGCGGCCACGCCCGCCGAGGCGCAGAACCCCGCCAGCGTGCTCGCCTTGGTGACGCCGGCCGCCGAGATCTCGAGCAGCTCGGTACCGGAGCGGGTGACCACGGCGTCGTCGCCGGCCACGGCCACGGCCAGCGGTAGGAGGAGCTTCTGGACCATCTCCGGGTGGCGCGCGAGCAACTTGGCCACGCCGCGCGCCCCGAACTCGAGCGCGTCCTCGACGGCGCCGTCGCGCTCGTCGAGGGGGTCGCCGCCCGGGTAGTCGGGCTCACGCCGGAACGCCAGGCCGATCTCGGCCGCGAAGACGACGCCGGGGGCGGCCTGACGCAGGTCGCAGACCAGCCGCCGCGTCACGGCGGCTGGGATCGGCCGCTGCTCGAGCAGACGGTCGGCGGCCGGATCGTAGGTGAGGGCGCCGTTGGCGCAGATGGCGACCTCGGCGTAGTCGCCGAGCGCGAGGGAACGCACGCCGCGCGGCGGGCGGCCGGTGACGAGCACGATGCGCAGGCCGCGGGCGCGGGCGGCGCGCAGCGCCGCCCGCGCCCGCGGCGACACCGTGCCGTCGGGCTGCAGGAGGGTGCCGTCGAGGTCGGTCGCTATGAGCCGGATCGTCGCGGGCATGACCATCAGCCTACAGCACGATGCGACCGCGCTCGCGCGGCGGCGCGGATGGACGGGCGACGTGCCGGGAGACCGGGGGAAACGAAGGAAGGGGCGGGGGCCGGTAGGCCCCCGCCCCTCGGGCGGCTCAACGAAAGACAGCCGCAGCAGGTGAGCTAGGCGCTCAGAAGGCGACTGCCTTCCGTCTTGCTACCTCAGAATCTGTCATCAGCCACCTCCTGTTTCGACTGCGGTACGCGCCCCGGCGAGCGCTCGCTGGGGCGTTGACTCAAGAGTATAGGGCAAGTCGGCGCTCGAGCCACCCGAAATACCTCGCGACGGCGACGAAGCCGTGTGGTGGGGCAGCTTTTGCGGTCCGCGGTGGGTAGTATGGCGAGGCGCCGGGAACACCTCTGGTGGCACGAAACGCTGCGCACCAGGCCGGCGGCGTTTCGTCAGACAGGTTGTCCGCGGCGGCCGGTCGGCTCAGCCGCTCGACACGAAAGGATCACGGTGGCCGATCTGCGCATCGGGGGCATGGCCCTGAGGGACGGCGTCTTTCTGCAAAGCCAGGACAACTGGGCCGCCGCGGTGCGGCTCCCCGACGGCGAGATCACGGTGCGCTCCGGCGCCAAGAGCCGGCTGCCGGGCCGCGGCTTCTTCGATCGGGTACCGGTCGTGCGTGGCGTCAGCCGTCTGGTCGAGACGACGACCGCGTTGCCGGCCATGCGCCGAGCGCTCGGGCGGCCTGTGCTTCCCCAGGAAGACCCGAAGCTGCTGGGTGCCGCGCTGGTCTCGGCTGCCGCCACGGTCGTGCTGCGCCGCACCGTGAAGCAGGCGCTGCTGCGCGAGCTCGTCGTCTCGGCGCTTTCGGTGGCGCCGGCCCTGCTCGCCGTGCGCGCCAGCGAGCTGTCGCGATTCCACGGCGCCGAGCACAAGAGCGTGGCCGCCTACGAGACCGGCGGCGAGCCCGCGGCGGCCGCCAAGGAACACGATCGCTGCGGCACCAACCTGCTCGGCCCGCTGCTGCTCACCAATCTGAGCTCGGGGCTCCTGTTGCGCGCCACGCGCACCGAGAACGACCCGTTGTCGACCCTGTTCATGGGTCTCGTCTCGCTCGGGTCCGCGTTCGAGATCTTCTCGTGGATGGCGCGTCATCGCGGCCATCCGCTGGCCGATCTGCTGCGGATCCCCGGGGTGACCATGCAGCGGCTCTTCACGACGCGCGAGCCGAGCGACGATCAGCTCGACGTCGCCCAGGCGGCGCTCAAGGAGCTCCTGCGCACAGAGGGCGTGGCGACCGCGTAACGGGGCTCGCGCCCTGCTCGCGGGGACTTGCGCCCTACTCGCGGGGCTCGCGCTCGCGTTCGTCGAGTCGCACCCGGCGGCGCGCTTCGGCGTCGGCCCAGCGGCGCCGTTCGGTCTCGGTCTCGACGATCAGCTTGGGCACGGCCATGGGGCGGCCGTCGTCGCCGAGCGCCACGTACACCAGGTAGGCCGAGTTGGTGTGCAGCCACGTACCCGTGTCCAGGTCTTCGGCTTCGACGCGCACGCCGACCTCCATCGAAGTGCGACCGGCCCAGTTCATGGTGGCCTTGAAGACGACGAGGTTGCCGATCTGCACGGGGTAGTGGAAGGAGGTGCGATCGATCGAGGCCGTCACCACGCGGCTGCGGGCGAACCGGTAGGCGCAGGTGCCGGCCGCTTCGTCGATCGCCTTGAGGATCACGCCGCCGTGGATGACGCCCATGAAGTTGGCGTCGGCCGGCTGCATGAGGGCCGACAGCTCGACCGCGGTGTCGGCCGCACGAATGGCTGCCGTGCTCACGGCGCCGGGATCACGCTCGCGTGCACGCCCGGATCGCGCCGTCGGTCACGCTCTGGTGCACAGGGAGTCTCGGCTGGGTGGATGCCCGTCGTCACACGTCGAACGAGCCGGGCAGGCGCCGGCGTCGCCGATCGCGGGTCTCGCGACCGCCGCCGCCCGAGTTGTCTTTGCGACGGTCGGCCTTGCGGCGGTCCATGATGACCGTGATGTTGGGGTTGTCCTTGTAGCGCTCAACGAGTTGTGCGTACACCGCTTCGCCGAGTTCGGGCGGCACCACTGAGTAGATCACGTGAACCTCCTCACAGCACGGCCAATCTACCAGAACTCACCGGCCTGCGTCACCGCCGGCCTCATCCCCGTCACCGCGGGGCCTCATCCCCGTCGCCGCCGGCGTCACCTCCCGTCCCGGCCTCATCATTCATCGGCACTCGTGGCGCCGCCGGTGTCGCGGCGCTGGCGTCCGCCACGTGCAACGGGCCCGGGTACTGCGAGCCGCCTCTGGTGAGGAGGCTTGCAGAACCCGGGCCCGTCTTGAAGGGGGTACACGCTCTATCGGCAGAGTACGCGCGGGACTTTAGCCCGGCGCCGGCGCGGCTTTGCCGTGGGCCGGTGCGTTCGTCGGGCACGACGCTCAGCGGCCGCCGCCCAACCTGTGAGACATACGTCTAGAGGTCGGGCGAGAACGGTCCAGCGTTGCCGCGAACCGACCGATAGCGTAGGTAAGAGATACGCCTCGACGGCGGGTTTGCAGACGGGAGGGGCTCGGTGGGCGTTGCACGCGATGGACGGTTGGGGTCAGACTACGGTTGTGCACGCAGGTGTCGGGCAATGCGATCGGGGGGATCCGCGTGACCGCTGAACATCACGAGCGAGCCGTTCTCGAGCTGAGCGCGACGCTCGCCTCCAGCCTCGTCCTCGAAGACGTCCTTGCGACCGTCGCGCGCCGCGTCGGCGAGATCATGGACGTCTGGTGGGTCGACATCTGGAACTACTCGAGCGAACGCGACGCGCTGATCTACGAAGCGTACTGGTGTCGTGGCGGGATGAGCGACGACGACCTGGCCTACGTCGGCACGGTCACGCCGTTGGACGAACGCCCCGAGTTTCGCCGCCTCCTCGAAGGCGGGCGGGCGGTGGAGTGCCACATCGACGATCCCGACCTTCCCCCCGAGGAACGCGCCGCCTACGAGAAGTGGGGCCAGAAGGCCACGCTCGACGCCCCGCTGCGGTTCGGCGACGAGGTCATCGGCACGCTGGGCGTCGCCGAGACCCGCGAGGTACGCCACTTCACAGACGACGAGCACGAGCTGTTCGAGCAGCTCTGCGTCGTGGCGGCCATCGCCATCCACAACGCCAAGATGTTCCGGCGCCAGGAAGAGCAGACGAGGTTCATGACCTCGCTCGTCGAAGCCAGCCGGGCCATCACGTCGACCGTCGACTTAGACGAGGTCCTCGACCGGGTGGCGCGCGAGGCCGTGACGGCTCTCGGTATGACCCAGGCGGTCGTCTACGAGTACGCGCCCGACGACGAGGCCATCGTCTACCGGGCCCTGTACGAGCGCGAGCCGGCCAGCGTGCCGCACGACGCGCTCGGCTCGACCTATTCGTTTGCGAGCTATCCGGGTGAGCGGGCGATCATGTTCGCCGACGGGCCCACCGTCGAGCGTCTGGGCGACGGCGGCCTTTCGCCCGATCGCCGCAAGAGCATGGAGATCTATCTCGAGAAGACCGTGCTCAGCGTGCCGTTGCGGTTCGGCGAAACACACGTCGGCGTGCTGCGACTCTACGACATGCACGAGGAGCGGCTCGTGACCGAAGCCGAGCTGCAGCTCGCCCGAGGGCTCGGTGAGCAAGCGGCCATCGCCATCATCAACGCCCACCTGTTCGGCCGGCTCGACGCCGCCCAGCGGCGCCTCGGGGCGCTGCTCGACGCCGGCCGGGCGCTCACGTCGAGCCTCGTCCTCGAAGAGGTGATCGACACCGTGACCCGCACCGGCGCGCGCGCCGTCGGCTCGCCGCGCTGCATCCTCTACGAGTTCGACCGGGCGAGCGACACGCTGACGGCGCGCGCCTACTCCGAGGCCAAGCCGACGCCGGGCTACGCCGAGATCGGCGTACCCCTGCCGCTGGCCAAGATGCCGGGCAACCGCGCCATCCTCGACTCCCGGGTGCCGGTGATCGAACAGCTCTCCGACAAGGCCGTCGACAAGCACACGCGCGTCGAGATGGCGCACTGGGGCGAGTTCACGGCGCTGAACGTGCCGCTCTTCTACAAAGACGAGGCCCTCGGGATCCTGATGTTCCTCGAGACCGAAGCCGAACGCGGGTTCACGCCCGACGAGCTCGAGCTCGCGGCCGGGATCGGCGAGCAAGCTTCGATCGCGCTGCAGAACGCGCGTCTGTTCCGGCGCCAGGAGGTCCACACCCAGCGGCTTCTGGGGCTCCTCGAGTCGAGCCGCGCGATGACCGCGTCGCTGTCGGCTCAGCAGACCATCGACGGCATGAAGGCCGAGATCAGCAATCTGCTGACCGGCGTCGATTGCCGGGTCGGGGTGCATCTGCGCAACGACGACGGCGCCTTCGAAGCGTATGTCGCCAAGGGCGACAAGCGGTCGGGAGCGACCCAGCGGCAGCCCGCAAGCGACGGCGTCGTGGCCAAAGCGCTCGAGCAGAAGCGCCCGGTGCAGGTCGAACACGTCAAGGGCCGCACGCGGCTCGTGATCCCCCTGCTCGTCAAGAACGAGCCCTCGGGTTTCGTGGAGCTCTCCGGACGGCTCGACCGGCCCTTCAGCGAAGACGAGATCGAGGTCGCCCAGATCCTCGCCAACCAGACCGCCGTGGCCGTCGAAAAGGCCCGGCTCTACGAGAAGATCGAGCTCCAGGCCATCACCGACGGACTGACCGGTCTCTACAATCACCGCGAGTTCCACGAGCGGCTCAAGGCCGAGGTGTCGCGCTCGTGGCGCTACAACGCGCCGGTCTCCCTGCTCATGATCGACATCGACGACTTCAAGCAGTTCAACGACGCCTACGGGCACGTGACCGGCGACGACGTCCTGCGCGCGGTCGGTCGTCTGATGATGCTGGGGCTGAGACGCGACATCGACGTCGCGGCCCGCTACGGCGGCGAGGAGTTCGCCATCATCCTGCCGAACACGCCCGCCGGCGCCGCCCACGCCGTGGGCGAGCGCCTGCGGGTGACGCTGTCGAGCAGCGGCGCCGTCCTGCCCGGTGTCGTGGCGGACGGGGCGCCTGCGATCGGGGCCGGCAAGGCGCCCGCGGCCGGCAAGGCGCATGCGGCCGGTAAGGCTGGTTCGCAGGCGGGTGTCGACCATGCCTCAGCCGAGTCCGGCCACGCGGGCGGCGCGGCCAAGGTAGGCGAGCGTCTGCGCCGCGAGATCGAACGCGCCACCGTGCTCGCCGACGACGGCGAGCCGGTCGCCCGCGTGACCGTGAGCGTGGGCGTCGCGGCGTTTCCCGACCACGCCGGCGACGCCGGCGGCCTGGTCAAGGCGGCCGACGACGCCCTGTATGCGGCCAAGCATGGGGGCAAGAACAGGGTCTTCGTCGCCGACGCCCCGGCTTGAGGACCGATCGGGCTGTAAGCTCGCCGCCCTTGTGATGCGGGCGCGACCTGCCGACAACGACTGAGGTCGTGGCAACCGCTCTCACAGACGAGACTCTCCTCGCCGCCCTGGCATCGCCCGGCGGCCTCGCGGCCTTCGTGGCCGAGCTCGGGCGCGCCCTCGACGTCTGGCTCATCGACGTCTGGTCGTTCGACCGCGAGCGCGACGTCGCCGTCTACGAAGCCGTCTGGCGACGCGAAGGTGCCGCAGCCGACGATCTCGCCGTCGTCGGCACCAGGGTGGCGCTCGACGAACGGCCCGACCTTCGCCTGCTGGCCGATCAGGGGACGCTCGTCGAGCGCCATATCGACGACCCCGACCTGCCGGCCGACGTCGCCGCCCTCATGACGCGCCGCGGCTATCGCAGCAGCATCGACGCGCCGCTCTTCGTCTCGGGCGAGGTGACCGGCGTCCTTGGCCTGGTCGAGACGCGCGCGGTGCGCCGGCTCGCTCTCGCGCAGCGCGCGGACCTCGAGCACGTCTGCCGGCTGGCCGCGCTCGGCGTCGAGGCGGCGGTGGCGCGGCGCCTGGGCACCGAGCATGCCGACCATCTCACGGCTCTGCTCGAGTCGGGTCACGCGCTGGCCGGCGAGCTCGATCGCGACGCCACGCTGAACGCCTTTCGCGCGGTGGTGGCGCGGCTTCTGCCGGGGATCGACCACCAGGTCGACGTCTGGCTGCGCAACGAGAACGGCGCGTTCGTACGCGCGGCGGCCAACGCCGCGCCGACGGTCAACGGCTCAGCGGGCGCCGGCCCCGCCGGCTCGCGCGCCGGGTCGCCGCCCGACACCGCCCAGGCCGGGTCGCTGCCGGGCACCGCCCAGGCCGGGTCGCCGCCCGACGGGCTGGTCCTGCGGGCGCTCGAGCATCGCCGCCCGACCCAGGCACGCACCGGTGGTGTGCCGACGAGACTGGTCGTGCCGCTCGTCGTGGCCGGCGAGCCGGGCGGGTACCTCGAGATCCGTGGCGGTCGCCTGCGGCGCTTGACGCCCGACGAGCTCTCGGTCCTGCAGGTGCTCGCCGACTACGTCGCCGTCGCTCACGAGTATGCGCGTCTCGGTCGCAGCCTGGGCCGCCAGGCCGCGGTCGACACCGTCACGGGCTTCTTCAATCGCTGGTACTTCTACGAGCGGCTCTATTCCGAGACGGCCCGCGCGAGCCGCTACAAGCAGCCGCTCTCGATCGTCCTGGTTCACCTGGATCGCTTCGACGACTTCGTCGCCGACCGCGGCGAGGTGGCCGGCGACGCGGTGCTCAAGGCGATCAGCCGGCTACTGGCCGCCAGCCTGCGGCGCAAGGTCGACATCGCCTGCCGTCACGCCACCGGAGAGTTCGGCGTCCTGCTGCCCAACACGGCGCCCTTCAAGACCGGCGCCGTTCTGGTCGCGGAGCGCCTGCGCGCGACCATCGCGGGCATGGAGTTCCGCGATGAGGACCACGTACCGCTCGGCAGGTTCACCCTGAGTCTGGGCGTCGCCGGCTTTCCGCACCACGCGGAGGATGCGGAGGAGCTGGGGACCTGCGCCGACAAAGCCCTGGCCCGAGCGCGCGAGCTCGGCGGTGATCGTCTGCAGGTCTTCGGGGCGCCGCCCCACGAGTCGGGGCAGGACGACTCCGGCGAGGACCGTGGGCACGCGCCAAGCGTGGACGATCCGACGAGCCCGGCAGCTCTCGCCGACGACGTCCTGCCCCCCGACTGGGACGACGATCTTCCTTAGTTCAGACCTCGCTGATCCGCTACTGTCGGATGGCCGATTCCGTGGGGTATATCGCTGACGGCTGGGGCCGACGGGTCCAGATAGGATGTGCGCGTGATGTCGCCCTCGCCAGACCGAATCGTGACCGTCCGTGGCCCGCTGCACGGCCAGCGTGATCTGTGCGCGCGTATTCTTGCGGATCTTTCCGAGTACTTCGGCGTCGAGGACTCGAATAACGCGTACGCACGTTCCGCCGACACGCTGCCGTCGTTCGTCGGAGCCGTCGGCGGGCGTGAGGCCGGCCTTCTGCTCCTCGCGCAGACGAGTGACGTCGCTGTGGAGCTTCACCTTGTCGCGGTGCTACGAGAGTTCCACGGGATGGGCGTGGGCGCCGCGCTGGTGCGTGCCGCACAGGCCCACCTGCGCGCCCAGGGCGTCCATTGGTTCCACGTGAAGACCCTTTCGCCGCGCCATGCCGATCCGAACTACGCCAAGACCCGCGCCTTCTACACCGCGATGGGCTTCGACCCGCTCGAGGAGATCGTCGCCGTGTGGGGCCCGCGGAACCCCTGCCTGCTCCTGGTAAAGCGGCTCTAGGCTTCGGCTAGTCCCGCCCGAGCGCCTGGAGAGCGTCGAGCGCGGCGGGGTCGCCGGTCACGATCGCCTGTGCGGCGGCCTCGACCCGGCCTCCCATCTGCTCGATGAAATAGCGCGCCACGAGCAGCTTGCGGGTGTCGTTTTGGGCTGAGCGCAGCAGCAGGTAGGCGCAGACCAGGTCGATGGCTGCTTCGACCAGGCGGCGGGCGTGGAAATCCTTGAAGGCGGGGTCGTCGAGCGTGCGCACGTGGGCCACGGCGCCGGCCCAGCTCTCGCGCGCGGCGCGCACCGCGGCGAGCAGCTCGGGGGTCGCCGACAGGTCCTCGGCGTCGAGCTCGGCCAGGCGTTCGGCCATGGTGCCCGACAGCACGCCGCCGATCGCCGCCACCACCTGGAGCTGGGTCGTGCCCTCGTAGATGTTAGTGATGCGGGCGTCGCGGCTGTGGCGCTCGACTGCGAAGTCGCGCATGTAGCCCGAGCCGCCGTGGATCTGCAACGAGTCGTAGGCCACCCGGTTGGCCATCTCGGTGGCGCAGGCCTTGGCGAGCGGCGTGAACAGCGCCGCCAGGCGGGTGTAACGCTTGAGCTGGGCGCGCGCGGTCTTGAGCTCGTCGTCGTCACTTGCGACGCGCTCGCCGGACTGCAGTTGCGAGACACGATGCTCGAGGCCCTCTTTGAGGTCGACGATCAGGGCCGTCTCGTAGAGCAGGGCGCGCGACGCCTCGATCGCCACCTTCATGTCGGCCAGCATCGCGGCCACCGCCGTGAGGTTGCGGATGGGACCGCCGAACTGCACGCGTTCGTCGGCGTACTTGGTGGCCGCCCGGTAGGCGGCTTCGGCGATGCCCTGGGCCTGACCGGCGATGGCTATGCGGGCGCCGTTCATGAGGCTCATGACGTACGTCGTGAGGCCGCGCCGGCGCTCGCCGACGAGCAGCGCCGGCGCGTCGTCGAACTGCAGCTCGCAGGTCGGCGAGCCGTGGATGCCGAGCTTGTCTTCGAGGCGGCGGATCGTCATGTGCTCGTCGCGCTCGTAGAGGAACATCGACAGGCCGCGGGCGTCGGTCGTGCCTTCTTCGGAGCGCGCCAGCACGAGCGACACCTGGCCGCAGCCGTTGGTGATGAAGCGCTTGACGCCGTTCAGCCGCCAGACCCCGTCGTCGCCCAGCGTCGCCTTGAGCTGGACGTTCTGCAGGTCGCTGCCGGCTTCGGGCTCGGTGAGCGCCATGGAGCCGGTGACCTCGCCGCTGGCGAAGCGCGGCAGAAAGGCGTCCTTGAGCGCGTCGCTTCCGAACTTGTTGACCGTCTCGGCGATGTCCTGCAGGCCGAAGACGTTCATGAGCGCCGGGTCGGCGCGCGAGATCATCTCGACGATCATCACCGAGACCGTCACGGGGAAGTTGAGCCCGCCGTAGCGGCGCGGCAGGGTGATGCCCATGAGGTCGGCCTGCGTGAGGCGCTCGAGCGACTCGGAGAGCCCGGGGGCGTAGCAGACCTCGCCGTCGGTCAGGGTCGCACCGGCGCGGTCGACGTCTTCGGCGCGCGGCGCCACGAACTCGCCGGCGAGCTCGCCGACGATCTCGAGGGTGCGCCGGTACGAGTCGAGCGCGTCGTCGTGGTCGCTCGGCGCGTAGGCGAACTCGTCGGCCTGTTCGAAGTCGTCCTCGCGCAGGGCGACGATGCGCCTGAGCTCGAGCGTCGCGAGCTGGCGGGTCAGGTCGGGGTTGTCTGTGTAGAAGTTGCTCACGCGATGCCTTTGCCGGCGGCTGCGCGCGGACCGGCGATCGTCGGGCGTGCCATCGTCATCGCTTCTCCCGGTAGGCCTTGATCAGCTTGGGCACCACGCTGTGCAGGTCGCCGACGATGCCGTAGTGGGCGACGGAGAAGATCGGCGCCTGCGGATCTGAGTTGATGGCCAGGATACGGGCCGACTGGTCCATGCCGGCGCGGTGCTGCACCGAGCCCGAGATGCCGGCCGCGATGTAGAGCTTGGGACGCACCGTGGTGCCCGTCTGGCCGACCTGGTGCTCGCGGCCGATCCAGCCGGCGTCGACCGCGGCGCGCGAGGCGCCCACGACGCCGCCCAGCGTGTGGGCCAGATCGGCCAGCAGCTTGAAGCCGGCGGCCGAGCCCACGCCCACGCCGCCCGCGACGACCACCCGGGCGCCCTTCAGGTCGACCGACTTCTCCTCGCGCGCGCGCCGCACGAGGGTCACCGCGAAGTCGAGGTCGTCGAGCAGGATGGGCCCGCCGGCCGCCGTCGGACGGCCGTTGTGGCCGCCGGGCGGGCCGGCGACGCGTTCGACGTTCAGCTCGACGACGTCGCCGTGGCGGCCCGGGTCTGGTCTGGGCAGCCGAAAGACGCCTTCGCGCACAGTCGCCATCTGGGGACGGTGCTCGGGGCTCACGATGGTGGCGATGATGTTGCCGCCGAAGGCCGGCCGGATCTGATAGAGCAGGTCGCGGTAGGTGAGGCCCTTGATCTCGTGGTCGCCGACGGCGAGATCGGTGCAGTCGGCCGTCAGCCCGGTGCGCAGCGCCGAAGCCACCCGCGGCGCCAGGTCGCGGCCCGTCGTGGTCGCGCCGTAGAGGACGATCTGCGGCTGGAAGTGGCGCACCGCTTCGGTGACGACGCGGGCGTAGGGCTGGGCGAGGTAGTCGACAAGGGAGTCGTCGACGGCGAGATACACGGTGTCGGCGCCGGCGGCGACGAGCGCGGGCGCAAGCGCCCGCGCCGGCTCGCCGCCGGCGCACACCGCGCCGGTCTGTGCACCGAGCCGGTCGGCCAGCACACGGGCCTGACCCAGGAGCTCGAGGCTGACTTCGGCGGCGCGAGGGCCTGCGGCCGCCGCGCCGTCGGCGAGCGTCTCGACGAAGACCCAGACCTCTCCGGCCGGACTACCCAAGGATGTGCTCCTCGATCAGCTCGCGCACGAGGCCGCGCACGCCTTTGTCGGTGGGTTCGACCAGGTGCGCTTCACCGGCGGTCAGCACGACGCTGTCGACCTTCTTGACGCGCGTCGGCGAGCCGCGCAGGCCCACGAGATCGCGCTCGGCGCCGATCGAGGCGGCGTCCCACAGCACGATCCTGGCGCGGCACACCGGCGTGCCGTCGCGGTTCAGCAGGCAGACCTCGGCTTCGTCTGAGTCGGGGTCGAGGTAGCTGTCGTCGTAGCCCGGCATCGCTTCGGCGACGGCATGCTTGTAGGTCATGACGAGCTTGGCGCTCGGCGGCCGCGGCTCGTTGGCTTCGCTTGTGATCGTGAGCAGGGCCGGCAGCGGAGCACGGAGCGTCTCGGCGCCGTCTTCGACCGAACGGGTGGCGGCGATCGAGCCCTCGCCGAGCGCGCCGGCGGGCGGCACGAGCTCGTCGATGCGGCTCACACAGGTGATCTGCGGCAGGCTGAGCTTCTCGGCGATCTGCGGACCCACCTGGGCGGTGTCACCGTCAATCGCCTGCCGGCCGCAGAGCACGAGGTCGCATGGCCCCAGTTGCTCGATCGCGCGGGCGAGCGCGTAGCTTGTGGCCAGCGTGTCGGCGCCGGCGAAGGCCCTGTCGGAGAGCAGCACGACCTCGTCGGCGCCGCGATACAGCGATTCGCGCAGCACCTGGGCCGCGGCCGGCGGACCCATGGTGAGAACGGTCACCCGGCCGCCGTGGCTTTGCTTGAGACGCAGAGCCTCTTCGAGGGCGTTCAGGTCTTCGGGATTGAAGATCGCCGGCAGGGCCGCGCGGTTGACGGTGCCGTCGTCCTTCATGGCGTCGCCGGTGACGTTGGCCGTGTCGGGGACCTGCTTGACCAGGACGACGATGCGTAGCTGGTGTTCGGACACTGCTCCCTCAAACGTTATAAAGAGGACGGAGTCGGTACGGTATCAAAAAAGCGGGGGTGCGGCGAAGAAATGGGGCGTTTGACGTTCGCGCGAGCCGACCCTAGCATGCTCGTAGGATCGGATATGTTCTCGCCTCCCACATACCACTACCGCAGCCTGCGCCGCGACGCCGCGACGCCACGCCGCGGCCTGCGTACGTTCGCAGCCCACGGTAGGCTCGCGGCCATGGCGCTCGTCGCGCTGGCGCTGGGCGGCATGGTGCTGGTGGGCGGGGCGCTGCGGCCGGCGTCGGCTCACGCCGCGCCGGCCACCACCACCATCTCCGCCAACGCCGTCGTCGTCGCGCCGCGCGACTACAGCGCTGGCGACACTTTCATAGCGACGCTCTCCCGCGCCGGCGCCCGCCCCCTGGTGGTCTACCTGCCTCGTACCGCGCTGGCCTTCCTTGCGCCGGCCGCTGCCGGGCGGTTGCGCGACGAGGGCTACACGATCCTGCGTGCCGGCGTGCCGGCGCCCGGCGCCACGGGCGACACGGCTGCCGCTCTCGCCACCCTGAACGGTCTCGCCGGCGGCGCGACGCTGGCCGGCGACGGGTCTGCCTCGTCGAGTGGCCTGGCGTCGCTGGGCGACGACGTCAAGTTCCCGGACGCCACCGGTACTGTCGGCGCCACGGGCAGCACCGGCACCACGACGACCGGCACGACCGCGACGACCGGCACGACCGCCACGACCGGCGCCACGGCCCTCTCGAGCCTGACCGCGGTGCCCGGCCTGGCCGCGCCGGCCCTCCTGGCCGGCTCCGGGTGGCTGCCCACGGCCGGTGAGCCGGCCGCCTTCGCCGCCGGCTCGGTCACTGTCAGCATCATCTTCCCGCAGAGCACCCGCAGACAGGCCGGCGAAAAGCACGAGAACTGGAAGACCCTCGACCCCGACACCGACTATGACCAGCCCGACGCCGCCTACCCCGCGCTCAGCGCTCGCGAGGGTTACATCGTCGCCGAAGTCTCCAAGACGCTGGTCTGGTGGGCCGAGCGCAACCCGGCGGCGCATCTGACCTTCGTCATCCCGGCGGCCGGCGACACGGGTGCGCCACAGCAACTGCCGTTCAAAGGCGCCAAGGTCGCCGGCAAGGCCGTCCTTGAGCCCATCGACATCCCCTCGACCGACGATCACGCTTGGCGGCACCCGCTCATGAGGGCGCTGGGCGTTCCCAGCGCCACCGCGGCCGACTCACCGCCGCCCGAGACGGCCTACGACAACGCGGTGCGCAAGGCCAACCACACCGACTGGGCCTTCACGCTCTACTGTGTCGACAGTCTCGAGAAGAGCTCGGGCGCGTTCCCCGACGGCGCGTTCGCCTATGTGTTCGACGTGTTCGGACCCTACGCCGTCACCACCTGGAACAACGACGATTACACGCCGGCACGGTTCGACGGCGTGCTGGCTCACGAGATCGGCCACATCTTCGGCGCGCTCGACGAGTACGCGCCGCCCAAGGCGGGCTATCCCAGCACGGGCAACCTGTTCTCGGGCTACCTCTGGGTCAGGAATGCGAACGCGGTCTCGGGTGGCCCGGCCAGCGGCAGGACCAACGACGTGTGCATCATGCGGGGCGGCGAGGAGGGCATCGACGCCTACGAAGGCGTGCCTTACAAGGGTGAAGCCGTCACCGACGGCGGCATCTGCCCGTCGACCCGCGGCCAGATCGGCTGGCGCGACCTGAACGGCAACGGCGTCCCCGACGTGCTCGACACGACGCCGACCGTCAAGCTGAAGCCCGCGACCTCCGATGGAGCCACCGCGACCGTGAGCGGCGTGGCCGCCGAGAAGCCGCGTCCCCCGGGCGGCAACGCTCAGGGTCACGCCTTCTCGCGCGGCATCAGCATCCCCCTGCCTCACGACGTGCTCTATCGCGTCGACGGCGGCGCCTGGGTCACGGGTCCGGCCGTCACCACGGCGGTGCCCGAGGCATTCAGCTTCACCACCGATCCGCTGGGCTCGGGCCTCCACTCCGCGGCGCCGACACGACACGTCATCGACGTCAGCCTCACCACGGGCACGACGGCCACGAGCAGCGTCGTCGCCTGGGTCGGCGCGACCCCGGTCACCCTGTCTCTGACGACCGCGACGCCGACCGTCGCGCTGGGCGCCGGGGTCAAGCTGACGCTGCACGCGACGGCCGCCGGGACGAGCTATCCGATCGGCTTCCTGCCGGGAGTCCTGGTCGGGTTCTCGGGCGGCGTTCAGAAGGCGGTCACGACCGGCGCCGCGGGACGCGCCGTGGTCAGCTTCGCGCCGCGCTTCACCGAGGCGTTCGGGGCCGCCTATCAGCCGGCCGCCCAGTCTCAGTTCGAGTCGGCCACATCGCCCTCGCTGACGGTCGCGGTGCGCGCCAGACTCACGGCGCACGCCGGCACGCCGTCGGCCGCGGGCGTGGTGCGGGTGAGCGGTACGTTCAGACCCGTGCGCAGCGGGGTGCCGATCACGCTGCAGCAGTCGAGCGGCGGCGCCTGGAAGATCGTGGCCCGCACGCAGACCAGCGCCAGCGCGACCTTCGGCCTGCGCTACACCGCGGCCGCGGGCACAGTGCGCCTGCGCGTGCGCTTCGCCGGCGACGCCGGGAACGCCGCCGCGACCAGGCTGCTGCCGGCGCTCGTCGTACCCTGACGCCGGGCTGCCCGTTCGGGCGCGCCGCGCCGCCGCCTACTTCACGCGTATCCTGACGAGGTCCGACAGGTTGGTCGGCGTGTCGAAGCGGAAGTAACGCACCTCGGCGCTTGACCCCGCCTTCCAGGTGGTGCGCACCTTCTTCGTTCCCTTGGCGACCTTGACGACCTTCAGCGTCGTCCAGTGCTTCTTGTTGCGCGAGATCTGAAAGACGGCCTTCACCGCCGTGGTCGGCGGGGTCTCGAAGGTCCAGCGCAGGATCGCCGTGGCCGAAGCGGGGATCGTGAAGCTCTTGATGGCCTCTTTGCCGCCGCCGCTGTCGGCGCGGGCCGTGGGCGCGGTTGCCGCGGCGATCCAGGCTGCCGCTACTACGACGAGCAGGCCGACGACGACCGCTGGCAGGGTCTTGTGTCTCATGTCGCATCCTCCGGTCAAAGGTGTTCACGGCAAGGTACCCGCCGTGACGCGGAAGCGTGCGCGTTTTCGCCCGCCCGCCCGGCGAGCGGGCCCGCGCTCGTCGTGCCCTGAGGTCCGGCCGGGCGCTACGCGGTCGGGCGGGCGGGGAGCGCGTTGCCGTGCGATATGATGGTCGCGATGACTGAGCCCGTCCGCGTCCGCTTCGCACCGTCTCCCACCGGCTACCTGCACCTGGGTGGCGCGCGCACCGCGCTGTACAACTACATCTTCGCCCGGCGCCGGGGCGGCGCCTTCGTGCTGCGCATCGAAGACACCGACGAGTCGCGCTCGACCGACGAAGCGATCGCCCAGATCCTGCGCTCGCTGCGGGCGATGGAGCTCGACTGGGACGAAGGCCCCGAAAAGCCCGGCCCTCACGGGCCTTACCGCCAGACCGAGCGGCACGACATCTACCGCGAGCACGTCGACAGGTTGCTGGCGACCGGCCACCTCTACGTCTGTTTTCACACTCCCGAGCAGCTCGAAGCCGAGCGTCGGGCGGCCCAGGCCGGCAAAGGCGCCTGGGTCTACAGCGGCGCCTGTCGCGACCTCGCCGCCGACGAGGTCGCGGCCCGCAAGGCTGCCGGCGAGCCGTGGACGCTGCGTTTCAGGGTGCGGCCCGGCACGACCGTCTTCGACGACATGCTGCGCGGCCCCGTCGAGGTCGCAAACGAGACCATCGGCGACTTCATCGTGCAGCGTTCCGACGGCACCATCACCTATAACCTGGCGGTGGTCGTCGACGACGTGACGATGGCGGTGAGCCACGTCATCAGGGGCGACGACCACCTGTCGAACACGCCCAAGCAGGTCCTGATCTATGAGGCGCTGGGAGCGCCCACCCCGCACTTCCTGCACATGCCGCTGCTCTTCGGCACCGACCGCAAGAAGCTCTCCAAGCGCCACGGCGCGACCAACCTCGAGCAGCTCACGGCGCGCGGCTTTCTGGTCGAGGTGGTGCGCAACTACCTCTGCTTCCTGTCGACCGAGTTCGACGAATCGATGATCACCTGGAGCCTCGCCGACCTGGTCGCCCACCTCGACGTCGAGAGCCTGGGCACCAGCGCCAGCGTCTTCGACCCCGAGAAGCTGCGCTGGATGAACGGACGCTTTCTGCGTGCGCTGCCGCCGGCCGATCTCGCCGCTCGGGTGCGGGCTTACCTCGAGCGCGTCGGCTTTTACGGTCAGCCGCAGGCGGTGCGGCTGCTCGCCGAGCAAGGCGAGGTCGCTCTCGGCGAGGCGGTCGAAGCCGCCCGCTTCGTGCCGCTGCCGCCCGGCGACGAACAGGAGCGCCTGACCGCGCTGGCGGCGCCGCTCGTGCAGGAGAAGATCGAGGTGCTGGCCGACTTCATCCGGCTGGCCGGCTGGCTGTTCACGCCGCTCGCCATCGCCGGCGAGGCTCGCGACAAGCTGGCCGCCATACCCGACTCGCGGGCCATCCTGCTGCGCGCGTCGGTGCGGCTGGCCGCCCTCGAGCCGTTCGAGGTCACGCAGATCGAGGCGGCTGTGCGCGCCCTGCCTGAGGAGCTCGACGCCAAGCCCAAGGCGGTCTTCGCTGCGCTGCGGCTGGGCATGAGCGGGCAGTCGGTGACGCCCGGTCTGTTCGAGTCGCTCTGGGTGCTCGGCCGCAACGAGGCGGCCGGCCGGCTGGCCGCCGCCGCGGCCATGCTCTAGAGTCGCCAGTCGAGCGCCGTGTCCCGGCGCCGCAGACGCGGCGGGACGTCGAGACGATCCCGGAACACAAGCCACACCAGGCCCACCACGGCGAGCGACAGCGCCCAGCCGCCCAGCACGTCGCTGGGGTAGTGGACCGTCAGGTACACCCTCGAGAGACCGATGCCGACGGCGTAGAGCGTCGCCGCGATCAGCACCGGCCAGCGCCAGCGGGTCGGCCAGAAGACGATGGCGAGCGCCACCGCGAAGCCGGTGGCGCTCATCGTGTGGCCGCTCGGGAACGAGTAGCTGCCCGGCGCCCGGCGGATCACCTCGGGCCGCGGGCGCGCGACCACGACTTTCATGATGCCGCTGGCGGCCATACTCGCCAGTGTCGCGGTAGCGACGAAGGCCGCCTGCCGGTTCAGCCGGGCGCCCAGCAGCAAGCCGAGCGTCACACAGAGCAGCACCGACACCACCTCCCAGCTGCCGAAGGCGCTGATCACCTCCACCGCCGCGATGTGGTCCTGATGTCGCGCGACTGCCTGCAGGATCGACGTGTCCCAGGAGGGCGTGCCGTGCACCACGATGGCGGTGAGCACAGCGAAGAGCGCGAGCGGCGCCGCGACGAGCAGACCCAGCGTCCACCAGCGGCGAGGGCTCACTGGGCGATCGTCAGCCGAGCTCGGCGATGGCGGCGGGCAGATCGGCGAAGCGGGTCACGACGGCGTCGGCACTCGAGGTCTGCCGGTCGGCCGGATTGATCCCCACGAACAGCAGGGCCTTCAGGCCGGCCGCCTGGGCGCCGGCGATGTCGGTGCGCTGGATGTCGCCGACGTGGACGGCCTCGCCGGGCGCCACGCCCAGCGCCGCGAGTGGCGTGAGGAAGGCTCGCCGGTCGGGTTTGGACCAGTTGTGCTCGTCGGAGAAGAAGAAGGCGCTGAAGCACTGCTCGAGGCCGTAGCCGGCGAGCACCCGGCGCAGGATACGACCGGGCGTCATGGCGGCGTCGCAGACCACCGCAAGCTCGTAGCGCTCGGCCAGCACCGGAAGGGTCTCCGCCACGCCCGGCACCAGTCGCGGCGGGTGCTCGAGGGTGATCTCCTCGAGCATGGTGACGACGCGTTGGCGAGCCTCGTCGGGTAGCTTGACGCGCAGCGAGCGCAAGATCACGGCCGTCGACTCGGCGGTGGTGGGCGTGCGCGACTTCTTGTACCAGACGCTGTCGAAGTGCCGCCAGGCCTTGGCGAAGGCAGCCTCTATCTCGTATTCGTCGGGGGCATACCCGTGGGGACCGATGATCTCGAGCAGGCGCGCGGCGCGCAGCTCGTCGCGCGCCGGCAGGTGGAAGTCGTTCATGAGGGTGTTCCAGAAGTCGAGCGTGATGGCGCGGATCATACGGTCACCGGTGTCATGCGGTCGCCGAGGCCTCGTCTAAGCGCAGTAGCGCCGGACGGCGGCTTCGAGCACGCGGGCCACGACCTTGACGGAGTCGACGTCGACCCACTCGCCGGCCGTGTGTTCGCCGTTGCCGATCGGGCCGAACTGGGCGCAGGGGATGCCGGCCTCGGCGAAGACGCCCGAGTCGGCCCAGCCGATGTCGCCGCGCACGCGCGGGGGCCGGCCCAGCTCGGCGGTCGCGGCCGCTACCAGAGCCAGCACGACCGGGTCGTCGCGCGACAGCGCGACGGGTTCGCGCCCCACGACCAGGCGATTGCTCGCGGCGAAGCGTTCGTCGGCGGCGCGCGCGGCCGTCATCAGGGTCTCTATCTCGGCGCGTGACTGGGCGACCGACTCGCCGGCGATCAGGCAGCGCTCTATGCCGAGCCGGCAGGACGCCGGGTAGGCCGGCAGCTGGGTGCCGCCGGCGATCGTCGCGGCGTGGATCGAGCCGCGCCCGTACGAGGCGTGCGGCCGGGCGTCGAGCTCGCGGTCGAGGCCGGCGATGCCGGCCAGCAGCGGCCCCAGAAGGGCGATGGCGTCGACGCCGTTCTCGGGCTCGGCGCCGGGCGCTTCGACGCCCCGGCTCTCGAGCTCGAACCAGGTGAAGCCGCCGTGCTCGACCGTGACATCGAGGTCGGTCTTTTCGGGCAGGACGGCGGCGGTGGGACGATAGCGCGTCGCCATCGCCTCGGCGCCGAAGCTCTCCCATTCCTCGTCGGCGCAGCCGGCCACGAGCAGGTCGCCGCGCAGCGGCGATCTGCCGCCGGCTGCGCGCGCTTCGGCGGCGAGGCGTTCGGCGACGACGACGGCGGCCGCGAGCCCGGCCTTCATGTCGTTGCTGCCGCGTCCGTAGAGACGGCCGTCGCGGATCTGCGGCGTGAAGAGCTCGGGCGGTGCGCCCACCACGTCGAGGTGGCCCACCAGCATGAGGCTGGGCGCCGGGCTCTGACCGTCGCCTTCAGCGCCTTCGCCGCCTTCGCCGCGGCCGTATCCGGGCAGCGTGGCGACGATGTTGGGCCGGTGGACACGCGGCTCCCAGACATCGACCTCGAGGCCGGCGGCGGCGAGACGGCGTGCCAGGAAGGCCACGAGAGTCGCTTCGCCGGGTGCGCCCGGCACCAGGCCCGGATTGGTGGAGTCGATGGCGATGAGGTCGCAGAGCAGGCGTATCAGCTCGTCGTCGGTCGGTCGCATAGCGGGCGAGTCCTCCAAGGGTCAGAAGCCGCAGGCCGTGTGCTAACGTTAGCACACCGGTCGTGAGAGTCCGGTGGGGTTCGAGAGGCATACGAGAGGAGCCTTTGATGAGATGGATCGGCCTGCCGCGCTCCAGGCCCGGGCGCTCCGCCGCCGGGTGTGTCCTGCTGGTCGTCGCCTTTGCCGCGGCGCTGTCGGCCTGCGGCAGCTCGTCGAGCAGCACCACCGGCACGAACGCGACGAAGGCGGGCACGCCGCAACGCGGCGGCACGCTGGTCGTCGCCTTTCAGAACGAGCCCCAGACCCTCGATCCGGCGATCGACTTCGAGGGCAACGGCTGGGCCATCGAGCATGCCATCTTCGGCAACCTGCTGAACTACACCAGTGGGCCCGGGGCGGCCGGTACGACGATCATCCCCGATATGGCGACGGTGGTGCCGACGGTCGCAAACGGCGGCATCACGAACGGCGGCAAGACCTACATCTTCCACATTCGACCGGGCATCAAGTTCGCCGCGCCGGTGAATCGCGAGTGCACCGCCCAGGACTTCGTCTACAGCTTCCAGCGCATGATGAGCTTGCCCACCGCACCGGCCAAGGGTTACTACACCGGCATCGTCGGCCTGCAGGCCTTCCTGAACGGCAAGGCCAAGACGATCACAGGCTACAAGGCGACCGGCAAGTACACCCTCGAGGTCGACCTGCAAAAGCCCATCGCCACCTTCCTGAACATCATGGAGATGCCCTTCAGCGCGCCGGTGCCCAAGGAATGGGTGGCCAAGTGGGGCAAGCAGGTCGGCCGGCACCCGCTGGGCACGGGCCCATATGTGTGCAGTCACTGGACGGCAAGCCAGGATCTGCTGCTCGACCGCAACACCAACTACTCAGGCACGGCGGGCTACGCCGACGCCATCCAGTTCGACTTCTCGATCACGCCGACCACCGCCATCCTCAAGGTCCAGAGCGGCGATGCCGACATCGCCGGCAACTACATTCCGCCGTCCAGCTACCCCCAGCTGATCGTCAATCCGCAGTGGAAGAGCCAGGTGGTGGCCGAACCGGCCATCGCGCTCGACTATCTCTTCTTCAACATGACGGTCAAGCCGTTCAACGACCTCGGCGTGCGCCAGGCGCTGTCGTGGGCCATCGACCGCGCCAAGATCGTCAAGCTGCTGTCGGGCACCGGCCTGCCGCTCAACCAGATCTACCCCGCCGGCCTGCCCGGCCACGTCGAGGGCGCCGCCGGAAACTTCTACGGCTACGACCCGGCCAAGGCCAAGCAGCTCCTCGCCCAGGCCGGCTACCCGAAGGGTTTCACGACGACCCTCTACTCGCACAACGTGGCGCCCTGGCCGACGGTGATCCAGTCGATCCAGTACGACCTCGCGCAGATCGGCGTCAAGGCGAACATCAAGCTGCTCGACGAGCCGTCGTACTGGACGCTGATCGGCAAGAAGGGAGCGGTGGGCATCGGTCTGAACGACTGGTGGATGGACTACCCCGACCCGTTCGACTACATCATCAGCCTGTTCAGCAAGAGCTCGGCGATCGACGAGGGTACCAACCCGAGCTTCTGGTGGGACCCCAAGGTCGAGACCGACCTGGTGAACGCCCAGGTCATGACCGACGCAGCCGCGCGCCTGACGAAGTTCCAGCAGATCCAGTCGTACATCATGAGTCAGGCGCCGGCCGTGCCGCTCTACCAGGAGACGGTCACGACGCTGCACTCCAAGCGCACCGGCGGCGTCTACCTGCACCCGGTCTGGATCTTCGACTTCGAGCACTACTGGATCAACAAGTAGAGCGCGACACAGGGTGCGCGCGCCCACGAGCAGCGCGACGTGAGCGGCGCGCGACACGAACAGCGCGCGACCTATGACCGCCCGCCGGGGTGACGGACCCGGGCGGCCGGGCTGACGACACGCGAACGGGCGGCGGGCGGCTGTAAGCCGCCCGCCGCCCGTTCGCGTGCTGGCGCGGGCCGGCTCAGCGGTCGCGCGCGCGAGTCGCCACGGTCTTGCCGTGTGCCCTTGGTGCGCTACCGGCCATACGGTTTGGCTCCTCGAGACCCCGGGCACCGGAACCTACGTCCTCTACTTTGAGGCCCGGCCACGCAGGTACAGGCCCTGACCCCGACGGGACCACGTCGGAGGGAGGTCATCATGAAGCCACGATCGGAGGGGCGGGTGCTCCTTGCGGGTCTTGCCTTTTGCCTGGCCGCACTCTTTGTGTTCGCTCCGGCGGCCGGCGCCGCGTCGGGTGACCTGGCCTGGCAGCGGGCTTACAACGGCACGGGTAACGGCCAGGATTCGTTTGGCGCTGTGGCCGTGGCGCCCAACGGCGGGGCGTACGTGGCCGGCGTGACCGCCACATCCACGTTCGACTTCGTCGCCGCTCGATACGACGCCGGTGGACAGCGCCGCTGGCTGCGCACCTACAACGGCCCCGGTGACGGGCTCGACTGGTTCGGGGCGGCGACCTCTGACCGCCGTGGCGACCTCATCGAGGCCGGCTACGTCACGACGCCGGCCAAGACCCTCGTCACCGCCGTCGTCAAGTACGACGCCGCCGGGCACCTGCGCTGGGTGCGCATCCACAATGTGGCGACCGACATCCCCGACAATCCCCTGGCCGTCGCGGTCGACGCCAGGGGGAACGTCTACGTGGCCAGTACCGAAGGTGTCGACTACGACGTGGTCGTCCTCAAGTACTCGGCTTCGGGCGCCCATCGTTGGACGAGCCGCTACGCGGGTCCGAATGCCGACATTCCGACGGACATCGCTCTCGACGGCGCCGGCAACGTCTATGTGACCGGCTACAGCTACCAGGGGACGACGCGGGGCTACGATGCTCTCACGCTCAAGCTCAGCGCCGGCGGTCATCGCCGCTGGGCGCGACTCTGGGACGGTCCCAGCATCTCCGATGTGGGCCTCTCGCTCGCCGTCACAAAGGCGGGCACCGTCTACGTTGGCGGCTTCACGAACGGAGCGAAATCCGGCCAGGACGCCCTGCTGCTCAAGTACACGACCGGCGGAGCGCTGCGCTGGAGCCGCACGTACACGGGCGCCGGGGCCGACAGCGACGCCTACAACGACATCGTCCTGCTGGGCAACGGCGACATAGCGGCGGCGGGCTCGTCGTACGACGGGGCCGATCTCTTCGACGTGCTCCTCGCACGCTACGAGCCGAGCGGCAGCCCGCGCTGGACCAGGCTCTACGACGGACCCGACAGCCTCAACGACCAGGGACTCGGCGTGGCCCGTGGTCGAGCCGGGGCCATCTATGTGGCGGGTGACACCACTTCCAACAGTACCGGCCAGGACGCCCTGCTACTCAAGTACAACGGCGCGGGAGTCCTGCGCTGGGCCCGGTCGTACAGTAGCTCGGGCAACGCGAACGACTACGTCAGCGCCCTCGCCGTCGTGCCCGGCAAGTCGGTCTACGTGGCCGGCGATCAAGCGGCCGGAACCAGCAGCGACGGCATGCTCCTGAGATACAGGCCCTGAGGTCTCGACTCGTCACCCGCGAAGGCGCGCACGGCTGACCGTCCGCCGGTGATAAGCTGGCGCGGCGGCAGGTCGCCGCCGCGCCGGCACGTTCGCGGCGCGGCGGGGCGGCGCTGCCTCGAGTGGGCGCAGGGGGCTCTCCGGTCTGCCGGGCCGGTCGACCTCTTACCCGGCCGCCGTGCCGGCCGCCCCTCGGGTACATTTGGGAGCCGACAAGGGGGTAGCGTCATGGAGCGCGCGGTCAAGCTCTTGCTCGTCATCGGGACGACCTGTCTGCTGGTCGCCGGGTGGGTGGGCAGCGCCAACGCCGGCGCCATGGCCGGGTCGCGGTTCGCGCCCTACCAGATCCCACCCCAGGCGCCGGCGGCGGGCACGCCGACCGTTCGCCATCTGCTCAGGGGCTCCGCCGTCGCGGCCAAGGGCTCCTGGATCATCGTCCACCTGAGCGGCGGCCCCTTCCAGATCGGCTTTCAGAACGGCTACCTGACGGCGCAGTCCTCCGACTATGCGATCCGGGTCGACGTCGGCGCGCCCGGCAGCCACGGCCGCAAGGTCTGCGACACCGTCGCCCAGCGCTACATCTGGCCGCTGGTGCCGGCCGAGTACAAGCGTGAGCTGCGGGGCATAGCCGACGGCATGCACGCGGCGGGCTACCCGCACGACACGCTGTGGGACGTCGTGGCCGCCAACGCCTGGGCCGACGAGTCCTGCTACGAGACGCTGCTGCCCGGTGCGAGCTCGGCCGCGAGCGCCGCCGCCGCCGTTGCCGCTCACGCCGCCCGTCCGGCGCGCACGGGCGGCTGCAGCGCCTTCATCGCCACCGGCGCCGCGACCGTCGACGGCCGGCCGGTCATGGGTCACGACACCTGGACCGACTACGACGGCGCCTTCGTGAACGACGTCATGTTCTACGTCCATCCGCTCAAGGGCTACGACTTCACCTACCAGTCGTCCGGCGGCGAGATCTGGAGCGGTCTGGACTGGTACGAGAACAGCGCCGGCCTGCTGCTCACCGAGACCACGCTGGCCGACTCCGCCTACACGACGAGCGGCCTGCCGGTGTTCGTCAGGGCGCGCCAGGCGGCCCAGTACGATGCCACAGTCCCGCAGGCCGTCCACACCCTCGTCCACCGCAACAACGGGGCGTACTCGAACGAGTGGCTGATCGGCGACAAGTCCGGAAGGATCGCTTCGCTGCAGCTCGGCGACAGGGTCTACGACCTAAACGAGACGTGCAACGGCTTCTACGGTTCGTCCAACTTCGACTGGGGACCCAAGACCCGGGCCGAGGAGATCGCCAACAAGAGCGCCGACGGGCCCGACCCCTACAAGCCGGCCGTGGTCGACTACGCGCGCTACCTGCGCTGGGGACAGCTCAAGGCCCGCTATTACGGCGAAGTCGACGCCACGGTCGGCATGACCATGGAATCGGACACCTTCGACACCTATCTCAAGAAGGAGCTGCCCGACGCCAGGGATATCTGCGGCCAGCCCGAGTACGTCACGCCGGGCCTGCTCGACTGGGATAGCTGGGTGCTCGACCCCGAGGGCGCGATCGACGGCAAGGTCTGCACCGAGTGCATGGCCCTGCACGGTCTCCAGTCGTGGGCCTGCTGGGGTCACGGCAGCGGCGACCACTTCGACGCCGCCGCCTACCTCGCCGCCAACCCCGGTTGGGCCGCGGCCAACGGTGCGCTGGCGGTGTTCGGGCTGAAGACCTTCTCCGCCCAGTGCACCGATCGCTGGCTCCTGCTCTCGGGCGGCCGGTGATGCAAGAGGGTCGCGCCGGCTAAAGGCGCTTGCCGGGGTGCTTCGCGGAGACGCTCGCTGAAGGCTCGCCGGGCGCGAGACGTTCACAGCGGTTGCGGCCGCGGCGCTTGGCGAGGCGGACGGCCCGGCCCGTCCGTGCCAGCAGCTCGTCCTTCGTGCGGCCGTCTGCCGGCAGGGTCGCGACGCCGATGCTGACCGTGAGGCGCCCGTCGGTCGGATGCAGGTGCGCTACTTCGATGCTCGCGCGGATCCGCTCTGCGATCTCGAGCGCCTGCTCCGACCCGGCGCCCATCAGCATGACCGCGAACGTGTCGCCCCCGAAGCGGGCGGCCAGATCGTCGCGGCGGATCGAGCCGCCGATGATGTTCGCCACCTGGCGGAGCACGTCGTCTCCCGCGGCATGCCCGCAGCCGTCGTTCAAGTGCTTGAACCGGTCGATGTCGCACAGCAGCAGCGACAGCTCGGCGCCCTCCGCGACGGCGTAGTCGACTTCCTCGATGAGGCGCTGCTGGATGTGGCGGTGATTGTAGAGGCCCGTCAGCGTGTCGCTCATGGCGTCGACCTCGGGCCGGGTCAGGCGTTCCGCCGCCGAGTGCACGAGCCCCGCGAAGGTCTCGCTGACCTGGCTCGTCGTACGCGGCAGGTCGGCCGAGTCGGTCGCCGCGACGTCGGCCGACACGAGGGCGACGATGCCGCCGTTCTCGTCGTGCAGCGGCGCGATGCCGCAGACCCAGGCCCCCCAGGCGTCGACGTACACGACGTTGGCGTCGGCGGTGCAGCCGCGGAACAGCTCGAGCTCCTCGTCGTCGGCGAGCTGCAGCTCGCCGATGGGTGACCGTATCGCCGGGTTCTCGG
The DNA here is from genome assembly GCA_963733255.1 of uncultured Actinomycetes bacterium. Lineage (GTDB taxonomy): Bacteria > Actinomycetota > Thermoleophilia > UBA2241 > UBA2241 > Bog-752. The sequence goes on from CAVTCH010000001.1 coordinate 404,676, forward strand.
TGCTGTCGACGACGACCATGCAGCGCCGCTCGTCGACCAGGACCTCGGTAAGGATGGTCTCCACCTTGGGATGCGCGGCCCGCACGGCCCGCAGGCCGGCGACGATCTCGGCGTATTCCGGACGCGCCTCGTCGGCGGGTCCGCGCAGGAGCGCGTGCTTGGCCGGATCGACGCACGCGGCTGCTTCGGTCGCCACCTGGGTGGCGAAACGTCTGTCGATCTCCATCCGGCCGAGCACGCGCACGAAGGCGTCCACCAGGGCTGGATCGAACTGCGTGCCTTTGCAGCGCTCGAGCTCGGCGAGGCATTCGGGGTAGCTCAGCGCCTTCTTGTAGATGCGCCGCGACGACATGGCGTCGTAGGAGTCGACGACGCAGAGCAGGCGGGCGGACTCCGGAATCTGCTCGCCGGCGAGCCCGTCGGGATACCCAGTGCCGTCGTAGCGCTCGTGGTGGTGGCGCACGCCACCGACGAGCTCCGGTTCGAGCAGCGGCTCGATGATCTCGGCGCTGACCGCCGGGTGCTGGCGCATCAGCTCCCACTCCTCGCTCGTCAGCGGGCCTGCCTTGAGCAGCACCCGGTCCGAGACCGCGATCTTGCCGATGTCGTGCAGGTAGGCGACCTCTTCAAGCTCCTCCATGGCCGCGTGCGACCACCCGAGCTCGCTCGCCAGCAGGACCGCGTAGCAAGCCACTCGTGCCGTGTGACCGATGGTGTAGTTGTCCTTCGCGGTGAGGGCGGCGCTGAGAGCCCGCACGTTGCCCAGGTGCATGCGTCTCACGTTCTCGTAGAGGCGCGCGTTGCAGACGGCCAGCGAGAGCTGGGCAGCGATGCCGTCCAGCACGGCCAGATCCCCCTTCGAATAAGCCGCCTCGGACTCGCTGCCCAGGACCAGAGCGCCGATCAGCTCTTCGTCTTCGCGGACACCTACGACGACGCCGCAGAGCAGCCCCGTGATCGGGTGGCCGGCAGCGAGCGGCGACTCCTCCGACAACGACAGCAACGCCACGCTGCTCGTCTTGAGGTGCTGCGAGAAAGCCGGTCTCGAGATCAGTGCTGCTGATGCCCGACAGCTGGCTCTCCGGCTCGGTACTGAACGCGACGTCGAAGACGGCGCTCCCCGATCGACGCAGCAGCAAGGTCGCCCGGTCGAAGGGGATCCGCCGCCGCAGCGGCTCGATGATCGCGGCGGCGATGTCGGTCACGCTGAGGCTCGTCGAGACGGCCCGCGCGACGTCGTTCAGCAGCGTCGCCTCATCGGTCCGCAGCCGCAGGTGCTCGACGAGCCGCGCGTTGTGGATGGCGATCGCCGCCTGCTCACCGAGCCCGGCGGCCAGCTCGATATCGTCGGCCGTGTAGTCGCGCTCGCGCTGTGTCTCGATCAGCACGAGCAACCCGAGCGGCTGCTCTCCGAAGTACAGGGGGACGTTCAGGCAGGTCTTCTCGCCCCAGGACTCCATGGAGGCGCGGACCTCCGGGTCGAGCGTCTGATCCGACAGCGTCTCGGCGACGACCTTGTGCCCCTCGAGAAGTTGCCGGTCCGCGGGCCACTCGCTGAGCGGCATCGGCACGCCTAGGCTGTTGTAGGGGGTCGGCGTCAGCTGGTAGAGCGCTCGAGCCACGAGGGTGTCCTCGTCGGCGTCGTAGTCGTAGATGATGCACTCGGGGCAGTCGAGCGCGCCGCGGCCCGGCGCGCGACGGTCGCCAGGACCTCGTCGAGCACCAGCGACGAGGTGATCGCCTTGCCTGCGTCGAGCATCGAGGTCAGCCGCTGTGTGCGTCTGGCCTGGTCGCGATAGAGCTCGGCGTTCTCGATGGCGGGGGCGGCGACGCGAGAGAGAGCTTCGGCCGTCGCCGCGTCGTCTGAGCTGAAGCCGCGATCGCCTTGCTTTGTGGCGAGCTCGATGATGCCGGTCACCACGTCTCTGCGGATCATGGGCAAGACGAGGACGGCCCCCTCGCCCCACTCGCGCATGGCCTCGCGCTCGACCTCGCTGAGCCGGGGGTCGTCGATCGAGTCCACGATGACCGGCGTGCGGGTCTCGATCGCAAGGCGATCGGTGCGCCAATCGGCCAGTGACAGCCGCTTGCCGCTCCACTGCCGGCAGTGCGCGCCGTCCATCACGGACGCGACACACACGAGCTCTTCGCCTTCGATCCGATACAGGTCGCAGCCGGCGCTGGCTCCGATGAGCTCTTCGAAGCGGCGAGCGGTCGTTTCGAGGACCTTCTCCACCTCGAGGCTCGAGGAGAGCTCCAGGCTCGTCGAGTTGACGAGCGCCTCGCGCCGCGCTCGCTCGGCGAGCGCCCGGCTGTGTCGCTCGAGAGTCTGAACTGTGGGCGTTGTGCAGCGCGACGGCCGCCTGCTCCCCGAGAGCCTTGACGAGCTCGAGCTCCTCGGCCGAGTAGCGCCGCTCCGCCACCGTGTCGGTGATCAGCAGCATGCCCATAGGCTCGGCACGGAAGCTGAGCGGTACGCTGAGGCAGCTCTTCTCGTTCCACTGCTCCATCGAGGCGCGGCTCTGCGGGTCGAGCTGTGGGTCGGAGATGCATTCGAGGCGGACCTCGCCGCCCTCGAGGATCGCGCGGCCCTGGGGGTACTCAGACAGCGGTCGGGGCTTGCCCATGTCATCGTAGGGCGTGGGTTCACGTTCGAACATCGCGCGCGGCGTGATCGTGTCGCTCGCCGCGTCGTAGGCGAACAGCAGACTGATGTCGGCGCGCAGCGTCTCGGCCGCCCTGCGGACCACCGTGTCGAGGACCTCGTCGACGACCAGGCTCGAGCTGATGGCGCGGCTTGCGTCGAGCAGCGAGGTGAGCCTTTGTGACCGCTCCTGGATGCTTTCCACGAGGTAGGTGCCGGAGCCCGTGGTCACCTGCGAGACGGACTTGAGCACCGGCAGCAGGTGACCGTCCGCGGCCAGAAACTCACACTGCGAGTGGTCGATGGTCTGCCCGAGGTCGGAGACCGGGCACCGGCCGCGCTCCGCCGGGCACACGAACCCGTGGCAGCTGCGACCGGCGACGGCGTCCGGCGCGGCGCCGAACAGTCGCGCCGCGGCCATGTTCGCCCAGACGATCGTGTGACTGTCGGCATCGATGACGAGGACTGCATCCGGCAGGGCCTCAAACAGCCGCCAGTCCGGCGGCTGCGACACCGTCAGGATGCGGGCGGTCTCAACGCTCTCGAGCGGTGAGAGCGGCCGGTCCGCGACGGGGGCGGCGTCGTACCCGAGGGCGGGCGTCGCCGTCGCTTCGTGGAGAAGGCGTTCGAGGTCGCGCCGCCGGTAGCGGCGCTGTCCGCCCGCGGTGCGGTAGTGGGGAAGCCTGCCGGCGTCGCTCCAGCGGCGGAGCGTGCTCGCGCTCAGACCGAGGAGCTCGGCCGCCGAAGCGACACGCAACCAGCGGTCGTGCCCCGTCGCTTCAATAGTGGGTTCAGGCAACACAAAGGTGGTTTCGACAGGCCGGCGAGCAAACTTAAGCAACTCTTCCAGCGGTCGCGCGCCCGCGCGATTACATGGTCCTGGTGATCTTGTTCAGTCCGCGCGGCTTGTCGGGGTCGTAGCCGCGCGCTTCGGCCAGGCGGGCGGCGAGGAGCTGGCCCGGCACGATCGCCACGAGAGGCGACAGCGGCTCGGGCACCGCCTGCGGCAGGCGCAGGCCACGCCGCCGGTCGCTGTCGCCGTCCTGCTGAGTGTCCTCGACGACCACGAGCTCGGCCCTGCGTTCCAGCAGGTCGTGCTCGAGTCGCCGCATGGCCGGCAGGGCGCGGCCGGAGAGCGAGTGGAGCAGAGCCGGGTAGCCGGGCTCGACCATGGCGATGGGCCCGTGCATGAGGTCGGCGGCCGAGTAGGGCATGGCGGCGATGTAGGAGGTCTCCTTGAACTTGAGCGCCGCCTCGAGCGCGGTGGCAAAGTTGTAGCCGCGCGCGGTCACAAGCAGGCGTTCGCTGAAGCGCAGCCACTGCGCGATCTCGGCGATCTCGGCGTCGAGCGTCAGGGCGGCGCGCATCGCTTCGGGCACGGCGCCACGCAGGGCGGTCAGCAGGTCCTCGTCGTCGCACCACTGCGCCCAGAACAGCGCGAGCACGGCGAGCTGGCTCGTGTAGGTCTTGGTCGCGGCCACGGCCTGCTCGTGTCCGGCATGGGTGGCCAGCACGCTGTCGGCCTGGCGGGCCAGCAGGCTGTCGTCGTCGTTGGTGATGGCGATGGTGAAGGCGCCCGCCCGGCGGGCGTGGGCGACGTATTCGGCCACGTCGGGGGTCTCGCCGCTCTGGCTCACGCCCACGACCAGGCACTGGCGCAGGTCGATCGGGGTGTCGTAGACGGTCGCCGAGCTGGGCACCGCGAGGCCGGCCGGCAGGCCGGCGTGGATGGTGGCCAGGTACTTGCCGAACACGGCCGCGTTGTCGCTGGTGCCGCGCGCCGCGTAGAGCACGAAGCGCACACCGGCCGCGCGCGCCGCGGCGACCGCCGCGCGATAGGGCGCGAGGTCGGCGGCGAGCCTGGCCACGATGTCGGGTTGAGCGAAGATCTCGTCGCGCATGAAGCTCATGGGTTCCTCGCTTTCGCGGTTGCCGTCGGCGGCGACACTCGATAGGATGACCGACGAACTGAGCATACAGAGTATACCAAGTTCGTCCGGCAGTCGTTCGGCAGTCGTTCGGCAGTGGCAAGTCGGTGGTTCGCCAGCCGCTCGAGTGGCCCGTCAGGAGTAGATGACCATGGACTTCACAGCACGCTACGACGAGCGGATGCCGCGTTCGCGCGAGCTCTTCACCCGCGCCCGCCGCGTCATTCCCGCCGGCGCCGGCAGCAGCGCCCGCACCTTCAAGTTCGGCTGGGTGCCCTACCCGCCGTTCATCGCTCAGGGCTCGGGTTCGCGCATGACCGATGTCGACGGCCACGAGTACATCGACTACCTGCTCGGCCTCGGGCCTATGATCCTCGGCCATCGTCCCCCCGCGATCACCAGGGCGGTCCAGGATGCCGTGGCCTCACTGGGAACCTGCTTCGGAGTACCCTACGAGCTCGAGATCGACGCCGCCGAGAAGGTCGTCGAGGCCGTGCCCAGCATCGAAGCGGTGCGCTTCACCAACTCGGGCAGCGAGGCGGTCGGCACCGCCGTGCGCCTCGCGCGTGCGGTCACGGGGCGGCGCCTGCTGGTGCGCTTCGAGGGCCACTACCACGGCTGGCAGGACGTCGTGTACTGGAGCAACCACGTCGATCCCGACGAAGCCGGCCCGGCCGACCACCCGCGGCCCGTCGCGTCGGGCCCCGGCGTGCCCCAGGAGCTCGCCGACACGCTGATCGTGCTCTCCTGGAACGACCCCGAGAGCTTCAGGCGCGTCATGGCCGAGCACGGCGACGAGATCGCCGCGGTGATCACCGAACCGGCCGTGTTCAACACCGGCTGCATCCTGCCCCGGCCCGGCTACCTCGAGCTGCTGCGCTCAGAGACGCGCAAGCACGGCGCGCTGCTCATCTTCGACGAGGTCATCACCGGATTTCGCTTCTGTCGCGGCGGCGCCCAGGAGTGGTACGGCGTCATGCCCGACCTGACGACCCTGGCCAAGGGCCTGGGCGGCGGTTTTCCGGTCGCCGCAATCGGTGGCTCGCACGCCGTCATGGCCATGATCGACGAGGGCCGCTACTCGCATTCGGGCACCTACAACGCCAACGTCGTGCAGTGCGCCGCGGTGTCGGCGACCATGGACCTGCTCGCCGAGCCGGGCCTCTACGAGCGCCAGCGGGCGCTCGGCGAGCGGCTCGCCCAGGGTCTGCGCGACCTCGCCGCCGCGCACGACATCCCGGTGCAGATCGACGGCCTCGGCACGGTCTTTCAGATGTGGTTCAGCGAGCATCCGATCCACGACTGGCGCGAGGCCCACGCCTACGCCGACGAAGCGCTCTTCACGCGCTGGTGGCAGGAGATGCTGCTGCGCGGCGTGATCTTTCACCCGAGCCAGTTCGAGAACCTCTTCGTCAGCCTCGTGCACAGCGACGCCGACATCGACGAGACGCTGGCCGCAGCGGCCGAGGTGTTCCCGATCCTCGCGGCCGAAAGGGCCGCGAGGTAGCGCGGCAAGGTCGGACGATGACCGAGCGGCCGGCGCCCCGGCGCCTGCGCTATCAGGACGTGATGGCGATGATCGAGCGCCTCATCGCCGACGAGCAGCTCGGGCCCGGCGACCTGCTGCCCAGCCACGCCGACCTGGCGGCCATGGCCGGGGTCAGCCTGATCACCGTGCGCCGCGCCCTGGACGAGCTCCAGCAGGACGGTCGCGTGCACAGCCACCAGGGCGTCGGCACGTTCGTCGCCCGGCCGCGCATCGTGAGCGCTCCCGGGCGCGCCGGTGGGCTGCTAGGCACGCTGGCCGAAGAGCACGGCGCCCACGAGATCCTCACGAGGGTGCTCGATGTGACGCGTGGGCGACCGTCGGCGACGATCGCCCACGCCCTGCAGCTCGGCTCGGGCGACGAGGTGTGGAGGGTCCGCCGCCTGCGCGTGATCGACGGCCGGCCGATGATCGTCGAGCAGGCCGTCATACCGGTCGCCCTGGCGCCCGGTCTCGATACCCGCACGGCCGAGGCGGCCGACTCGCTCTACCGGCTGCTGGCGCGCCGCTTCGGGCTCGAAGACGACTACGAGGAGCAGTTCCTCGAGGTGGTCGCGCCGAGTTCCGGCGAACGCCGCCTGCTCGAGCTCGACGAGGGCGCCCAGGTCGTGCGCCTGCGCGGCGTGAGCTTCGCCCCCCACGGCCTTCCGTTCGACTGCTTTCAGCAGGTCTACCCGGCCTCCGAGGTCGTCTTCTCGATCTCCGGCCAGACGGCCCGTCATGTGTTCCGCGGCACCGACCTGCGCGACTGGAGCGTCACGCCGGTCGGTCGAGCCGCGTCGAGCGGACCCGTCGACTCCAAGCCCATCCGTTCCCGGCCAACCGCACGTCCCTGAAAGGGGGAGGACAATGTCTGATGTCACGACCCGCCCGCCGCGCGACCCGGTAGCGCCGGGCCCCGGCGCCGGAGGCCTCAAGGCCGGCGCCCTGCGCATCGGCGACGTGGTGATCATGGCCCTGGCCAGCTCGGGGCCGACGCAGAGTATCGCCGTCGGCATCGTCGGCCTCATGATCGCCGTGTACTACCACACCTTCCTGGCGATCCTGATCTGCTTCATCCCCATGATCGGCATCGCCATCGGCTACCAGCGCCTGAACGCCTGGCAGCCCAGCGCCGGCGCCACCTACTCTTGGGTGGGCCGCGCGGTCAACCCGCACGCCGGCTTCTTCGCCGGCTGGATCATGCTCATGTACTACACGGTCGGCACCGTCAGTCTGACCGTTCCGCTGGGCTCCTACTTCCTGAGCTTCTTCTCGAACAGCGCCGCCAACAACAAGTACTGGGTGGTCCTCGTGGGCAGCGTCTTCGACATCCTCGTGCTCGTCGTCGCCGCCCTCGGCATCAAGCTGTCGGCGCGCTTCAACTGGGCCTGGGCGATCTTCGAGTACGCGCTGATGATCGGCTTCGCCGTGGCGGCGATCGTGATGATCTACTTCACAGGACTGTCCGGCTCGGTGCACACCATCAGCTCGATATTCACGCTGCCCCGGACCGGACTCGTCTCAGGCATCCTGATCGCCATCTTCCTGTACTCCGGCTGGGACACCGCCGCCTACGTCGGCGAAGAGGCCAAGGGCAAGCAGGCCGGATCCGCGGCCATTCTCAGCGTCGTCATCCTGTTCTTCATCTACTCGTTCGTGATCTTCGCCTTTCAGGGCATCGCCCCGTTCGGCACCATGGTGGCCAACGAGGCCAACATCCTCGCCTTCGTGGGCGACAAGATCGGTGGCGGCTTCTGGAAGAATCTGATGATCGTGGCCGTACTGGGCGGCACACTCGCTTCGTTGCAGGCCGCGATCGTCAGCTCCGGGCGCATCTCGTTCGCCATGGGCCGCGACCGCGTGTTCCCGAAGTTCTTCGACAACGTCCACCAGCGGTATCGGACTCCCTGGAACGCCACGATCCTGCTGGGTCTTCTGAACATCGTCTTCCTGTGCGGTGTGATGCTGTTCTCCGGCACGATCGGCAAGGCTCTCAACAACATCGTCGACACGCTCGGTCTGATGGCGGCCATCTTCTACTTCCTGACGGCTTTCACCGCCGTCTGGTACTACCGCAGAGTCGTCACGAAGACCGCCGGCAACCTGATCCTGGGCGGCATCCTGCCGGGCTTCGGTGCGGCCTTCATGGCGTTCGTCGTCATCTACGAGCTGGCGACCGGTGCGCTCGACGGCGTCGAGATCGCGCTGGGCTTCGGTCTGGCGCTCCTCGGCCTGGTCTTGTCGTTCGTCTCGAAGGGCGTCGGGCACGCCAAGTTCTACAGCGACCCGACCACGAGCTTCGGCGACAAGGTGGAGGCGGCGTTCGACAATCCCGAGCCGCCCAGCGAAGGCTTCGGCCTGTGAGCAGCGACGCCCTGTTCATCGGGCTCGACCTCGGCACGTCGAGCCTGAAGGCGGTGGCTGTGGGCGCGGGCGGCGAGATCGTCGCCCGCGCCCACGCCGGCTACCCGACCGCGCGGCCCGAGCCCGGCTCGGCAGAACAGTCGCCGGCCGACTGGTGGTCGGCCGTCGAAGCCGCCGTCGCTCAGCTTCACGACGGCGGCGCGCCGACCCGCCGCTGGGCCGCCATCGGCCTGTCGGCCATGATCCCGACGCTGGTGGCCGCCGACGACGACGGCGGACCGGTGGCGCCGGCGATCACCTGGGAAGATGGGCGCGCCGAGCCCGAAGGCGACCTGCTGCGCGCCCGCCTCGGCGGCGAGCAGCTCTACGAGCTCACCGGCCAGTGGGTCGACGGCCGCTATCTGCTGCCCATGTATCAGCGCCTGGCGCGCGTCGCGCCGCAGGCGGCAAGCAGCGCGCGCCGGCTGCTCGGCGCCAAGGACTGGTTGTTCTGGCGCCTGACCGGCGAGCCGGCGACCGACCCGAGCACCGCCAGCGGCTTCGGCTGTTACGGGCTCGAAGCCGGCACCTGGCTCGACCCCGTCGTCACGGCGGCGGGCGGCCTGCTCGGCGACCTCGCCGGGGTCGCCGCGCCCGCCGGCCACTCGGACCTGCCTGCACTGCCGCCGGTGCTGCCGTCGCTCACTGTGCGGCGTGTGGCGACCGGCGCGGCGACCCTGCTCGGTCTGCCCGCCGGTCTGCCGATCTGCCTCGGCGCCGCCGACTCGGTGCTGGGTTGCCTCGGGCTGGGCGTCACACGGCCCGGCGACGTTGCCTGCGTGGCCGGCACGAGCACCGTCCTGCTCGGCGTCGCCGACCGCCTTCTCGCCGACCCCGCGCACCGCTACCTCATCACTCCGCTGGCCGGCATCGACGGCTGGGGTTTCGAGATGGACCTGCTCACCACGGGCAGCGCCTTTCGCTGGCTGGCCGGCCTGCTGCGCGAGGCCGGCGGCGACGAGGCGGCCCTCATGAAGCTGGCCGCGGGCGTCGAACCAGGCGCCGGTGGTCTGTCGTTTCTGCCGTACCTCTCGCCCGGCGAGCAGGGCGCCCTCTGGGACCCGACCATTCCCGGGGCGCTGTTCGGCCTGAGTCTCGGACACGGCGCGGCCGAGGTGGCGCGGGCCCTCGTCGACGGTGTCGTGCTGGAGTCGCGCCGCTGCCTGGCCGTGCTCGAGCAGGCCGGCCTGCCGCGCGGCGAGATCCGCATGGCCGGCGGCAGCGGCGCCGACCCCCTGTTCCGCCAGCAGCTTGCCGACGCCAGCCGGCGTCGCGTCGTCTACGCCGCCGACGGCGAGACCGCGCATTCGGCGATCGGAGCGGCGTCGCTGGCGGCCATGGCTGCCGGCTATGGCCCCCTGGCCATCTCCTCGTCCGCGGCCCTCGAGACCATCGCGCCATGCGAAGCCGAATCGCTGCGCTGGGACCGGCTCTGGGAACGCCACGAGTCGGCCCTCGCCGCGCTGCGCGGCTTCGTCGGTGACGGCTCCGACTAGTGGGCGGCTCGGTGGTGACGGCCCGACTAGTGACGGCTTTGTCGGTGACGGCCGCGGCGGGTCTGCGGCCCGTCCGCCCGGCTTGAGGAGACTGCAGCCCACGAAGTCGTCATGGGTAAACAGCGTCATGAGGCAGCGTCCGTGAAGCCATGACAGGAGATGAAGAGACGGCGGCAACATGAGCAGCGCTGACAAGAAGGAGCGGGCGGAGCCTCGCGCGGCGCGTTCGGGGAGCTGCCGAGAGCGCGCGCCGCAGCTCAGCGCGGTCGCCGCGGCTCGAACAGTCGCGGCGCGCGCCGCCGTCGCCGAGCTGCACAGTGGCATGACGCTAGGGCTGGGCTCGGGGCGCGCGGTGGCTGCCGTCATCGAGCTTGCCGCCCAGCGCTGGCCGTCCGGACCGCCGCTGCTGGCCGTGGTCGCCTCGTCTGCCACCGATGCCCTGGCCCGCGCCGCCGGCTTCGCCGTGGTATCGCTCGACGAGCTCGACCTCAAGCGCAACGGCTCCGGCGACGCCGGCGGGACTCGGCGGCGCGGCGTCGCGCGGCCGCGGCGGCTCCGGCGACCGCGGCCCCCGGCCTCACGCCGCTGCTGGACCTCGCCGTCGACGGCGCCGACGAGGTCGATCCGCGCCTCGACCTGATCAAGGGCGGTGGCGGCGCGCTGCTGCGCGAGAAGCTCGTGGCCCGCGCCGCGCGCCGCTTTCTCATCGTGGTCGAAGACGACAAGGTCGTGACTCGGCTGGGCGAGCGTCACGCTCTGCCGGTCGAGGTCGTACGGTTCGGCTGGCGTGAGACGCGCCGGTCGCTGCTCGAGCTCGTGTCCGCCGCGCGGCTGCGGCGCGGGCAGGACGGGCAGACCTTCGTCTCAGACGAAGGGCACTTCATCCTCGACTGCCGGCTTGCGATGAGTGATCGCAGGGCCGGCGCCGACAGCGGGCAGGACCTCACCGCGGTCGCGGCCGCCCTCAAGTCGCTGCCCGGGGTCGTCGAGCACGGTCTCTTTCTCGGTATGGCCGACGAGGTGGTGGTGGGCCACGCCGACGGCCGCGCGGAGCGGCTGGTGCGAGGCGCCGGTTGCTGACGGGCGCGAGCCTTTGACGCGGGTCACGCAGACCGCGGGACGCGACTCACGCCCCTACGGTGACGTGCGACGCGGAAAGGAGTACGCTCCCTGGTACGCAGTCTGCTGGGTCATCGTAAGACCCACCGGGGAGGTGAGGCGCTCGTGCCGGTACTGGTCTTCGTCATACCGCTTCTGGCGCTGGGGGTGTCGGCCATGATCTTCCGAGGCAGGCAGCCGGTCTGGCTCCTGGCTCTGGCCGCGGTCTCCCTTGCCGCCCTTCTCGCCACGGACGTTTTCGGTATCATCTATCGCATCGTCCAGTGGCACGGGTCTGAGCTTCTCCTGCCGACTGTCCTCGCCATCTTGCTGGCCGTCTCACTGGTGGTCGTTCTGCAAGGGCTCGCACCGGGCGGGCGCTTTCTTGCCCGCGATGGGCACACGCCGGGTCGAGGCGTGAGGGCCTGACGGTTCCGAGCTGCTCGCGGCACACGGGCAGCTCTACTGGTCTAAGTACCCGCCGGTGACTGGCGCCCCGTCGCGGGCGGCGTACAATCGCGTCTCGATAACCGGCCACGATCGAGGTCGCATGCCGCGCCGCCCGCTCATCTGGTTCGCCCGCCACGGCTACGTCCTGGCCGTCCTGGCGATCGCCGTGTCGACCGCCGTCTTCCTGCCCGGCAGGGACGCCTTCGCCAAAGGGCAGTGGGCGCTGCTCTACCTGTTGATCGTCGTGCTGGTCGCCGGCGCCAGCGGCGCCGGCCCCGCGATCCTCGCGGCCGTGCTGGCCTTCTTTGCCTGGGACTTCTTCTTTCTGCCGCCCTACCACACGCTGGTCGTGCGCGATCCCAAGGACTACCTCTCGCTGTTTGCCTTCCTCGTGGTCGGCGTGGTCATGGGTCTGCAGACGGGGCGCATGCGCGACCGCGAGGCTCGGGCGCTGGCCCGTGAGCACGAGACGGCAGCCCTCAACCGGCTCTCGGCCGGCCTCGTGTCCGAGGCATCGACCGGTGAGATGGCCGAGAACATCCTGGGCGAGATCGTCGCCTTGCTCGGTGCGGCCTCGGCGACCTTGTTCGTCGGCAACGACGACCTGCTCACCACGTTCTGTGTCACGCCGCCGCTCGACGAGCCCGACAGCGGCACGGCTACGGTGGCTCACTGGGTCTACACCCACGATGCTCCGGTCGGGCTGCCGCACGCGGTGACAAGCGAACACCCCGAGGCGCGCCTGCCGAGCGAAGGCTTCAGGGTGCCCGACAGCAGCGGCGGCGTGTTTCTGCCGCTGCGCACCGCGACGGGTGTCGTCGGCGTGCTGAGCGTGGCCGGCCGGCTCGACGGCCACGCCTACGACGACGAACAGGCCCGCTTGCTCGCTTCGATCGCCAACCTCGTCGCCACCTTCCTCGAGCGTCAGCAGCTCCAGGGCGTCGCCACCGCGGCCGAAGCCCTGCGCGAAGCCGACCGGCTCAAGTCGAGCCTGCTGTCGTCGGTCTCGCACGAGCTGAAGACGCCGCTCGCCGCGCTCACGGCCACGGTCAGCAACCTGCTCGAAGGCGACATCCCCTGGAACGAGAAGAGCGTGCGCGACGAGCTCCGGGCGATCGTGTCCGACGTGGCGCGCCTGAACAGCAGCATCGGCGCGCTGCTCGACCTGTCGCGGCTCGAAGCCCGCGCCTGGGAACCGCACCGCGAGCTCTACGAGCTCTCCGACATCCTGGCGACCAGCCTGGCGGCGCTGCCGGTCCACGAGCGCAACCGGGTGATGATCAATCTGCCCGACGAGCTGCCGCCGGTGCGCGTCGACTTCGAGCAGTGGGTGCGCGTGTTTCAGAACCTGCTCGAGAACGCCATGCTGTACGCTGGCGCGAGTCCCTTGTGGGTCGGCGCGCAGACCACGCCGGACGGCCTGCGGATGTGGGTCGAAGACCAGGGGCCGGGCATCGCGGCAGACGAGCACGACGCCGTCTTCGAGAAGTTCTTCCGCGGGCGGCGGACGGGCATGAAGGTACCGTCGGGCACGGGGCTCGGTCTCGCCATCACACGCGAGATCGTGCGGGCTCACGGGGGCGCCATCCATGTCGACGACGTGACGCCGCGCGGCGCGCGCTTCGTGATCGATCTGCCGAACGACACGGACACGACTGAGGAGGAGCGATGAGCATCCCGGAGCGCCCGACGCGCATACTCGCCGTCGACGACGAGGAGCAGATCAGGCGGGCCCTGCAGTCGATCCTCGGTTCACGCGGCTATGTGCTGTCGCTGGCGTCGACCGCCGAAGAGGCGCTGCTCAAGGCCATCGACGAGCCGCCCGACCTGGTCGTGCTCGACCTCATGCTACCCGACCGCAGCGGCATCGAGGTCTGTCGTGAGCTGCGCACCTGGATGACGGCGCCGATCCTCATCCTTTCGGTGCGCTCGGCCGAAGCCGACAAGATCCAGGCCTTGGACGAAGGCGCCGACGACTATCTGACCAAGCCCTTCTCGGCGGGCGAGCTGCTGGCCCGCATCCGGGCGCTGCTGCGTCGCGCGGCGGCGCTCACCTCGCCGCCTCCGGTGGTCGTGGCGGGCGACCTTGAGATCGACATCGCCCGGCGGCGCGTCACGCTGGCCGGCGCCGAGGTGGCCCTGACGCCTACCGAGTTCGACATCCTCGCGTTCCTCGCTCGCAACGCCGACCTCGTGGTGACCCAGAAGATGATCCTCGAGCATGTGTGGGGTCCGGAGTGGGTCGAAGACGCGCAGACCCTGCGGGTCCACGTCAGCCACCTGCGCAAGAAGATCGAGCCGTCGCCCGCCGGGCCGCGCTACATCGTGACCGAGCCCGGCGTCGGGTTTCGCCTGTCGGTGCCCGAGGCCGCCGAGACCCGGTAGCCGGTTCCGTCCTCAAGCCGGGGCCGCCGAGACCTCGTGGCCGGCTTCGGCCGGCTTCTGCCGGCGCCGGTCCGCGGCGCGTGGCTCCGACCTGTGACCTACGCGGATTCTTTACACGGTCACACCGCCCCTACACGGCTCCTTAACGACGCCCCGGGTAGCCTGATCATGTATCGCCGGCTGCGGCGATGTGGGCTGCGAGGAGGCTGTCATGAGCATGACCGGTATCGGGATCGTCGCCATCGACGTCCTTTTTGCTCTGGCCGTGCTGACGGCGGCTTCGTGTCTCGTCTATCTTGTGTCGCTGACCGTTCGCGAGCACCTCGCCCTGAACGCCCTGCGCACGAGCTCGCGCGCCGCTGGGGCGTCGGCGGCCGGGCCGGTCGTGTCGAGCGTCGTCAGGCTGGCCGATCGCCGGACGGCTCGCCGCGGCAACGTGCAAGGCCTACGGTCGGGCGCCGTCCACCGGCGGGCCGGTATGTCGACCTGACCGGCGACACCGGCCGCGGCGTGCGGCCTCCCGACCGTCGTTTGCCGATCGCGGCGACGCGCTCTGCGCGTCGCCGCGATTCGTCTGCACGATCGGTCGCACGAAGCGTCGTCGCCTCTTCTTCGCCCTCCTGGCGTGCTCCCGGCGGTCTCTTGTCGGTCTCCCAGCGCCTTCCCGTCGGTCTCCCGGTGTGCCCGGCCGTCTCTCGACGCGCCCGCGACGACTTCACGACACCTCTTTGAGGCTTCACGACATCTTTACGAGCGCAGGGGGGTTCTTCACGGCGCCGCTACGTACGGTCGGGTACTAATCGGAGCGCGGTCGCCACTCGCGCTGCCCCGCGAGTGGCGACCGTATCGGCGGCACGGTCGGCGTACGGCCGGACATGCCGCCAACGGATACAAGGCATTCAAGACCTGGGTACTAGGCGCTGCAGTCGCCGCTCGAAGGCGACGGGGGGGCGTGAAAGACCGGGTGGGAGGGTCGCAAGGCGATGGGAGATCTCGTCTACCTGCTGATCGTGGCGGCGTTCTTCGCGCTGGCGATCGTCTATGCGCGCGTCGCGCCGAGGCTCTAGGGCGGCCTGCCTTGAACGTCTCCTACCTTGTGCTGGGCATCGTCGCTGTCGCCCTGATCGTCTACCTGTTCTTCGCGCTGCTGCGCCCCGAGAAGTTCTAGGGGTCTGAGGGAGGGTCTGACAGACCATGGCATGGGGCATAGCGCAGATCGCGTTGTACGTCGTACTTCTGGGGCTCATCGCCAAACCGCTCGGTACCTACATGGCGCACGTCTTTCGCGGCGAGCACACCTTCATGGATCGTATCGTGCGGCCCGTCGAGAGGCTCACCTACCGTCTCTGCGGCATCGACGAGACGCGCGAGATGGGGGTCACCGCCTACGCGGTCTCGCTGCTCGTCTTCAACCTTGCGGTGCTGCTGTTCATCTACCTGATCCTGCGGCTCCAGGGCCACCTGCCGCTCAACCCGGCCCACATCCCCGACATGAGCCCGACCGTGGCCTTCAACACCGCGGTCAGCTTCACGACCAACACGAACTGGCAGGTCTACGTACCGGAGACGGCGGTGAGCTACCTGTCGCAGATGCTCGCCCTCGCCCGCGAGAACTTCGTGTCGGGCGCCGTGGGCATGGCGGTGGGCGTCGCGTTCATCCGCGGCATCACGCGCCGCTCCGGCCGCGAGCTCGGCAACTTCTGGGTCGACATGACTCGCAGCTTCCTCTACGTCCTGCTGCCGATCTCGATCATCGGGGGGCTGTTCCTGGTCTCGCAGGGGGTCGTGCAGAACCTGAACGGGCCGACCCACGCGGTGACGGTGCAGGGCACGGTGCAGACCATCGCCCAGGGGCCCTTCGCCTCGCAAGAGATCATCAAGGAGCTGGGCAACAACGGCGGCGGTTCCTACAACGCCAACTCGTCGCACCCCTACGAGAACCCTACACCTCTCACCAACATGGTCGAGATGCTGGCGCTGCTGGCCATCCCGGTGAGCTTCACCTACATGTTCGGCCGCTTCGCCGGCAACCAGCGACAGGGTTGGGCGGTGTTCGCGGCCGCCATGGCGATCCTGCTTATGGGCGTGACCGTGATGTACGCCAGCGAGCAGAAGGGCAACCCGATCCTCGCCAGGCTCGGCGCCAACGAGGCGCTGACCTCGACCCAGTCCGGCGGCAACATGGAGGGCAAAGAGGCGCGCTTCGGCATCGCCGATTCGGTCCTGTTTGCGAACATCACGACCGACACCTCGACCGGCGCCGTCAACAACGGCCACGACAGCCTGACACCGCTGGCCGGCGGCCAGGCGATGCTCAACATCGCCTTGGGCGAGGTGGTGTTCGGCGGCGTCGGGGTCGGCATCATGGGGCTGCTGGTCAACGCCATCCTGGCGGTCTTCATAGCCGGTCTCATGGTGGGCCGCACGCCCGAGTACCTGGGCAAGAAGATCGAAGGCCGCGAGATGAAGCTCGCTACTCTGGCCGTACTGTACTTCTGCGTCACGGCGCTGGGCTTCGCCGCCCTGGCCGCCGTGGTGCCGGCCGGAAAGGACGCCGTCCTGAACTCCGGTCCGCACGGCCTGTCGGAGATCCTCTACGGCACTCTCTCGCAGACCGGCAACAACGGCAGCGCCTTCGCCGGTCTCACGGCGAGCGGCCGCTTCTGGAGCACCATCGGCGGCCTGTGCATGATGTGGGGCCGCTACATCTTCATCATCCCCTGCCTCGCGCTGGCCGGCTCGCTGGCCGGCAAGAAGACGGTGCCGCCATCGCCGGGCACGTTCCCCACCACCGGCGGCATCTTCGTCGTGCTGCTCGTCGGCGTGATCCTGATCGTCGGCGCGCTGACCTACTTCCCGGCCCTGGCGTTGGGGCCGATCGTCGAGCACTACCTCATGTACGCCGGCAAACTCTTCGGGTGACCCATGGCTGACGAACGACAGGACCCACCTGTGGCGGATGAAGCGCAGAAGCCGGCCGCCCCGGAGCACTCCGCGCCCGAGGGACGAGTGACCATCCGCAACGAGGCGTCCATGAGGGGCCTGGTCTGGCCTGCTCTCCTCAGCGCCTTCCGCAAGCTCGACCCGCGCGACGTGGCCCGCAACCCGGTGATGTTCGTGGTCGAGGTCGGCAGCCTCATCACGACGTACTACTTCATCGCCGGCCTCATCCACTCGCGCGGCGACACCGCCTTCGTGGGCGCCGTGGCCGGCTGGCTGTGGTTCACCGTGCTGTTCGCCAACTTCGCGACGGCCATGGCCGAGGGCCGCGGCAAGGCCCAGGCCGACACGCTGCGCCGCATGCGCACCGAGACCTACGCCAACCTGGTGACCGACGACGGCATCAGGCAGGTGCCCGCGGGCGAGCTGCGCAAGGGGCACATCGTGGTCGTCTCGGCCGGCGAGATCATCCCCGGCGACGGTGAGGTCATCGAGGGCATCGCCTCGGTCGACGAGTCGGCCATCACCGGCGAGTCGGCGCCCGTGATCCGCGAGAGCGGCGGCGATCGCAGCGCCGTGACCGGCGGCACGAAGGTGCTCTCCGACGAGATCAGGGTGGAGATCACCTCGAACCCGGGCGAGAGCTTCCTCGACCGCATGATCGGCCTGGTCGAAGGCGCCGAGCGCCAGAAGACACCCAACGAGATCGCCCTGACGATCCTGCTGGCCGCCCTGACCATCATCTTCGTGATCGTCATCCTCACGCTGGAGCCGTTTGCCATCTACGACCACGCGACCCAGTCGCCCACCGTTCTTATCGCGCTGCTCGTCTGTCTCATCCCCACGACGATCGGCGGCCTGCTGTCGGCCATCGGCATCGCCGGCATGGACCGTCTGGTGCGCCACAACGTGCTGGCGGTGAGCGGTCGCGCGGTCGAAGCGGCCGGTGACGTGGACACGCTGCTGCTCGACAAGACCGGCACGATCACCCTGGGCAACCGTCAGGCGGCCGAGTTCATCCCCATGCCCAACGTGACCGAGGCCGAGCTCGCCGACGCCGCCCAGCTCGCCTCGCTCGCCGACGAGACGCCCGAGGGCCGCTCGATCGTCGTGCTGGCCAAGAGCTTCGGCATCCGCGGCCGCCACATCGATCCCGAGAAGGCGAGCTTCATCGAGTTCAGCGCCCAGACGCGCATGAGCGGCATCGACCTCGACGGCCACTCCATCCGCAAGGGCGCCGGCGAGGCCGTCATGAACTGGATCCGCCAGCACGGCGGCGCAGTGCCGGCCGATCTCGAGCTCGCCATCGAGCAGGTCTCGCTGCAGGGCGGCACGCCACTGGCCGTGGCCCGCGACGATCAGGTGCTCGGCGTCATCCACCTCAAGGACATCGTCAAGGGCGGCATCCGTGAGCGCTTCGACGAGCTGCGGGCGATGGGCATCCGCACCGTGATGATCACCGGCGACAACCCACTGACCGCGGCGGTGATCGCCAAGGAGGCCGGTGTCGACGACTTTCTGGCCGAAGCCACGCCCGAAGCCAAGATGGAGCTGATCCGCAGCGAGCAGCAGCAGGGCAAGCTGGTGGCCATGACCGGCGACGGCACGAACGACGCGCCGGCGCTGGCTCAGGCCGACGTCGGTGTGGCCATGAACTCGGGTACGTCGGCCGCCAAAGAGGCCGGCAACATGGTCGACCTCGACTCCAACCCGACCAAGCTCATCGAGATCGTGGCGATCGGCAAGCAGCTCCTGATCACGCGCGGAGCCCTGACCACCTTCAGCATCGCCAACGACGTGGCCAAGTACTTCGCCATCCTGCCGGCGATGTTCATGGTGGCCTTCCCCGAGCTGCACAGCCTCAACATCATGCGCCTGCACTCGCCGCACAGCGCGGTGCTGTCGGCGGTGATCTTCAACGCCCTGATCATCGTGGCGCTGATCCCGCTGGCCCTGCGCGGCGTGAAGTACCGGCCCATCGGGGCGGCCGCGCTGCTGCGCTACAACCTGCTGGTCTACGGCCTGGGCGGCGTGATCGCGCCGTTCGTGGGCATCAAGCTCATCGACCTCATCCTGGTGGCCCTCCACCTGACGACCTAAGGGAGCCGGCGCACGTGAAATACGTCTGGACAGCGATACGCATGACGCTCGTGACGGCGGTCATCGCGGGCATCGTCTATCCTCTTGCCATGACCGGCATAGCCCAGGTCGTCTTTCCGGGCAAGGCCGACGGCAGCCTGGTCAAGAGGAACGGTGTGGTGATCGGTTCGAGCCTGATAGGACAGAACTTCACGTCGGCGAAGTACTTCTGGCCGCGTCCCTCAGCGGCGGGTTCGGGGTACGACGGCATGGATTCGTCGTTTTCCAACCTCGGCCCCACGAGCAGGACGCTTGCCGACCGCGTCCAGGCCGCGGTCAAGGCCGACATCGCCGCCGACCCCGGCCTCAGGTTCGGTCACGTGCCGATCGACATGGTCACGACGTCGGCAAGCGGGCTCGACCCTGACATCACGATCGCCAACGCCAGGGCGCAGGCACAGCGGGTGGCGACGGCGCGCGGCATCAGTGTCTCCAAGGTGCTGGCGCTGATCTCGAGCCACACGGCCGGCCGTCAGTTCGGGTTCCTCGGCGAGCCGGTGGTCAACGTGCTGCAGCTCAACCTGGCACTCGACGCCGCACAGGCCGGCACGAGCCCCTGATGTCTCACGCCGGCCCGCCGATCGACGAGGCGGCTCCGGGCCCGCCGCTCCACGAGGCGGTCCCGGGCGAGCCCTTCGCCCTGAAGACCCTGCGCAACCGCGGGCGCCACAAGATCTTTCTGGGCTACGCGCCGGGAGTCGGCAAGACCTTCACCATGCTGGCAGAGGCGCAGCGCCGTTGCCGGCGCGGCGAGGACCTCGTCATCGGCTTCGTCGAGACCCACGGGCGCGAGGCCACCGCGGAGCTGGCCGCGGGTCTGCCGGTGGTGCCCCGCAAACGGCTCGAGTACCGCGGCGGCACCTTCGAGGAGATGGACACGGCGGCGGTCATCGCCCGCAAGCCCGAGTGGGCCCTGGTCGACGAGCTGGCCCACAGCAACATCCCGGGCTCGGTCCACGAGAAGCGCTGGCAGAGCGTCGACGAGATCCTCGCGGCCGGCATCAACGTCATCTCGACCGTCAACGTGCAGCACTTCGAGAGCCTGAACGACACCGTCTTTCAGATCACCGGCGTGCGGGTGCGCGAGACGCTGCCCGACTCGGTGCTCGACCGCGCCGACGAGGTCGTGCTCGTCGACCTGACCACCGACGCCCTGATCAACCGGCTCAATCGCGGCGTGGTCTACGACCTCGACAAGATCCCGGGCGCTCTGAGCAACTTCTTCCGCCGCGGCAATCTGGTGGCGCTGCGCGAGCTGGCCTTGCGCAAGACGGCCGAAGAGGTCGACGAGACTCTGCAGGACTACATCGACGAACACGAGATCGAGACTCCCTGGGCGACCGAGGACCGCGTGGTCGTCTGCGTGAAGGCCGGTCCGATCGCCAAGAAGCTCGTGCGCCGCGGCTACCGTCTGGCCAAGCGGCTGCAGGGCCATCTCTGGGTCGTGCACGTGCACACGCCGGGCGAGACGCTGGGCCGCCACCACGACGAGCTCGCCGAGCTCTTCGACCTCGCCCGCAACCTCGGCGGCAAGGTCGTCGAGCTCAGTGGCGACTCCGAAGCCGACGTGATCCTCGACTTCGCCCGCGAGACCCGGGCGACCTTCGTCGTCATGGGCCAGTCCAAGCGCTCGCGCGGCCAGGAGATCCTGCGCGGTTCCTCGCTGATCGCGCGCATCATGCGCGAGACGAACGACATCGACGTGCTTGCGGTCGCCGACCCGAGCAAGGTCGTCAAGGAAGCCGAGGGCCCCGCCAGAGACGCCGGCTGACAGCCGGGGGCGGCGACGTCCCACAAACCGCCTCCGCCGGGGATGGGGCGGGCAGAGACTCCCACCCGACGCCCCGCGTGAGCTTGGATTCGTGCACGTCCTTCACGGGTTCTTTATACTGACTCGCGCCATCTTTATGGCTTCTTAACGGTGGGCGGCGTATCGTGCTGCGGTCGGCCTCGGGCCGATGCGTCGGCTTGGTCGCCGACGACGGTGGGTTGCGGCCAAGCCGTTCGGCAGGTGTTTCCGCGGGCGCGCTCGCTCGTGATGTCGCGGGCCTTTCCCATCTTGCAAGTGCGACGGGGAGTGTGTGGGCGCTGTGGAAACGCAGGTTCGAGACGAGTCGGCGGCAGCGTCCTCCGGCGGCGCGGCGGCGTCGCCTGCCGAATCCGCTCAATCATCCCTCGCCGATGGTATCTGGAGTCTCTCGACAGAAGATGTCTTCGACCGTCTGCAGACCTCGCCCAGGGGCCTGACCGAAGACGAAGCCTTTCGCCGCCTCAAGCAGTACGGCCGCAACGTGCTGCCGGCCAAGGTCGGGCGGCCGATCATCTATCGCTTCTTCGACCAGTTCAAGACGCTCTTTGCCATCATGCTCGAGGCGGCCGCCGTGCTCTGCGTCCTGGCCGCGCTGCTGTCGCACGGCTCAGACCGTCAGGACCAGATCAACGTCGCCATCGCCATCGTCGGCGTGGTGCTGCTCAACGCCACGATCGGCTTCTTTCAGGAGTACCGCGCCGAGAAGGCCACCGAAGCGCTGCAGAAGATGGTGCCGGCCAACGCCAAAGTGGTGCGCGACGGCGAGGTGACGATCGTCGCCGTCGCCGACCTGGTGCCCGGCGACGTCGTGCAGCTCGAGGAGGGCGACAGCATCTCGGCCGACGCCCGGCTCATGCGCCAGTACGAGATGTCGACCATCAACATCGCGCTCACCGGCGAGTCCGACGCCGTGCGCAAGACCGCCGACTCGATCGTCGAAGAAGAGCTCGCCACCATCAACATGCCGAACCTCGTGTTCATGGGCACGAGCGTCGCTTCGGGCACCGGCCAGGCGGTCGTCTTCGCCACCGGCCTGAACACCGAGTTCGGCCACATCTTCACGCTCACCGGCGGCGTCTCCGACGAAAAGTCGCCGTTGCAAAGAGAGATCGACGTCATGGCCCGCACGGTGTCGATCATCGCCGTCATCTGCGGTGTCGCCCTGTTCTTCGCGGCGCTGTCGATCTTCAAGTTCGGCGACGTCAAGGCGCTGCTCTTCGCCCTGGGCGTCATGGTCGCCCTGGTGCCCGAGGGCCTGCCGGCCACACTCTCAGTCGCCTTGGCCATCGGCGTGCAGCGCATGGCCAAGGAGAACGCCCTCATCAAGAAGCTGATGGGCGTCGAGACGCTGGGCTCGACCAACGTGATCTGCACCGACAAGACGGGCACGCTCACCAAGGCCGAGATGACGGTCAAGGAGATGTTCGCCGGCGACACCGTGGTCGAAGTTACCGGCGCCGGCTACGAGCCGGTCGGCGAGTTCGTCGTCGGCGACACGACGCTGCCCAAAGACGAGGCCCGCCGGCGCCTCGGCTTGCTGCTGCGCGCGATGAGCTTCGCCAACGACGCCAAGGTCCTCGCGCCGAGCGACGACAAGGGCTGGCGCGTGATCGGCGACCCCACCGAAGGCTGCCTGCTGGTCGCCGCGCAGAAGGTCGGCTTCGACCTCTCCGACGAGCTCGTCGAGCGCCCCAAGATCTACGAGCTGCCCTTCGAGTCGGTGCGCAAGCGCATGTCGGTCGTACACGTCGAGGGCGACGGCCAGAAGGCTTACGTCAAGGGCGCGCCCTCCGAGACCATCCCGCGCTGCACGGCCGCCCGGCTCGGCGACAAGGTCGTGCCCATGACCGACGAGCTGCGCGCCCAGATCGTCGAGCGCAACGACGACATGTCGCGCCAGGCGCTGCGCGTGCTGGCCGTAGCCGAGCGCGACCTGCCGGCCGACCAGACCGACTACACGCCCGATTCGGTCGAGACCGAGCTCACCTTCCTCGGCCTCGTCGGCATGATCGACCCGCCGCGGCCCGAGGTCAGCGAGGCCGTCGAGAACGCCCTCACCGCCGGCATCCGCATCATCATGGTGACCGGCGACTACGGTCTCACCGCAGAGGCGATCGCGCGCCGCATAGGCATCGTGCGCGGCGATCGCAACGTGCGGGTGATCACCGGCACCGACCTGGTGGACATGAGCGAAGACGACCTCAAGGGCGAGCTCGGCAAGCCGCAGGACGTGATCTTTGCGAGGGTGGCTCCCGAGCACAAGATGCAGGTCGTGTCGGCCCTCAAGGAGATGAAGCAGATCGTCGCGGTGACCGGCGACGGCGTGAACGACGCGCCGGCCCTGAAGAAGGCCGACATCGGCGTCGCCATGGGCCTGTCGGGCACCGACGTCGCGCGCGAGGCCGCCATCATGATCCTGCTCGACGACAGCTTCGCCAGCATCATCAAGGCGGTCGAGCAGGGCCGCGGCGTCTACGCCAACGTCAAGAAGATGATCACCTACATCTTCTCGCACAACATGGCCGAGCTGTTTCCCTTCGTCTTCGCGGCTCTCGGTGGCGTGAACCTCGTGCCCCTCGGCGCGCTGCAGGTGCTCTCGATCGACCTCGGCTCCGACGTGCTGCCGGGGCTGGCCCTGGGCACCGAGCACCCCGAGCCGGGGGTCATGAAGCTGCCGCCGCGCCCCCGCTCCGAGCGCCTGCTCTCGCGCAAGACCCTCAGGCGGGTCGTCTTCATCGGCGTGATCGAGTCGTTCTGGGCGGTGGCCGGTTTTCTGTACGTGCTGCTCTCGCACGGCTGGAGCTGGGGTGACGGCACCTGGATGAACCCTTCGAGCCCGCACTACATGTACTGGCGCGAGGCGATCACCATGACCCAGGCGGCGATCGTCATGTGCCAGGTGGCCAACGGCTTCGCCTGCCGCACCGAGCGCGAGTCGCTGTTCAAGATCGGCGTCTTCAGCAACATGTGGCTGGTCTACAGCCAGATCGTCGGCATCCTCATCATGGCCGCCATCTCGTACGTGCCCTTCATGCAGGATATCTTTAAGACAGGTCCGCTCAGCGCAGTCGACTGGGCGCTGCTCGTGGTCGCGGCCGTCTCTTTGTTCTTTGCCGAAGAAGCGAGAAAATGGTTCGCGCGCCGTCGCGAGACGGCGCCGCAAGGAGGGTGAGGCCATGCACGTGATCATCGTGGGGTGCGGTCGCGTCGGGGCGTCGACCGCGGCCGAGCTCGCGCGGGCCGGCCACGACGTGGTCGTCATCGACCGCAATCCCGACGCGTTTCGCCTGCTGCCGTCCAACTTCGGCGGCCGCACGCTGATCGGCACCGGCTTCGACCGCGACGTCTTGGAGGCGGCCGGCATCCGCGAGGCCGACGCGCTCGTGGCGTCCACCGGCGGCGACAACACCAACGCCGTCGCCGCGCGCGTCGCCAAAGAGGTCTACCGTGTGCCCGACGTCGTGGCCCGCATCTTCGACCCGCGGCGCGCCGACATCTACCGCCGTTACGGCGTGCAGACCTTCGCTCCCACCGCCTGGAGTGTGAGCAAGATCGTCGAGCTGATCGTGAGCCCGAGCCTCGAGCGCGAGATGGCCTTCGGCAACGGCGAGGTCCAGCTTCTGGCCGCCTGGGTGCCGGCGCATCTCGTCGGCAAGCCGGTCAAGGACCTGGCGATACCCGGCGAGATCCGCGTGGCGCTCATCGTGCGCATGGGCCAGGGCATCGTTCCGGTGTCCGGCACGGCACTCGAAAACGACGACCAGGTGTACGTGGTCATCCATCAGTCGGCCGTTGAGAAGTTCCAGAAGATGATGGGGTGGAAGTCATGAGGATCGTCATCGCCGGAGCCGGCACCCTCGGTCGTCGCGTGGCCAACTACACGCGCGGCGAGCACGACGTGCTGGTCATCGAGCAGTCACGTGCGCGAGCGCACGCGGTCGAAGAGGAGCTGGAGGTGCAGGTGCTGGTCGGCGACGCCGACGAGCCTGCCGTGCTCTACGAGGCCGGCGTCGACCGCGCCGACGTCTTCGTGGCTTCGACCGGGCACGACGAAGACAATCTGGTCGCGAGCTTCCTGGCCAAGAACGAGTTCAAGGTGCGCAAGGTGATCGCCGCGGTGCGCAACCCGCGCAACCGCTGGCTCTACAATCGTAGCTGGGGCGTCGACGTGGCCATCGACTCGGCCGAGATCGTCACCAAGCTGATCGAAGAAGAGGCCACGCTCGCCGATGTCGTCACCCTTCTCGACCTGCGTGAGGGCGAAGTCACCGTGTCGTCGATGGCGATCAACGCCGACCACTGGGCGGCCGGCAAGTCGATGCACCAGCTCGGCTTGCCGGAAGGCTGCGTGGTGGCGGCCCTGTTGCACGGCAACGAGATCATCATGCCCAAGCCCGAGACGGTCGTCGAGGCCGGCGACCAGTTGCTGATCATCGCCGGGCCGGGCGCCGAATGCACGATCCGCGAGGAGCTCGCCTAGCCGCCGCCGTGACGCTCAAAGGCGAGCTGCAGCAGGCTCTCCCAGAACGGCAGGACCACGTCGAGCCTGACGCTGTTCGGATCGAGCAGCTTCTGGACGGCGAGTCCGTCGACCACGGCGATCATGAGCGTTTCGAGGGCGTGCAGCTCGTCGTCGCTGAAGCCCCCCTCACTGCCGACCACGCCGCCGTACATGGCGCGATAGCCCCGATAGAGCATCGCCACCCGCTCGCGCAGCTCGTCGTCTAACACGATGCCTGAGAGCAGCGCGTAGAAGTCGCGATAGGAATCGTTGTCTCTGAGCAAGTCGTGGTCGGCTTCGACCAGGCGATGGACCACGTCGGCCCGCGGCGCCGAACCGCTCATACGGGCGATCGCCCGGAAGCCCTGATCGTTGGCCAGCGACTCGACCGTGGCCGAGATCAGCCCGGCCTTGCCGCCGAAATGGTAGCGGACCGCGTCGGGGTAGGTGCCCGCCTCTTCGGCCACGGCCTGTACTGTGAGCGCCTGAGGACCGCCGCGGGTGAGCAGGTTGCGAGCCGCGGCGACGAGACGGTCGGCCGTCGTCGAGGTACGCGCCGGATCTCTCGTACGATTGTGCTGCTGGTCGCTCGTGGCTGCCACCCTTCTCGTCTGTCCTCGTGCCTAGGTTGACACCTCTGCGCGTCACGATCTAGACTGTGGCTGTCGTTCGTACATACGAATGATAAGCCGCTTCGCCGCAGCAGACAAGGCGGGGGCGGCATCGCTCGATCAACGCGCCGCGCGGGCTCCCGCAGCCTGCCGGCTCCATAGCACCATCGCCCGGCGACCGGCGGCGAGAGGAGAGCTCGCCGCCGGTCGCATTTTCTTGGGTTCCCTTTCCCAGGGCAGGGCAGTGCAGGGCAAGCCAAGGCAGAGTCGGATCGGGCCGGGCAGCCGGGCCGCGCCTCGGGCGACCCTTTCGACTTTCGGCCTCGCACCCGCCTTGGTACACTCGAGAACCGGTCCTTCCCGCCGACGAAAGCGAATCGCGACGCTCATGAACAGCCAGTTCCGTCCTCATCCCGAGTCCACGCCCGCCGAGTCCACGCCCGCCGAGTCCACGCCCGCCGGCTCCACGGCCGCGGGCAGCGTCACCGGCGCCGCGGCCGGCGCGACCACTGCCGCGGCCGGCGCGACCACTGCCGCGGCCGGCGCGACCACTGCCGCGGCCGGCGCGACCACTGCGGGCTATACCGGCACCGCCGACTACATCGCCGCGCCCGAGCTCATGCAGACGGTCAACGTCGCCATGACCCTCTCGCGCCCCCTGCTCATCAAGGGCGAGCCCGGCACCGGCAAGACGATGCTCGCCCAGAGCATCGCGCGGGGCCTCGACATGCCGCTCATCGCCTGGAACGTCAAGTCGACGACCAAAGCCCAGGACGGCCTGTACGTCTACGACACGGTGCAGCGCCTCTACGACGGGCAGTTCGGCGACGGTGACGTGAGCGATATCGCCCACTACATCAGGCTCGGCAAGCTTGGTGAGGCCTTCACCTCGGCGCGGCGCTGCGTCCTGCTGATCGACGAAGTCGACAAGGCCGACATCGAGTTTCCCAACGACCTGCTCTGGGAGCTCGACCAGATGGAGTTCTTCATCCCCGAGACACACGAGACGATCAAGGCGACCCAGCGGCCGGTCGTGATCATCACGTCCAATGCCGAAAAGGAGCTGCCCGACGCCTTCTTGCGGCGCTGCGTCTTTCATTTCATCGAGTTTCCCGATGCCGAGATGATGGAGCGCATCGTGCGCGTGCACCATCCCCACCTCGACGGGCGCCTGCTGGCGCTCGCCCTGCAGGCCTTCTACTGGCTGCGCGGCGTCGCCGGCCTGCAGAAGAAGCCCTCGACCAGCGAGCTGATCGACTGGGTGCAGGCGCTGCAGGTGGGCGGCGTGCCTCACGACGACATCGTGGCGGCGCTGCCCTTCATCGGCGTGCTGCTCAAAAAGGACCACGATGTCGACGTAGCCGTCGACGCCCTGCGCGCCGGCCGCGGCCGGCGCTAGGGAATGACGATGCTCGCGGCGAGCCATGTGAACGTCGATTATCTGCTGCTTCTTCTGCTGCCGTCCGTGGTGGCCGTCGTGCTGGTGGCGCTGACCTGGCGCTCCAGGGTCAAGCGCCAGCGCGCCGCCGAAGACGAGCAACGCCGCCGGGCGGCCAAGTCCGGTCGCTCCGCCGCCGCGTCCGGCTCTCCTTCGAAGTCCGGCAGCTCCGCCGCCAAACCCCGCGGCTCCGGCAGGTCCGGCGATGGCTCGCGCACGAAGCGGCGACCCAGGTAGCGTGCCGGCTCCGCGCGACGCGGGCTCGGCCGCGCCGGCGGGCGGCTGAGATGTTCACGCGCTTCTTCTTTTTGCTGCGTGCCTACGGCGTGCCGGTCACGATCACCGAGTGGATGATGCTCATGGTCGCCCTGTCCGAAGGCCTCGCGCTCTCGAGCCTCGACCGTTTCTACTCGCTGGCGCGCGCCATCCTGGTGAAGTCCGAGACCTTCTACGACCAGTACGACCAGGCGTTCGCGGCCTGCTTCGAGGGCGTCGAGACGCCGCTCGAGATCGCCGACGAGGTCTGGGACTGGCTCTCCGACCCGCTCGCCCTGCCGGGTCTTACCGAAAGCGAGCGACAGGCCCTTGCGGCGCTTCTCACGGACCTCGACCTCGAGGCGCTGCAGAAGCTCTTCGAGGAGCGCCTCGCCGAGCAGGATGAGGCGCACCACGGTGGCAACCGCTGGGTCGGCACCGGCGGCACGTCGCCGTTCGGCCACTCCGGTGTTCACCCGGGCGGCATCCGTGTCGGCGGCGAGAGCCGCGGCCGCAGCGCGGTGAAGGTCGCCGGCGAGCGTCGCTACCGCGGCTACCGTACCGACGTGAAGGTCGGCGTGCGGCAGTTCGAGCTGGCGCTGCGCCGCCTGCGCCAGCTCACCAGCCGCAACGAGGGCCTGCCCGACGAGCTCGACCTGGATGAGACGGTCGACGAGACGGCCGATCACGCCGGCCGGCTGTCACTGGTGTGGCACAAGAGTCGCAAGAACGCGGTCAGAGTGCTGCTCGCCATGGACGTGGGCGGC
The DNA here is from genome assembly GCA_963733255.1 of uncultured Actinomycetes bacterium. Lineage (GTDB taxonomy): Bacteria > Actinomycetota > Thermoleophilia > UBA2241 > UBA2241 > Bog-752. The sequence continues at coordinate 433,069 of CAVTCH010000001.1, forward strand.
TCGATGCACCCCTATATCAGCCTCTGCAGCCAGCTCTTCAGCGCCGTCAACAGCCAGACCCACTTCCGCGACCTGCAGACCTTCTACTTTCACAACTGCATCTACGACTGGCTGTATCTCGACACCGAGATGAGCACCCGGCGAGCGCTTTCGACCAATCGCGTCCTGCACGAGCTGCCGTCCGACTACAAGCTCATCATCGTGGGCGACGCGGCGATGGCGCCCAGCGAGCTGCTCAGCCGCAACGGCATCGTCTGGTGGGGTTCGTCCAACGAGCAGCCCGGCATCGACTGGCTGCGCCGGCTGCGGCGGCATTTCGACCACGCGGTGTGGCTCAACACGATCCCACGCGACCAGTGGGAGTGGGCCTACGGCGCCCGCACCATAGGGCTGGTCCGCGAGGTCATGCCGATGTACGAGCTGTCGCTCGACGGCCTGCAGGGGGCCGTCAAGAAGCTGATGGTGGCGCGCTAGCTATCGGCTGCGCGCGCGAGGCCCGCCGGGCGCCGCCCGTCCGCGGCCCGCGCTAGGCGGCCATCTCCTGCTCGACGGCCTCCTGGCCGCCGTCGTGAGGGGCGGCGTCGATCCACGGGGCGCCGTCGCTCATGCCCAGGCCGCGCAGGATCGGCTGGCGTGTGCCGGGGTAGATCAGCAGCCCCGCGACGGCGGCGCCGATCAGCGTGCCGCCGATCACCCAGGCGGCCAGGCGATTGCTACGTTGCGGGCGGAGCAGCCGCTCGCTCGCTCCCTGAAGCGAGGACACGATGCGGTCCAGGTCGGTGCGCACGTCGTCTTCGAGGAGCTTCGACACGCCGTTCTCCGTGAGACCTCCATAAAGGTGCTGCCCGGCGGTCACGAGCGTGCGAAGGTCGTTGCGCAGCGCTTCGTCGCGCATGATGCGTCGCATGTAGGGTGCCGCCGCGCTCGCGGCGCCCGCTGCCCGCAGGACTCTCGCGCGATTCTCGTCGAATGCCATGGCGGATCTCCTTCCCCGGTAGTGCCCGTCTGCGCGCTCTCGCCCAGACGATCCCGACTCCGCAAGGACGGTCGCCGGTCGTGTTCGGCCGTGAACGGCGTCCTTACCGACCGCTCCTTGACCGCGATCACGTTCTCGCAAACCGTTGGCGCGCGGTCGTGCGACGCCGGCGCCGTCCGCCTGGCCGCGCCGACGGCATGGTGCGCTGCGCCGCCCGCATGGCGCGGCCAAGCGGACGGCGTGCCACGACTCCGCCGACGGCATGGTGCGGCCGCGCCGGCGGCGTGCCACGGCCGCGCCTCAGCGGGCGCTCAGGCTCGACATCGGCGGAAGGGGGTTTCAATTTGCCCCAACAAGCTGTACAAGTAGGAAGCTGTGGCCGGCGCCGCCGGCCACAGGTTCCACAAGTTGAGCGATTTCGTTGCTTCGTCAGTCGTCGCGGACGCTCGTTAGACCAGGAGAAAGTAGTGGCCAAAGGAACAGTAAAGTGGTTCAACGCTCAGAAGGGCTACGGCTTCATCGAGCAGGCCGACGGCGGCAAGGACGTCTTCGTGCACGTGGCTGAACTCGCGCCGGGTGTAGGCACGCTGTCTGAGAATCAGGCAGTCGAGTTCGAGGTCCAGCAGGCTCAGAAGGGACCGCAGGCCGTCAACGTGCGGCCTGTCTGACTCTAACCAGTCGAACCCGGGGCGCCCGGCGGGCGGCGATCAGCCGTCCGCCGGGCGCCCTTTTTTGTCGGGCCGGCCAGGTCGCCGGCTTCAGGAGCCTCGGGAGCCGCCTTCGCGGTAGGGCACCGGCACGTACTCGACCGACGGTCGCCGCTGGCCGCGCTGCGAGTAGAGCGCCATGAGCTCGTAGACCGCCTCGGGGAGCTCGTCGCTCACGGGCAGGCCGATCTCGGCGGCGTAGCCGAAGCGGATGGGAAAGTCGTGGGTCCAGCCTCCGTGGCTGAGCAGCGTCGCCAGGCGCTCGGCGTCGGCGGCCCCGTGCGCTTCGAGGAGCAGCTCGTAGACGGTGTCGTGCACCTGGTCGATCGCCTTGCGCGCCATGTCGCCCAGGATCAGAGTCTGGTCGTCGCGGTTGTCGTTGGGCGTCTCGAGCGCCGCGAGGATCGAGACCGCCGGCCAGAACCCGCGGGGCAGGTTGCCGAGCTGCGGGTCGACTGGTCCCAGGACCGCGTCGCGGTCCATGACGATCTCGTCGGCGGCCAGGGCGACCAGGGTGCCGCCCGACATGGCGTAGTGGGGCACCATCACCGTGACCCGGCCGCGATGGCGCTTGAGGGCGTAGGCGATCTGGTCCGAGGCCAGCACGAGCCCGCCCGGCGTGTGCAGGATGAGGTCGATGGGCATCTGGTCGGGGGTCAGACGGACCGCGCGCAGCACCTGCTCGGCGTCGTCGATGTCGATCATGCCGCCGAACGGCAGGCCCAGGATGCGGCGCGAGTCCTGCCGATGGATCATGGTCACGACGCGCGAACCGCGCTCCTGCTCGAGGCGCCGCAGCAGGCCGCGGCGACGGCGCGCGCGCCGTCGCCGCGTCAGCATCGGCACGACGAAGGCCGCGACCACCACGACCGCGACCACCACCCAGAACACGTCCATCTCATGTCCTTCGTACCCCAAACGGGCGTCGACCCCTACAAGGGCTCAAGGGCGCGGCGACGGCAGCGGTGTCAGCACGCCCCGCTGCTGTGGGATACTAGGCGCAGGCCGGCCGTCGCTCGGCCACCGCAAGCGCCGAGTCGAGAGGAGCAGGCGATGGGTGGAGCGCACAGGATGACCTCTCCGCCGGCCCTGCTGGCCCTCGTCGACAAGCTTCGCGGACACGGCCGGGGTAGCGGCGTCGACACGAGCGCCGGGCTGCTGTTCAACCACACCCTCTGGGCGCGCGACCGCGTTCTGACCGCGCTCGACCTGCTCGCCACGACGCCGCAGCCGGCGATCGAGACGGTGCTCGCTCTGGCGGCCTTGCAGGGAACGCGGCGGACCGTGCGCTCCGAAGAAGAGCCGGGCCGCATCCACAGCGAGCAGCGCAGCCTGCTCGGCTGGCGGGCGCCGCTATGGCTCAAGGTCGTGTTCGGGCTTGGCATTTCGAGCATCTGGGGCGGCACGCCCGCCGGTTACACGACCTACTTCTCGTCGGACTCGACGCCGCTGTTCATCATCCTCGTGGCGGCGCTGGCCGACCGCGAGCCGGGCATCCTCGATGCCGCGGTGGTGCGCAAGGACGGCCGCGTCGTGACGGTGCGCGACAGCGTGGCCGAAGCCTGCGGCTGGATCGCCGGGCACCTCGACGCCGACGGCCTCGTCTGCCTGGAACAGTCCAACATCCTCGCCTTGCAGCAGGTCTGGAAGGATGGGCCGACCTCGAACTTCGACGAGTGCGGCCGTATGCCCAACCTCGCGGCTCCGATCGCCTATCTCGATGTGCAGGTGCTGGCGGCCGAGGCGCTTGGGCGGGCGGCGCGCTTGCCCGCGCGGTTTTCTCCCGCGCGCCCTGTGCCCGCGCGCCCTGCGCCCGAGCCGTTGCCGCCGGAGCGCCTGCTGGCGCTGTCGCGGACCATCCGCGACGCCACCATCGCCCACTTCTGGCTGCCCGAGCAGCGCTACTTCGCACACGCCATCGACCGCGAGATCGACGGGCGCCGTCGCCCGCTGCGGGCGCTGCAGTCGAACGCCGGCTGGACGCTGGCCACGAGCTTCTTCGACGGGCTGCCCGACGAAGAACGCGCGGCGCTCGTCGGCGGCGTCGTGCGCACGCTCTTTTCGGCCGACATGCTGACCGCGGCCGGCATCCGCGGCCGCGCTCTGAGTCAGAACAACCCCGACTTTCGCAGCTACCACGAGAACGTCTGGCCGTTCGACTCGGCGATCATCGCCAGGGGGCTGCGCCGTCACGGTCTCGATGAGCTTGCCGATCAGCTCGAGGCGCGCCTGCTGAACGTCGCCAACATGCTGGGCGGCGCGTTCGAGTTCGTGACGGTCGACGACGACGGCCGCGTGGTCGATCCGCGCCTGTCGGGGGCCACGGCCGCCGCGCTGTTCGGCCGCCCGGTGCCCGGACTGCCGACCGAGATGGTGCCCGACGAACCGCAGGGCTGGACGGCGACCGCGCTGCTTGCCATGAAGCGGGAGAGGGCCGCCCGGGCGCGGACGCGGCAGGGGCTTGGTCGGCACCCCGTTGTGCGCGGCGACGAAGACCCCGTCGACGGTCTTATCGATCGCCCGGCCGCCGGGTCTTCCGCCCAGCCTGCCGCCGCCCAGCCTGCGGCCGCCCAGCCTGCCGCCGCCCAGACCGTCTCACGGCCTGCCTGGCTGGACAGCCTGACGCGCGAGGTGCTATCCGAGATCGAGCCGGTCGAGGTATGCACGACGCGCGCCGAGCTCGAAGCGCGCTACGTGCCCCTGTCGCCTTCGTATCTCGACCACCGCACGGGGCTCTTGCGCTCGGCGCGCACGGTGGTGGTGCAGGCCTTTGGCGGCGTCGTGGCGCGCGAGCTCGTGTGCAGGGCCGGCGCCGCGGCGCGGCGCTCTTTGGGGCGCCCTTCCGCCGGGACTTCTCCCGAGGTCTGAGGCGCCGACTTCACTCTCGCGAGTGGTTGGACTATCGTGACGACCGTGGCCGCCTCGACCTTTGGGCCGGCCATCACCGGTAGGGGCAGACCGAAGGAGGGGGAGATGGGGTCTGGAACACACTCAGGGGTTGACGACCGACGAGTCGCCGGAAGACCGGGCCGCCGGGCGGCCGGTCTGGCCGCGGGCCTGCTCTGTCTCGCCGCCGCCGCGACGCTGCTCGTGGTCGTGGCCGCCGTCCCGCGAGTCGCCGTGGCGGACCCGGCGCCCGCGCCGAACCCCGCGCCCGCGCCGAACCCTGCGCCGACGGCGGCGTGGACCGTCATGGTCTACATGGACGGCGACCAGGACCTCACGCCGGTCGACTCCAACCTCGAGCCCTGGGTCACGCACGACATCGACAAGGAGATGGCGGCGGTCGGCTCCGACGCCGATGTGCAGGTGGTGGCTCTGGCCGATCGCGGGCAGCACCCCGACGCGGTCGACGGTTCGTGGACCGGGGCCCGCGTCTTCCACGTCACAAAGGGTATGACCGCTACCCCCGACAACGCCGCGGCCGACTGGGGACCGACAGACATGGGCTCGCCCCAGACGCTCGTCGACTTCATCGACTGGGCGCGGGCCGCCTACCCCGCACGGCATTACGCGCTGTTTCTCTGGGACCACGGCTGGGGCTGGTGGCCGGGCAACACGATGGAGGACGCGACCAGCAACGACTACCTCGACATGGACGAGCTGCGCGGCGCTCTCGAGGCCGTGCACGGCGTCGACATGGTGGGCTGGGACACCTGCTTGAGCCAGACGATCGAAGTCGAAGCCGAGCTGCGCGGCTGCGCCGACGCCATGGCCGGCTCGCAGGACGCGATCGGCTACAGCGGCTTCTCGTACCAGCGCATCCTGAACGGGCTGCAGGCCTCGCCCACGATGAGCGCGTCGGCGCTCGCGGTCGTGGCGGCCAAGAGCATGATGAGCAGTCGCGACCACTGGACCTGGGCGGCGTCGGCGATCGGTCTCGGGACGCGATGGGACGCCCTGACGGCGGCCGTGAGCGACCTGGGTTGGGACCTTGCGATCAGGCTGCCGAAGTACCACCGGGCGTATGCCGCGGCGCGCCGGCTCGCGGCGTGCCCGCCGCAGACCTACCCCGAGGATCGCGACCTCTACGACGTCGCCGTGGAGCTGCGCTCGCACGTCGCCTCGCCGGCGATCAGGCAGGACTGCACCAGGGTGATCAAGGCCGAACGCGAGGTCGTCCTGTGGCAAGCGCACATCAGGGTCGAAGGGCCGGTGCACGGCATCGACATCTTCTGGCCCTCGTCGCCGGCGCCCCCCAGGAAGGGCTCGAGCTTCGAGCAGTGGGTCGACTTCAACTACTACTGCTCAGACCTGAACTTCACGCGTCTGACGTACTGGGGCGACTTCCTGAGCGCCTGGGGACGGTAAGCAGCGGGGCCTTTGCGAAAGGCCGGCATCGAAAGGACGTATATGGCTCAGTACACAGCATCCAGGGAGCTCGTCGTGGCCACCTGCCGCGCCCTGCTCGAGCGCGGCTACCTGAAGGCCACCGAAGGCAACGTCTCCGTGCGCGTGCCGGGCCGGGCCCTGTTTGCCGTGACGCCCTCGAACTACGACTACGCCAAGATGCTGCCCGACGACATCTGCGTGCTCGACTACGACCTGCACCGTGTCACCGGCACGATGAAGGCCTCGATCGAAGCGGGCATGCACGCCGCGGTCTATCAGCACCGCCCCGACGTGAGCGTCATCATCCACACCCATCAGCCCTACGCGAGCGCTCTGGCGCTCATGAACAAACCCATCCCGGCGCTGTTCGACGAGCAGGTGCGCTTTCTGGGGCGCGGCGTCTCGATCGTCGGCTACGCGCCGTCGGGGACCTCGTTTCTGAAGAACCGGGTCAAGGCGAAGCTGAAGAGCGGCGACAACGCCTACATCCTCGCCAACCACGGCGTGCTCGTGCTGGGGCGCGACACGGAGCACGCCATGCACAACATGGCCCTGCTCGAAAAGGTCGCGCTCGACTACCTGCTGACGCTGCTGGCCGGTGAGAAGGCCGCCGGCATCCCGCTGCCGATCCGCGAGATCGCCTTCAACAAGCTGCGCGCCGACGAGAAGAAGCTGGCAGGCCAGGAGGCCGAGGCCGCCGCTGAGGCCGCGGCCGCCGACAGAGCGGCCGCCAAAGCGGCGGCGACGGCTGCGACCGCACCGGCCGACGCCGGCGATGCGGCGTCGCTCACCGGCGATGGGGCTGCGACCGCGGACGCCGCGGCTGCGACCGCCGCGGCCGAGGCAGGCGGGGCGACGCCGGCCGCTCAGGCCGCGGCCGCCGGATCGGCTCCCCTCGCCGATCAGAAGTACGCCATCAGCGAGTATCCCGACGTCGCGGCCGTCTACGCCGGCCTCGAGAACCTCGTGAGCCGGCCGCTGCGCAAGATCAAGCCGAAGGTCATGCAGCAGTACCTCGACTACTTCGAGACCAGCTGCAGCCGCTCCAGGGCGCTGTCGAGCGAGGCCAACGAGTACATCCCCGGCGGCGTGCAGCACAACCTGGCCTTCAACTACCCGTTCCCGATCGCCATTGAGAAGGCCGAGGGCGCCCACCTGTGGGACGCCGACGGCAACCGCTACATCGACTTTCTGCAAGCCGGCGGCCCGACCGTGCTGGGCAGCAACTACCCGCCGCTGCGCGACAAGATCGTCGAGTTGCTCGACGAATGCGGTCCGGTGACCGGTCTGTTCCACGAGTACGAGCTCAAGCTGGCCGCGCTCGTGAACCGCTTCATGCCGGCCGTCGAGATGTTCCGTATGCTGGGCTCCGGCACCGAGTCGGTCATGGCGGCCATCCGCGGGGCGCGCACGTTCACCGGCAAGAAGTACGTGATCAAGGTCGGCGGCGCCTACCACGGCTGGAGCGACCAGATGGTCTACGGGCTGCACGTGCCCGGCACGTGGCGCTTCGAGGCCAAGGGCATACCCATGGGCGCGACCGGGCGCACCCGCGAGTTCTATCCGAACGACCTCAAGGCGCTGCGCCGCAAGCTGACCCAGAACAAGCTGCTGGGCGGCACGGCGGCGGTCATCGTCGAGCCGATCGGCCCCGAGAGCGGCACCCGGCCGGTGCCGTTCGACTTCAATGCGCGCGTGCGCGAGCTCTGCGACGAGTTCGGCGCGCTACTGATCTTCGACGAGGTCGTCACCGGATTTCGGCTGGGGCTGGGCGGCGCCCAGGGCTACTTCGGCGTCAAGCCCGACCTGACCGTGTTCGGCAAGTGCATCAGCGGCGGCTACCCCATGGCCGGGGGCGTCGGCGGGCGCAGCGACGTGATGATGAGCTTCGCTTCGGGGATCGGCGGCAAGAGCGGCGAACGGGCCTACATCGGTGGCACCCTGAGCGCCAATCCGCTCTCGTGCGCGGCCGGCTACTATGCCCTGCTCGAAATGGAACGCACGAACGCCCCAGTGCTGGCCGGCCGCGCCGGCGACCGGCTCACGAAGGGCCTGAACGAGATCATCACGCGCCTTGGCCTGCCCTACGTCGCCTTCAACCAGGGCTCGATCGTGCACCTCGAGACGTCGGGCGTGATGCTGCTCGACCTGCATCACCCGCTGCGGTTCGCGAAGGGCATGAGCCCGCGCAAGCACATGATGGAGGAGATGGGCGCCGCCTACACGGCGAACGGCATCATCACGCTGGCCGGCTCACGCATGTACACCTCGATGGCCGACACCGACGAGGTGGTAGACGACGCCCTCGAACGCTTCGAGCGCGTGTTGTCGAGCGTCGAAGGGGTGTAACGCGAGCTAGTCGCGCGCCATCCAGCGCTCGATCCACCAGGCGACCGAGCGGTTGGCTTCGGCGGCGAAGTCCGACGTGAACTTGCGGCGGTAGACGTACTGCACGGCGTTCTCGTGGCCGTGGCCGACGGCGCGCTCGCCGTAGTGGCGGTCGAGATCGTCTGAGACGTCGCGCAGCTCACCGGCCGACAGTCGCCGGTAGGTGTTCTTGTGGACCATGTGCTTCTCGTAGTGCGCGGTGACGCGCGGCCGGCTCCTGGGCCGCCCGAAGCACAGCATGGCGATGGGGAAGGTGTACCGCGGCAGCCCCAGCAGCTCGGCATGGGTCTCGCCGAGCTCCATGATGTCGCCGATGTAGCAGGAGCCGATACCCAGCGACTCGGCCGCGACGACCGCGTTCTGGGCAGCGATCAGTGCGTCGGAGCAGGCCAGCATGAGGTCGGCGAGCTCCGGCGTGACGTCGTGCGGCCGGCCCGCTATGCGTTCGACGCCGGCGACGGCGAACAGGTCCATCCACTTTTGAAAGTCGGCGACGAACACCAGCACCCAGGGGGCGCGCGCGATGAACGGCTGGTCGTCGCAGGTGACGGCGAGCCGATCCTTGAGCGCCTGGTCTTCGATCTCGATGATCGAGTACAGCATCATGTTGCCCGCCGTCGGCGCCCGCATGGCGGCATGAAGGATGGTCTGCTTGTCCTCGTCCGTGAGCGGCGTCGGTGCGTAGGCGCGCGTCGAGCCGCGGACGTTCAGCAGGTCGATCGTCTCGTTTCCCTGGATCATGCGTCGCTCCCTGGCTTTCCGGTCTTCCGGTCGCTCGTCTGCCGTCGTGCCCCATGGTACAGGGGCGGCCCGGTGCTATGCTTTCGCGCATGATGCGACAGGCGACGCCCGCCCGCAACAGGTACATCCTCGCCGTCGACTTAGGCACGTCGGGCGTCAAGGTCGCGCTGATCTCGGTCGACGGGCGCGTGGCCGGCTGGGAGAGCGAACCGCTGGTCCTGAGCGTGCTGCCCGGCGGCGGCGCCGAGCAGCATCCCGACGACTGGTGGAACGGTCTGGTGGCGGCGGCCGGGCGGCTGCTGCGCAGCCGCCCGGCCGCCGCCGGCGAGGTCGCTGCCGTCTGCTGTTCCACTCAGGGCGAGGGCACGGTGGCCGTCGACCGCGAGGGCCGGCCGCTCATGGACTGCATCCTCTGGATGGACATGCGCGGCGCCGAGCCCCTGCGCCGCCGGTTCCGCGGCGCCGTCAACTACTCGGGCTTCAGCGTGGCGCGTATCCAGCGCTGGATCCGTCTCACCGGCGGCATGCCGTCGCCGACGGGCAAGGACCCGGCGGCCCACATGCTGCTCGTGCGTGAGGCGTTCCCCGAAGTGTACGAGCGCACGTACAAGTTCCTGAACGTGCTCGACTACCTGAACCTGCGCCTGACCGGGCGCTTCGTCGCCACCAGCGACTCGATCCTCACCTCGTGGGTCACTGACAACCGGCACGCCGACGCCATCCGCTACCACGAGGGGCTCGTGGCCGGCTGCGGCGTCGACCCCGGCAAGCTGCCCGAGATCGTCAGGTGCACCGACGTGCTGGGCACGCTCACCACCGAGGCGGCGGCTGCCCTGGGCCTGCCGCAGAGCACCCCCGTGGTCGCCGGCGCCATCGACAACACCGCCGCCGCGGTCGGTTCGGGCGCCGTCGACGACTTCGCCACGCACCTCTACGTCGGCACGTCGTCGTGGCTTGCCACCCACGTCCCCTACAAGAAGACCGACATCTTCACCGGCATCGCCTCGGTGCCGTGCGCGGTGCCCGGCCGCTGGCTGCTCACGGCCCTGCAGGCGACCGCCGGCGGCAACCTCACGTTCCTGCGCGACAACGTGCTGTACCACCACGACGAGTTGCTCACCGAGGAACGTCTGCCCGACGTCTTCAAGATCTTCGATCGCATGGCGGCGCACGTGCCGCCGGGCAGCAACGGCGTGATCTACACACCGTGGATCTACGGCGAGCGCGCCCCGGTCGACGATCGTACGCTGCGCGCCGGTCTCTACAACCTCTCGCTCGACAACACCCGCGAGGACATCGTGCGCGCCTTCCTCGAGGGCGTGGCCCTGAACACGCGCTGGCTCATGAAGCCCGTCGAGAAGTTCCTCGGCCGGCCGGTGACGGCCCTCAACCTGGTCGGCGGCGGCGGCCAGTCGGCGGTCTGGTGTCAGATCTTCGCCGACACGCTGGGAGTCGAGGTGCGTCAGGTGCGCGACCCGATCCAGGCCAACGCCCGGGGCGCGGCCTGGATCGCGGCGGTCGGTCTGGGCGAGATCGAGTTTCGCGATGTTCCCGGCCTCGTCGGTATCGAGGAGGTCTACCTGCCGCGGGCCACGGCCCACGCCGTCTACGACGAGCGCTTCGCCGCCTTTCTCGAGATCCACAAGCGCCTGCGCAGTCTTTACCGGCGGCTCAACCGCGACGCGCCGCCGGCCGTGCCGGTAGCGCCGGCGCCGCCCGTAGAGCCGGCGCGTGCCGCGGGCCCTGCGGGCGAGGGGTCGCCGCCGCCGTTCTGATTCGCCTTTTTGGGGCGCCGGGTGCATCATGAGATGCGCCATCGGGGAAGGGGAGGACGACATGCAGGTTGACGGCGCGACCGACGCCTATCGCGTGTACGGCTACCGCTGGGTCGTGCTGGCGGTCTTCATGCTGGTCAACCTCGCGATCCAGATGCTGTGGATCAGCTACGCGCCGATCACAAGTCAGGCGGCTAGCTACTACGGCGTCTCCTCCCTTGCGATCGGCATCCTGGCGATGACCTTCATGATCGCCTTCATCCCCCTGTCGCTGCCGGCGGCCTGGGTGATCGACACCCGCGGGTTCCGTCTGGCGGTAGGCTTCGGCGTCGTGATGATGGCGGTCTTCGGCATCGCTCGCGGTCTGGCCGGCGCGAACTACACGCTGGTGCTGATCACCACGATCGGCCTTGCCATCGCGCAGCCGTTCCTGCTCGATGCCTGGACCAAGGTGCCGGCCAACTGGTTCGCCCAGGGCGAGCGGGCGACGGCCGTCGGTCTCGTCACGCTCGCCAGCATGCTCGGCATCGCGGTAGGCTCCGTGCTCACGCCGATCCTTGCCGACGCCATGTCGATCGCCCGCGTCCAGCTCGTCTACGGCCTGTTCGCGGCGGTCACGGCGGTCGCGTTCCTCGCGCTGGCCCGCGAGCGGCCGGCGACGCCGCCGTGCCCGGCGGGCATGGACGAGCGCGCGCTCATGCTCGACGGCCTGAAGCACGCCCTCACGGTCAAGCCGTTCCTCGTCATGCTGGGCGTGGCCTTCCTCGTGATGAGCGCCTTCAACGGCGTGACCACCTGGGAGGAGCAGATCCTGAAGCCCCGGGGCTTCAGCTCGACCGAGGCGGGCATCATGGGGGGCGTGATGCTCCTGGCCGGCATCATCGGCGCGGTGGTGCTCTCGGCGCTCTCCGATCGTCGGGGCAAGCGCGTGCGCTTCATGGTCATCGCCCTGGTGGCGGCCGTGCCCGGGATAGTGGGTGTCGCGTTCATCTCCTCTCTCTGGCTGCTCTACGCCTTCGCCGCCGTCCTGGGCTTCTTCCTGGTCGCCGTGCTGCCGATCGGCATGCAGTACTCAGCCGAGATCACCAATCCCACGCCGGAGGGCACCTCCAACGGCCTCATCCAGCTCTGTGGGCAGGTCTCGGTGGTCTCGGTCTACATCATGGCGCTGCTGCGCACGTCCAACGGCTCGTTCACCGTGTCCCTGATGCTGTCCGCCGTTCTGCTGGTCGGCTGCGCCGTGGCCGTGTCGCGCCTCAAGGACGCGACCCCCCTGGTCGCCCGCGATGTCACCGCCGCGGCCGTTGCCGACCGACCCGCCGCCGAACTTGCCGCGGCGGTCTCCGCGCCGCCGGCCGGCGACTGACCTGATCGGCCGTCGCGAAGCGCGCGCCGGCCGCGACACCTTAGAGGAGGAGATCCGGATGGCGACGATCGTCGAGGACAGCGCCGTTCAAGAACGGCAGTGGTCGCTGCGGGTGAACGCGGCCACGCTCGCGCGCCTGTCGGCGCGCGTCGCGGTGGCGGCGCCCGTCGAGAGGATCGCGATCGAGGCGCCGTTCAGCGGCGAGGTGCTGGCCGAGGTGCCGGCCGGCACGCCGGCCGACGTGGCGGCCGCCATCGCCGCCGCGCGCGCGGCCCAGGTCGCGTGGGCGCGGCGCCCGCTCGACGAACGCGCCGCCGTCCTGCTGGCCTTCCACGACCTGTTCATCGCGCATGCCGCCGAGATCCTCGACATCATCCAGCTCGAGACGGGCAAGTCGCGACACCACGCCTTCGAAGAAGTCGAAGACATCGCCATCCAGGCACGCTACTACGCCCACAGCGCCGAGGACCACCTGACGCCGCACCGGCGTCAGGGCGCCCTGCCGCTCCTCACTCGCACGATCGAGCACCACCGTCCGCGCGGCGTGATCGGCATCATCGCGCCCTGGAACTACCCCCTGTCGCTCAGTATCGGTGACGCCATTCCGGCGCTGCTCGCGGGCAACGCCGTGGTGCTCAAGCCCGATGCCCAGACGCCCTTCAGCGCTCTCTGGGCGGAGGCGCTTCTGGCCGAGGCCGGCCTGCCGGACGGTCTGCTGCAGATCGTCACCGGTCGCGGCGCCGAGCTCGGCACGCCGCTGATCGACGGCGCCGAGTTCCTCATGTTCACGGGCTCCACGGCGACCGGAAAGATCTGCGCCGCGCAGGCCGCGGCGCAGCTCAAGGACTGCTCCATGGAGCTCGGCGGCAAGAATCCGCTGCTCGTGCTGCCCGGCGCCCGGGTCGAGGCCGCGGTGCGCGGCGCCGTGCGCGGCATCTGCGCCAACAGCGGCCAGCTCTGCATCAGCATCGAGCGCCTCTACGTGCACTCAGACGTCTACGACGCCTTCGTGCCGCGGCTCGCCCGGGCGCTGGGCGACGTGCGCCTCGGCGCCGAGCTCGACTTCGGTCCCGACATGGGTTCGCTGGCCAGCGCCGACCAGCTCGAAAAGGTCGGCGCCCATGTCGCCGAGGCCGTCGGCAAGGGCGCCGAGCTGCTGGCCGGCGGTCGCGCCCGGCCCGATCTCGGCCCGTACTTCTACGAGCCGACGCTGCTGGCCGGCGTCACCGAGGACATGGGGCTGTGCCGCGAGGAGACCTTCGGACCGGTCGCTTCGGTCTACCGCTGCGACTCGGTCGACGAGATGGTGGAGCGCGCCAACGACACGAACTACGGCTTGAACGCCAGCGTCTGGGCGAGCAGCGCCCGGGCCGGCCGCGCCGTGGCCGCACGGCTGCAGGCCGGTACGGTCAATGTGAACGAGGCCTACGCCGCCGCCTGGGGTTCGGCCGACGCCCCCATGGGCGGCTTCAAGGAGTCGGGCATGGGCCGCCGGCACGGCGCCCAGGGCATCCTCAAGTACACCGAGGCCCAGACGATATCCGAGCAGCGCCTGCTCGGCATCGACACGCCGCCGCTGCTCAACCACCGGCAGTACGCCGCGGTGATGACCGCCGCGCTGCGTGTGCTGCGGCGCCTGCCCGGCATCGACTGAAGGCGCCTAGTTCGCTCTGCCCGCGTTCAGCCGGTGGTAGAGCCCCTTGAGCCTGCCGTAGAGCTTGCGGTACTCGGCGTAGCCGTCCGCGTACGTGCGGGAGTCGCTTGATGGTGTGAACGTCGCCGCGGCCGGCGCGAACGCGGGTACGTCGTCGAAGGTGAGCTCGCCGAGGCAGACCCGGGCCCAGAGGGCGACACCGCGAAGCTGCGCGTGACGGGGGTCGGCCACCTGTTCGACGGGGCGCCCGAGGACGTCGGCGTAGATCTGGCACCAGAGATCGCTCTGCGCGCCGCCGCCGAGGATGCGCACCCTGGGGACGGGCTGCTTCAGGAACTTCTCGTAGGCATCGAACAGCCAGCGCGAGTTGTAGGCGACTCCCTCGAGGACGGAGCGCACGAGCATCGCCCGGTCGGTGCGCAGCGAGAGGTTCAGCCAGCCCGCGCGGGCGATCTTGTCTTCGACCGGGCTGCGTTCGCCGTTCAGCCAGGGCATGAACAGGAGGCCCTCGCAGCCCGCCGGCGCACCTTCGGCCAGGCGCAGGAGATCCTCGAACGACGGCGCCGGCGCCTCGGCGGCCGCGCCGCTGTCGCCGATGCCGCTGCCGCCACCGAGCAGGCCGTCGGGCGGCGCCACGATCTGCTCGCGCAGCCAGTGCAGACAGGCCCCGCCGGTCTCCTGGTTGTTGGCGATGACGTGGTGCGCCGGGTCGAGCCCGGGCACGGTGGCGATCTGGTGGAAGATGTCGGTGCGCTTGAACGGCACGCGGGCGCCGAACCACGACGTGGTCGACACGGCGATGTGGGTCTCGTACGGCGCGACGGCGCCCGAGCCCACGATGGCGGCGTGCAGGTCGGGCACGCCGCAGATCACGGGCGCGCCGGCAGCGACGCCGAGGTCGGCGGCGACGTCGGGCAGCAGCGGGCCCAGTACCGAGCCCGTGGGGATGAGCTCGGGCAGCCGGGCGCGGTCGCGCCGCGTTCTGGCGACCAGCGAGTCGACGTACCCCAGGGGCGCGCCGAGCCGGTTGTCTGTGAGCCAGGACGCGATCATCGACGCCGGCGTCGCGGCGGCCCTGCCGGTGAAGCGCAGGCCCAGATAGTCGACCGGCTCGAGGATGACCGCGGTCTTTGCGTACACCTCGGGCAGGCGCGCCTGCAGCAGCAGCGAGTGGCCGGTGGGGTCGGCGCCGCTCGGCGTCGGTGCGCCCCCGGTGAGGCGCAGGAACGGCCACACCTTCTGCGGCGCGAACCCCGACACACTGACCGGTCCGCCGATGACCTCGCGCACGAGGTCGCGGGCGCGAGTGTCTGACCAGAGCAGGACCTGGCCGACCGGCTCGCCGTCGGCGCCGACGGGCACCGACGACGCCCACTGCCCGGTGATGGCGACCGCGTGCAGGCAGTCGCGGTCGGCGCTGGCGCCCGCGATCGCCTCGCGCGCCGCCTCGCGGAGGCCGGTCCACCATTCGGCGGCGTCCTGGGTCGCCGCCCCGTCGAGCCCGATGTTCACATGGACGGGGCGCATCGCCGTGCGGCGCACCTCACCCTCGAGGGAGATTACGCCGACCTTTGGACCGCCGTTGCCCAGGTCGATCGCGAGGATCCAGCGCGCGCCCATGTCAGGACGCCTTTCCGCCGGGCGCCACCGCGTGCATGGCGTCCAAGACCTTGAACATCACCGAGGTGACCAGCTCGTTGCCCTTGGGATCGCCGCCGAAGCCGTACACCGCGCCCGACTTGGCCGACTGGCCCTTGTGCTTCGTGGCGTAGTCGACGGCGCCGTGCAGGGCTGAGACGAAGGCCTCGGCGATGCCCGGCGCCGTGTTGGGCCGGGTGACGCAGAAATGCAGGGCGGGCGGGAACTGTGCCGCGTTCATGCGCCAGCCCTGGGCGATGAGGGCGTCGTTTACCAGGTAGATGTCGAGGTCGCCGGCCGACTTGAACGCCACCAGGAAGAGGGGATCGCCCATCACCTCGAGCTCGGGGATGGCGGCGACCCCGTCGCGGATGGTGGTCGCCGTCCGCATGATGGCGTCGGCCGCGGCCAGGTAGCCCTCCTGGCCGGTGACGAGCAACGCCGCCCACGTCGAGGCCAGGATGCCGCCGCTGCGCGAGCCGGCGAAGCCCGGCGATAGGTAGAGGCCGCCGGGCCAGTCGGGGTAGGCGAAGTACTGCTGCCGGCGCGTCTCCTGGTCGCGGTAGAGCAGCACGCTCGAACCCTTCAGCGCGTAGCCGTACTTGTGCGTGTCGGCCGAGATCGAGGTCACGCCCGGCACCCTGAAGTCCCAGAGCGGCACGTCGTAGCCGAGACGTTCCACCCAGGGCAGCAGCCAGCCGCCGAGACAGCCGTCGACGTGCAGGCCGATATCGTGCGACTGCGCGAGCGCCCCGATCTCGGTGATGGGGTCGATGAGGCCGTGGGCGTAGTCGCCCGCGCTGGCGACCAGCGCGATGGTCTGGTCGTCGATCTGGGCGGCCATCGCGGCCACGTCGGCCACGTAGCGGTCGGTGAGCGGCGTCTTGCGCACCTCGACGTCCATCCAGTGAGCGCCTTTGTCGAGGGCGACGTGGGCGGTCACCGGCATGACGACGTTCGGTCTCGTGACGCCGCGCCTGGCGCGGGCGAGCTCGCGATAGGAATACAGGGCGGTGATCAGGCTCTCGGTGCCGCCGCTCGTGACGACGCCGACCCCCGTGCCGTGCAGCAGGTCGCTCGCCATGGCGATGATCTCGCCCTCGAACTTGGTGGCGCTCGGGTACATGTCGCGCTGCAGCACGTTGGCGTGCGAGAACTGGTCGAACACCTCGCCCAAGAAGTGGTAGTGGTCGTGGTCGCCACAGTAGAGGCTGCCGGAGACGGTGCCCTTGTCGCCGCGAGCATCCTCGCTCGCGGCCATGCCGGCGATCTCGGAGAGGACGGCGGCGCGGTCGAGCGGCTCGGCCGGCACACGACGGTAGGTGGTCGTGTCCTTGTAGGGATAGAGGTCGCCGATGGCCTTTGCGATCGTGCTGTCCGGCGCATGCTTCAGCGCGCCCTTCAACACGACGTTCTTCAGGCCTTTCCTGATCTTGTCGAATGCCACTTGACTCTCCTTAGCCAAAGGAAGACCCGGCGACTTGTGAGAAGCCGGCACGGGCGGCAGAGTTCACGCTCGACCCAACCACAGAAGCGACAGGAACGCAAAAAAGGTACCGCCGAGGGCGGTCCGTCATCGCCGCTCGCCGAGCGCGGCGACTCGTTCGCGCCGCGACCGCCGGCGCGACCCCGCGCCGGGTCGAGTCCGCGCCGGGTACGACGTGCGCCCCGCCGCCGCCGGTGCTCCGCTGCCTCGCCGCGCCGCGCCTGTCGGGCGGCGCCGCAAAGTCGAGCGCCGGCCCGTCGGGGATGATGCGGCTCGGGTTCAGAAAGTCGTGCGTCGTGTAGTAGTGGCGCTTGATCTGCTCCATGGCGACCGTCGCGGCGATGCCCGGCTGCCGGTAGAGCTCGCGCGTGTAGGCCCAGAGGTTCGGATAGTCGATCAGCCGGCGCTGGTTGCACTTGAAGTGGCTGTAGTAGACCGAGTCGAAGCGCACCAGCGTGGGAAACAGCCGCCAGTCGGCCTCGGTGATCGTCTCGCCGACCAGGAAGCGCTGCCGGCCGAGCCGCTGCTCGAGATCGTCGAGAGCGGCGAACAGCGCCGTGAAGGCCTCGTCGTAGGCTTCCTGGCGGCGCGCGAAACCGGCCCTGTAGACGCCGTTGTTGACCCGGTCGTAGACGAACTGGTCGACTGCGTCGATCTCTGGTCGCAAGGCCGCCGGGTACAGGTCGACGTGCTCACGGGCCAGACGGTCGAAGACGCCGTTGAACATGCGCATGATGTCGGCCGACTCGTTGCTGACCACCTGACCGCTCCGCGTGTCCCAGAGCACCGGCACGGTGACGCGGCCCTCGAAGCGAGGGTCGGTGGCCGCGTAGGCTTCGCTCAGCAGCGAGAAGCCGTTCACGGTGTCGGTGTACTCGCCCGTGAGGCCTGTCGCCGGCTCGACGAAGCGCTCTCCGGTGAAGGCCCAGCCGCGCTCGTCGCGGAACGGCGCGGCGTAGGAGATGCCGACGGCCTCGTCGAAGCCCTTCACCGCGCGCACGATCACGGCCCGGTGCGACCATGGACACGCGAGGCTGACATACAGGTGGTAACGTCCCGGCTCCGGCGCGAACTCCGAGCCGCCGTCGTCGGTCACCCAGCGTCGAAAGACGCTCTCCTGCCGCACGAACCGTCCGTCGTCTTCCACCTCGCGACCCAAGCTGAAGCTGCTTGCCATCTTCGGTCTCCCTGATCGCTCGTCGTGAACACCTGGTGTGCCGCCGGCCCCCGCGCAGGGCGGCGTATCGCGTCGAGGTGTGTGCCGCCGGCCCCTCTTGCAGGTCGTGCGTGTCGCGTCAAAGCATTGCCGCCCGGGCGCGGCCGGAAACGGCTGTCGCGGGCGGGCAGGCAACGGGCGCGCACGCCCAGGCCGCGTCGCGGTGGAGTAAGGTTACGCTGGGATGAGTCGGCGAGGGTGGGCTGCTCTGATTGACCGGCGAGGGCTCCGGGTACCTTCGTGGCCGCGCCTCCGGAGAAAACGACAGGGGAGGGATCGACTATGAGGAAGTGCAGCGATGGGTCTGCGTGAGCGTCTGGCCGCGTCGGCCACCGAGATCCGTGCCCGGGGCCAGCGCCTGGTCGAGCTCAACGTCGAGCTGCTGACCGCCGAGCTCAAGCGCAAGGGCCAGGAGTACGGCAAGGGGATCGGCATGCTCGTCGGCGCCGGCGTGCTGGCGCTGTATTTTCTGGGCTTCGCCCTGACGACGATCACCGTCGCCCTGGCGCTGGTGTTGCCGCTCTGGCTGGCGTTGCTGATCGTCACGGCCGTGCTGCTGCTCATCGTGCTGATCCTCGCCCTCGTCGGGCGGAGCACGCTGCGCAAGGCCAAGACGCCTGTGCCCGAGCGCACGGTCGCCGAGGCCAACACCACGGTCGGGCTGCTCAAGACGAACCTGCAGCAGACGGCGCGCGTCTTCTCGCCGCGGCGCAACGGCGGAGGCTCGCCGTCGCCGAACGCTCAGCCTGCCGGGTCCGAGTCGCCCTGGACGTCCGCTTCCTCGCCTGGGGGCTCGCAGGCCAGAGCGTCTGCCGCCGCGGCGGGCAAACAGCCGCCGCCGCCCGCCGGTCCTTCGTCGATGCCGCCGTCCATGCCGCCCGGCGCGCCGACCCCCACGCCGCAGGCCGGTGCGGCACCGCGGTCAGACACCACGCCGCCGACAGCCGCGGGACCGACACCGCCGTCACGCCCCGACATCGACGACGCCGCCGGAACACCCCCGACGACGCCGCCCGAGACGACCCCGAGCACGCCCGACGAGGAGGTGCGCTGATGGCAGACCAGGCGAAGGGCAGGAAGCGACGCCCGCGGTCGTGAGTCCACCGACGACTCCCGCCGTGCGGCCCGCGCCCAAGGCGGCCGCAGCCAGGGCCAAGGCGCCCGAACGGGCGCCCGACGCGATCCTGCGCGACATCGCTGCCGAGCGGACCCAGCTCGCGAAGGCCTTCGACGACCTGCGCGGCGATCTCGGCAAAGCCATCGACGCGGGCAGCAACCGGGCGACCGAGGTGGGTCGTCAGGCGATACTCGTGGTCCCGGTCATGGCCGTCGCCGTGACGGCGACGTTCGGCGGTCTTGTCGGCGGAGCGCTGGCGCTGCGCCGCCACCACCGTCGCAAGTAGCTCCCAGTCTGCGGCGCCGGGCGGCCGTACGCGGCGCGCCCGGCGCCGTTTTTCGTGCTCCCTCCCACCGACCCAGGTCAGGCGCGACGCAGCGACTTTCGCGCGGCAAAGAGGCGTGCGAGCGCGAGGACGGAGAGCCAGACGAGCGAGACCGCGAGCAGCCCGTCGTCTCGTTCCGGCGACGGCAGCGCCTGATGCAGCCCGCGCCACGCGAGCGTGTCGGGCGAGGGAGAGTCGGGCGCCGCGGTGACCGTGAAGACAGTGCCGCCGCCGGTCAGAGCCGAGGTCGTCGTCTCGCGCGTCTGGCGGCTCGACGAGATATCCGAGCGGTCGGGGCGATAGGCCCCGATCGGCAGACCGTCGACGGTACACTTCGCGAACCGGATGCGGCCGAACGGGTCGAGCGGCAGCTGGCCCGTCCGCGACGACGCCGGCGCCTCGGCGATGACTTCGGCCGACACGCTGCCGGCGCGTGCGGCGGTCCTCGTCGTGGTGAACGAAGCCCCGGTGGTCGTGTCGATCAGCTTGAGCACGAAGCTGTGCGGGCCGCTACGCGTGACGCTGGCGCGCAGCACATCGCCGGGGACCACGACCGGCATGTCGATGTGCCTGGAGGGCTCGGGGTACATCTCATACCAGGCGGTCCCGTCGAGGCAGGTGCCGATCTGCTCGACGGTCCCGCTGCCCCTGCCGTCGAGGCCCACCCAGAAGCTCGTCGTGATGTCGGACGCGCCCTGGCTTTCGGGAACCTGCGGCTGCACCCAGCTCGCGGTGACGCTGCTGAAAGGGCCGTCGCTGGTGGCGTAACCGGCCCAGTTCGGCCCCAGACCGTCCGCCTGCACGGACACCACGAGAAGGAAGACCGAGAGTCCCAGCACGACGACGGCGCCGCCGACGCCGCGCCCGTTGAAGCGATGGGGCGCGGCCACGGCGACGAGCGCGACGCAGGAGACGAGGCCGGCAGCGACCAGGGCCGGCGCGAGCCAGCGCGCGGGCCCGGTCATCACGAGGCCTCCGCGCGCGAGCCAGCCGCCGTCGGGGCCGGGTGACAGCGCCGCCCAGTAGGACCATCTCGTGGTGGCGCACAGAATGCCGCAGCCGGCGATCAGAGCGGGACCGAGCAGGCCTGGCACGGCAAGCAGCGCGCCAAGGAGACCGCGTGGCGCCAGGGCGGCTCTGGCGATCACCCCGTCGTGATGGATCTCGCCGTCGTCGCGAATCGAGGGGCCGGGCGTGAGGCAGAGGCGCACCAGGGCGATGCCCGGGACGAAGGCGAGCGAGACGGCGAGAACGGCGTTTGGCAGCGCCCCGATGCCGAGCGCCCAGAGACTCAGCGCCACGCCGAAGGGCACGAGCGTGAGGAGCATCGCGGCGAGGCCGGCTCGCACCGACAGCCGGCGCGGCAGCGTGACCCAGAGCAGCGCGAGGCAGATGACGCCGGCCATGGCGAGGTCGAGGCCGGCGATGAGGATCTGGGTGTGCGCCGAGGCGCCGCCGAGCAACTGGGCGTCACGCAGCTCCGGCGGCACCGAGGCCAGAGCAGCGTACAGCTCGCCGATCGACCGGAGCGCGATCAGGAGCGGAGCCGCAAGGCCCGGCAGCGCCACGGCGAGGCGGCGGCCGCGACCCCACTGGCGCTTCTGGCGCGAGCCTTCGGGGGAAGTGGCGAGGGACGTCGCTCGCACGACGCCATCCGCCTGCACCGACCAGGGCGTCCACAGGGCGCCGTCCCAGTAGCGATAGCCCTGCCGGCCGGTCGGGTCCGGATACCACCCCGGCGGGGCCGTACTGGTCCGCTCCCCCATCTGCTAAAGCGCCTCCCCAAGGATCACCGGTCGGCCGTGGCATCGGACGCGGTTCTCGTCTGGGGCCATTGTAGGACGCGGCGTTCGGCCGCGACAGCGACACGAGGGTCCGAGCAGTCGCGCAGCGCCTGCTCGCGGGTTTCGCAGATGTCGAGCAGGCGGTCGAGGCCGCAGACCCGGAAGATGCGCACAAGACCGCGATGGGGCAGGACGAGAGCGATACCGCCCGGTCCCAGACGCCGCGCGGCAAGGACGATCACTCCCAGTCCGACGCCGTCGATGAACGATACCGCGCTCAGGTCGACGACCATCGCCGCGGCGCCCTGGTCGACGCCGGCCGTCACGACGTCGCGAAAGCGCGAAGCGCAGGGTGCATCGACAACTCCTTGCAGGACGACGACGGCGATGTGCTCTGTTGTGCGTACGAGCGGCACGTCGAAGGGGAGTGCCGGCCGCCGCAGCCAGGCGATCTCGGGCAACTCGACGCTCTCGATGGCGGGGCTGGACGAGTCGGCTGCCATGGGACCACCCGCTTTCGTTGGAGGTCGGATCACGAATCCGGGACCGGGAATGCGCCGGTCCTGGCAGACATCGTGGGCCGCCAAGCGTGAGAAGCGTGTGTGGAGGCCGAGAGATCGGCGTGAGACGGGGCGTCCAGATCGGCGTCTGACACCATCCTTACGCAGCGCTCACGAAGTCCTAACGGCCGCTTCGCACACTGCTCGTATGAGTGAGGAACGATCAGACGGCGGGGCGGTCCCAATGCGTCCACAGGAACCCTCGCGGCCCCTGCGGCGACGGCTGCGCAGCCACGCCGCGAGGGTCGAGGCGGTCCGGGCTGCGGAGTCCGCCTATCACGACGCGCTGTTGACCGAGTCCCTGCGACACGGCGGCAAGATGAAGCGCGGGTCCGCCAAGCGGATCGACGCCGCGTTCGGGGCCCTGATCGACGCGGTCGTCGCCCTGCAGGCAAGTCAGATCGAGGTCGTTGACGCTGACCGAGGACGAGGGCATGCCGGCGGATGCCGCCGGCCCCCTGGGCGAGGCCTTCGAGTCGGCCGATCGCGAGTACGCGGGCTACCTCGCGGCGCGTACCTACGAGCAGGTGCGCTCGGCGGCTGCGCGCGGAGCCCTACGGCTGTCGTAGCCTTGCGGCTGCCGTAGCCGCGGCTGCCGAGCCTGCGGTCCCCGGATCCGCCCTTGCCGAGCCGGGCGACCGGGATCGTGGATACCGACGGCGACGCCGACGACGGCCTCAAAGCGAAGCAATCGCTGCCCCGACAGCTCGCTCCAACTTGAGATTGGAGGCGCCGAGGCCGATATCGTTAGACGGGTGTACCGGGACCGGCCACGGCGTGGTGGAGCTCGAGTCGTGCGAGCGCCGCCACGCGCGCTTGACCGGCCACGGCCCCGCAATTAGCGTGAAGTTCCTAGTACTGGGTCGGCTCACTTGGGGGATGCCATGTTGCACCAGCGGCGCGGGTCACGGTCGGCGAAGGGGCAGGACGCGAGCGGCAGACGGCCGGGACGGGCCGTGCGTCGAACGGCGCGCGACCGGGCGCCGATCGTTGCGCTTGTGCTCGTTGCCACGGTCGCCGCGTTCGGCTTGGTCTGTCAGAGCAGCTTCGCCTCGACGCGCGCGCCCATCGCCACTGCCGGCGCGCCCATCGCCGCTCCCGGCGCGCGCGCAGCCGCCTCGAGCGCGCCGACGTTCTCGTTGGCGCCCCTGAGCCCGGCCTACACGCGCTACCTCAGGCTGCGCAGTCTGAGCCGCTCGAGCCTGGGCCGCGGCGCACATGGCCTGGGCTACATCCCGTCCCCGATCGACTTCTCGTACCTGAGCCGCGCGGGCGCGCGCTCCGCGACGCTGGGGGCGTCTACCCGGGCTCCTTCGACCTGCGCGACCTCGGCAGGCTGACGGACATCGAAGACCAGGGCCAGACCGGGTGCTGCTGGACCTTCGCGACCATGGGTTCGCTCGAGTCGGGCCTCCTGCCCTCCGACCCAGAAAGCTTCTCAGAAGACAACCTGGCCTTGAACTCGGGCTTCGACAGCGCCCTCGCCGGCACCGACAGCGCCTACAACTCGGGCGGCAACGCGCTCATGTCGACGGCCTATCTGGCCAGCTGGGCGGGGCCTGTGCTCACCAGCCAGGACGACTTTGACGACAGCTACACTCCGGCCGGCCTCGTTGCCGCCAAGCATGTGCAGGACGTGCTCTACCTTCCCTCGCGCACGAGCTCGAGCGACAACGACGCCATCAAGGCGGCGATCATGACCTACGGGGCCGTGTACACCAGCATGTACGCCGACGAAGACGGCATGTGCTCCAGTGCGGACTCCGAGTACTACAACGCAGAAAACGCTTCGTACTACTTCGATGGGAGACCAGCAGCAGGACCACGCCGTCGATATCGTCGGCTGGAACGACAACTATGCGGCCAGCAACTTCTCGTCAGACGGCGTCACCGACCAGCCTCCCGGCAACGGCGCCTTCATCGTGCGCAATAGCTGGGGAACGTACTGGGGCGACGCCGGCTACTTCTACGTCTCCTACTACGACACCAATTTCGGTTAGGACGAGAACGCCGCCTTCGAGATGCCGAGCCGACCAGCGACTTCAACGGGATCTATCAGTACGATCCCCTCGGCTGGACCACGGGGCCGGCTACGGCGACAGCGCGACCACCGACTGGGGCGCCAACCGGTTCACCGCCACGGCGAGCGACCAGCTTGCCGCGGTGAGCTTCTATGCCGCCGAGCCTGGGACGAGCTACACGTCTACGCCGGCGACTCGCTGTCGTCGCTGACGGCGCGCGGCTCCGGCACCCTGCCGATGGGCTATCACACCGTCGACCTGAGCTCCCCGCTGCAGCTCGACGAGCGGTCAGCCCTTCGTGGTGGCCGTCGAGCTCACGACGCCGGGATACTGCTATCCCATCCCCGTCGAATACCCCGCCGGCGGCTGCCAGCGCCGCCACCGCGTCCCCGGGGGAGAGCTACGTGAGCGCCAACGGCAGTCAGTGGACCGACCTGACCACCGTTGCCGGCTGCGACCAGGCCAACGTGTGCCTCAAGGCCTTCACTCGCCCCGCCGGTACCGACGCGACCGCACCCACCACGACGGTGATCCCGGCCAACGACTACGAGGTGGGCTACTGGAACAACGCGCCCTGCGACTTCACCTTCACCGCCGCGACAACGCGGGCGGCTCGGGAGTCGGCACGACTCAGTACGATCTCGACGGCCAGGGCTGGACGCTGTGGGAGCTCCGGTGCGACGTTCACCGTGCCGGCGCCTGCCGATCACACAAACGACGGCCAGCAAACCTTCCTCGTTCGTTCGACCGACGTGGCCGGCAACGCCGAGACGCCTCAGTCGTTCTCGCTGGCCATCGAACGCGCCGGCCGTCGTCGAAGGCGCCCTCTGCCGCCCACGTGCGGCGCGGCTCCTACGCCACGCTGAAATTCGAGACCCTCGACACGGCGCCCTGCTACGGGCGGTGCCTGGCGGTCATCACCGTCAAGACCTTGAAGGGCGCGCACAGGCTGACGCTCTCGCCGACGACCTGGTACAAGTGCGGCAAGGTCGTCTCGTACCGCTTCAAGTGCAAGCTGCGCGAGGCAAGTATCGGTTCTACGTCACCACCTGGGATGGGGCCACGAACAGGTCGTCCAAGACCTCAGCGAACTACCTGACCGTGACCTGATCCACCTGAGCCTGGGGGACCCGACCTGACCCGCCGGACCCGAGCCGGCTCCGAGCGAGCCGGCCAGGGGCTCGAGCGCTACGGCGCCGCACCCCTGCGTAGGTCTGTTCGTAGGTCGCGTTGAAGGCGCCGAGGTCGCGCAGGAACGTGCCGGCTTCCATCTGCTCGTCGGTGGGCCGCATGGAGCGCTGCACGAGGCTGCGCACCAGCGGGTCGGCCGCCGGCACGACGGGCTGGTAGCCCGTGTGGTCGGCGTTGCGGCCGCGACCCGGGGCTCGAGCAGGTAGTCCAGGAAACGGTGGGCGGCCGCCGGATGCGGGGCGTTCGCCCGGAATGCAGGGTGCGTCGGCCCAGACGCGGTAGCCTTCGTTGGGAAGGACGTAGCGGATGCCGGGTGCGCCCTGGGTGATGGCGGCAGCGACGTCGCCGTCCCAGCACTCTACGATGGGCGTGCCGTCGAGGATGCTCTGCGCGGCCCCCTGCGTGTCGTACCTGGTCACCAGAGGTCTCTGGGCCGTGGCCATGGCGGCGGCCTGGTCGAGCAGCGCCGCGTCGGTGCAGTTGGGATCGGCGCCGAGCAGAAACAGCGCCGGGCCAAGGACTTCGCGCGAGCCGTCGAGCATCGCGATCTGTCCGGCGTAGGCCGGGTCGTAGAGCATCCGCCAGCTCTTCGGCGGCAGGGCGATGCGGTCGAGGCGCACGGCAAAGCCTTCGGTGCCAAAGCAGAAGATCGAGGTGTATTTGACGCCGTCGGTCCCGGGGTCGTAGGGCGGCGCCTGAAAGTACGGCTGCGTGACGTGCTCCCAGTTGGGCAGCAGCTCCATGTCGAGGGGCTGCAGCAGACCGGCGTCGATCAGCACTTCGGCGGCCCAGTCCTCAGGGACGATCACGTCGAAGCGTTCGCCCGCCGACACCCGCCTGATGAACTCCTCGTTGCTGTTGATGGTCGTCTCGCCGACGCGGATGCCGGTCCTCTCTTCGAAACCGGCGAGCGTTTCGGCCGAGAGGTAGCGGCCCCAGTTCAGAAGGCGGATCGAGCTGGGTGTCGGAGCGCCCAATGGGGGGCCTATGCCGGTCACGGTAGTCCTTCTCTCTCTTTGCTTACACTTTCAGGCTTCCCTCCGGGACGCGCGCGGACGTCGCCTAGACAGTTATGCTACAGGTCTCGCCGCGCCGCGGCTCGACGCGACACTCCGGGCGGTGGTAGAGCTGGTCAAGAATCGGCCTGAAAGGCCGATACCTTCGAGCATGAGAGCGACTTCCACGGAGTCCCGCTGGCTGCGCGTGCAGCAGGCCGCCGATGCGCTGGGCGTCAGTGCGACGACCGTGCGTCGCTGGGCCGACAGCGGCCGGCTGACGAGCCGGCGTACGCCGAGCGGCCAGCGCCGCTTCCTGTCCGACGATCTCATGGCGACCGCGGTCGGGTCGGGTCGCGGCGGTGGAACCGGCGCGCGGTCCGACGGTGCCGACCGGCGCTATCAGCTCCTGCTCGACACGAGCATCGAGCTGGCTTCGACCCTCGATCTGGGCGAGATCCTGGAGCTCGCCGCGCGGCGCCTGAGCGCGGCTCTCGCGATCCCCGACTGCGACATCTACAGGGTCGAGGGTGACGGGCGCCTGACCTGCCTGGCCTCCACGCTCAACGGTGTCCACGACACGTCCTGGGTGGGCCACGAGCTCGACCTCGACGAGTGGCCCAGCGAGCGACTCGCCATTCTGCTGCGGCGTGCGGTGGCGGTCGAACGCCTCGACCATCCGGCGTTGAACGAGACGGTGCGCAGCCACATGCGCAACTACGGTCAGCGCAGCTTCATCGCGCTTCCCCTGGTGGCTCGCGACAAGGTCATCGGCGTCGTCGACCTGCTCGACCACGTCGAGCGCACCTTCACGCAGGACGAGAACGCCACGGCCGAAGCGGTCGGTCAGCTCGTCGCCCTGGCCCTCGAGCACGCCCAGCTCTACGAAGAGGTCAAGCGCCTTCACCTGGGCAACCTGCGGGCCCTGAGCTCGGCGCTGTCGCCAAGGACTACTACACCCTCGGCCACGCCGGCAGGGTGGCCGCCTACATGGCCCTCCTGGGTTCCGAGCTGGGCTGGCCCGAGGACCGCCTCGAGGAGGTGCGCAAACGTCGCCTTCCTGCACGACATCGGCAAGATCGGCGTCTCCGACCGCGTGCTGCTCAAGGCGGGGCCGCTGACGTCCGAAGAGTGGGAGCTCATGCGCCAGCACCCCGGCATCAGCGCCGAGATCGTGCGTCCGCTGTTCGACGAGGAGCTCGTGGCGGGGGTGCGCCACCACCACGAACGCTTCGACGGAAAGGGCTACCCCGACGGCCTGGCCGGCGAGGCGATCCCGCTGATCGCCCGGGCGATGTGCGTGGTGGACTGCTACGACGCCATGTCCTGCGAGCGGCCCTATCGACGCGCGCTGAGCTATCGCCAGTGCCTGGCCGAGCTGCGACGCTGCGCCGGCACGCAGTTCGACCCGGACATGGTCGCGGCCTTCGAACGCGTCCTGAAACGTGCGAGCGGTCGGCGCGCGTCCGTCGATGGGCTCGCCGGCGAGGCCGCCGCGCTGATCGATCCCGCCGCCCACAGCCTGCTGCGCAGTCGCTCAGACGAAGAGCGCATCGAGTACAAGGCGATGGTGGCCGGGCTGCGCGCGTTCCGCGACGACCACCCGCCGCTGCGCTTCATCACGACCTTCGCCACCACCGGCGACCGCTGCATCACCGTGCTCGACACCGGCGACACCGAAGAGCGAGGTCTCGCACCTGGGCGATCAGTGGCTGGCACAGGACGAGCTGGCCGCGGTGCTGGCGGGCGAGCGCCCCAGGGCCAACGTGCTGAACGCCGACGACTTCGGCGTCTGGGTCACCGGCACGGCGCCCATCGTGTCCGGCGACGGGAAGATCGTCGCGGCCGTGACCGTCGACGCGCCGGCGCTCGAGTCGCTCGACGAGCGCCTGCAGGCGACCGCTCCCACACCCTCGCGGCGATGCTGCAGGCGGCCGCCATCCGCTTCAGCCGGGCCGAGGTCGAGGCGATCACCGACGGCCTCACGGGGCTCTACAACCACCGCTACCTGCACGAGCGACTCGAGGAGGAGCTCGAACGCGCCCGGCGCCGCGAGAGCAGGCTCTCGCTGCTGTTCTTCGACTGCGACGAGTTCAAGGTCTACAACGACGCCTACGGCCACAAGGCCGGCGACGCCGCCCTGGCGCGCATCGCCCGCATCACCGAGTCCAGCAGCCGACGGGTCGATCTGGCGGCCCGCTACGGCGGCGAGGAGTTCGTGCTTGTGCTGGTCGAGACCGACGTCGCGGGGCCCTCACCGTCGCCGAGCGCATCCGCGCCGAGGTCGGCCGTCGAGCGCGCCGGGCGGACGTCCGCTGAGCGTGAGCATCGGCGTCGCCACCTACCCCGACGACGCCGCGGCCAAGGACGAGCTTCTGGACAAGGCCGACTGGGCGATGTACGCGGCCAAACGCGCCGGGCGCAACCGCGTGCTCGCCTTCTCCGACGGGCTCGTCAGCCAGGAGACCTGGCTCTCGCGCCGCGGCAGATAGGTCGTCGGCGAAGCGGGTCTCGGCTCCGGACGGCAGCAGACGATGCCCGCCGGTTGGCCTTTCAGTCGGCGAACGCGAACCCCGACGCGAACACTCGCAGGCACGCCTGAGTGACGTCGGGGTCGTACGTGAGGCCGCCGCTGTCGCGTATCTCGGCCAGCGCGGCCTCGGTCCCCAGCGCCGGCCGGTAGGGCCGGTGCGACGACATCGCCTCGACCACGTCGGCGACGGCGACGATGCTCGCCTCGAGCAGGATCTCCTTGCCGGAGAGACCCTGAGGGTAGCCAGACCCGTCGAGACGCTCATGGTGCTGCAGGACGATCTGAGCCGCCGGCCCCGCGAGGTCGATCGGCTCGATGATCTCAAAGCCGGTGCGCGCATGCTGTTTGATCAGGCTGAACTCGACCTCGCTCAGCCGGCCGGGCTTGGCGAGGATCTCGGCGGGCACGGCGATCTTGCCGACGTCATGGATCGAGCGCGGCAAGGCGCAGTCCCTCGAGCTCCTCAGCGGGCATCCCCAGGTTCGCGGCGATCGCCGTCGCCAGCTCGGCGACACGGCGCTCATGGCCGGCCGTATACGGGTCGCGCGTCTCTACCAGGTGGCCCATGGCCTCCACGGCGCCCTCGACGGTGCGGCGCAGGCGCGCGGCGTAGCCGCGCACGGCATCGTCCGCGAGCCTGCGCTCGGTCACGTCCTGGATGACGCCGAACATCCGTGCCACGCGGCCTTCGTCGTCCATCTCGAGCGTGCCCAGACCGTGTACCCAGCGCTCGACGCCGTCCGTCAGGCGCACGATGCGGTACTCGCGATCGAACGGCAACCGGTCGCGCAGAACGTGCTCTCGCAGGTAGTCGGACATCTCGGTCCGGTGATCGGGGTGGACGATGGCAAGCCAGCCGTCGACACTGCGCACGTAGGCGTCGTCGATGCCGAAGACCTCGTCGAGGGTGGCCGATGACGTCCACATCCCCGAGGGTATGTCGTAGACGTAGTGGCCGACGCGCGCGGCCTGCTGCGACTGCTTGAGCAACTGCTCGCTCTCGCGCAGGGTCGCGGCCTGGCGCGTGCGCTCGGTGATGTCGATGTCGGCGATGTAGACCCTGTCGAAGGTCTGCTCGTGGCCGGGGACGACCGTGCAGGTCTCGAGGACCTGGATGTCGTTGCCGCGGAGCGTGAGGTTGGCCTCCTCGAAGGTCGCCGAGCGTTCACCGGCAAGCATCGCTGCCCAGAAGCGGTAGATGCCGCGGTCGGTGCCGCGGCGGTAGAGGTCGCTGTTGCGCGCGAGCAGCTCCTCGCGACTCTCCGCTTCGAAGAGCCTTACCGCAGCCTTGTTGGCATCGAGCGTTCGCGACAGTTCGACGCAGCGCGCGTACTCCCCGGGGTCGGCAAGCAGGTGGGCGATCACGTCGACGACGCCGCCGGCGGCGAGCCCCTCGAGGTGCGCCTTGACCGCCGAGTCGTCCTGCTCCCACATGGGGACCGGCGAATCCTCGAAGAGCGAGCGGTAGCGCTGTTCGCTCTCGCGCAGCGCTTCTTCGGCCCGCACACGCTCGGTGACGTCCTGGATGACTCCGCTGACGACCAGCGGATCGCCCTGCTCGTTCCTCTGCACCTCGGCGACCGACGATACGATCCGGGGCTCGCGCGACCCTTTGGGGACGATCTCGTATTGAAGGTCGAACGCCTTGCCTTCGCGGATGAGATCGACGAGCGCCCGATGGACCCGCTCCCGATCCGGAGTCGTCTCTTCGACCTCGTCGGTCGAGAAGGTCATTGGCTCAGGACCGAAGCCGTAGATGCGTCTGGCCTCGGCGGAGCCCCAGAACTCCGTGGTCCTTGGGTCGTACTCCCAGCTACCGAGGTGGCCGACCTCCTGGCGCGGGCGTAGCGCGCCTCCGACGTGCGCAGTTCTGCTTCGGCCCGCTTGCGCTCACTGATGTCGAAGGCGGTGTGGACGGCGCCCGCGATGTTGCCGTCGCCGTCCCGCAGCGGCATCGCGGCGATGAAGAGGTCGCACCCGAGAGCGTCGCTGCGCACTTCGGCGTAGTGCACGCCGCCGTCCACAAGCAGGTCCTTGAGCGGACATCCCGCGGCGGCGCCGCCGCGTGCATGAGAGCTGCGCAGCTGCTGCCGATGATGTCGGCCGGCCCACGGCCGAGAGCCCTCGCGACCACCTCGCCCACCGCCACGACACGGCGCTCGCGGTCGAGCACGAAGACGAGCTGCGAGCTGTCGGAGATCGCTCGGCTGGAGCTCGGCGAGCTTCTTGTGCGCACCGGCCTCCCACGCTGGCCACCTACTCCTACAGGTGCCGACGAAGGATCTGATGATGCTGAGGAGGTCGGCAGGAGTGCGGTCACCATGGTGAGGGAGTAGTGAGCCAGGAAGGATGAATTCTAACCAAGAAGAAGATGCA
>CAVTCH010000002.1:0-331896 GCA_963733255.1 uncultured Actinomycetes bacterium
GTGAAAATGCGAATGCCGCGCCGCCCGCGCGAAATGGTCACATACCATTGTTGAGCGTTCGTTGCGGGCTTGACCGTCGAATCGGAAAACAGGACGTAATCCACGGTTTTGCCCTGTGAACCGTAGGACGTGACCGCGTAGCCGGGAAGAAATTCACGGAATGATTTGTCCAAGACGCGGCCATCCGTCAGTTCAACTCCGCCATCGGCGCGGACAGATTTACGGTGACGAGTTCACCGTTGGTGACGCGCCCGCCTGACGCCAGCTTGCGATTGGCCTTGAGATGCAGACGGTCGCCATTTGCGACAGAAATCTCGCGCGCCTGGCAGACCGTGATGCGGTCAAGCAATCGGTTCGAGACCATCACGAATTTCCCGCCGACTTCAACGAGCACGCTTGATTTCAAAATTCCCGCCAGCTTGCCCTTCGCGCCCGGTTGGGCATCGCGGACTTTCTGATTGAAGACAATGACGGCATCTGGCGGATAGAAACGCTCATCGCGCTTCTGCGCGTTGGTGAGGTCAATTCTCTCCAGTGCTTGAACAGCCGAGTCTGCCGCGCCAAGCAATCCTTTGCCTTTCAACGCATCTCGCACGCGCGAGTTGACGTGATGCACTTCACCCCAAGTTTGCGAGACGACGACCGCCGAAGCGTTTTGCTCCGCGAGCCGGAGATATTCGTCGGCGAGCTTGTCGGCTTGTTCGCCAATGCCACACGCGACAATCGCGCCCATTTTGTCGAGGCGTTCAAAAGAATCGCCCAACTTGCCAGCCGCAGCGGCTTCAACTGCTTTTCGATACATCCTGATGCGATTGCGTTCCTCGACATCACGACCGAGCGCCGGGTCTTGGCGGCGAATCTTATGCAGTTCAACCGGTTTCACACCGGCATGGCGTTCGATGGCAAGCAGGGCATCCGAAGCCTCAACCGCGCCGTGTTGCCGGGTGTCGCCGGAGAGAACCAGCCGTCCGTGTCGCTCATGGATCAACCGGACAAGCTCCAACATTTGCCGCCCGCCAATCTGTCCCGCTTCGTCCACCACAATGACGGCGCTGTCAGCCAGTTCACGCTTGATGAGAAAATTGGCGACCGTCGTTGGCGTCGGAAACCCGGCCTTGTCCATTTCCACGACTTGCTGACGTTGTGGCGCAAGAACGACCACGCCCCGGCCAGACTGCCGCAGTTGCTCCACCAGTTCGCGCAGGACAAAACTTTTGCCCGTTCCCGCACCGCCGCGAAAAACAGAAACGCCATTTGTCGAACGCAGTAAGGATTCGAGGGCTTGGCGTTGTTCATTGTCGAGTTGCGGATTCGCCGGACGGGGATTCGCCACCAGCGGGAGACAATCCCCGACGCCCTCTTTCGCGGTCTGGACGATTTCCCATTCGCGCAGTAGAACTTCGCGCAGCGTCACTTCACCTGGCCGCGCTTCGTCCCGGATATAGCCACGCCGCTGGGTGAATTCCTTGAGATCGGAAACCGAAAAATTTTCACCCCGCGCCCGGCCCAATGCCTCCTGCCACAACTGACATTCCAGCACAACCGAGTTCCGGTCGAACAAATGTTCTTCCGCCCATTGCACAGCTTCATTGACGTTGACAGATTTTTGTTCCTCCACTTTGACCGCTGGTTGGTTTGGAAGCTGGTGCATGAGCGCACGTTCAGACTCGCTCAATTGGGCATCCCACAACGCCCGAAGTTCATCGCGGCTTAATGTCTTTTGCTTTCGAGTTCGCTCTGATTCTGCAAGCCGTGACCTCAATTCGGCAATGTTGCCAGCTTTGAGTTCTGGTTTTTCGGCCAGCAATTTGTCCAGCGCCGCATCAATTTGTCCACGCCGTTTGGAAAATCGCTCGCACAATTCTTGAGGGATGCCTTCGATTTGAAAATCACCGCGCGCCCGGTTGCGTATCTGGTAGCCGAAAGACCGAAGGTCGCGGGCGAGTTCGTGATAATAGACATTCTCGGCAAATTTTCGGGCGCGAAGAAGCTCGTGATTTTCCAACGCCTTCCAGCGGTTTTCCACCGGGTCAAACGTGGCGTTGAAAACAATGCAGTGCGTGTGCAGATGCGTGGGGCCGCCGGTCGGCCAGCTGCAGGACGACTTCAGCGAGATGCTGATGTCCGCCTTCACCGCGATACGTGATCTCGCCAAGGCGGCCTATGCGCCGCGGTTGGCGGGGTTCACGCGCGCCATCAAGTCGGCCCACAAACAAATGAACGCATACATGCGTTTCGCAGACAAGACCACGAGCGATCTGGTCAAGCTGCACTCGGCCGGCTGAGCAGTCAGGGGGGCATTGAGCTCAGGGGGAGAGCGCCTGCTTCACTAGCAGGAGGTCTAGACACTATGGCGGTCTTTGACCGCCGAGTTCGTTGACCAAGAAGACCGGACCCTGTTCGCATATGTCGGGGGTTTGTCTGACCGAAGACGAGCTTCGGCTGACCCCATACGAAGGAGGGTCCGGCGATGGTTACGATGACATGGGTGGGGCTCGATGTCCACGCTCGCTCCACTGAGGCGGCGGCGATCGACGTCCTCAGCGGCGAGCTTTCCAGGCAGCGCTTCGGCGGCGGCGTCGGGCCGGTCGTCGCCTGGCTTGCCGAGCTGCCGCAGCCGGTGGCGGCCTGCTATGAGGCCGGCCCCACGGGCTACGGGCTCTACCGCGCCGTTTGCGCGGCCGGCCTTGGCATCGAGGTCATCGCCCCCTCCAAGACGCCGCGAGCCAGCGGCGAACGTGTCAAGAGCGACCGCAAGGATGCCGAGCTTCTGGCGCGCCTGCTGGCCGCCGGCGCGCTCAGCGCGGTCGGCGTACCGTCCGCTGAGGCAGAGGCCGCTCGCGACCTCAGCCGGGCCCGCGACCAGCTGCGTTGCGACCTGATGCGCAGCCGCCACCGCGTCTCCAAGCTGCTGCTGCGCCAGGGCCGCGTCTACGAGGGCGGCTCGACCTGGAACCAGGTCCACCGCCGCTGGCTGGCGGCGCAGCGCTTCGAGCACGAGGCCACCGAGCTTGCCTACCTCGACGCCCTGGCCGCCGTCGACGGCCTGACCGCGCGCCGCGAAGTCCTCGACGAGCGCCTCTCGCGCCTCGCTACGACCGAGGCCTTCTGGCCCACGGTGGCGCGCCTGCGCTGCTTTCGCGGCATCGACACGCTCTCGGCTTTGGCCCTGCACCTCGAGGTCTGCGACTGGCAGCGCTTCCGGCGCGATCACCAAGACCGGCTCGTCTCTCGCCCGCCGGCTGTTGGTCGAGGCGGCCAGACACTACGCCCGCCCGCCACCCATCGGGGTCACGCTACAGAACCGTCAGCAGGGTCAGCCCGACTACGTCCTGCAGATCGCCTGGCGCGCCCAGCATCGTCTCTTTCGGCTCCAGGGACGCCTGCGCGAACGCGGCAAACCGGCCAACGTGGCGGCCGTGGCCGTGGCCCGCGAGCTGGCCTGCTTTCTGTGGGCGGCAGCCGTGGCTGCCTGAGCTGCGATAGGCCCCACCGGCCCGTCAGCAAGGCGCCGCACCGCGAGTCTGCCGGCATGCGCGATAGATCTATGGGCAGCCGCTTGCGCGGCCACGCCCGTTCCTAGAGACGCGCCCCGCCGGCGACGAAACCGTGCCCTGGGGTAGTCAACCCCCGCATATCAGACTGATCGATCTTCGTCTCTGTGTGCGGCGTCTTGCCGACGAGCATCTGCCGTCGGCCTGGGGCCGGCGGCGTCAGCGTGCCTGCTTGACAGTCAGCGCGCCATATCAGATCTTCAGGAACGCGCGGGCGAGCACGAAAGCAAGCAACGAGAAGATCAACGCCGCCTCTACCGCCAGTGCCGCCTTTGTGTTGGTGTCCATGTCCAGATCCGCTCCACCTAGGTACTTTGCGACGGGCGACTCGCGGCACGCGAGCGGCCCCGCCGGCATAACTCTCCCCTGCAACCCCCGTCATCCGGAAGGTTCGCCGAAGAGCAAAGAGGGCCTTCCCGTTCATCGATCGGCCGGCGCGGCCCCCGCAGGCCGGACGACGGGTGACTTCTGCCCGTCCTTACGATCCTCCCGGCGCCTCTGAGGCTGGCCGTGAGCCTTCAGCGACCTTGGGCGCCCTCGCGGAGACGACCCGCAACTCGCCGGCCGCCGCGGCCCGCTCGGCGGACCCCCAGGCGATGACCGTTGCGGCCAGCGCCAGGAGAGCGACCGGGTAGATGAAAGTCGAGACCGTCAGCAGGAACGAGAAGCTCACGTAGTCGACGGGCACGAGCAGCAGGGCAAACAGCCCCACGGTCAACCAGGCGCGCCGGCCACGCGGCGCGGCGACGATGAACAGGGCAAGGCCGAAGTAGAGGTGGATCAAGGTGTAGTCCCAGTCGTCGAACGGCAGCAGCAAGGCCGCGACCAGCAGCAGCGTCACCTTGCGCCAGGCGACTGTCTCCAGCCAGACGACCCGGTAGGTGACGTAGGCGAACAGCGCCAGGGCGAGCACGACGTAGAGGTGCGCCGTGGCCGTCGGCTGGGTGGGCACGTTGTTGCGGACGGCCATCCACACGCTCCACAGACTGTGGGCATGGCTGTCGGCGAAGGGGGTGCCGGAGAGGGCCATGAGGCCGGTGAGCGAGTGTCTCCAGGCCGCGACCACGCCGAGCGGCGTATAGCCGGACCAGATCGGTACAAGCAGGATCGAAGCGATCGTGAGTGCCAGGGCGCCGAGGCAGGCGAGCAGGGCCTGCCGGTAGCTGCGGTCGCTCACCAGCAGCACGATGAACACGGCCCAGTAGTACTTGCCGGCGATCGCCATGGCGAGCGGCAGCCAGGCCCACGACGAGCCCCGCGCGTAGTACAGGTAGAAGAAGGCGGCCAGGAACACGAAGATCACCATCTCGAGGTTGCCGCGGTCCAGGACGAACAGCACGGGGTACGACAGAAAGCCCAGCATGACGACCTGCTGCAGGCGCACGAGAGGCTCGCCGACGGCCGCGCCGGCGCGCCAGACGACCAGGGCCAGGGTCACAAGGAAGACGGCCACCACGAGGCCGAACGCAAGGCGCGCAGGCAGGATCGTCAGCCCGCTCACGAGCACGTGCATGAACGGCGAGTAGGCGATGGTGTCCGACACACCGGGGTGGAAGCGCGTCACGTCGCGATAGAGGGTGAAGAAATCGCTGAAGCGTGAGACCGGGATGAACAAGAAGGTGTCGCCCGGGTAGTGCTCCCCAAGGTAGACGCCGAGCACATAGTGGAACATCGCCGAGAGCGTCGTGCCCACCAGGACGGCCAGCGCGGCGCCGGCCAGCAGGCGGCGCGACTGGACCGGGTCGCCCACCTCAGCGGGCCGCGGCACCATCTACCTCGCGAAGGGGATCGTCCTGCGCTCGCGCGAAGGCCGTCGCTGTGAGCCGGGCCGTCAGAACGTGCTCACATGGTCGGGCGCACGCCCGGGAACGCACAGGTCAAGGGGGATCCGTCGGTTCACGTGCACCACCAGCGCGACTGTCGAGGCCGGCCCATCCGGCCGCATCACTGCCTGTGTCGGCAGTAGCGCGGATGAACTCAAGTAGTCTGTGCTGGCAACGCCCGTCACGATGCTGCATCGGCGCAGGCGACGTGGTACCCTTTCTGGCCACGGGCAATTAGCTCAGGGGGAGAGCGCCTGCTTCACACGCAGGAGGTCGATGGTTCAAATCCATCATTGCCCACCATCTCCTTGCCGGGGGCGCGATGGAGACCCGCGACACCAGCCGATCCGCTTCGGTCGAGGCTCGCGGCGGCGTCGCCGAGGCTCCCGCCGTCACGCCGACCGGGGCCGCTCCCGGCGACCTCACCGTGCGCGCGGCGCTGCCCGCCGACCTTCCTGCCGTCGTCGCGATAATCCGCGCGGCGTTCGGCTACGATCTCGAAGCCAGACTCGTCGAGCGCCTCGAACGCGAGCGTCGCGTCGCGGCGTCGGTGGTCGCCGTGAGCGCGGGCCACGTCGTGGGCCACGCCCTGCTCAGCCGTCTGCCGCTCACGGCTCCGGGCGGACCGCCGCTGCCCGCGCTCGCGCTGGCGCCGGTGGCCGTCGCCCCTGAGCGTCAGGGCCGCGGCATCGGCGAGCTTGTCGTGCGCGCCTGCCTGCGCGGTGCCGATCCGGCGCTACCCGTCTTTGTGATCGGCGCTCCCGCGTTCTACGGACGCTTCGGCTTTGAGCCGGCCGCCGCCCACGGCGTGACCTGCCGTTTCGACGTGGCGGCCGGCTACTTCATGGTGCGCCCCGGCCGCCGCGTCGCCGACGGACTGGGTGTGCGCACGCTCGACTACCCGCCCGCCTTCGACGGTCTGTGAGCCCAGCGGAGGCTTCGGCGCCGATGCGCTGACGAACGTGTGTTCGTTTCTGGGCGGCGCCGGGCCGGCTCGTCGAGAAGGCGTTCTGCGCCGGCGAGCGGGCGCTCGACCCCGCTCCGGGCGGCGTACTGAGCCGGCCGTACCGGCCCACATCGCGCTGCGCCGCGAGGGTAGATGGCGAACGAGTGTTCGTCCTTCTCGACAGCCGGCAGCACTCGGCGCGCGGTACTGGCCGGTTTGTCGATTGCGTCGCGCCGTGGTGGATAATAGAGTGACGCGTTGGCGCGCGGCATGTATCCGCGCCACGCGCGGCGGCGCGCTCGTCGCGCCGCACGGTCTTACAGATCAAGACCCCGCCAACAGCAGGTTGTCGGCTGCCCTGGGGGGCGGGCCGAAAGCCGAAACATACAACTCCTACGGAGGTGGAGAGGGTGGCAACAGACACCGGAGAAAGCGTGAAGATCCAGCCCAAGCCCGAATGGTCGGCGAACGCATGGGTCAAGAGCCAGGCCGAGTACGAAGCCATGTACCAGCGCTCGATCACCGACCCCGAGGGCTTCTGGGCTGAGCGCGCGACCGAGCTCGACTGGACCAAGAAGTGGGACAAGGTCGTCGAGTGGCAGTTCGAGCCCACGCCGTCGATCAAGTACTTCCTGGGCGGCGAGCTGAACGCGTCGTACAACTGCGTCGACCGCTGGGTCGAGGCGGGCAAGGGCGACAAGCCGGCCATCATCTTCGAAGGCGATCCCGGCGACAACAAGGTCTACACCTACGCCCAGCTCAAGGACGAAGTCAGCAAGTTCGCCAACGTGCTCAAGAAGCACGGCGTCAAGAAGGGCGACCGCGTCGCGCTCTACCTGCCGATGATCGCCGAGCTGCCGGTCGTCATGCTGGCCTGCGCGCGCATCGGCGCCATCCACATGATGGTCTTCGGCGGGTTCTCGGCCGAAGCCCTCAAGGCCCGTATCGACAACTGCGGCGCCAAGGTGCTGATCTGCGCCGACAAGGGCTACCGCGGCACCAAGACGACCGCCAGCAAGACCAACGCCGACATCGCCGTCGGCGGCGAGACGTCGGTCGAGAAGGTCATCGTCATCAAGCGCGTCGACGGCGACGTGCCCATGCAGGAAGGCCGCGACCTCTGGTACCACGACGAGATGGCCGCCGCCGACATCACCACCGACTGCCCGCCCGTGCCGGTCGACGCCGAGCATCCGCTCTTCATCCTCTACACGTCGGGCTCCACGGGTACCCCGAAGGGCGTCCTGCACTGCACCGGCGGCTACCTGCTCTACGTGCACGACACCGCCAAGTACGTCTTCAACC
The DNA here is from genome assembly GCA_963733255.1 of uncultured Actinomycetes bacterium. Taxonomy (GTDB): domain Bacteria; phylum Actinomycetota; class Thermoleophilia; order UBA2241; family UBA2241; genus Bog-752. The sequence goes on from CAVTCH010000002.1 coordinate 7,629, forward strand.
TGCACGACGACGACATCCACTTCTGCACGGCCGACATCGGCTGGATCACGGGTCACAGCTTCATCGTCTACGGCCCGCTCAGCAACGGCGTCACGAGCATCCTCTACGAGGGTCTGCCGACCTCGCCGAACCCCGACCGCTACTGGCAGGTCGTCGAAAAGCACAAGGCCACCACGATCTACACCGCGCCGACCGTCATCCGCTCCCTCAAGGGCCAGGACGACAAGTGGGTCGACAGTCACGACATGCCCACTCTCCGTGTGCTGGGCTCGGTCGGCGAGCCGATCGACGCCGAATCGTGGCTCTGGTACTACGAGAAGGTCGGCAAGAGCCGCATCCCGCTGTGTGACACCTGGTGGCAGACCGAGACCGGCGGCCTCATGATCACCCCGCTGCCGGGCGCCTCGACCCTCAAGCCGGGTTCGGCCGGACGCCCCTTCTTCGGCGTCCAGACGATCGTCTTGAAAGACGACGGCACCCCCGCGGCCACCGGTGAAGACGGCCACCTCTGCATCACCGCTCCCTGGCCCGGCATGATCCGCGGCACCTGGGGCGACGAGAACGGCAAGCGCTTCAAAGAGGTCTACTTCTCGATGTTCAAGGGCTACTACGTCACCGGCGACGGCTGCGCCATCGACGCCGACGGCGACCACTGGCTCAAGGGCCGCATCGACGACGTGCTGAACGTCTCCGGGCACCGCATCGGCACCTCCGACGTCGAGGGCGCGCTCGTCAGCCACCCCGCCGTCGCCGAGGCCGCCGTGGTCGGCTACCCGCACGACATCAAGGGCACCGGCATCTACACCTACGTCACGCTGGTCGAAGGCGTCGAGCCGAGCGACGAGCTGCGCAAGGAGCTGGCCGCGCACGTGCGCAAGGTCGTCGGCCCCATCGCCACGCCCGACAAGATGCAGTTCGCCCAGACGGGCCTGCCCAAGACCCGCTCGGGCAAGATCATGCGCCGCATCCTGCGCAAGATCGCCGAGGGCGAGTTCGACAAGCTCGGCGACACCTCGACCCTGGCCGACCCGGCCGTCGTCGAAGATCTCAAGCAGGGCGCCCTGTAAAGTCCGCAGGCGCCACGCACTGCCCGCCCGAGAGGGGCGGGGCGGCCTTCAGCCGCCCCGCCCCTCTCTTTTGTCTATCCCGACGTGACCATTTTGGCCAAGACCGTCACCCCCGGCTGGGGCAGGCCGGCGGCAGGTGCGGGTGTACACTGTCACGAATGCTTCAATCGAGCGCGGGGCGACTGCGCGGCCCGGTGCCGGTCACTCACGTCCGTGGCCGGTAGCGCTCTCCAGGGCGATCCTCGATCTCGCAGACGGTACGAAGGTGGAGTGCAGATGACATACGCACGTGGGGATGACACATGAGCACACGCAACCTCGAAAAGCTCTTCGAGCCCAAATCGATCGCGGTCATCGGCGCCTCGAACACCAAGGGCTCGGTCGGCTATATCCTGCTGCGCAACCTGATCGGCGCCGAGTACGACGGCGTCGTCTATCCGGTGAACCGTACGGCGCTGTCGATCCAGGGCATCCAGGCCTACCCGACGATCGCCCAGGTGCCCCGCAAGATCGACCTCGCGATCATCGCGGTGCCGGCCAAGACGGTGTTGGACGTCGTGCGCGAGTGCGGCGAAGCCGGCGTGGCCGGCGCGGTCATCGTCTCGTCGGGCTTCAAGGAGATCGGCGAAGCCGGCAAGCGTCTCGAGGAGCAAGTGGTCAGCGTCGCCGAATCGTACGGCCTGCGCATCCTGGGCCCCAACTGCCTCGGCTACGTGCGCCCCGCCCGCAACCTCAACGCCACCTTCGCGCACGTCGTGCCCGAAGCCGGCCGGGTGGCCTTCATCAGCCAGTCGGGCGCGCTCGGCACCGCGGTGCTCGACTGGGCGACCGCCAACGAGGTCGGCTTCTCGGCCTTCGTCTCGGTCGGCTCCATGTGCGACGTCGACTTCGGCGACCTGATCGACTACTTCGGCGCCGACCCGCAGACCAACTCGATCATCCTCTACATCGAATCGCTGCCCGACGCCCGCAAGTTCATGAGCGCGGCGCGCCACTTCGCCAAGACCAAGCCGATCATCGTCGTCAAGAGCGGCCGCACCGCGCGCTCGGCGCTGGCGGCGGCCTCGCATACCGGCGCGATCGCCGGCGACGACACCCTCTACAGCGCCGCCTTCCGGCGCGCCGGGGTCGTGCGAGTCGAGGAGATCGAAGACCTCTTCGACGCGAGCGAGGCGCTGTCGCGCGTCTCGAGCCCCCGCGGCCCCAAGCTCGGCATCGTCACCAACGCCGGCGGGCCGGGCGTGATGGCCTCCGACCGGCTGCTCGCCCTGGGCGGCGAGCTCGCCGAGCTCACCGCGGAGACCGACAAGAAGCTGCAGGCCTGCCTGCCTTCGTTCGCGGCCCGCGGCAACCCCGTCGACGTCGGCGGCGACGCCGACGCCGAGCGCTATGCCGCCGCGGCGGCCGCCCTCATGGACGACCCCAACTGCGACGGCGTCCTGGCCATCCTCACACCGCAGGCCATGAGCCACCCCACCCAGACCGCCGAGGCGCTGATCAACGTCGCCAAGCGTCACGTGCGCAAGCCGCTGCTCACCTCGTTCATGGGCGAGATCAAGGTCGCCGAGGGCATCCGCCTGTTCCGCACCGCCCACGTGCCGGCCTTCGATACCCCCGAAGACGCCGTGCGCGCCTATCTGTACATGTTCCAGTACACCAAGAGCCTCGCCACGCTCTACGAGACGCCGGCCGACATCCTGCCGCAGTTCACACCCGACCGCGACCGCGTCAAGAAGATCTTCCTCGAAGTCTCGCGCCAGGAGCGCTCGACGCTCTCCGAGATCGAGGCCAAGGACGTGCTCGAGTCGTACGGCATCCCGGTCGTCAAGACCGTGCTGGCCACGAGCGCCGAGGACTGCGCCAAGAAGGCCGAAGAGATCGGCTTTCCGGTGGCCATCAAGATCCTGTCGCACGACATCACCCACAAGTCCGACGTCGGCGGCATCGCGCTCAACGTGCGCTCCGCCCCCGAGGCCGCCAAGCAGTTCACCAAGATCACCGACCGCGTGCACGAAGCCAAGCCCGAGGCCACGCTCCTGGGCGTCACGGTGCAGGCCATGTCGCGCGGCGGCTACGAAGTCATCATCGGGTCGCGCAAGGACCGCACCTTCGGACCGGCCATCATGTTCGGCATGGGCGGCACCGGCGTCGAGCTCTACCGCGACGTGGCGGTCGACTTTCCACCGCTGAACCAGGCGCTGGCCCGCACGATCATCAACGACACCAAGGTCTCCAAGCTGCTGCGCGGCTACCGCGGCGGCACGCCGGTCGACATGGACGCCCTCGAGCAGGCACTGGTCAAGGCCAGCTACCTGCTGGTCGACTTCCCCGAGATCGTCGAGATGGACGTGAACCCGCTGCAGGTGCGCCCCGACGGCCTGAGCGCCCTCGACGCGCGCATCATGATCGAGCCCAAAGACGTGCGCAAGATCGCCCAGCCCGGGTCGCATCTCATCATCTCGATGTATCCGACCAAATACGACTGGGAGCTGAACCTCGACGGCGAGAAGGTCCAGCTGCGCGCGATCAGGCCCGAAGACGAAAACGCCTGGCGCGAGATGATCGAGTCGCTGTCCGACGCGACCATGGAGTACCGCTTCTTCGGCCCGGTCAAGGAGATCACCAAGTCGATGCTGGTGCGCTACTGCCACATCGACTACGACCGCGAGATCGCCATCGTGGCGATCGGCGGCAAGGGCCGCAAGAAACAGATGCTCGGCGTCGCCCGCCTCACGATCGAGACCGCCAACGCCGAAGAGGGCGAGTTCGCCATCGTCGTGCGCGACAGCTACCAGCGTCGCGGGCTGGGCAACCGCCTCATGAACGCCCTGATCGAAGCCGCCCGCGATCAGTACGTGCGCGAGATCTACGGGCACGTGCTGGCGGCCAACAGCGGCATGGTGCGGTTCGCCGAATCGCTGGGCTTCGACGTGCGTCCGTCCGACGACCCCGAGATCCGCAAGATCGTGCTGCGGGTGTAGCCGCAGCGCCTTACTCGAGCGCCGCCACTGAAAAGCAGGCGAGGGGGGCGGGCCTGACGGCCCGCCCCCCTCGCCTTTTGCGTCGCGACCGGCCGCTCGACTGGCGGCGGCCGCTTCACCAGGTTTCGACCACCGCGCCGCCGGCGGACAATAAGGCCGACATGCGCATCTCCCGGCCGCACACCCTGGCGCTTCTCGGCGCCCCGTTCGTGCTCGCCGCCTCGGCGGCGCTGACGCGCCTGCTCACCGTGCGGGCGGAGCGCCGCTACCCGCGCCCCGCAGGGTCCGTCGTGGTCGACGGCGCCCGGCTGTGTTACGAAGAGGCCGGCGCGGGACCACCCGTCGTGCTCGTCCATGGCCTACTCGGCTCGACCAAAGACTTCACGGCACTCACGGCTCTCCTCGCGCGGCGCTACCACGTCGTGGCCTTCGACCGGCCGGGCAGCGGCTACAGCGGCCTGCCGGCTCGCGACGGCCACTCCACGATTGACCAGGCGCGGCTGCTGCACGAGGCCGCGGCACGGCTCGGGCTGGTGCGTCTCGTGGTGGTCGGCTACTCGCTGGGCGCCGCGGTCGCCCTGGGTTGGGCGCAGGCGTATCCCGACGACGTAGCCGCCGTCGTCACCGTGGCGGGCCACGTCCTGCCCTATCGTCTGCCGGCGAGCCGGCTTGCGCAGTTGTTGAGGCTGCCCGTCCTGGGCCGCCTGGCGTGCGGCACCCTGGCGGTGCCCCTGGGCTACCCGATCGGCCGGCAGCTCCTGCGCTGGGCCTGCTTCCCCCAGCCGCTACCCAGGAGCTACGCCGACGCCGCCCTGGCGGTCGCCCTGCGCCCAACGCCGCTGCGCAGCGCCACCGAGGACCTAGAACGCACCACGGCCGACCTGCGTGAGATCGCGGCCGCCTATCACAGCCTCGAGGCGCCGGTGGTCATCGTCGTCGGCCGCCACGACGCCATCGCGCCCTACGGCGAGTCGGCGGCCCTTCATCGCCGCCTGGGCCGCTCCCGGCTGACCGTGATCGACGACGGCGGCCACGCCCTGCACGTCACTCACCCCCTCGCCGTGATCGCGGCCGTCGACCAGGCCTGGGAGCTGGCCCGGCCGGCGACCGTGTACGCCCTGCCTCGGGCCACCCGCCGGGACTACGAAGACACCCCGCCGGCACACGAAGCCGCTCGCTGAGAGCGTTTGCGGCTTACTTCAGAGGCCCCCGCGCGAACACGTCCCTGAAGCCGTTGGTGTCGCCCGACACGAGGTTCGTGGCGTTCGACGCGAAGGCCACGAAGCGGCGGTCGGCCGAGAGGGCGGGGAAGAAACTGTCACTGTCGCCCTGGACTCCGACGGTGGTGACGCTCACTCTGAAGGTCTTGTGCAGCGAGCGGTCGCGCACGAAGACGTCTTCGCTGCCGTTCGTGTCGCCTGCCACCAGGTTGGTGGCGTCGGAATCGAACGCCACATAGCGGCCATCGGGTGAGATGACGGGATCGTTGCTGCCGCCGTTGCCCGGCACTCCGGCTGAGTCGACGCTCACCAGGGAGGTCGTGTGCAGCTTGCGGTCGCGCACGAAGACATCCTCGCCGGGCGTATCGCCGGACACCAGGTTGCTGGACTCGGAACGGAACGCCACAAAGCGGCCGTTGGCCGAGATCGAGGGCGTATCGCTGAAGCTGTTGCCCTGAACGCCGGCCGAGTCGACGCTCACGCGCACGGTCGTGTGCAGTTTGCGGTCGCGCACGAACACATCCTGGAAGCCGTTAGTGTCTCCGGCGACCAGGTTGGTGGCCATGGAGCGAAACGCCACGTAGCGCCCGCCCGCCGAGATCTCGGCCTCATCGCTGAAGCTGTTCGCCTGAACCCCGGCGGAGTCGACACTCACCCGGGACGTCTTGTGCAGCTTGCGGTCGCGCACGAACACGTCGCTTGAGTTGTTGGTGTCGCCGGGCACAAGGTTGCTGGCATCGGAGGCGAAGGTCACATAGCGGCCGTTGGCCGAGATCGAGGTGCTGTAGCTGGCCATATTGCCTTCGACTCCGAGCGAGCTGACGCTCACCAGGAAGGTCTTGTGCAGCTTGCGGTCGCGCACGAACACGTCGCTTGAGTTGTTGGTGTCGCCTGGCACAAGGTTGCTGGCGTCTGAGACGAACGACACGTAGCGACCGCTAGCCGAGACCGAGGGCGAGTAGCTGGCCTCGTTGCCCTGCACACCGTTCTGACCGACGCTCACCCGCACCGTCTTGTGCGAGGTGCGGTCACGCACGAACACGTCGGTGAAGCCGTTCGTGTCGGCGTTCAGGATCATGTTGGTGGCCGCGGAGTCGAAGGCCACGTAGCGGCCGTTCGCCGAGACCGACGGCGCGGAGTTGCCACTATCGCCGTTGCCCTGGAAGCCTGCCGAGTTGATGCTCGCTCGGTGGGTCTGGGTGGTCGCGGCGGCGGCCGCGGCGGTCGTGAGCAGGGCGAAGGCCAGCAGGCTCAGTACCAGTGCCGTGAGTTTGTGCCAGTTGCGCATAGGTATCCCTCCAGAAAGACGATCCGCGATCAGGTCAGGATCATCTCGTTCCCGGTCGTGCCCACTTGCGCACCGATGGACCCCGGCGTTGCTTCGCACGGAGCCCCAGGTGCCATGTCGGGCTCTTGTTAATGGAAGGTGACGGGGAGCGCTCTCCTCGCCACGAGCGAAGGTCGGCCACGACCCCAGTGAGGAAGGCGCAGACAGTTCCCTATCTCCTATCCCCAGCAGTGTTTGCGCCGGTTCGGGGCCGCGGGTAGACTCCCCGATGGTCGCGCTAGGCGGGGAGCCAGCGGTGCCCTGTACCCGCAATCCGCTACAGCGGGGCTGAATCCCCGCCCGAGGGGCCGTCCCGCGGGGCTTGTCGACCGACGTACGGCGTCGATGGCCGGGTCCCACGCAATGGGAACCTGCGAACCCCGTCAGGTCCGGGAGGAAGCAGCGGTAAACAGGCGCTCCCATGTGCCGTGGGCTTGCCTGGCCGGAGCATGTGCCCGGTAAGGACGCTCGGAGGACGTGCTTCGACGGCGGGTGCGCGGCCGTTTTGCCCTGTCTTCACCCTGTCGCGCCGGCCAAGGTACACTAGGGCCTCGATGGAACTCTCCCTTTACCGCAAGTACCGTCCGCAGACGTTCGCCGAGGTCGCCGGCCAGGACCACGTCGCGCGCACCCTGCAGAACGCCGTGCGCAGCGGCACGGTGGCGCACGCCTACGTCTTCGCGGGCTCGCGCGGCACCGGCAAGACCAGCCTCGCCAAGATCCTCGCCAAGGCGCTCAACTGCACGGGTCCCGACGCCGACGGCAACCCCGTCACGGCGCCCACGGTCACGCCCTGCGGCGTGTGCGACAACTGTCGCGCCATCGCCGCCTCGACCGCCCTCGACGTGATCGAGATGGACGCCGCTTCCAACCGCGGCATCGACGACATCCGCGAGCTGCGCGACAAGGTCGGTTACGCTCCGGTCCAGGGCCGCTACAAGGTCTACATCGTAGACGAGGCCCACATGCTCACCAAAGAGGCCTTCAACGCCCTGCTGAAGACGCTCGAAGAGCCGCCTCCGCACGTCGTCTTCGTACTGGCCACGACCGAGGCGCACAAGATCCCGGCCACCATCCTCTCGCGCTGCCAGCGCTTCGACTTTCGCCGGGCGCGGGTGCACGACATCGCCATGGTGCTCAGCAAGGTCGCGGCCAGCGAGCAGATCGTGATCGACGAACCCGCCGTGCTCGAGATCGCGCGCCACGCCGAGGGCGGCTTTCGCGACGCCATCGGCACGCTCGAAAAGCTCGCGACGTTCTTCGGCGAGACGCCCATCACCTCGCGCGAGGTGCTCGACGTGCTGGGCGTGATCGCTTCGGAGCTGCTGTTCGAGATCATCGACATCGTGATCGAGCGCGACCCGGCCGGCGCGCTGCTGTTCGTGCAGCGCCTCGCCGAGCACGGCACGAGCTACCCGCAGTTCATCCACGATCTGCTGCATCGTCTGCGCGAGGTCTTTCTCGTGCAGTACTTAGACAACGCTTCCGACGACCCCGCCATGCTGCAGGCGCTGTCGCAGAACCTCGAGATCGACGAGCAGCTGCTCGACAGGCTCGCCCAGCAGGCCAATCAGCTGAGCGGCCGCGAGCTCCTGCGCCTGATCGAGCTGCTCGGCGCCGCCCAGACCGAGATCCGCGGCGGGCTCGACCCGCGGCTGCAGCTCGAGATGGCGCTGGTCAAGGCGGCGCGCCCCGAAGTCGACCACTCGCCCGACGCCCTCGAAGAACGCCTGCGCCGGCTCGAATCGGGCAGCGTACCGGTCGCGCGCACGCCGGCCGCACAGTCGGCCGCGAGCGCCGCTCGACCGGCGCGCGCCGTTCCGACGGCGCCCGCACGGCCGGCCTCGGCGCCACCTCCGGCGGCCGCGGCACCCCCGGCGACGGCCACACCTGCGCACACGCCGCCGGCCGCCGGCGACCCGCACGCGGGCCCGATCGCGCCGGCAGCGACGTCCGCGCACGTCGGCGACGGCGACGGGGGCAAGGCGGCGGCGGCGCACGAAATACCGGCCACAGCCGACGATCCCGCCGCGAGCAGCGGCGCCGCGGCTGCCGGCGAACATCCGGTCGCGACCAATGAGGCGGCAGCCACCGGCGACGCGGCGGCGGCCGGGGACGCGGCAGCCGCGGGCGAACAGGCAGCCACCGGCGAAGAGGCAGCCACCGGACAGAGCTCCGCCGCGGGCCAGCAGGTGGCCGGCGACGGCACGACCGGCGCCGGCGGACCCGACGCCGGCGCGGCCCGCGTCAGGCGCGCCTGGCAGCTCGTCCTGCAGCAGACCGAGGGGCAGAGCATCGGCCTGTACGCCGTGCTCAAGGATGCCCACGTGCGCGCCGACGGCGAGCGCCTCGTGGTGGCGCTGCCCTCGAGCCTCGCGCTCGGCAAAGCCTCAACCCCTGACAACCGCGAGCTGCTCATGGCGATCATCGCCCGCACCACAGGCGACGCGCCCGACATCCAGTTCGTGCACGAACGCGCGCCGGCCGAGCCGACCGACCGGCCGGCCGCCGCTCCCGACGCCGGTCTCACCATCGCCCAGCGAATCGCTCTCGCCAAGCGCGAGCTCGAGGCCAGCGACCTGCCCGACGACGCCTAGAAGCCGACCTTAAAGGAGACGCACCTCGATGAACCCGCAGTATCAGAAGATGCTCAGGCAGGTGCAGGATATGCAAAAGGCCATGGCCAAGGCCCAGGAAGAGCTCGCTCAGGAGACAGTCGAAGCGAGCGCGGGCGGCGGCATGGTGACCGTCGTGGTGACCGGCGGGCTCGAGGTGCGCGAGGTGCGCATCGACCCCGATGCGGTCGACCCCGACGACGTCGAGATGCTGCAGGACCTGGTTACGGCGGCAGTGAACGAAGGGCTGCGCGCCGCCCAGGCGCTGGCCCAGCAGAAGCTGGGCGGCGCGACCAGCGGCATGGACCTGCCCAACATCCCCGGCCTGTTCTAGCTCTGGGCCGCGCGGCGACTCCGGGCCGCACGCTGATCTGAAGCCGCGCGGTACTCCGAGCCGCACGCGACTCCGGGCCGCGCAGCGGACTTCGGGCCCGAATCGGCATTGAACCTGGGGCCGGTTGCGGTTATCCTCTGCATAGCGGATGGTTTTACTCCGCTATGGCCGTCGGAGCGTCGCGTCGGAGTGTCGCAGCAAGTCCGAAAACGTGATTGCCCTGAGGGTCCGGTTTCGCTAAGGTTGCGAGTTGGCGTTTGTCGCGAACGCACAAGACGACGCCCGAGAGCTGTACATCCTGTCGCGAGCGTGTTTGCCCGAACTTTTCTGGGAGTGTGACCATCGTTGTATTCGCCTGCCGTTGAGCGCCTGATCACAGAGCTGTCAAAGCTCCCCGGCATCGGCCCCCGCACCGCCCAGCGGCTCGCGTTTCACATTCTCAAAGTCAGGCCCGAAGAGATCCTCCCCCTGGCGGCGGCCATCGTCGACGTCAAGGAGAAGATCGGCTTTTGCAGGCAGTGCTTCAACTTAGCCGAAGGCGACCTGTGCACGATCTGCGCCGACGCGCGACGCGACGGGTCACTCATCTGCGTGGTCGAGCAGCCGGCCGACATCATCCCGATCGAGCGCACGCGCGAGTACCGCGGCCTGTACCACGTGCTCGGCGGGGCGCTGTCGCCGCTCGACGGGGTCGACCCCGCCGACCTGCATGTGGCCGAGCTGCTGGCGCGCGTCGCCGATGGCATCGACGAGGTCATCGTGGCCACCAACCCGACCATGACGGGCGAAGCGACGGCACTCTACATCGCCGACCTCCTGCCGGCCACGGTGCGCGTGTCGCGCCTGGCGAGCGGGCTGCCGGTGGGCGGCGACCTCGAGTACGCCGACGAGCTCACGCTCGGCCGGGCGTTCACGGGACGGCGCGAGATGCGACATGAAACGGCTTAATCGACCGCGACCGCGGAGGACGACGTGAAGACGGCGAGTGGGACCAAAGACAAAGCGAGCGTGCTACCGGCCCTGACGGAGATCCGCTGGCACGGTCGCGGCGGCCAGGGCGCGGTGACCGCGGCCAAGATGGTCGCCGAGGTGGCCCTGGGCCAGCAGAAATTCTTTCAGGCCTTCCCCGAATACGGGCCCGAGCGTTCAGGCGCCCCGATCGTCGCCTTCACGCGCATCAGCGACGCCCCCATCCAGATCTTCTCGGGCGTCGAGCACCCCCAGATCGTGGCCGTGCTCGACCCCACGCTGCTTACCATCATCGACGTCACCAAGGGCGCGCCCGACGACGCCATCGTGCTGATCAACAGCGACCTGCCGCCCGCGCGCCTGCGCGAGAAGTCAAGGATGGTGGGTCGCCGGCTCTACACGGTGGCGGCCACCAAGATCGCCGTCGAGACCATCGGCCGCTCCATCCCCAACACGCCCATGGTCGGCGCCCTGGTGCGCATCGCCGACCTCTTCCCGCTCGAGAGCGTGGTCGAGTTCATGCGCGCCGAGTTCGGCAAGAAGTTCCCGCCCAAGGTGGTCGAAGGCAACGTGGCCGCCCTGACGCGCGCTTACAAGGAGGTCCAGGGCGAATGACTGAAGCCAAGAAGGTCGCGGCCAAAAAGAAGCCGGCGGCGCGCAAGGCCGCCGCGGCCAAGCCCGGCTCGGCGGCAGCCAGACCGGGCCACTGGAACATCGACGGCATCGACGACTGGGGCGCGAGCCGCCACGAGCTCGGCGCCACCATCCCCGAAGCCGGCAACTCGATCGACAACGAGACCGGCGGCTGGCGCACCAACATGCCCACCATCGACCCCGCGAAGTGCACCGGCTGCATGCTGTGCTACTTCTACTGTCCCGACGCCGCGATCGTGATCGAGAACGACATCGCGACCGGCGTCGACCTCGCTCACTGCAAGGGCTGCGGCATCTGCGCCGTCGAGTGCCCGGTGGGCGCCATCACCATGAGCGTCGAGGAAAAGGAGTAACCGTGGCCACAGTGGCACCGATCCTCGCGGTCACGGGTAACGAGGCAGTCGCCGAAGCGATGCGCCAGGTGAATCCCGATGTCGTGGCCGCCTACCCGATCACCCCGCAGACCGAGATCGTCCAGATCTTCGCCCAGTACGTCGCCGACGGCAAGGTCGACACCGAGTTCATCACGGTCGAAAGCGAGCACTCGGCGATGAGCGCCGCGATCGGCTCGGCGGCCGGCGGCGCGCGCACCATGACGGCCACGAGCTCGCAGGGCCTCGCCCTCATGTGGGAGATGCTCCACATCGCCTCGGGCTACCGCCTGCCCATCGTCATGGCCAACGTCAACCGCGCCCTGTCGGGCCCGATCAACATCCACTGCGATCATTCCGACTCGATGGGCGCCCGCGACACGGGCTGGATCCAGCTCTACGGCGAAGCCCACCAGGAAGCCTACGACAACCATCTCATGGCCGTGCGCATCGCCGAGCATCCCGAGGTACGCACACCGGTCATGACCATGACCGACGGCTTCATCGTGAGCGGCGCCATCGGCCCGCTGCAGGAGCTCGAAAGCGAGCAGGTGCAGGAGTTCATCGGCCCCTTCCAGGCGATCAACCCGCTGCTCGACACCCAGCATCCGGTGACGGTGGGTCCGTTCGACGGCCTCCATGGCTGGTTCTTCGAGCACAAGGCCCGCCAGCAGCAGGCCATGGAGCGCGCCCTCACGGTGGTCGACGAGATCGACCGCGAGTACGCCGAGCTCTCGGGTCGCCGCTACGACCTGCTCGATCCCTACCGCATGAAGGACGCCGAGATCGCCATCGTAGTGGTCGGCTCCACGGCCGGCGCCACCCGCATGGTGGTCGACAAGCTGCGCGCCGAGGGCGTCAAGGCCGGCATGATCCGCGTGCGCCTGTTCCGGCCCTTCCCCTACGTCGAGTACGCCAAGGCGCTCGCCGGCTGCAAGGCGGTCGGCGTGCTCGACCGCGCCGAGTCGTTCGGCGCCCAGGGCGGACCGCTGTTCCTCGAGGTCCGCGCCGCCCTGTACGACTGCGACCCGCGGCCCAAGGTGCTCCCGTTCATCTACGGGCTCGGCGGGCGCGACATCTTCCCCGACAACTTAGAAGAAGCGTTTACCGCACTGCGCAAGGCGGCTGCGGCCAAGAAGGTCGACACCAAACGCCGCTACCTCAACTTGCGCAAGGACGAGGTGTGACGATGGCGATCAAGAGCAACGGCAAACCCAAGACCGACGAACCCCAGGGCTCGAGCCTCTACGAGGTGATCAAGGGCATCGACTTCGAGAAGCGTGAGCTGCTCGGCAAGCCGCACGGTCGAGGCCTGTTCGACCTCGTCCGCGACCGCCAGGGCGACCTGCGCTGCTATGCCTGCACGCTGTGCGCGCGTAGCTGCCCCACCGACTGCATCGAGATCGACTACTGCCCCGAGTTCCCGGAGCTGCCGTTCGACGCGGCAGCGGCCAGGGCCGCAGCCATGAACGCCCTCCCGCCCGGCGCGAGCTGCGGCTCGGGCTCGGCCTGCATCGTCGGCGAAGAGCCGACGCCGCGCATGCTGGCGCCCGAGATCGACATGAAGCTCTTCGACGCCGTCGCCGCCAGGCTGCGCGACGGCTCGGGCCTGATCGAGGCCCTGCACACGACGCAGGAGACCTTCGGCTGGCTGCCGCGCCGCGCCCTCGAAGAGATCGCCGCCGAGATCAAGGTGCCGTTCTCGCGCGTCTACGGCGTGGCCAGCTTCTACAGCCAGTTCCGGCTCGAGCCGGTCGGCAAGTACGTCATCAGCGTCTGCATGGGCACCGCCTGCCACGTGGCCGGCGCGCCGCTCGTGGCCGAAGCCTTCGGGCAGGAGCTCGAGATCGCTGTAGGCCAGACCACGCCCGACATGCTCTTCACGCTGCAGACGGTCAACTGCGTCGGCGCCTGCGCCCTCGCCCCGGCCGTACGCATCGGCGACGAGGAGACGCACGGACGCATGACCGCGGCGAGCGCCCGCAAGCTCGTCAAGACGCTCCGCCGGCAAGAGGAGGCCTGACGTGGCCGCTAGCAAGAAACTCACCCGGACCGAGCGCGTCGAGAACGCCCTGAGCGGCGCGCTGCGGCCCGACCAGGCGACCGGCGCCGAGGACACGCTCAAGATCCGCGTCTGCGCCGGCAGCACCTGCAACGCCTCGGGGCGCGCCGAGCTCACCGCGGCGCTCGCCGACGAGCTCGCGCGGCGCGGCCTGACCGACAAGGTCAGCGTCGTCGAGACGGGCTGTCACGGCCTCTGCCAGGAAGGCCCCATCGTCGTCGTGCATCCGCGCGGCGTCTTTTACCCGCGTCTCAAGGCGCGCGACATCAAGGCGATCGTCGAGACCAGCGTCGTCTCAGACGACGTCGTGGAGCGCCTGCTCTACCGCGACCCACTGACCGACGAGCCGATCGAGCTCGAGAAGGACATCCCCTTCTACGCTCGCCAGGTGCGCGTCGTGCGGGGCGTGAACGGCTTCATCGACCCGACCTCGGTCGACGACTACCTCGCGCGCGGCGGCTACGCCTCGCTCGCCAAGGTGCTCGTCGCAAACGACCCCGTCGCCGTCATCGACGAGATCGAGCTGTCGGGCCTGCGCGGCCGTGGCGGCGCCGGATTCCCGGCCGGCAAGAAGTGGCGCTACTGCCGCGAGAACCCCGGCGCCAGGCACTACATCATCTGCAACGGCGACGAAGGCGACCCGGGCGCCTTCATGGACCGCGCCGTCCTCGAAGACAACCCGCACTCCGTGATCGAAGGCATGCTGATCGCCGCCTTCGCGATCGGCGCCGACGAGGGCTACATCTACGTGCGCCACGAGTACCCGCTGGCCGTGGCGCGCCTGCGGCACGCCCTCGAGCAGGCCCGCGAACGTGGCTTGCTGGGCACGAACATCATGGACACCGGCTGGAACTTCGACCTGCGCGTGAGCCAGGGCGCCGGCGCCTTCGTCTGCGGCGAATCGACCGCCCTCACGGCGTCGATCGAAGGCAACCGCGGCATGCCGCGCGGCAAGCACATCCGCACGGTGGCACACGGCCTCTACGGCGAGCCCACCAGCCTGAACAACGTCGAGACCTACGCCACGGTGCCCTGGATCGTCGCCCACGGCGCCAAGGCCTTCGCGGCCATGGGCACGGCCACCTCGAAGGGCACCAAGATCTTCTCGCTCACCGGCAAGGTGCGTAACTCCGGCCTCGTCGAGGTGCCCATGGGCACCACTCTGCGCGAGGTCATCTTCGACATCGGCGGCGGCATGCTGCCGGGCCGCGAGTTCAAGGCCGTGCAGCTCGGCGGTCCCTCGGGCGGCTGTCTGCCGGCCGAGCTGCTCGACACGCCGATCGACTTCGAGAGCCTCACCGCCTACGGCTCGATGATGGGCTCGGGCGGCATGGTCGTCACCGACGACACCACCTGCATGGTCGACTTCGCCAAGTACTTCTTCACCTTCACCGCCGAAGAGTCGTGCGGCAAGTGCGTGCCGTGCCGCGTGGGCACCCAGCGCATCCTCGAGATCCTCGAGCGCATCACCACCGGCGCCGGCACCCTCGACGACCTCGACCGCCTCGAGCGGCTCTGCGAGGACGTCACCGAAGGCTCGCTGTGCCAGCTCGGCGGCAGCGCCGCCAACCCGGTGCTCACCACGCTGCGCTACTTCCGCGACGAGTACGTCGCCCACGTCTCAGACAAACGCTGTCCGGCCAAGGTCTGCCGGCCGCTGATCCGCTACACCGTGAACGACAATTGCACCGGCTGCTACGCCTGCACCCTGGCCTGCCCCACCAAGGCGGTCAAGGGCGAGCGCAAGCAGCTCCAGAAGATCGACCAGAAGCTCTGCATCCAGTGCGACACCTGTCGCCAGGTCTGCAACTACGACGCCATCACGGTCGATACCGGCGTGCTGGCCACGGTGGGAGGGAGGTCGAAATGAGTCCCACCACGACCGACACCCAGGTGAAGCTCACCATCAACGGCAAGCTCGTCACTGCCACCAAGGGCGAGACCGTCCTGCAGGCCGCCAAGAGGGCCGGCATCAAGGTCCCGGCGCTCTGTGACGTCGAAGGCATGGCCCCCTGGGGCGCCTGCCGCCTCTGCCTGATCGAAGTCGAAGGCTGGTCCAAGCTGCAGGCCGCCTGCACGACCTGGGTCGACAACGGCCTCGTCGTGCGCACCGAGACGCCGCGCGTGCGGGCCAAGCGCGAGAGCTACCTCAAGATGTACCTCTCCGACCACGACTCCTACTGCGAGGCGCCCTGCACCTCGTCGTGCCCCACGCATATCGACATCCCGGCGGCCCTCGCCCTGGTCGCCGAAGGCGACCTGGCCGGCGCCTCGGCGCTCGTCGCCGAAGACCTGCCCTTCCCCGCCATCCTCGGCCGCGTCTGCCCGCGCTACTGCGAGCCCGACTGCCGCCGCGGCCAGCTCGACGAGCCGATCGCCATCTGTGCTCTGCACCGGGCGGCCGGCGACAAGAGCCCGGCCAGGCTCACGGCCGGTCCCAGCACCGGCAAGCGCGTGGCCGTGATCGGCGCCGGGCCGGCGGGGCTTTCGGCCGCCTGGTATCTCACTCGCGCCGGGCACGCCGTCACCATCTACGACCGCAACGACAAGCCGGGCGGCATGCTGCGCTACAGCATCCCCGCCTTCCGCCTGCCCGAGGCCGTGCTCGATCGCGAGCTCGAACCGCTCTGGGCGGCCGGAGTACGCTTCGTCGACGGCGTCGGGCTCGGCTCCGAGATCACCCTCGAAGGCCTGCTCGAAGCCGGCATGGACGCGGTGTTCGTGGGCGTGGGCGCCTGGCACGGCCACGGCGCCCGCCTGGCCGGCGCCAAGTCGGCGCTCGACGGCCTCGAGTTCCTGCGCGCCCTGCGCGACGGCAAAAAGCCGCGCCTGGGCAAGTCGGTCGCCGTGATCGGCGACGGCACCGCCGCGCTCGACGTGGCCCGCTCGGCCAGGCGCCTCGGCGCCGCCGGCGTCACCGTGATCGCCCGCCACGCCGCCGGCACGCTGCCGGCCGGCGCCCGCGAGGTCAAGGCGGCGAGCGACGAAGGCGTCGAGTTCGTCTACTCGGCCGAAGCCAAGAAGGTCAAGGCCGACAAGGCCGGCAGGGCGACGGGCGTCGAATGCTTCACCGTGGCGCCCGGTCCCGACGGCAAGCTGCGCCCCGAGCGCGGCTCGGCGTTCGTCGTAGCGGCCACTTCGGTCGTCACGGCCACCGACTACACCCCCGACGTCGGCGACTCCGACGAGGAGCTCGGCTTCTCGGCCTGGGGCACCCTCGAAGCCGACCAGTTCACCGGCCGCACCCAGACCCCCGGCGTGTTCGCCGGCGGCGACGCCGTGTCGGCCGCCAAGTCGGCCATCCACGCCGTCGCGGGCGGCAAGCGCGCCGCCCTGGCCATGAGCGCCTGGCTTGCCGGTGACGACCTCGACAAGCTCGAAGCCGACCTGGCGCTCTACGCCGGGCTGCCGTACCTCGCCCAGCTCCACGACGCCGACAAGCTGACCGACGTCGGCCGCAAGCTGGTCGAGACCTCGCCCGTGTGGCTCAAGATGGGGATCGGCGAGACCACGGCGCCGCGCGCCAAGATGCCGGCCGTGCCGGTGGCCAAGCGCGTGGCCTCGTTCGACGAGATCGAAAAGGGCCTCTCGCCTGCGCAGGCCAAAGCAGAGGCGGCCCGCTGCCTGCAGTGCGTCTGCCCCTCCAACGGCGCCTGCGAGCTGCAGAGCCTGGGCATCGACTACGGCGTCACCGACAACGACCTCGTCTTCCCGGGCGCCCTCGTGCGCCAGGTCGAACCCGCCCACGAGCATCCGTTCATCCGCCGCGACATGGACCGCTGCATCGCCTGCGGGCGCTGCGTAAGGGTCTGCCGCGACGTGGCCGGTCCGGCCTGCTACGACTTCTCCGGGCGCGGCTTCTCCATCAAGGTGGACACGCCCTACGGCGAAGCCCTGCAGCTTGCCGACTGCATCACCTGCGGCCGCTGCGTGACCGCCTGTCCGACCGGCGCGCTCACCCTGAACGAGCGCGAGCTGCGCTCCTTCCGCACCGACGAGTCGCGCTGCATCATGTGCCACCAGTGCGTCGACGTCTGCCCGGCCGATGCCATCAAGGAGACCAACGTCTTCGAAGAGGCGCGCGGCCACTGGCTCGAGCTCGTCGCCAAGGGCTCCGGCCTGGCCGGCGGACACCGCATGTGCGCCGGCTGCGGCGCCCCGATCGTGGTGCGTCAGGTGCTCATGGGCACCTCCGACCCGGTCGTGGTGTCGGCGGCCACCGGCTGCCTCGAAGTCTCCACCACGATCTACCCCTACACCTCGTGGAAGGGCAGCTACATCCACACCGCCTTCGAGAACTCGGCGGCCACATTGAGTGGCGTCGAGACGGCCTTCCGCTCGTTGAAAAAGCAGGGCAAGCTCGACGACAACGTCAAGTTCATCGCCTTCGGCGGCGACGGCGGCACCTACGACATCGGCCTGCAGTCGCTGTCGGGCGCCATGGAGCGCGGCCACAACATGCTCTACGTCTGCTACGACAACGGCGCCTACATGAACACCGGCTTCCAGCGCTCCGGCGCCACGCCGGTGGGCGCCTGGACGACCACGAGCCCGGTCGGCAGGGCGCAGGAGGGCAAGATCCAGAACCGCAAGGACCTCACCGAGATCATGATCGCCCACGGTCTGCGCTACGTGGCCCAGGCCTCGCCCCACGACCCGCGCGACCTGGTGCGCAAGGCCGCCCGGGCGCTGGCCACCGAAGGGCCCACGTTCCTCAACGTCATCGCCCCCTGCCCGCGCGGCTGGCGGGCCGACGGCGCCGAGACCATCGACCTCGCCCGCGAGGCTGTGAACACCGGCTACTGGCCGCTGTTCGAAGTCGAAGACGGCGAGTACAAGCTCACCTACCGCCCGCGCGAAAAGCAGCCGCTCATCCCCTGGCTCAAAAAGCAGGGCCGCTTCGCCCACCTCTTCAAGAAGGGCGGCGAGGAGCAGCTCGAGGCGCTCCAGGAGTGGGTCGACTTCGAGTGGGAGAAGCTGCTGCGCAAGTGCGGCGAGCCCCAGGAGACCGTCTGGGAGGCCGAAGCGCGCAACGCCTGCAGCCTGCCGCCGGTGCCGATCAAGTAGACGAACGCCGGTGCGTCTCAGGGAGACGCACGCCGGCGGCAGCGCGGCGCGCGGCGTCGATGCCGATGCCGATGCGGTGAGGTAGACTGATGAGCGGCTACCAGCCGTGACGCGAACACCGAAGGGGCCGGGCCCGAAAGGGCCCGGCCCCTTCGTCGTGTCGGCGGCGTCCTGCGCTCACCCGGTCGGAGCGGCCTACTCCCCCACGATCTGCTCGAGCTGCGGCGGCGTGACGCCCTGCTTGGCGAGCTTGCGGGCGACCTTCTGGGGGATGAGCTGCACGAAGGCCTCGTCGTAGCGGAAGCGGCGCCATTGCCCCTCCAGGCGCAGCACCAGCTCGTCGCCCTCGACACGCAGCGGCAGGCCACGGCGGCCGGCCTCTCTCACGATGAACGGAGCCACCATTGCGCGCCAGTCCTCGGAGGTGAGCTCGGATGCGACGTTGCCGTGATACTGGGCCGGGTCGAGCGCCCGCTCGGGGTCGAAGACCAGCACGCGACCGGCGGCCGCCCCCGACATGAAGAACTTGCCGGCGTAAGGCCGTGGCCGCAGGGCCAGCTCACCGCGGGCGTCGGGCTTGGCCAGCCCCATGACCACGTGCAGCGAGTTCTCGCCGCCCGACATGAGGTACTCGAAGGCGTACTCGTTGGGCGAGCCGAAGTGGATCGACTTCAGACCCGGCGCCGGCGTGAGCCCATCGTCGAGCAGCACCTTGTTCTGACCGGCGACGGCAAAGCGCGAGCCCGAGTCCCACAGGCTCAGCGTGCCGCCGTGAGCCGCGTAGAAGCAGGTGTTGAGGCCGTCCTGCAGCACGAAGAGGTGGCCCGAGTCGGCCTTCATGCCCACATGGCACTGGGCCTGGCCGTAGAGCCAGATCTCGGCGCCCTCGAGCAGCGCGCCCAGAAAGTCTCCGGACTCACGGCCGAACAGCTCAAGGACGACACCCTGCGCCGCGACCCCGCTCTCGTCGGCGAGGTTGGCGCCCAGGTAGCGCGGGCCGCCCAGACAGCCGAAGCCGACCAGGTTGCGCCAGCCCAGGCGCACCGCCTCGGCCACGAAGCGCGCCGCGCAGCCCAGGCCGAACGACTCGCTCTCGAAGCCGGCAAAGTCGATGACAAGGACATCTCGGTCGGGGTCGGACGGCGGCAGCAGGTCGTCGCGGGTCTCAGCCGTGAGACGGGCCCACAGGCCGGAGGAGGCGGTTGCGGCCGCGGCCCGCTGCGCCGGCGGCGAGCCGGCGCCGGCGCGGCCCGCCGCCGCGGCCAGCGTCGCCGGCAGCAGGGGCACCGCGTCGAGCAGGCGGGCGATGCCGCCCTCGGGCGCGCCCTCGGCGTCGCGGCCGCCGTCGGTCAGGTACTCGATCGACGAGAGCGCCTTGCCCCCCAGGTCGTAGAAGGCGACCCGCTTGCGCAGCTCGGCCAGCATGCGCAGGGCGCAGGCGCGGGCGGCTTCGCCGCTCTCCGCAAAAGCACGGAGGGCACTCTCGACCATATAGCGATAGTCGTCGTGGCTTAAGGCGGCGAGGCGCGTCAGCGTCTCGGAGACCAGGCGCGCGGCCGGCTCCGGCAGCGGGTCGTCGGGACCCAGGAAGCGCCGGCCAGCTGGGGCGGGGCCGGCCGCGGCTGGGCGATCGGTCGTGGCGCGGGGCGCCGCCAGCGCCGCGAAGACTTCGGTCAACGCGTCGTCGACGAACGCTCGCCAGCCGACGTCGACCGCGGCGGCGCGCAGCGGCGCCCGCAGCGCCGCCTTGCGCCCGGCGCGCGGCGCCACGACCGGCTCGCCGAAACGGTTGTTCAGGTCGATGCGCCCCTCGCCGGGCGTGAGGAACGCCTCGACGACGCCGCCGAACTCGCCGCGCCCGGGGTTGCCGCCGGGCCTCATGCTGAAGCGCAGGTCGTGGCCGGCGTCGGCCAGCACGCCCTGGCGGTGCAGCTCGCGCAGCATGGCGTCGGCGATCTTGGCTTCGCTGCCGTTGGCCACCGCCTGCACGCCGCCGGGGCCGGTGTCGACCGAGACGACGAGCTCGTGCGGGCGCAGGAACTTGATGTCCATGTTCTCGCGAAAGCCGACGCGGCGGGGGTGCGGCATGCCGTCACGCCGCGAAGCACCGAAGGCCTGCGTATCGACGTCGCTGTCCGCGCTCTCGGGAGGCCGCGCGCCGGCACCGTCGCTCTCCTCGCCCGGCCGCGATTCGACGATGGTGAACTTGTAGGGCCCGGTCGGGGTGAGCTGCACGTAGTTCAGACCGAGCAGCGCGAAGCGCCGCCGGCGCTCGTCGTCGACCGCCGCCAGGTC
Organism: uncultured Actinomycetes bacterium; assembly: GCA_963733255.1. Taxonomy (GTDB): domain Bacteria; phylum Actinomycetota; class Thermoleophilia; order UBA2241; family UBA2241; genus Bog-752. The sequence goes on from CAVTCH010000002.1 coordinate 28,591, forward strand.
GAGGCCGGTGATCGGCGAGACGATCTGCGAAGCCTCCTCGGTCGACAGGCCGAGCACGCGGCGCGTGAAGTCGATCAGGTAGGCCGCGTACTCGGTGTCGGTGAGCGCCTTGCGGTCGTAGAGCGAGTCGCCCTCGTAGAGCGCGGCGCCCTCCCCCATCGACTCGTCGACGTGGACGTAGCCGAACTCGCGCAGGAACGGCGAGGTCGAATCGACCCCGACCTGCTCGCCGTTGTGCATGAGCAGCACGTTGTAGGCCTTGAACGGATGCGCTCCGGCCGGGTTGCCGCGACCCTCGGCGTCGAGCGCCGGCGAGTTGGTCGGATAGCGGTGATGCATGCCCCAGACGTGGGCCCGCAGCGCGGTCGAAGCGTTGCCGTCCGCACCGGCTGCCCGCTCGGCGATGCCATGCGCTCCGGCGCCCGGGTAGCGCTCCCAGAAGCGCTCGAGGTCGAAGTACTCCGGGATGGTGTGGGTCCAGCCCGAGATCTTCAGGGCGCCCAGGTCCTGGCCCATCGAGACCACGTAGCCGCGCCGCTTGGCCGAGTACTTTCCGGGCGGCGCCGGGCGCCCGGGATCGTCGTGCGTGCGGTAGTAGCGCGAATCGAGAAGGTGACCGAGCACACTGAAGTACTCCTCGCGAACATCTGCCACGAAACGCGCGGCGAGCCGCGCGCCGTCGTCGCTCGAGCCGCCACTCGATTCGCCGTTCGGTTCGCCGCTCGATTCGCCGCTCGGTGCGCCGCTCAAGCCACCGCTCGCCGCCGTGGGCGCGGCCCCATCCGCACCGTCGAGCCCGCCGTCTTCGAGCTCCGCCAGGGCTGCCTCGAGCATCTCGTCCGCCACGCCTGAGTATTTGGTCTCGCGCTGCAGCCAGTGGCCGCCGGCCAGGAGGGTGCGACCGTAGCGGGCCAGCACGTCTGGGCGCACGTCGACGAACAGGAGGGTGAACTCGCCCGGGTCCTCGCGCAGGTCGGTCAGACGCCAGCCGTCGGTGGCGCGATAACGTTCGCGCACCGGCACGGCGAGCTCGTCGAGGCGATCGAGGACGGCAGTAGCGGACAGCGCGACGCCGCCGGCGTCGACGAACCGGCAGCCGCCGAAGTGCGCCAGCATCTCGCGGAGCGTCTCGCGCCGGTCCGGCCCGATGGTGTTGATCATCACGGCGGTGAGGTCGCGCACCGCGGGCGGCGCAAAGCCGGCGAAGTCGATGCCGCCGCCGCGGTTGTTGCCGCCGTTGAAGGAGCGTCTCGCCGCTTCCCAGATGGCAGCGACCGTCACCGGCACGCTGACGGCCAGCGATCCCACCCGGCACGAGTCGTGGTCCGCCGCGGGCATGGCGGGCGCGGCGGGCGCGGCGGGCGCTGCGGGCGCCGCGACGGCGGGCGCGCAGCCCAGGTCGGCCGCCTCGGCGGGCGCATCCCAGGCCGGCATCTCCAGCAGGTCGGTGCGGCCGCGCAGCAGGCGGATGTCGTCGAGCAGCAGTTCAGGCCGCGCCACGGCGCCATCGTCGCCCAGCGCCCCCGACTCGCGGTTCAGCGCATCCATCAGGACCGCCAGCTTGACCATGTTGAGCGCCGTCCAGTTGCGCATGCGGCGCGCCATGAGACCGCGGTCGTTCTGAACCGTGAGCTCCTGCTTGGTCGTGATGCCGCCGCGCGGGCAGTCGAGGTGACAGTTGCCGCATTGCGTGCAGCCAAAGGCGGCCGCCTTGCCGATCGTGCCCTCGACCAGGCCGTCCGCGCCGGCGATCAGCACCTTCAGCATGTCGAGCTCGCCGCGCAGACCGCCCGAAGCCAGTAGCCGCGTGCCGCCGCTCGCCCCGAGAGACACGCCGTTGGCGTCGCGGACGACCCGCAGCCCCGAGCCATCGAGGTCGACCTTCTCGCCCATCAGGGCGTGATGGGTGTGCAGGATGGTGCGAAAGGCGTCGGGCCAGCCGACGTGCGCCGAATCGCCGTGGTAGTTGCCCGAGCCGCCCGTGCCGGCGTCGATCAGCAGGTAGTCGACGACGAAGTTCGACCACATGCCGGCGGCCACGAAGCGAGTGTAGTTGGAGCCCGTGATCTTGATGCCGCAGTAGGTGCTGTAGAGCAGCCACAGCCAGACCTCGGCCGGCATGTCCTCGATCGAGTAGATGTCGTGCTTGGGGTCGGGCGACAGGGCGTCGGTGCCCACCGGGATGTTGCGCGCCCGGGCGACCGTCGGGGTGACCTTGGCGCCGGCCAGACGACCGCCCTTGCCGGGCTTGGCGCCCTGGTTGATCTTGATCTCGACGTCGCGCACGCGTCGCAGGTCGGCGCCGGTGATGCCGAAGTGGCCGCTGGCGGCCTGGAGACTTTCCCAGCGCATGTCGGAGTCGGCGGCAAGCCGCAGCGGGCCGCCCTCGCCCGACGAGGTCATGGTCAGACCGGCCGAGCCCTCGATGCGGGCCGTGAGGTAGTCCTCGGAGGCCGCTCCCAGCGAGGTCGAGGCGTGACACACCGGCCCGTGCCAGATCGGTTCGCGCACGCCCAGGCCGCTGACCACAAGCCCGCCACGCGGGTCGCGCCGGACGACGACGGCGCCGTCGGCCGAGGCGCGCAGCACGGTTGTGCCGTGCGCAGCGGGTTCGTTGGTTGCGTCGTGCGCGCCGGCAGCGCCGGCAGCGCCGGCAGCGCCGGGCCGACCGGAAGCGCCCGCGACCTGGCCGACCACGAGCTCCACCGTCGTCTCACTCCCGTCGCTATCGACGGCGCACAGCCAGAGGGCGGCGTCGCCTTCGAGCGCGGCCTCGAGCGGGTGACCGCGGCGCAGGCGGATCTCGAAGCCGCCGCGCTCGTCGGCCTGCAGGCCGACGAGCGCGGCGGCCCCCGGCCCGGCGTGCAGGGTGACGCGAGCGCCGGGCGTCACGGCTCCCGGCCGCAGAAAGCCCCGCGGCACGGCCAGCGAGAGGTAGTCGAGCAGGGCCGGGTCGCGGTGCAGGCGCTCCAGCGACCAGGCCACCGCGGCGCGCGACAGGCGCAGTCCCACGCGGTCGAGCGAGTACTCGTCGTGTCCGCCCGCGACGAAGAAGTCGTCGAGGCCGGGCAGCTCGCCACTCGCCATGCGGTAGATCACGTCGAGAAAGTCGGCGTTCACCGAGCGGCTGGAGTTCCCGACGTGATAGCTCGCCCCGCCTTCGGCGAGCACGCGAGCGGCCGGCGGCAGGGGCAGCCCGGGCTCGACCTCGGCGAGCAGGGCCGACACGCGGTAGCGCCCGGCGATGTCGCCCGGCACCGGTTCGGCGGCCACCCGGGTTCGGTTCTGCGCGGCGTTCAGCGTCCCGAACTCGGGCGTGGCGAGCGCGTCGACCTCGCGCACCCAGTCGGCCGTCATAGTGATCGCCATGGCGTTGCCCGAGGTCTTCTGGATGTCGTCGATGCCCATGCACGACAGAAAGTCGAGGATGCTGTGCTGCCAGCAGCTCAGCGTGCAGGTCGCCAGATCCGTGAGCTCGCTCGCGCTCGTGGCGGCGAGCGCCTCCTCGACGATCGCGCGGCCGGCGTGGTCGGGCAAGAGCGGGTGCGAGTCGCGCGAGTCGCGCGAGTCGCGCCTGTCGTGCCTGTCGGCGACAGCGGCGTCGGTCCGGCGGGCGCCGGCAAGATGAGCGCCGGCGGGGCGAGCGTCGCCGTTATCGGCGTCGGGCGCGCCGGCGACATCGGCCCCCTGTCGGCGAGCGCCGGCCAGCGTCAGCGCGTCGACCAGGTCCGGCGCCAGCGGGATGACGGCGGCGTGGGTCATGGCGCCGCCGTTGGCGCCGAGCAGCACGCTCTCGTAGACCGTGGCCGCCGAGGCCTGGGTGTCGCTGTCGCCGCCGGCCGACACGAGCTGCACGCGAGCCCGCAGCAGGCGGTCCTTCAGAAACGCGTCGATGCGCGGTGTCAGCCGGTACGACTTCGCCGGACCGGCGTGGTAGTGCACCAGAGCGACGCCCTCGCAGCGGGCGGCCTCGAGGAGATGCTCCCAGAACGACCCGTCGGCTGGCCCGCCGTAGCGCAGGTGAACCGAGAAGAGCAGCTCAGGGTTGCAGACCCGCACGGCGCCGACCAGGTTTGCGAGCCCGCCGGCGGCATCCGGGTCGGCGCCGGCCTGATCGCTCCACGGGTCGAGCTCCACGACACGGGCGCCCCGCAACAGCGCCACCAGAGCGTCGCGATCGGGGCTACCGTGAGCGAGCAGCGCCGCGTGACGCGGCGCCAGCCGCGGCAGCAGCGCCGCCGCGTGGGGCAGCAGCTCGGCGGCATGGCGAAGCGCCCGATCGGCTTCGACTACCACCAGGGTGCGCGTGCGCAGGTCGTGGCCCTCGTCGGCCCCGGCGACCGCCCGCAGGTAGGCGAGCTCCAGCCCGACACCCGCGGCGAACGGCAGCGGCCCGACGATCATCGGCAGGTCGAGGCGTACGGCGGCAAGCTCGGCCAGGCGGGCGACCGGAGGCCCGGAGAGCCATCCGCCGGGTGCGCCGCTCGGCTCGACGGCGCCCCCACGGAACACGACCGCCGGGCGTTTGCGTACGATGTCCCAGGCGGTCGAGAACTCCTCGCGCAGGCCGTCGTTGGCGGGGTGGGTGATGGCCGCGTGCGAGAAATAGGAGCGGAAGTAGCCGTGATGCCAGGCCGCGCCCAGCGTCAGCGGCTCGTGGCGGAAGCGCTCCTTGAGGAGCTTCTCCAGGTCGAAGGCGGAGAGCTCGAGCCCCGGCACGTCGCGGCACTGGCGGGCATAGCCGGAGCGCAGCACCCGGCTGCGACGGTTGCGCTCGTAGCTCCAGAACTCGGCCTCATCGACGCCGGCGCGGACGAGCAGATGAGAGAGCAGGGCGGGCGTGTCGGCGCGGGCCGTAGGCCGGGGGCGCCGAGGATCCGCGATGTAGGCCAGCAGGTCTTCCCACACGGCGATCTGATCGTTCGTCAGGTCGGCTACGGGACCGGCTGTCACGCGAACTCCTTCAGAGCGTCGAGCCAGTCGGCCGCCGGCGCTTCGACCACGCGCAGCGTCTGCCCGCCGTTGTCGCGGTTGGCCGGGCACACCTCGACGCAGGTCCCGCAGCCCACGCAGCTCGCCTGATCGGTCGAGATGAGGCGCACGTCGGCCTGCTCGAACTCACGGTTGGCACCCGACGGACAGACCGCCACGCAGGCCGCGCAGTGCCGGCAGGTGGCCGCCGCCCCAGCGTCGTTTTCGGCGCGCAGCACGAGAAACGAGACCCGGCCGGCAAGCGACGCCGGTGTGCGGCGCAGATACTCGCCGGCACGGACCTCGAGGAACGCGCGCCGGTAGCGCTGCGAGCGCCGCAGCGCGCCGAGCGCAGCCTCACGCGCCGCCCGGTCTTCCCACAGGCCGGCCCCGGCGCCTGCCGCCGCGCGCGCCGGCGGCGCCGGCCGCAACGCCTCGAGCGCCGCGTAGAGGTCGAGGTGAGCGATACCCGCCTGACAGACCTGCTCGCAGCCACCGCAGCGCAGGCAGACATCGAGCAGGACTTCGGCGCCGTCCGGCAGACGGCGCCGCGCACAGGCCGTCTCGGCGTGGTGGACGAGCGCCTGCGGCAGGCGCAGAGCGAGCTCGTCGTAGACCGGGCAGACGGCGTTGCACTCGCCGCAGTTCACGCAGTGCAGGGCGCGAGCCAGCACCCGCAGGTCCGGGGCGGCGGACCCGGCGTCGTCGGCAAGCGACGCCTCGGCGGCGGACCGGCCGCCGCCGGCAAGCGATGCCTCGGCGACAGGCTGAGCCGCAGCGCCCTGCCGCCCGACGGCCGATCGGTCGGAGTCGCGGCCCACCGGTGCGCCACGACCGTGCCCCGGCCCCGGGACGACTCTGAGCGCCGCGCGCGCGAGCCTTGCGAGGGCGGCGAGACCGGGCGTGCGCCAGACGACGCTCATCGCGCCGACGCCGGGCCTGTAGACCCGCTCGACGACCCAGCCGAGCGGACCTCGCAGATCCAGCCCGAAGAGCACGCCGCGACCGAGCAGCCCGTCCGGATCGAGCGTCGCCTTGATCGCGCTCAGGCGCTCGAGGCCGGCGGCGCCGAACTTGTCGGCGGCAAAGGAGCTCTGCCAGCGGCCCAGCACGTAGGGCCGCCCGCCGTGGCGGCGCACCGCGAGGTCGAGCAGCGCCGGCGTCAGCGCCAGGTCGAGCAGGAACGACGACGAGCGGTGATCGGTCAGATAGCCGGCGATGACGAGCGCCCGGTCGCCGCTCAGAAAGTAGACCTCGTGTTCGAGGGCGACGCCGGCGCCGCGCGCGAGGCGCGCCGCGCCGGCGAGAAAGGCGGCGGTCTCGCCGGCAGGCAGCTCGATCTCGGCCGCCAGCAACCCCGGCCCGAGTCGCTTGCTCTGCTGCGGCCGGAACCTGGCGGCGGCGAAGGTCACGCTCTCGTCGGCCATGACCACGGGCGCGCCCGGCAGGTCGGCGAGGCGCGCCGCGAAGCGGCGCGCCGCCCCCTGCCCGAGAAAGTCGACGTAGAGCAGGGCGGCCGGCGGCGACGGGCGCGACAAAGGGTGTGCGGACGGGCGCGGCGATGGGTGTGCCGACGGGTGCGGCGACGGGTGCGACGATAAGGACTGCCCCGGCGACGCGGCGTCCGAGCCTACCGTGTCACATGTCACGCCCAGATCACGCGGCCCCAGGATGGCCCGCCAGGGCATGTCGGCGTCGGTCGACAGCGTCGCCGGAAAGCGCCGCCACGCCTGACGGGCGTCGTCGGCGGCGGCCAGGGCGGCGTGGCGGCGGTGAGCCGCCGAGACCATCTCGAGGTTCGCCGGCCGCGGCAGGCTGGTGCCGGCGCCCGCGGCGATGAACGCGGCGGCCCGCAGCGCGGCGCCTTCGTCGGCGAAGCCGAGCAGGAAGGCGCCGATCTCGGGCCGCCTGCCCACCGCCACGACGAGCTGGGTGATGACGCCCAGCACGCCCTCGCTGCCGGCAAGGTCGGCAAGGCCGAACGGCGAGAGGCCGCGTTCGGCAAACCAGGCCTCGGCCTGGTCGGGCGCGACCTCGCGATGACCGTGGCCCGACGACCGCGCGGCGACGTCGAGGCGCCCGTCGGAGTGAAAGCGCACGAGCTCACCGTCGGGCAGCACCACGTCGGCGGCGCGCACGATGTCGAGCACCTGACCGGGACCGAACGCGTTCAGACCGGCGCCGCCGGTGGCAAACCAGCCGGCCAGGGTGGCGCCGAGGTTCGAGGGGTAGACCGGCAGCGCGAGCCCGCGCCGGGCCAGCGCGCGGTGCACGCGCCGCAGCCGGGCGCCGGCGCCCACCACGCAGACCTCGCCGGTCGGGTCGATGTCGGCCTTGTCGAGGTGCGCCAGATCGAGCACGAGACCGCCGTCGTTGGCCACGGCGCCGCCCAGCGCGGCCGAGGCGGCGCCGCGCACCGTCACCGGTGTCTTCGAGGCACGCGCCCAGCGCACCGCCTCGACGACCTCCATGGTCGCCTCCGGCAGGAAGACGAGGTCGGGCACGGCACACGTGAGGCGTCGCGTGAAGATCCGACCGAGATAGACGTTCTGGTCGCGGTCTGACTCGGCGAGCAGCGCGGGGTCGACCACGATGCGCGCGTCGCACGACGCCGCGGCCTCGTCGTCGAGGCTGCCGGCAGCGGCGAGATGAGCCGACAGGGACAGCGCCAACCGCCGCGAGCGCTCGGTGGCCGGACGTTCGCCCAGCGACACGCCACCGGTCAGCATGCCCGGCAGGGCGTTCAGACCGTGTGGCGAGGTGACATCGAAGGGAAGCGAAGACGGCGAGGGGAGCTGCGAAGGCAGGGGGAGCGAGCCTGGTCGAGAGCCTGCGCTCGGGGACTGACCGCGTTGAGACGGCGCGCCTGGTTTCATGCACGCCACTGCCACGGCCGCAGTTGGGCTTTCACTAGACGCACCGCGCTTTCGTCGTCGTCTGCGTTCTGGTGGGCTGCGGTCGGTCGGGCCTGGGCCCGACACACCCTGGAGTAAATCGTGGCCGGCGCCGCAAGTCAAACGGTCGCGTCGGCCACCTCCGCGGCTCGTGTCCCCGGTGACCGGATGCCGGGCGACCAGATGCCGGGCGCGCCGGTGGTACGATAGCCTGCGCCCCGCCAAGGAGTTCACGATTCCCGCCGACGCGCGACACGGTGCCGAGAGCCTACGCCTGCCGATGGGCCTGACCGACGCTGAGGCGACGCGGCGCCGGGCGGCCGGCCAGGGCAACGACGCGCCCGTCGCCACCGGCCGCACCTACGGCCGGATCATCCGCGACAACGTCTTCAACTTCATCAACAACATCCTCTTCGCGCTCGCCATCGTGCTGATCGCGCTGAGCCACTACCTCGACGCGCTGCTCTCGGTCGGCGTCGTGGCGGCCAACACGGTGATCAGCCTCTACCAGGAGGTGCGCGCTAAGCGCACCCTCGACCGCATCGCCATCCTCACCAAGCCGCGCGCCGTGGTGCTGCGCGACGGTCGCGAGCGCGACGTCGACCCCGCCGAGCTCGTCGTCGGCGACGCCGTGAGGGCGCAGCCGGGCGATCAGATCGTCGTCGACGGCCGCGTCGTCGGGCCGGGTTACCTCGAACTCGACGAGTCGCTGCTCACCGGCGAGGCCGACCTCGTCGTCAAGCGCGCGGGCGACGCCGTGCTGTCGGGCAGCTTCTGCGTGGCCGGCGACGGCTGGTACGAAGCCGAGACGGTCGGCGCGGCGAGCTTCGCCAACCAGGTCACCGCCACGGCGCAATCGCACCGCCGCTCCCTCACGCCGTTGCAGCATCAGGCCAACGTGCTGGTGTGGGTCCTGCTCGTGATCGCACTCGCCTTCGTGGCCCTGGTCGTCTTTCAGTCCTTCACCCAGCATCTGCCGTTCGTCGAGAGCGTCCAGGCGACGACCGTGATCGTCGGTCTCGTGCCCAACAGCCTGATCCTCGCCATCGTGCTGGCCTACGCCCTGGGCGCCGTGCGCATGGCCGGCAAGGGGGCGCTCATCCAGGAGGCCAACGCCGTCGAGTCGCTGTCGAACGTCGACGTGCTCTGCACCGACAAGACCGGCACCCTCACGACCAACGTCATCCGTTTGCATGAGCTCGATCCGCTCGAAGCGACGCGCCCCGAGCTTGAGAGCCTGCTGGCCACCTACGCGGCGAGCACCGCGGTGCCCAACCGCACGATCGAAGCGCTGGCGTCCGGTCTGCCCGGCGCGCGCCTGCCGGTCGGCGACGAGGCGCCCTTCTCGTCAGGCCGCAAGTGGAGCGGTCTGGCCTTCGCCGAGGGCGAGCTGCCGTTCGCCACCCTGGTGCTGGGCGCGCCTGAGGTGATCGCCCCGCGCCTCACGACCGATCCCAGGATCGCCACACGCACCGAAGCGTGGAGCGAGGCCGGCCTGCGCGTGCTGCTGCTGGCCGGCACGCGCGCCGCGGTGCGCTTCTCGACGGCCGGCGGCGCCCCCACCCTGCCGGCCGGCCTCACGCCGCTCGGCCTCGTGAGCCTGGCCGACGAGCTGCGGCCCAAAGTAGCCGAGACGCTGCGCGAGTTCGCCGCCGCCGGCATCGAGGTCAAGGTGATCTCCGGCGACGATCCGCGCACCGTGCGGGCGCTGGCCACCCAGGCCGGCCTCGAGGGCGAGCTCGTCAGCTACTCGGGCGCCGAGCTGGCCCGCTTCGACCAGCACGAGCTGGCCGCGGCCGCGGTCGAGGGCGCCGTCTTTGGCCGCGTCTCGCCGCAGCAGAAAGAGGCGCTCACGACGGCCCTGCAGAAGCGCGGCCGCTACGTGGCCATGATCGGCGACGGGGTGAACGACGTGATCGCCCTCAAGCGCGCCGACCTGGGCATCGCCATGGAGAGCGGCAGCCCGGCGACCCGGGGCGTGGCCGACCTCGTGCTCATGGGCGATTCGTTCGGCGTGCTGCCGGGCGCCTTTCGCGAAGGCCAGCGCATCCGCAACGGCATGCAGGACATCCTCAACATCTTCAGCGTGCGGATCTTCTCGCGAGCGCTGGTGATCCCGTTCGTCGCCCTGATCGGCGGCTTCGCCTTCTCGCCGCGTCAGTCGGCGCTGCTTTCGTACCTCACCGCGACCGTCCCCACGATCGGCCTCATCGTGTGGGCGCAGTCGGGGCAGACGATCAAGGGCCGCATCTACCGCCCGCTCGCCCGATTCGCCGTGCCGGCGAGCGTGCTGCTCGCGCTCTTCGAGCTCGCCATCTATGCGCTGTACCTGAAGACCGGCGAGCGCACCTTCCTTGCCGCCCACCACGGCGCGACCGCGGAGCAGGCCGTGCAGGCGGCCCTGCCGCTGGCACAGACCGCGACCACCGCGCTCGCCGTGCTGTGCGGACTGCTGCTGCTACCGTTCGCCGTGCCGCCGAGCATGCGCTGGGTGGGCGGCGCCCGCCTGCGCGGCGACCGGCGTCCGACGATCATGGCCGCCGTGCTGTTCGTCGTGTACCTGATCGTCGTCTCGAGCCCGAGCGGTCGCCACCTGTTCGCGCTGCGGCCGCTGGGCGTGCTCCAGCAGATCCTCCTGATCGTGATCGCCGTGTCGTGGGGCTTCACCGTGCGAGCCATCTGGCACTGGCGCCTGCTGGACCGCGTCTTCGGGCCGTCCGAGGGCCGGCCGCACACCCGCTGAGCCGGGCCGACGCCGCGCTCAACAGCCGCTTGCCGTCGGCGCACGTCGAATCGGGTACTATAGAAGCCCCTAAACCACGACGGGAGATGCGACGCATGCCTACCCCTACACGCTCCGCGACACCGGAAAAGGGCGAAGGCGGCGGGCTCCCCGACGGCAAGCGCTCGGCAGGCAACGCGACCGCCGAGGCGGCCGCCGGTGACACGACGGCGACCGGCGACACGGCGGCCACGAGCGACACGGCGGCCGCCGGCGACGCCGCCATCGACGTCACAGACCGTTCCTACTACATCAATCGCGAGCTCAGCATGCTGGCCTTTCAGCGCCGCGTGTTCGAAGAGGTCCGCGACGAGAGCAATCCCCTGATCGAGCGGGTCAAGTTCCTGTCGATCCTGGGCTCGAACCTCGGCGAGTTCTTCATGGTCCGCGTGGCCGGGCTGCGTCAGCAGGTCGAAGCAGGCGTCGCCGACCTGTCGTCCGACGGCATGACGCCGGCCGAGCAGCTCGTCGCCTGCCGCGAGCTGGCTCATCAGCTCATGCGCGAGGCCCGCGACGCCTGGGTCTCTGAGATCCTGCCGCAGCTCGCCGACGCCGGCGTGCACATCCACGGCTTCGACGCGCTCGACGAAACGCAGCGCGCGGCCGCGGTCGCCTACTTCAACCGCAGCGTGTTCCCCGTGCTCACGCCGCTCGCCTTCGACCCCGGGCGACCGTTCCCGCACATCTCCAACCTGAGCCTCAACCTGGCGGTGCTGCTGCGCGACGACCACGGCCAGCAGCTCTTCGCCCGGGTCAAGGTGCCTTCGTCGCTGCCGCGCCTGGCGGCCGTACCTTCACCCAAGGGCCTGTCGGCGGCGGCCAAGGTCCGCCGCTACGACTTCGTGTGGCTCGAGCAGCTCATCGCCGCCAACCTCGACGAGCTGTTCCCGGGCATGACCAGCGCCGGCATCTACGCGTTCAGGGTGACCCGCGACGCCGAGATGTCGATCCAGGAGCTCGAAGCCGACGACCTTCTCGAGACGATCGAGGAGGGCGTGCTGCGCCGCCGCTTCGGCTCGGTGGTGCGCCTGACGATCGAAGACACGACCCCGGGCGACGTGCGCCAGATCCTGCTCGACAACCTGGACCTCGAGCCCGAGGGCATGATCGCCGTGGCCCCGCCCCTCGGCATGAGCGGCATCAACCTCCTCGGCCTCGACCGGCCCGACCTCAAGGACCCACCCTTCGTGCCCGCCGTGCCCGAGGGCCTCGGCGACCCCGACCTCAGCATCTTCGCGGCGATCCGCAAGCACGACATCCTCATCCACCGGCCCTACGAGTCGTTCGAGCCGGTCGTCGACTGGCTCGAGAGCGCCGCCCACGACCCCGACGTGCTGGCCATCAAGATGACGCTCTACCGGGTCGGGCGCAACGCGCCGGCGGTGGCCGCCCTGCTCGACGCGGCCCGCAACGGCAAGGAGGTCGCCGTCCTGGTCGAGCTCAAGGCGCGCTTCGACGAGGAGAGCAACATCGAGTGGGCGAGGGCGCTCGAAGACGAGGGCGTCCACGTGGTCTACGGCCTCGTCGGCTTAAAGACGCACTCCAAGATCGGCATGGTCGTGCGCCGCGAAGGCGACGGCATCAGACGCTACGTGCACCTCGGCACCGGCAACTACAACGTCGTGACCGCCCGCCTCTACACAGACCTCGACATGTTCACCTGCGACGAGGTCGTAGGACAGGACGCCACCGAGCTCTTCAACTTCCTCACCGGCTTCTCGCGCTCGCGCGATTACAAAAAGCTCCTGGTCGGACCGATCAACCTGCGTGAGCGCTTCGAAGCCCTGCTCGAACGCGAGATCGCTCACCAGCACGCCGGCCGCGGCGGCCATCTCATCTTCAAGATGAACTCGTTGATCGACCGCAAGATGATCGCCATCCTCTACCGCGCCTCCCAGGCGGGGGTCAAGGTCGACCTGCTGGTGCGCGGCATGTGCTCGCTGCGCCCCGGCATCCCCGGCCTGAGCGACAACATCAAGGTCACGAGCATCGTCGGCCGGTTCCTCGAGCACAGCCGCATCTACTGGTTCCGCAACGGCGGCGACGAGCAGGTGCTCGTGGGCAGCGCCGACCTCATGCCGCGCAACCTGAACCGGCGCGTCGAGATCCTCTTTCCCGTCGAAGACCCCGCCCTCATCCGCCGCCTGCGCGACGAGATCCTGGCCGTGTACATGCGCGACAACGTCAAGGCGCGCTTCATGCAGGCCGACGGCAGCTACGTGCACGCCGTGCCGGCCGAGGGCGAAGAGCCGCTCGACAGCCAGGCGTGGTTCATCGAGCACGCCTCTGATCGGGCGAACCCTTCGCCGGCCGACCGGCGGCGCGGCAAGCGCCGCACGCCGACCGGCCGCTGAAAGGGATGCGGTGCAGCTCATCTTCTTTCGTCACGGCCCCGCGGGCGCCAAGAGCGAGTGGCAAGGCCCCGACGCGGAGCGGCCCCTCACCGACGACGGTCGCGCCGTCGTGGCGCAGGTCGCGACCCTGCTTGCCGGGGCGGGCGTCACCGTCGACGCCGTGCTGAGCAGTCCGCTCACACGTGCGCGCGAGACGGCCGAGATCGCCGCCGCCGTCCTTGGCTGCCCCGACCGGCTGACCCACGACGAGCGCCTGGCACACGGTTTCGACCGCAAGCGCCTGGCCACCATCGTGGCCGAGCACGCGGGCGCCCAGACCCTCATGCTGGTGGGCCACGAGCCCGAGTTCAGCGCCGTCATCGGCCAGGTCACGGGCGGCAGCGTCGTCGTCAAGAAGGCGGGCGTGGCGCGCGTCGACATCGACGAACAGACCACGCGAGGCACGCTCGTCTGGCTTCTGCCGCCGCGCGTCTTCGCCCCGGAAAGGTGACGCCCCGACCATGGAGATAGAGGCCAAGTTCAGCGCGCCCGACGCCGCCGCCCTCGAGCGGCTCGACCGCCTCGGCGAGATCGCCGGCTACCACGTCGGCGGTCGCGAGGTCGCCGTCATGTCCGACGTCTACCTCGACTCAGACGATCGCGCGCTGCAGAAGGCCGGCATGGTCTGCCGCCGGCGCGACCGTGGCGACCGCGTGGTCATCACCGTCAAAGGGCGCGGCGGCGAGGCGACCGGCGGCGAGGCGCGCGGCGGCGGCGAGGCGACCGGCGGCGAGGCGCGCGGCGACCGCCCCGTGAGCGCCGCCATCCACCGGCGCGCCGAGTGGGAGACCGATCTGCCGGCCGCCTCGCCGGCCGCCTCGCCGGCGAGCTGGCCGGCCGGCGAGGCGCGCGAGCGAGTGCTCGCCGTGGCGGGCGACCACCCGCTGCGGGCGCTCGTCGAAGTCCGGCAGACCCGTGTGCTGCGCGCCCTCACGAAGGGCGGCCGCACCGTGGCCGAGCTCTCGCTGGACACCCTGACGATCGTGGCCGGCGACACCGCCCGGCCGCCGCAGTACGAAGTCGAGGCCGAGCTCAAGGGCGACGGCACCGAAGCCGACCTCGCGACCATCGCCGCGGCGCTGCACGACGACTTCGGCCTTACGGCGCAGCCGCTCTCCAAGTTCGAGCGGGCCATGGCGGCGCTCGCCGACGAGTCCCCGCAGGCCGGCGGCCTGCTCACCGGCGACGAAGAGCGCCTCCTCACCCGCATCGCGCGACGCACCGACGCGGCCGGTCGCCGCGCGCGCGTGCTGCTCGCGCTCCACGGGGGCGCCCTGCAGCGCGAGGCGGCAGCCCGCGTAGGCATGGCGCCGCGCACGGTGCGCTACTGGCTGAACAGGTTCCGACACGAGGGCCTTGCCATCTTCCCCAGGCGGCTGGTAGCCCACGCGCCAAAGGGTCCGCGAAGCACACCGGAGGGTGCGGTCGCGGCCCCGACCGGCGCAGAGACGTCCGGACCGGTAACGGTGGCGGACGGCACAGAGGCGGCCGGATCGGCGGCCGGGCCCGCGCCGGCCGGGTCCGCGGCGGCAGGCTCGATCACGACCAGACGCATGCGCACGAAGATCGCCGCCGCCAGAAGCCTGCCGCCCAAAGCAGGACGCGCCGGAGCGGCGCCCACCACGCCCACCACGCCGGCCGCCCGGGCCGCCGCGGCGGCCGGCGGCGCGCCGGGCTCGTCGAGCGCGCCGGCCAGGTCGGCCGCAACGTCGGGCGCATCGGCCGCAGCGGACGCCGCGAGCTCAGGGGCGGCCGGGTCGCCGGTGGCAAGCCGCCCGCCGGCGACCGTCAAACGCTCGGCGCGGCCGGGCATACGCAAGTCCGACACGATGGCCGAAGCGGCCTTCAAGACGCTGCGGTTCCACTTCGATCGCATGCTCGAACACGAAGCCGGCACGCGCGCCGGAGCAGATCCCGAGGAGTTGCACGACATGAGGGTGGCCACGCGCCGCATGCGGGCCGCGCTGCGCGTGTTCGGCGCCTACCTCGACGCCGACGTCATGCGACCGGTCGATCACGGACTGCGACGCACCGGGCGCGTCCTGGGCGCCGTCCGAGACCTCGACGTGTTCCACGAGAAGACGATGGTCTACCTCGACTCACTGCCCGAGGACCGGCGCGGCGACCTCGACCCGCTGCTGGCCGTCTGGCAGGTGCGCCGCGAACACGCCCGCGCCCAGATGATCGAGTACTTCGACGGCGGCCGCTACCCGCGCTTCGTCGAGGCCTTCACCACGCTGCTCGACGACCCGGGGCGGGCCAGCCTCGGCTTCATCGACGACGACGGCGAGGCCCGGCCCCACCGCGTCGCCCACGTGCTGCCGGCGGTCCTCTACGACCGCGTCGCCGGCGTGTGGGCCTACGACGACGTCATCACCGGGCACGACACGCCGCTCGTACGCTTCCATCGCCTGCGCATCGCCGGCAAGGCCCTGCGCTACACGTTCGAGTTCTTCGAAGAGGTCCTGGGCGCCGACGCCAAGCCCCTGATCAGCGCGACCAAAGGGATGCAGGACCACCTCGGCGACCTTCAGGACGCCGTCGTCACCTGCAACATCCTGCGCAACTTCCTCGCCTGGGGTGCCTGGGATGCGCCGGCCGGCAACGCCCGGCGCGCCCTGGCGATGATCGTCGCGCCCGGCGTGGCCACCTATCTCGCCGCACGCCAGGAAGAGCTCAACCGCCTGGTCGACACCTTCCCCGAGATGTGGATCACGATCCGCGGCGACGGCTTCAGCCGGCGTCTGGCGAAGGTCGTGGGCGAGCTGTAGCGTCAGCCGGCGGCCGGCGACGTGGGCCCGCCGTCGGCGGCCGTGGCGGGGATCGTCTCGACCGCGAACGTCAGGCGACGACCCATGGCCTTCTCCATCGAGCTCCTGCGGTTCTCGAGACCCCAGAGCTCGAGCTGTGCGGGGCCGTTCGTCACGAGGCGCAGCGTCAGGTCCCGCCGGCCGTCGGCGTGCAGCGCGGCGTGGCGCACCACGGCGCCGTGGCTGCGGTCGAGCCGCTCGGCCAGCCGCAGCAGGTTGGCCAGCGTCTGCACCCGCTTGCGGTCGGCCCCTTCGAGGCGCGCGTAGACCGGATCGCGCGCGCTGGGCGCGGCCTTGCGATGGAACAGGACGGTCGCCGCCATGATCGCGATCTCACGCTGGTCGAACCCGAGCATGTCGGTGTTGGCGATCAGGTAGGCCGAGTGCAGGTGATGGTCGGGATAGGAGATGAAGGTCCCGATGTCGTGCAGCAGGGCACAGTGCTCGAGCAGCTCGCGCTCGTCGGCGCCGAGCTTGTGAAAATCGGCCTCGCGGGAGCTGTCGAACAGCTCGAGCGCCAGGTGAGCGACATGCCGGGCATGGGCTTCGTCGGCGCCGCAGGCCCGCACCAGCCGCAGGACGCTGCGCTCCCGAACGGTCAGCTCGTGCACCAGGGCGGCGTGCGGGCCTCGGGCCAGGTGGTCCATCAGCATGCCGTCGCGCAAGCCGCATTCGCTCAGGGCCGTCACGGCGGGCAGCCCAAGGTCGGACATCAGCGTCTCGAGCACGGCGGCGCCGGCGACCACGATGTCGGCGCGATCGGGGTTCAGGCCGGGCACGCCGCGGCGCTCCTCGAGCGACAGGCCGCGCAGCAGCTTGACCACCTTGCGCACGTCGCCGAGGCTGGCCGTGTCGTCGCGCTGGGGCTCGCGGTCGTGTAGCGCCAGGGCGGCCACCGCCACCACGTTGCGCACTGTGCCCGAGGTGCCGAAGGCCACGTCGACGTCGAACCCACGCACCGCCTTGACGGCGTGCACCGACGCCAGGCGCACGGCCCGCTGCAGACGCTGGTAGTCGTCGCTCGACACGCGGCCGGCGACGTCGGGCAGATCGGGATCGCCGGCCAGGCGCACCGCGCCCAGCGGCAGGCTGTCGAGGAACAGGTGCCGGCGGGCGTCGCCCACGATCACCTCGGTGCTGCCGCCGCCGATGTCAAGGCAGAACGCGGTGCGCTCGCCGAGCTCCACCCGGCCGAGCACGCCGAGGTAGATGAGGCGCGCCTCCTCGCGGCCCGAGATGACGCGCACGTCGAGCCCGGCCTCGGCTCGCAGGCGGGCGACGAAGACACCCTGGTTGCGGGCCTCGCGGGTGGCCGACGTGGCCACCGCGACGATCTCGTCGGCGCCATGGCTGCGGGCGAGCCCGGCGAACGAGCGGCACACGAGCACGGCTCGTTCGATGGCCGCCGGACGCAGCAGGTGGTCGGCGAACTCCTCCTCGCCGAGACGCACGACCTCGCGCTGCAGGTTGACGACGTGATACGAGCGGTTGGCCGAGATCCGCACGAGCATCAGCCGCACCGAGTTGGTGCCGATGTCGATGAAGCCGACGAGCTGGCTCGCGCGAGCGGCCTCGCCGTTGCTGTCGCTGTCGCTTACCGCCACCATCGTGATGGACAGCCTATCCCGAACAACGAACCTGTCGTCAACGGCGGCTCGTAGCGTACACTGGTCGTCGTGGCAAACCGGGCGGCGCAAGATCGCCGCAGCCGCGTGTGACGGAAAGGACGAGACGTGTCACCCGACAAGACCGACGGCCTGGGCGACGTCGAGCCCAAGCAGCGCAAGAAGCTCGACGACGACACCTACCTCAAGGAGCTCGGCAAGCTGCAGATCGAGCTCGTCAAGCTGCAGGAGTGGATCCGTACCAAGGGCCTCAAGGTGGTCACGATCTTCGAGGGTCGCGATGCGGCCGGCAAGGGCGGCACCATCAAGCGCGTCACCGAGACGCTCAACCCGCGCGTCGCGCGGGTCGTCGCCCTGGGCGTGCCGACCGAGCGCGAAAAGAGCGAGTGGTACTTTCAGCGCTACGTGGCCCACCTGCCGGCGGGCGGCGAATGGGTCATCTTCGACCGCTCCTGGTACAACCGCGCCGGCGTCGAGCGCGTCATGGGCTTCTGCAGCGACGCCGAGACCGACGAGTTCTTTCGCTCGTGCCCGCCGTTCGAGGAGATGCTCATCCGCAGCGGCATCATCCTCGTCAAGTACTGGTTCAGCGTGAGCGACGAGGAGCAGGAGAAGCGCTTCAAGGACCGCATCCAGGACCCCACCAAGCGTTGGAAGATCTCCGAAATGGACCTCGAGAGCTGGAACAAGTGGGTCGAGTACTCGCGCGCCAAAGACGAGATGTTCCACTACACCGACACGAAGCGTTCACCCTGGTTCGTGGTGAACTCCGACGACAAGAAGCGCGCCCGGCTCAACGTGATCCACCACCTGCTGGGCCTGATCCCCTACGAAGACCTCACGCCCAAGCCCTTCAAGCTGCCGCCGCGCCGCGAAGCCAGGGGTTACATGCGCCCGCCCTACGAGAACCAGACCTTCGTACCCGAGGTCTTCTAGACGCTGAGGCGGCGGCGGGGTCCGCTCCGCCGCCGCCTCAGCGCTCACGTCGATCGCGAGCTCTCCCGGCCCGCGCCGGCCGCCCGGCGTCGCCTCAGTGCATCCTGGCGTGGTCTTTGGCGAACTTCTTCTCGCCTTCCTTCTTGCCGTACGCGTCGAGATACGCGTTGTGGATGTCGCACTTGCCGCAGCCCTTGCCGCAGCAGTGGTGCCACTCCTTCTTGGAGAACTCGTTCTTGAGCTTCGTCATGGCGCCTCGCCCTTCCGGCCGATCATGGCCTGTCGGCCACCTCATGCCCTGCCGCGGCGTTACGAAAACGAGCCCGCGCTGGGGCAGAGGTCGTAGAGCGGGCAGACCGCGCAAGCCGGCCGGCGTGCGTGACAGCAGCGCCGTCCGTGGCGCACCAGACCGACGTGGGCCGCGTAGATGTCGGCGGCCGCCGGTCCGGCCAGCTCGGTGAGCACCGCGTGGGCGGCGTCGGCCGAGAGGCGCGGCTCGATCAGGCCGAGGCGGCCGGCGACGCGATGCACGTGGGTGTCGACCGGCATCGCCGGCCGGCCCAGCGAGAACAGCAGCACGCAGGCGGCCGTCTTGGGGCCCACCCCGGGCAGGCTCTGCAGGTAGGCCAGGGCCTCGTCGTCGCTCAGGCCGTCGAGCAGGCTCAGGTCGGGCTCGCCGCCCGCCGCGCTCAGGGCCCGCAGGATGGCGCCGATGCGCGGCGCCTTGACGTGCGACAGACCGCCCATCGCGATGGCGTCCTGAACGTCGGCGACCGGCGCGTCGCGCACCTCGCTCCAGGTCGCGAACCGGCGCCGCAGCGCGGCGTAGGTGCGGTCGGTGTTGACGTCGGCGGTGTTCTGCGACAGCACCGTGTAGACGAGCTCACCGACGGGCGGAAAGCGCGGCGCGAGCACGGGCCGCCCATAGGCCTGGTCGAGCTGTGCCACGACCGCGCGCAGCCGCCGCCGGCGGCCGGCGAAGGTGGCGGGAACGGTGGGACGGCGACCGGTTACGGCCGGCCTAGCGTCGCGAACGCGCCGTGAAGACGGCGCCCAGGATGAGGCCGAGCACGAGGTTGCCGATGGCGACCACCCAGAGCGGCGCCGTGACGTGGATCGAAAGGAAGTGAAGGCGCACCGTGCCACGGTTGTCGATCCACAGGACGACGCCGACGACGATGATGACCAGGCCGAACAGCGCGAGCCAGGGAATGCGCCGCCGCGGTCGCCGATGGCCGCGCGAGCGCGAACGCGACCACTCCAGGCCGACGCCTTCGGGCAGCGTGCGCTGCACCGAGCCGTCGCGCCAGTCCATGTCGTCGTTCATGCTCACCGCCCTACTTTGCCTTATCCGCCGCGACGATACCAGACCCGGCGGCCGTCGGACGATGAAGCGCCGGGCGGGGGCGGCCATGCGGCCGCCCCCGCCCGGCGCCGGGACGCGCCGTCAGACGGCGACCGGCCGGCGCGCGGCCTCGAGGGCCTCGGCGACGGTCGCGAACACCGTGTCGAGCTCGGCGTCGTCTATCACGAGCGGCGGCTGCAGACGCAGCACGTTGCCGAAGTTGCCACCGACGCCGATCAGCACGCCGTGCTCGAGGCAGTAGTTGCGCACGAAGCCGGCTTCGGCCGTGGCGAAGGCCTTGGTCTCGCGGTCGGTGACGAGCTCGATGCCGATCATGAGGCCCTTGCCGCGCACCTCGCCGATCAGCGGCTCGCGCTCGGCGTGGGCGCGGAAGCGGGCCATGAGCTTCTCGCCCTTGGCGAGCGCCTGGCCGGGCAGGTCGGTCGTCAGCATGAAGTCGATGTTGGCCAGCGACGCGGCGCAGCTCACCGGGTTGCCGCCGAAGGTCGAGAGGTGGTCGCCGGGCTGGAAGGAATCGGCGATCTCGGCGCTGGCGATGAAGGCGCCCAGCGGCCAGCCGTCGGCGATGCCCTTGGCCATGGTGATGATGTCGGGCACGACGCCGAAGTGCTCGATGGCAAACAGCTTGCCGGTGCGCCCGAAGCCGCTCTGCACCTCGTCGGCGATGAACAGGACGCCCTCGTCTTCTAAGATCTTCTTGACGGCCTTGAAGTAGCCGGCCGGCGGCACGATGATGCCGCCCTCGCCCATCACGGGCTCGGCGATGAAGGCGCAGCACTCACCCGAGAGATGCAGGCGCACGACCTCGCGCACGCGCTCGGCGCAGGCCAGGTCGCAGGACTCCTCTTTTAAGCCGAGGGGGCAGCGATAGCAGTACGGCGTGGTCGCGAAGGCGACGCCGGGCATGTAGGGGCCGCCGCCCTTCTTGCGCCCCGAGTTGCCGGTGATCGACAGGGTCGCGTAGGTGCGGCCGTGGAAGCTCGACTCGAGGGCCACGAACTCGCAGCGGCCGGAGTAGCGCTTGGCGAGGCGCATGGCGCCTTCGTTGGCCTCGGCGCCGGAGTTGCAGAAGAAGGTCTTCTGCAGCTTGCCGGGCGTGACTGCGGCGAGCTTTTCGGCCAGGGCGCCGACGGTGGGCACGTAGTAGACGTAGCTGCAGGCGTGGACGATCTTGTCGGCCTGCGCCTTGGCGGCTTCGAGGATGGCCGCGTTGTGGTGGCCGGCGTTGGTCACCGAGATGCCGGCGAAGCAGTCGACGTATTCCTTGCCGTCGACGTCGTAGAGCTTGGCGCCCGCGCCGTGGTCGACCACGACCGGCTCGATGCGCTTGACGAAGCCGGTCATCACATAGTCGCGGTACTGGTCCTGGACACCCATGGTATCGACCACCCTTCGAATGACGTCGTTTCACGGTTCACGTGCTGCTGTTGCAGGTGGGTGTGCGCGCGATTGTACCGTGTCGCCCGGCCGCCCGCAGCCGCGGACGCTGGCCGAACTCACCCAGCCGTCGCCGCCGCACTCGCCATGCTGTCCGATAGGATGCTCGTCGCAGGCGACCGAAGGAGGATCCGTGAACGACGACCTGCCCGGTGTCAGCGACGCCTTTCAGGCCTTTCTGCACGAAGCGCCGGCCCACGCCGGCGCCTGGATGGAGGCGGTGCAGCGGCTCGGCGCGGCGAGCGCCCTGGACGCCAAGACCGCGGCGCTCGCCTACCTCGCGGTGCTCGCCGCGGCGGGCCTCACGAGCGGCGTGCCCTTTCACGCGCGCCACGCCAGGTCGCTCGGCGCGAGCCGCGACGAGGTGATCTCGGCGGTCCTCGTCGGGCTGCCCGCGGTCGGCAACGGGGTCACCCAGGCGCTGCCCGCCGCGCTCGCCGCCTTCGACGAGCCCGCCTGAGTCCCTTCGCTCAGGTCGCGCGCCCCACAGGTCGACAACGTACCCGATCGGCCTCGGGATCACGGAGGA
Source organism: uncultured Actinomycetes bacterium (assembly GCA_963733255.1). Classification (GTDB taxonomy): domain Bacteria; phylum Actinomycetota; class Thermoleophilia; order UBA2241; family UBA2241; genus Bog-752. The sequence continues at coordinate 50,334 of CAVTCH010000002.1, forward strand.
GGACCGCACGGGCCCATCTGAGCTGAGCACAAAACGCACGCTGCTGGCCGCCGCGCTCGTCGTCGTGGTCGGCGCGCTTCTGGGCGTGGCGGGTTTCGCGGCCGATCAGACCCACTCGGACTGGCGTCCGCAGGCCACGAGGACGGCCGTCGGCTGGCGCGTGACCCAGCCGTCCGTCGGCGTGAGCGAGCCCAGCCTGGCGGGCGACCATCTGGCCTGGCAGGCCGGCACGTACACGGTGGCCATGGACCTGCGCTCGGGCAAGGCCAGGCTGCTCGGCAACGCCGCGGACCCCCGGTCGCTCACGCCGCCGGTGGTGTCGTCGAGCACCGTCGTGTGGGTGGCGGACGCGCCGGACACGCGCGACGCCACCGTCGTCTACCTGTACGACTTCTCGTCGGGCCGCCGCCGCCACCTGTCGCAGACGAGCGCCGATCTGGACACGCCGGCGGTGGCCGGCACGAGCGTCTGCTGGCTGAGGGGCCAGGGCAGCGCGACCGCGGTCGTGGCCTGCGACCTCGCGAGCGGGCAGCAACGCGTGCTGGCGTCCGGCAGCGGTCTCGGCTCGTTCCTGCTGGCCGACGGCGCACTCGTCGCCTGGTCGCGCCAGACGCGGCCGTCGTCGCCCTTCGTGATGACGATGCTCGACACCTCCGACGGCGCGACGACCGATCTCGCGCTGCCCGGCCAGACGTCCGGAGCGATCTTCGCCACCCCGATCCTGGCCGGCGACACGCTCGCCTGGCTGCGCACCGACGCGCAGGGCAGGTCGACCATCAGCACCTACGATCTGCGCGACCTCTCCGGGCGCCAGATCGCCGCGGGGCGCGGCCTGGTCGGACCGGGCTTCGACGGTGCGACGGTCGTCTGGGCGCAGCCCGCCGCGAGCGGCGGCGAGGACGTCATGGGTCTGCGTCTGAGCGGCGGCCCGGCGTTTCGGATCGCCCGCGTGACCGGCGCCGTCCAGTCCGTCATGGTCAGCGGCGACCGGGCCGCCTGGTGGGTCGGCACCGGCCCGAACTCGTGGATCGGCGTGTCGAGGTTGCCGGCATGAGCGACCGCGGCCGCGACGACGCCGCGTTCGGCGACGTGCAGATGCCCGCCGCACCGTCGATCGGCGCATCGTCGCCGAGCGCATCGCCGGCCCCGCGGCGGGGCCTGCTCGCCCGTCTCGGCATAGACGGCGAGCAGCTTCTGTTCTGGCTGCTGCTCGAGCTCTGGGTGCTGAACGCGGCCGATCTGCTGCTCACCCACTACTCGCTGTGGCTGGGCTTCGCCACCGAGTCCAACGGCGTGATGGCCTACTTCCTTCACGAGGGCACGCTCGTCGCGGCCGTGTTCAAGATCGGCATCGTCAGCGTGGGCGCGCTGCTGCTCTGGCGTGTGCGGCGCCGCCCCTCGGCGCTCGTCGCCGCCGTGGCGCTGACCGCCGTCTTCGCCGCCGTCGTGGCCTACCAGGTCATCTGGATCGCGAGCCTGTAGGCAGGTCGGGCGGCGGCTGAAAGCCGCCGCCCGACCTGCCCCGCCGCCGCGCACATCCGCGCACATCCGCGCACATCCGCGCAGCTCTACGCTCGACGCGAGTCGATCTTGCGGTCGACGCTACGTCTGGGCATCGGTATACTTCAGTCAGTTTCTCACTGCGGACAGTTGCTCTAGCGGAAATCTCACATCGCGGTAAGCCCGCCCATCGCGCGAAGGAGAGTGTATGGCCACGCCTCATGGTCCCGCCTCGACCGGTGCTGCTCTCGTCCTGGGTGGCGGCGTCGCCGGCATCCAGTGCTCACTCGACCTCGCGGAGGGAGGGTACAAGGTCTATCTGGTCGAGAAGTCGCCGGCCCTCGGCGGGCACATGTCGCAGCTCGACAAGACCTTCCCGACCAACGACTGCTCCATGTGTACCCTGGCGCCCAAGCTGGTCGAAGCCGGCCGTCACCTCAACATCGAGATCGTCACCAACTCCGAGCTCACCGGGCTCGAAGGCAGCCCCGGGGCCTTCAAGGCCAAGGTCTACCACCACGCCCGTTTCGTCGACCCCGACCTCTGCACGAGCTGCGGCGAATGCGCCCCGGTCTGCCCGGTGGTCGTGGCCGACCAGTACAACGAGGAGCTGGGTGAGCGCAAGGCGATCTACAAGCTCTACCCGCAGGCCATCCCCAACACCTACGCGGTCGAAAAAAAGGGCCATTCGCCCTGCAAGCGCGCCTGCGCCGTTCACACCTCGGCCCAGGGCTACGTCGCCCTGATCGCCCAGGAGCGCTTCGCCGACGCCTACCGCGTGGCGAGCGAGCCCAACCCGTTCCCCGCCGTCTGCGGGCGCGTCTGCACACACAAGTGCGAGACCGACTGCACGCGCGGCGAGATCGAGCAGCCCATCGCCATCGCCGGCCTCAAGCGCTTCGTGTCCGACTTCGCCGCCGACAACGTGCCGCTGCCCGAGCCGGTCGCGCCGACCTTCTCAGAGAAGGTGGCCGTCGTCGGCGCCGGCCCCAGCGGCCTGTCCTGCGCCCGCGACCTGGCTCTGCTCGGCTACCAGACGACCGTCTTCGAGGCCAAGCCCGAGCCGGGCGGCATGCTGCGCTTCGGCATCCCCGAGTACCGCCTGCCCAAGGCCGGCCTGCAGCAGGACATCGACCGCATCCTGGCGCTCGGCGTCGAGCTGCGGTGCGGCCAGGCGGCCGGCGCCGACTTCACCGTCGACTCGCTGCTGAACGACGGTTACAAGGCCGTCTACCTGGGCGTCGGCCTGCAGGGCGGCCGTCCGCTGCCGATCCCCGGCAACGACGCCAAGGGCGTCTTCACGGCCGTCGACCTGCTGCGCGAAGCGACTCTCGGCAACCCCGTCGACATGGGCCAGGACGTGGTCGTGATCGGCGGCGGCGACGTCGCCTTCGACGCCGGCCGCACCGCCCTGCGCCTGGGCGCCGAAAAGGTCCGGCTCGTCTGCATCGAAGACGATGCGACCATGCCGGCGTCGGCCGACGAGATCGAAGAAGGCCTCGACGAGTCGATCAGCTTCATCTGCTCGTGCATGCCCACGGCCGTCGTGGCCGGCCCCGACGGCCGCGCCGCCAAGGTCGAGTTCACCGCCTGCACGCTGGGCGAGGCCGACGAGCGCGGCTGGCGCCCGCCGGTGCCCCTCGACAACACCTTCAGCGAGCTCGCCTGCGACACGGTGGTCTTTGCCACCGGTCAGGGCATGGTCCCCGACTTCGCCACGGGCGCCACGGGCCTTCAGGTCGAAAAGAACCAGATCGTGATCGACAAGCAGACCCAGGCCACCGGCCGCGAGGGCGTGTTCGCCGGCGGCGACGCCGCGGCCACCGCCCCCTGGACGGCCATCGAGGCCGTCGCCGCCGGCCGCCGCGGCGCCCGCGCCATCCACAACTTCCTGCGCGGCGAAGAGCTGCTGGCCTTGGACGACGAGTCCATGGACGAAGCCAAGCCCGACGACGACGTGCTGGCCCAGACCGAGGTCATGGCCCGTCTCGCCATGCCGCACCTGGCCGGCGCCGCCCGCAAGCTCACCTGGGACGAGGTCAACACCGGCTTCAGCGCCGAGCAGGCCGTCGCCGAGGCGAAGCGCTGCCTCAACTGCGCCGTCTGCTCGGAGTGCATGGAGTGCGTGCGGGCCTGCGGCCCGGGCGCCCTGCTGCACGGCGAGCACGACCGCGAGTTCGACGTCGACGTCGGCGCCGTCGTGCTGGCCACCGGCTTCGACCTCTACGACCCCGGCGACAAGGGCGAGTACGGCTACGGCCGTTACCCGAACATCCTGTCGGCGCTCGAGTACGAGCGCATGCTCTCCGCTTCGGGGCCCACGATCGGCGAGGTCAAGCGGCCGTCCAACGGCGAGCATCCCGGCAAGATCGCCTTCATCCAGTGCGTCGGCTCGCGCGACCAGGACCACGAGTACTGCTCGAGCGTCTGCTGCATGTTCGCCAACAAGCAGGCGATGCTGACCATCGACCACGTGCCCGGCGTCAAGCCCGACGTCTTCCTCATGGACATGCGCGCCCAGGGCAAGGGCTTCGACGCCTTCTACCAGCGCGCGCAAGATATGGGCGTCAACTTCATCCGCTCGCGGCCCTCCTTCATTCGCGAAGACCCCGAGACCAACGACCTGCTCATCACCTGGGAGGACGAGACCGGCACGCTGCACACCGACCGTTACGACATGGTCGTGCTGTCGGCCGGTCTCGAGCCGGCCCGCAAGGCGCAGGCGGCCGCCGGCGCCCTCGGGGTCGCGCTCAACCGCCACGGCTTCTGCGAGCTGCACGAATACGCGCCGCTCGACACGAGCCGCGAGGGCGTCTACGTGGTGGGTCCGTTCGGCGAGCCCAAGGACATCCCCGACTCCGTCGCCCAGGCCAGCGCCGCGGCGGCCAAGGTCATGGCCGGCCTCGCCGACTCGCGCGGCACGCTCACCGTCGACAAGGAGTACCCGAGCGAACGCGACGTGGTCGGCGTCGAGCCCCGCGTGGGCGTCTTCGTCTGCCACTGCGGCTCGAACATCGCCGGGGTGATCGACGTCGAGGGCGTCGCCGAGTACGCCCTCAAGCTGCCCGGCGTGGTCTATGCCAACGACACCATGTACACCTGCTCGTCCGACTCCCTCACGCTCATCAAGGACATGGTCGCCGAGCACGACCTGAACCGCGTCGTGGTGGCGAGCTGCACGCCTCGCACCCACGAGCCGATCTTCCAGGACACCCTGCGCGAGGCGGGCCTCAACCCGTTCCTGTTCGAGATGGCCAACATCCGCGACCAGGCGAGCTGGGTGCACCGCGACCAGCCCGACAAGGCGACCGCCAAGGCCAAGGACCTGATCCGCATGTCGGTGGCCCGGGCACGCATGCTCGAGCCGCTCTACAAGGTCGACGTACCGCTCACCCACACCGCGGTCGTGGTCGGCGGCGGCGTGGCCGGCATGACCGCCGCCGCGGCCCTCGGCGACATGGGCCACGAGGTCCATCTGGTCGAGCGTGACGCCAGGCTCGGCGGCCGGGTGCTCGAGATCGACCAGACCATCAAGGGCACGCGGCCGGCCGACTTCGTGGCCGCCCTCGAGCAGCGCGTCGTCGACAACCCGAACGTCAGGATCCACCTGGCCGCGCAGCTCCAGGACTTCCACGGCTTCATCGGCAACTTCTCGAGCGTGATCGCCGCCGACGACGGCGCCCGCACGCCGCTCGATCACGGCGTCGTGATCGTGGCCACCGGCTCGCAGGAGGCGCGGCCCGAGATCTACGGCCTCGGCCAGAGCGACAAGATCGTCACCGGACTCGACGTCGAGCACCTGTTCGCGAGCGGCGACGAGCGCCTCGCCAAGGCCTCCGCGGTCGGCTTCATCCTCTGCGCCGGCTCACTCGAAGAGGGCGCCAACTACTGCTCGCGCACCTGCTGCCAGCAGAGCGTCAAGAACGCCATCCGCCTGAAGGAGCAGAACCCGGAGCGCCCGGTCTACGTGTGGTTCAAAGAGGTCCGCACCTTCGGCCTCTTCGAGGAGTACTACACCAGGGCGCGCGAGCTGGGCGTCATCTTCACGCGCTACGACAACGACTCCAAGCCGCAGATCGTGAGCGCCGGCACGGCCGCCAACGGCAAGCCGGGCACGCCGGTGCGGGTCGCCTACACCGACCCCTACCTGCAGCGCGACATCGAGCTGCCGCTCGACCTGCTGGTGCTGGCCACCCCGACGGTGGCAAGCGACGGCGCCTCCGAGCTCTCCAAGATGCTCAAGGTGCCGCTCCAGGGCGACGGCTTCTTCCTCGAAGCGCACGTCAAGCTGCGGCCCGTCGATTTCGCCAGCGAGGGCATCTTCCTGTGCGGCGGAGCCCACTACCCCAAGAGCATCGACGAGTCGGTCAGCCAGGCCTACGCGGCCGCCGGCCGGGCGGCCGCCATCCTCGCCAAGCCGACCCTCAAAGCCGGCGGCGTGGTGGCAGAGGTCGACCAGGACAAATGCGCCGCCTGCCTCACCTGCGTGCGCATCTGCCCCTACGAGGTGCCGACCATCGACTTCGTCGCCAAGAAGGCCGTGATCGAAGCGGCCGCTTGCCAGGGCTGCGGCGTCTGCGTCAGCGAGTGCCCGGCCAAGGCGATCACCCTGCACCACTACACCGACGCGCAGATCTTTGCCAAAGAAGAGGCGCTCACGATGGAGGTGAGCTGAGATGGCCGACGAGCCCACAGGGCCCGCCACGGCGCCGCCCGAAGCGGCCGGCGCGGCCGCCGAGGCGCCGCCTCAGGCCGCACTGCCGGCAAACGAGGGCTTCGAGCCCGAGATCATCGTCTTCGCCTGCCACTACTGCGCCTACGCGGCCGCCGACCTGGCGGGCAGCATGCGCCTGCAGTATCCGAGCAATATCCGCATGATCAAGCTGCCTTGCACCGGCAAGCTCGAGGTGATCCACCTGCTCAGAGCGCTCGAAGCCGGCGCCGACGGCGTCTATGCCGCAGGCTGCCTCGAAGGCGAGTGCCACTACCTCAAGGGCAACCTCTGGGCCAAGAAGCGGGTGGGCTACGTCAAGAAGCTGCTCGAGGAGATCGGCGTCGACCCCGGTCGCGTCGAGATGTACAACATGTCGTCGGCCATGGGTCCGCAGTTCGCCGAGACGGCGCGCTCGTTCACGGCGCGTATCCGCGAGCTCGGTCCCAACCCCGTTCGCCCTCGCGAAGGCTTCACGGCGGCCGAGGTCGTGCGCCGGCAGATGGCCGACGTGGCCCTGCCCGACGACGCCGGCGCCGACACAACCCCAGGCTCATGACCGCGCTCTTCGCGAAGGAAGGACAGTCGAGATGATCACAGCCGAACGCAAGCCCTTCGCCGAGATCTACGGCATGACCGAAGGGCACGACAAGGTGCTGGTAGCCGGCTGCGACACCTGTGTCGCGGTCTGCCTCACCGGCGGAGAGAAAGAGGCCGAGATACTGGCCGCCGAGCTGCGCATCAAGGCCAAAGAAGATGGCCGCGACGTGCAGATCGAGCACACGGCCGCGATCCGCCAGTGCGAGTGGGAGTACCTCGACGCGATCGCCGCCAAAGTCGAGGAGTACCCGCTCGTGCTCAGCATGGCCTGCGGCATCGGCATCCAGTCGATGGCCGAAAAGTTCAGCCCCCGCCTAATCATGCCGGCCGTCAACACCAACATGCTCGGCATGCCCCAGGAGCACGCGGTCTGGCTCGAGCGCTGCGGCGCCTGCGGCGACTGCGTGATCGACGAGACAGCGGGCATCTGCCCCGTAGTGCGCTGCTCCAAGAGCCTCATGAACGGCCCCTGCGGCGGCTCCCACGACGGCAAGTGCGAAGTCACGGGCCCCGAGAAAGAAGACATCGACTGCGCCTGGGCGCTCATCTGGGAGCGCCTCAAAGCCCAGGGTCGCGAGGAGCTCATGTACGTCAACCGGCCGCCCAAGAACTGGAGCAAGAGCAGCTCCGGCGGCCCCCGCAAGATGGTGCGTGAGGAGGCGAAGCCGGTATGACCGCGACCGAGTACAAGGCAGGCAGCAACCTCGAGAAGATCCTGAGCGAGGGCAAGTTCGCGGTCACCGGCGAGTGCGGTCCGCCCAAGAGCGCCGACGGCAGCGTGATCGAGGAGAAGGCCAAGATCCTCAAGGGCTTCGTCGACGCGGTCAACATCACCGACAACCAGACCGCCGTGGTGCGCGTCTGCTCCATGGCCTCGGGCGTGCAGGCCCAGCAGAACGGCCTCGAAGCGATCATGCAGATGACCTGCCGCGACCGTAACCGCCTGGCCATGCAGGCCGACATCCTCGGCGCTTACGTGCTGGGCATCAGGAACATCCTCTGCCTCACCGGCGACCACATGAGCTTCGGCAACCACCCCGAAGCCAAGGGCGTCCACGACCTCGACGCGATCAACCTCATCAAGATGTACAAGGACATGCGCGACGAGAAGAAGTTCCAGTGCGGCGACGACATGGACGTGGCGCCGAGACTGTTCATCGGCTGTGCCGAGAACCCGTTCGGCGACCCGTTCGAGTTTCGCGCCCTGCGCCTGAAGAAGAAGGTCGAGGCCGGCGCCGACTTCATGCAGACCCAGTGCATCTTCAACATCCCCAAGTTCAAGAAGTGGATGGAGGAGGTGCGCGCGATCGGCTTGCACAAGGAGATCAAGATCCTGGCCGGGCTCACCCCGCTCAAGGGCGTCGGCGCGGCCAAGTACATGAAGAACTTCGTGCCCGGCATGGACGTGCCGCAGGAGATCGTCGACCGCATGTCGAGCGTCGAGAAGGGCCCGCCGGCCCAGGCCGAAGGCAAGAAGCTCGCCGTCGAGATGATCAAGGAGATCGCCGAGATCGAAGGCGTCGCCGGGGTGCACCTCATGGCGGTCGAATGGGAAGTCGCCGTGCCCGAGATCGTCGAGATGGCCGGTCTGTTGCCACGCCCGGCCGTGGCGTAGCGGAAAGGGAGGCCGACGTGACGACGACCATCGACGCCACGCTCGCCCGCCGCGTTAACCGTGGCTCGGGCGAGAACGCCTACAAGTGCTATCAGTGCAAGAAGTGCAGCACGGGCTGCCCGGTCGCCGGCTTCGGCGACCTGCATCCGGCGCAGATCATGCGCGCCGTGCAGCTCGGCGCCGTCGAGGCCGCCGTCGACAGCCGCTTCATCTGGCTGTGCACCGGCTGCGAGACGTGCACCACCCGCTGCCCGCAGGGCATCGACATCGCAGCCATCATGGACGAGCTGCGCATGATCGCCCGCGAAGAGAAGCGGGTGCGCTCCGACGCCCCGTTCGCCAACATCCTCAAGCTGAACTACGACTCCTTCAGGCGCTGGGGCAGGCTCTACGAGGTCGAGCTGCTGGCCCTCGACAAGGCCACCCGGCCGTCGGGGCTCATGGACGACGTCGCGATGGGCATCCGCATGTTCCTGAAGGGCAAGATCAACCCGCTGCCGACCTTCGGCGACCGCGCCCAGATGAAGCGCATGACCGACGTCGCCGACCGCATCGACCGCGACAAGCGGGCCGTCGCCCGGGCCATGGACCTGCCCGACACCACCGCCGGCCCCACCGAGCGGCCGCCGGCCTCGCCGGGAGGTGCGCTGTGAGCCGTGTCGCCTACTATCCGGGCTGCTCGCTGCACGGCACCGCCACCGAGCTCGACAGCTCGTTCGTCGGCACGGCCGCCAAGCTCGGCGTCGACCTGGTCGAGATCCCCGGCTGGGAGTGCTGCGGCAACACCGCCGCGCACGCCACCAACAAGCTGTTGGCCACCGCCCTGCCGGCCAACGAGATGGCCAAGGTCAAAGACGACCTGGGCCTCGAGCGCGTCGCCGTGCCCTGCGCGGCCTGCTTCGCCCGCTTCATGGCCACCAATCACGAGGTCGAAGACGGTGACACCGCTCGCGACGTCGCCCAGGTCGTGGGGCGCCCCTACACGGGCGGCGTGGGCGTGCTCAACCTCGTCGACTTCTACCACGACGAGGTCGGCCTCGAAGCGCTCAAAGCCAAGGTCAGCCGGCCCTTCGCGGGCCTCAAAGTGGCGGCCTACTACGGCTGCCTGCTGACCCGGCCGCCCAAGATCACCCTGGCCGAAGACCCCGAGTACCCGAGCCACATGGACGAGGTCCTCGAGACACTCGGCTGCGAGCCGGTCCAGTGGACCTACAAGACCGACTGCTGCGGCGCCTCGCTGGCGCTCTGCGAGCAGGCCGTGGTGGTCGAGCTCGTGCGCAAGATCGTGGCCAACGCGCGCACCTGCGGGGCGCAGGCGATCGCCTGCGCCTGCCCGCTCTGCCAGGTCAACCTCGACAGCCGCCAGGGCGACATCAAGAAGGCCGACCCGGCCTGGCGCGAGGTGCCGATCGTCTATCTGAGCCAGTTCGTCGGACGCGCGATCGGCGTCGGCGCCACCGAGCTCGGTCTCAAGAAGCACATGGTCGCAGTCGAGGCGCTGCTCGCTTAAGGCGGCGCCGCCCGGCCGCAGGGCCGGCGACACGAGGGAAACGCGCGGGGGCGCCTGACGGCGCCCCCGCGCGTTTCGGCCCGCTCATCGGACGGCCGGTGGTGCCGTCCCTGCCACGTGGTATGGTACGGAGCCTGCGCGGAGCGTCTGCCGCGGCAGATCACAAGGAGCGTGCATGCGAGAGATCATGATCGAGGCCGTCACCATGGCGTGGTTCGTGCGCCTCCCCGAAGGCCGTCCGGCCGAGACCCGGCCGGCCACCGAGGCAGGGCTCGCCGAGCTCACCCAGCGCTGCTTTCCGAGCGACGTGCAACGATGGTTCGAGATCGCCCTGCGCGAGGCATCCTACGTACAGACGGAGGGTCTGTAGGCGAGGCAGCGCCCTGACCGAGACCCCACCCTGAGGTCGCCCTGTGAGCGAGGTCGTAGCCCGCAACGAGGTCGCACTGTGAGCGAGGTCGTGTCCGCGAACGAGGTCGCACCGCTGAGCGAGGTCGCGCCCGGCATCTTCCGCTGGCAGACACGGCACCCCGAGTGGCACACGCGCATCGCCTGGGGTCACGAGGTGGCGAGCTTCGCCCTCGCGGGCGACGAGGGGCTTGCTCTGGTCGATCCGCTGTTGCCGGCCCCCGACACACCCAGCCGCCCCGCGGTAGAACAGGTCCTCGACCGCCTGGTCGGGGCGGCGGCCCGGCTCGACATCATGATCACCATCCCCTACCACGTGCGCAGCGCGACGGAGCTCTTCGAGCGTTACCGCGAGCGTCTCGGCGTGACCGTGTACGGACACCCGGCGGTCGCCGGGCGCCTTGCCGGCACGGACACGCCGCTCACGCCGATCAAGCCCGGCGCGGCGGTCGGCCGGTCGGCCGTGGCCATGGCCATCGGCAAGCCCCGGCGCTACGAGACGCCGCTCTACTTCGCCGCCCACAAGGCGCTCGCGTTCGGCGACGCCGTCGTCGGCTTCGAGACCGGCCTGCGGGTCTGGCAGCAGGCGACCACCGCGCCGGACTGGTACGAGCGGCGCTTCGCGCCCACGCTGCTGCCGTTGCTCCAGCTCGACGTCGAGCGCGTGCTCACCACCCACGGAGAGTCCGTGCTGCACGGCGCTCGTCAGGCGTTGCGCGACGCCGTGGCCGCCGGTCCCTGGGACTACCGCAGCCTCAGCGCCTGAGCGCCGCCTCGCGGGTCGCCGCGGCCCCGCTGTGACCGGCGCCAAGAAAGACTAGACTCAACGAGAGAGCAGTCTCTGCCGCGAGCCGACACAAGGAGATCCTGACCATGACCCTCTTCTTTCAGCGGGGCGCGATCGACGAGAAGCACCTCAAGTTCGTGCTGCGCATGCTGCCGGTCGACGTGAGCTTCGCCGACGAAGACGACGTGTTGCGCTACTGGTCGGGCGGCACGTATCGCACGTGCGATCCGCATTTCATCGGTCGGGACATCCGTGCCTGCCACCCCGAGGCTTCACTCGAGTGCCTCGAGACGATCCTCGCCGCGTTCAAGAGCGGCGAGCGCGATGTCGCCGAAGGCTGGCACGACGACGACGGGCAGTTTCACCACACGCGCTACACGGCGGTGCGCGACGACGAAGGCGTCTACCGCGGCATCCTCGAGGTCAACTCCGACCTCACCGCGGCGCGGGCACTCGAAGGCCGGCAGGATCTGCCGGGCTGGTAGCGCGGCGCGGGCGCCGCGAGCGAGGCGGGCGCTCAGGCCTGCCTCAGGCCGGCAGCGCGAACTCGTGCCGGCAGGCCGCGTCGCCGTCGACGATCGAGGCTGTCTGGCGATGGGCCGGCCCATCGACCCCCACGAGCCCGCACAGCACGCCTGAGCACAGGGCACAGACGACGGCGGGGTGCTCGCGCGCGACCTCGAGGTAGCAGCAGTTCCCCACCTCGACGTCGAGCGTGTGATCGTCGCTCAGGGTGGCCTGGGGGCTGCAGGACGTCGCGCGCAGATAAGCCATGACGCCGTCCAGGTTGAGCCGGCCGTCGCGTGAGACCTGCCCCCCGGGCAGTTCGGCCGCCGCCTGCCGGCCGCAGTCGCGGCCGACCTGCTCGGCGAGCGCGGTCGAGCTCCCGTTGAGCTTTGCCGCGAGCTGCACGAGCATGGTCGCAAGCGACCGGTACCGCCGCGGCGGCACCTGGATGTCGAGGCACGTGCTCGCCGCCGAGTAGACCTTGGCGGGACGACCGCCGCGCGGGTTGCGCCGCGTGCCGACGGTGACAAGACCGGCCTCGGCGAGCTTTTCGAGGTGCGACCGGGCGACCGTGCGATGCAGACCGAAGACCGCGGCGGTCTCGCCGGCCGAGACGGGCTCGGGCGACGTGACGACGTGCTCGAACATGGCGAATCTGGTCGTGTCCCCGAGGGCACCCCCCAGAGTCGCCAACAGCGAGAGATCCCATTGCTGAACGACTGCCATCGTCTTGTGACTATACGCCCCTCGCGAGTCGTGACAAAACGCACAACGTTCGGCCCGGCGCAGCCGACGGCACGCGCCGCGCGTCTGTCGGCCCGCGCCCCACCGGGTCGCCACCCGCCCCGGCTTGCGCCCCACCGGCTGGCCACACGTCTCGGCTTGCGGCGCGCGTCGTGTGGGTATCTCCCGGTGACGCCGACGTCCGGCGCCCACAGCCCACCGGTCGAAAGGGAACGCCATGATCAAGATGAAGACCTTCGCGACGCCGATCAAGATCTTCGCCACCATCCGTGAGCTGACCGAACTGGACGAGACCGTCAGCCGGTTCCTCGCCGACGAGAAGGCGACCAACGTCTTCTCGGTGAGCGACTCCACGACGGCCGGCGACACCGGGGAGACCATCGGCCTGATCCGGGTGGTCGCCTACGAGGTGTAAGCAAGCGAGACATCGCCGGGGCTTCCGCGACGCTCCGGTTGAAGTTGAGTGGCCCGCGGCTATCAGTTCGCGATGCGCAACGAGTTGGCGATCTGGAGCAGCTCCTTGCTCGGAATGTTGCCCTGCAGAAAGACGCAGTAGCCCTTGCCGTAGAATTGAAGAGTGGAGCCGACCGCCAACGGCAGCATCCCGTGGTCCGAGAACCGCCCCTCGGCCGCGTCGCCACTACCGGACCCCTGCCAGAGGTAGGCAGTGACACCCGCCTGCGAGCCGTCGTGCAGCACGACGACGGCCGGCTTGGGCACCAGCACCTCTTTGAGCGTCTTCAGGTCCTGGTCTTCCAGATCCCGGTTCTGGCCGTTCCAGGGGATCACGTCAAGTTCGAACCACTCGAAGCCACACCGGTAGAGCTGGTCGACCTCCCGGGGGGAAACGACAAACTGGCTGATCAGTGAGCCGATGCCCATGTGGGCGTCGCCCGAGGCCGCACTGAGCACAAAGCCGGCGAGCACAGGATCGGGCGTCAGCGGCTTGAAACCCGCCGAGGCCGCCGCTTGAGCGAGCGTGCCCGAGGTCACCGGCGGCGTTCCGCTGGGTGTGACCGAGGCGCGCGAGGGCGCCGGGTTCGGCACGCCCTTGGGCAGGTCGGTGAACGTGCTCGACGGCAAGGCCGTGTCGGTTCTGAGATGCGTGATGCGCAGCTCGATGGTGTAGGGACTCAGCGCATAGGGAAACCCAGGCGTCTTGGACGCCGGGCCGGGAGTCACGCTGAGCACCGTGCGCACGACGAAGCCGTTGGCCTGATCGACTGTCACGACCTCGCGCAGCACTTTGTAGTAGTCCGGATCCGTGTCGCGGTACAACGGCCGAAGGTCGACGGTCGCCTGCCAGGCAGGCCGTCCCTCGTAGATGACCGCTCGCACGGGCAGATCGGCAGCGCCGGTCACAGCGGCGTGCACGAGGGCCGCCTGGCCGAGGTTGTTGACCCAGAACTGCAGCAAGTCGTCCGGCGCCTGGCCCCAGAGGAAGGTCGGCCAGCGCCTCGCGCTGCCGTGATCGACGAGCTTGCCGTTCACATTCCAGGAGGCCCAGCGCACGGCCATGGCGCTCGCGTCGTAGAGGGAAACGTAGCGCGCCGGCGGCAGGACGGCCCAGATGGCATTGGGTCTGTCGGAGGAGGGCACCGCCGGTCCTGCCGTCAAGGAGTGCGAGACGACGCCCACGCCACCTGAGCGCCCCGCAAAGGCGATCTCGTAGCGATTGTCGCCGGCCGCGTCTGCGACGAAGCTGCCGCGCCACTCGGCCCAGGCAGGAGCGTGGCCGGGCGCGTAGACCGTCGTGATCTCGCTGAAGTCGCCTTGCACTGTCTTCGTGTCGAGCAGACCAGAGTCCATCGCCGAGAGCATCAGCTGCGCCGCGTTGGCCGGCATCGGGCTGCCGCCGTTGCGGCTCGGCAGGCCGACCAGGACGAGAGCGACGACGGCGGCGACGGCGACGACGGCGGCGACGGCCTGGAAGGGTCGCCGCGCCCACAACGGACGCGGCCTGAGCTCGGCGAGGTGCGGCGCCGTCGCCGAGCGCACTTTGTCCCAGTAGGCCGGGCCATGGTCGAGCTCGACCTTGTCGAGAAGGCGGCCGACCTGTTCGTCGCGCTGCGTGGTGTCGGGGCGTTCGTTCATGGCCGATCCTCCAGAAGCGAGGCAGTGACCGCCCGGCGCAACAGTGCGCGGGCCTTGAAGAGTCGCGAGCCGATCGTGCCGGCGGGAATACCCAGTACCTCAGCCGCCAGCCGGTAGTCGAGGCCTTCCTGATCGACCAGCACAACGGCGACCCGCTGCTCCGGAGTGAGTGTCGCAAGGAGCCGTGCCACGGCATCGCGCGCAGCCAGATCGTCGACGAAGTCGGTCGCGGCGGGTTCGGGAAGATCCTCGGGAGCAAGGAGCACGAGTCCCCGTTGCCGACGAAGCATGTCGAGGCAGGTTCGGTAGGTCATGCGCGAAAGCCAGGCGCCGACCGTACCGGGGTCGCGCAGTGAAGGAAGGGAACGAGCCGCCTTGACGGCCACCTCCTGAAGCGCGTCGTCCATGAGATCTCGGTCGCCCAGCAGGGACGAGGCGATACGGCGCAGGCGGCGGTCGTGGCTTTGCAGCAGGGCGATGAATGCATCCTCGTCGCCGTGTTGGGCAGCCGCCAGTTCGCTCGCCTGACGGCGTTGGCTGTGCCCGGCCGACGTAGGCTCATGCGCTCGCACCAGACCCTCCCCCGCTCCCCGCGCCGCAGGTCCGACCGTATCGTACACGCCACCCTCGATCCTGCCGGCCGAAACAGCCGTCGCCCCTGCCGGACGAACGGACATCCGCAGCCACCGTGACAGAGAAGACGCAGGGACGGTCTGGTTTTCTTCACGGCCTGTGCGCGTTCGGGGCCTCCCTCTGCCCACCCCAGTCCGGTTGCGCCGCTCCGCGGCGGCCGCTAGGATCGCCTGCGGAGATGCCCGCAAGGGCCTCGAGGGAAGACGGTGCAAAGCCGTCGCGGACCCGCCGCTGTGACCGGGGACGAACGCCGCACACGAAGCCACTGCCGGATCGTCGGCGGGAAGGCGCGGCGCAAGGATGATCCGGTAAGCCAGAAGACCTGTCTCCAGGCAGTACCGTTGCCGCCCTCGTGGTAAGGGGCGGGCATCGGTCTGCGCGCGGATCCAAATACGGGGATCCCGGACCACGGCTCGCAAGAGTCGGGGGCCGGGATTTTTCGTTGTGGCGATCGGATCCGGAGGTCAGCGGCAGATGCAGTCCGTTTCACAGAAGGCGGCCCGCGGCGCGGCGCCGGTGGCGCCGTTCGTGCGACCGGCCAGCGGCCTCGTGCGCGAGGTCACCGCCTGGCAGGTCTTCGGCTTCAACGTCATGAACGCCAACATCGGTATCGGCCTCGTCTGGCTCACCCTGCTCGGCCCCGGGCTCTACCCCGGCGCCAACCTGTACCTCGCCGTCCTGCTGGCCTTCGTCGGCATCCTGCCGCTCAACTTTCTCTACGTGCGCCTGGCCGTGGCGTTTCCGCGTTCGGGCGGCGACTACGTCTCAATCTCGCGCACGCTCAGCCCGGCGCTCGGCTTTGCCGTCAACGTGGCGGCCATGGCCTACTTCTGCCTGTTCGTCGGGCTCGGCGGCCTGTACACGGTGCAGTACGGCCTGACGCCCCTGGCCCGAGTCTGGGCCGCCTACACCGGCGACGCCTGGGCGCTTCATCTGTCGAACCGCCTCGCCACGCCGACCGGCACCTTCGTCGTCTCGCTGGCAGTGCTTCTCGCCTATGCGCTGCTCATGATCCGCGGCGGCAAGCTTTACTTCAGAGCGCAGACCGTGGCCTTCGTGCTGGGTACCACCGCGCTCGCCGTCGTGGTCGCGGCCGGCCTGCTGCTGTCGCACAGCGCGGCCCTGGCCCACATCGACGGCGCCCTCGCCCGGCTGGGCGCCGGCCCGGTGGCGCCGCTCGCGGCCGGCTCGGCCGCCGGCTTCTCGTGGTCGGCCACCCTGCACGCCGCGATCTGGCCCTGGATCGTCTTCGTGGGCTGCTATTTCTCGGTGTTCATCGCCGGCGAGGTACGACGCCCGGCGCGCACCCAGGCGATCGGCGTGCTGGGCTCGCTGACCTGGGCCCTTGCCTGGATGCTCGTCGTCGTGTTCGCCCTCAGCCACCTGTTCGGGATGACGTTCTTCGCCAATCTCGCCTTCACGCCGCCCGGCAAGCTCGGTCTGGCCTCGACCCCCGCCTTCGCCGAGCTCGTGGCGCTCGCCCTGCACCACGGCATAGCCGCAGTGGCGCTCATGGCCGCCTTCACGGTCTGGGGGTTCGCCTGGGTGGGGCCGACCGCGATGTGCGTCTCGCGCTGCCTGTTTGCCTGGTCGCTCGACGGCCTCGCGCCGCGCTGGTGTGCCGAAGTGCACCGCCGCTGGCACACGCCGCACCGCGCCCTGGGCCTGACCTTCGCCGCGGCCACCGTGTTCACGGCGCTCATGATCTACGCCCACCTTTCGCTGCTGTCGGGCATGATCGTGATGTTCATCGAGTGGCTCTGCGTGGCCCTGGTGGCGATCGTGTTGCCGCGGGTGGGCGACCGCCGCGGCTTCGTGCTGCCGCCGGCCGAACGCATTCTGGGGCTCAGCTCGCTCACCTGGTGGGGCCTTGCGACCGTGCCGCCCGTGCTGGTGGCCGCCTACCTCAACCTGACCGACGCCAACTCCGGCACGAGCATCGCCCACCAGCCAAAAGCGTTGCTGCTCTGGCTCGGCATCCTTGCCGGCTGCCTCGCGATCTACCGCGTGGTGGCCGCGATGCGAGAGCGCCGCGGGACGAGCCCCAGCCTGGTCTGCCGGCTGCTGCCGCCCGACTGAAACGACGCGCCGGCCCGAGACGGCGCTAGCGACGGCCGCGACGGGGAATATCGTATTGTCTCCATTCCGGAGCGCCTACCGACGTCCGCGACGCCCCGGTATGGGAGAGGGTGGGCATGGCTTCAACCTCTGCGAGCGCGGAGCACACGAAGCCTCGACTGTGGTTCGGTCGACAGGCCGACCTCGCGTACCTTCTGGGCAGATCCACCTCGACGGGGCTCACCGCCGTCGTCGGGCGTCCCCTGACGGGCACGACGAGACTCCTCCTCGAGACACGCGACAGGCTGAGCGAGCAGGGCTTCGTCGCCGGCTACGCGGAGTCGACCGGTGACCGCCGGGACCTTCTGCTGCGCGCGCTCAAGGATGCCTGCGCGCACGTTCCGGCCGGCGAGCTGAGCGCGGTGGCGGGCGACGCCGGCGAC
Source organism: uncultured Actinomycetes bacterium (assembly GCA_963733255.1). Lineage (GTDB taxonomy): Bacteria > Actinomycetota > Thermoleophilia > UBA2241 > UBA2241 > Bog-752. Next base: position 67,944 of record CAVTCH010000002.1, read on the forward strand.
GACCGCACCGACATCCTCGCCCACGTGTCCGCGGCGGCGCTCGAAGCGGTCCTGCCCGGCGAGCCGGGGGAGGTCCTCAAGCTCGCCGGGCGTACGGCGGTCGAGGTCAGACCCATCGGCCTGGATCCGCCCAGACTGACGCACGACGAGGCGCTCCGGCTCACCGCGTTCCTGTCCAGCGTGGCCCAGAAGCCCGTCGCGCTGTTCCTGGACGCGTGGCAGCAGTGCTCTCCCGCCGCCGAGGCGGCCGCCATGTTGCGCACCTTCCTCGAGCACGCCGACACGTGGCCGGCCTGCCACGTGTTCGTCGGAGCCGGCCTCGACGACACGCCGGGCCAGGAGGCGAAGGCCTGCCTGGTCGAGCTCGGCGCGGGCAGCCCTCTGGCGGAGATCAGAGAGCTGGGCGGCATGGACCTGCGCGACACCGGCGAGCGTGGGCGACTTCTCGAGTACCTCGCGGACGAGGTCCCCGTCACGCGTGAGATCGAGCCCACCCTGACCATGAGGCTGCTCGACGGACATCCGGGCGTCCTGCACAGATGGCTCACCACGAAGCCCGGGACGCCGGAAGCCCTCGAGCGGCTGGCCGACGACGCCCGGCTGTATCGCTACCCCGAGCTTCACGGCCTCTTTCTCGAGCGTTGCCGCTCGACGCCGCGCGTCGCGCGTCTCCTGGCGGCCCTGGCGGTCCTGCCGCGGCTGAACGACGAGTCGGTCTGGCGCCCGCTGGCGCCCGTGCTGCTCGGCGACCTCGACCAGGCGACGGTGTCGGCGCTCCGGGCGGACGGCGTCCTGGAACCTGTCGACGGCGCCGACGACGTGCCCTCCTACGGCCACGACACCCGCCACGACGCCGCCGGGGGCGCCTGGCTTTCCGGCGACGAGTCCGTCCTGCAGCAGGTCGCCAGAGGTGAGATCAAGCGGCTCGTCCCCGCGCTTGCAGAGCGCGTCACCGACCTCGGGATCGACAGCTCCGTGTTCGCCGCCGCGTTGGCGGCGATCCTCGAGCATGAGGCGGAGCTGCGGCTCAAAGGCAGTCTGCTGCGCCTCTGCCGGTACGCTGCGAGTCTATTCTCGTCGTCGATCGGATCTCTCGACCTGGACGACCTCGGAGCCAAGGCGGCCAGGACGGTCCACGACTACCCGGGCGCGACCACACTCGTCGCCCTGGCGCTGGCCGACATCGAGTGTCTGGCCGGCAGGGCCGGCGACAGGGCCCGCCGCGACGCCTTCCTCAAGGACCTGCGCCTGCTCTGCGGCAGACATCCCGACGACGCGGCCGTGCGTGAGCGGCTGGCCGTGGCGCTGGTCAACGCCGCGAGTCAGGCATCCCTGGAAGGCGATCCGGCCTTCCACCACGTCGTGCTCAAGGAGCTGCGCAGCCTCTGCGCCGGACACCCCCTCGACGCGACCGTGCGCGAGCGGCTGGCGACGGCGCTGGTGAACGCCGCCGATCACGCCGGAAGCGAGGGCGACTGGGCCGGCGCCGACGTGCTGCTGAACGAGCTGCGCAGGCTGGGCGCCGAGCACCCCGGAGACCCGGCGGTACGCGAGCGGCTCGCCACGGCGCTGGTCGGCGCCGCGGATCAGGCCTCACCGCAAGCGCGTCGGACCGCCCGCAACGACCCGCTCGAGGAGTTGCGCAGGCTGTGTGGCGAGCATCCCGGAGACGCGGCCGTCCGCGAGCGGCTCGCCACGGCGCTGGTGAACACGACGGACCGGGCCTGCCGGGAGGGGCGTCCGGCCTGCCGCGACTCCCTGCTCGAGGAGCTGCGCCGGCTGCACGCCGAGCATCCCGGAGACGCGGCGGTACGCGAGCGGCTGGCGGCCGCCTGTGTCAGCGCGATGAACCGCGCCATCCGCGAGGAGCATCCGGCGTGGCGCGACGCCCTGCTCAGGGAGCTGCGCGAGCTGTCCGACGAGCACCCCGAAGACGGGCCGGTACGCGAATGGCTCGCCGCCGCGCTCTACAACACCGTGGTCCATATTCACCGCGGCAAGGACCGCGGCCGGCGAGACGGTCTCCTCGACGAGCTGCGTGCGCTGTGCGCTCGGCACGCCCTTGACACGACGCTGCAGCAGCGGCTGACCATGGCGCTGTTCGACATGCCCACACTTCTGCCGCCGGACCGGGACTGACGGCCTCAAACGCAGATGAGCGGCTCGCCCCTGTGGGGCGGGCCGCTCATCCGAAGTCCGGCAGCCGGATGGCCGCGCTGATCTTGAAGAGACTGAGAGACGCTAGCGGGTCAGTCCCACTTCCACCAGGCGCCGCTGGCGACGGCCAGGGCGACGACGAGCGCGAGCCCGACTGCGACTCTGCTGTAGAGCAATGATTTCATGTTCCCTCTCTCCCTTGGCAAGCTGATGACGGCGATGTGCTGCGGGCGCGGCCTAAGCCCACTTCTTGGCCGCACCACTCGCGACGGCGAGTGACACCAGCACCGCCACCAGCGCGAGCCTGGGATACATGCCTCTGAGATACTTCATCAAACCCTCCGTTTCTGGGGTCAGATCCCCACCTGATCGACCCGGATACCCGGGGCCTGCAAGACGTTCAGGGGCAACGCGCCCCACTTCCCCTCCGATATAAGGCTGCCCCCATCGCGAGAGCCCGGACGCCTGCGGGACGACTATGCGTTGTCCCGCCAGTCGACGGCCGCGGGTCAAAAGCTTTCCGCCGCGCCGCGCGCCGCGCCACGACACCCCACTGCCCTGATCTTCGCCGCGACGCGCTCTCGCCACGACGCCCACTTCCCTGCCCTTGCCGCGCCTTGCGTAGTACTTGTCATTCGAGGTGAACGGAATATGTTCGTAGGACGTCTCATGGTCACGGCATAGCTCTGGGACCAGGGTCACGACAGGAGGGAACCATGCACAGATCGGTCCGATCGGGCGGCGTTCGCGTGCTGCTGCTTCTCATTGCCACCATGGCGGTGGCCGTCGCCTGCGCGGTGGCGGCCGCGCCGGCGGTGGCCGCGCCCACCGAACCCACGCTGACCACCACCGAGCTGCAGACCCAGATCGACGCCGCCGGCGCCGGCGGGCTCAGCGGCTACTTCAACACCGTCCTGCAGGGCTCGACGATCTCGCAGGTCTCGGTCAAGATCCTGGCCGTAGCCGACGGGCAGAACCCCACCGACGGCTCCCCGCTCATCCTGTTCCAGATCACCGACCCCACCGTCCTTGCTCTGGGCGGCCTCGCCGAGGGCATGAGCGGCAGTCCGCTGAAGGTGGGCGACGCCGCCCACCCCGACGCCGACACCGATGCGCTGGTCGGCGCCGTCTCCTACGGCGACATCTTCACGACGCAAGGCTACGGCCTGGCGACGCCGATCGACTACATGTCGTCGATCGAAGACGACTACACGGTCGATCCCGCCCAAACGGGCGCCCACGCGAACTCGGCGGCGCCGCTGCTCAAGGCGGCCGGCCCCGTGTTACCGAAGACCAGGGCGCTGACCCTGGCACAGCCGATCCAGACCAGCGCCGGCACGTTTCACACGTTCGTCATCGCCCGCAGCCAGAAGATCGCTCACAGCCTCAGCCCAGCGGCGGGCAAGGCGATCTTCGCGCCCCTCAGCGCGGTCGAGGTCGGCGGGCTGCCGGCCGGCAGCCGGGCCCTGAAGACCCTCACCGCCCAGTTCGCCAAGCGCGGCGTCGACGTCATCCCCACCGGTGGCGGAGCCGGCGCCGGCGCCGACTTCTCGACCGACTTCGACGGCGGCGCCTCTGTGGCCGCCGTCCTCGCCCACGGCTACTTCTGGGCGGCGTACGTCGGTACGGTCACCTACTCGCACGTCGACGACCAGGGCCATACCGTCGTGGTCGCCTTCGGTCACCCGGCCGACTACGACGGCGCCTCGGGCCTGGATCTGGCCAACGCCCTGGTGTCGGGCATCTGGTCCAGCTCGATCGACTCCTACAAGCTCGTCTCTCTCGGCGCGATCCGCGGCCTCGTCACGCAGGACCGCCTCTACGGCATCGCCGGCGTGGTCACCACCGATCCGCCGGTCGACGTGCCGGTCAACGCCACGGCCCAGCTCGGCGCCGGCACGCCGGTCGGCGCTACGACCTACGTGCCGGTATGGGTCGCCGACAACCTGAACTACGGCTCCGAGCTCATTTCCGACGCCTGCTACTTCCCGGTCTTCAAGGCCACCGACGCCTACGAGTTCCCGGGCTTCGCCACGACCGACACAAAGGTGATCATGGCCGACGCCAACGGACCGATCACGCCCGCGGCCGAGCTCAAGAACGTCTGGGACGACGACTACGACGTGGGCTACTACACGACCTACGACGCCATGGACATGATCGACTACCTGACCTCCAACCCCAACGGCACGGCCCCGGGCACGGTCTCCGAAGTCGACTTCAGCGCCGTCGTGACGCCCACCCACCGTACAGGCGAGATGCTCGACTTCAGCATCCCGGGCGGCCTGAAGATAGGCAACAACACCATCCGCACCGTGGTCCGCGACTACGGTGAGGTCGGCACGCACGAGATCGATGTCACGCTCAAAGTCCCGGCCAAGACGCAGCTCATGGGCGACGTCGAGGTGGCCGGCTCGGCCGAAGGCTTCTGGTACGACGACTACTACGACGACGAATACGACGACAGCGTGACCCACGCGACGACGCACCCATGGGAGTCCCTGGTACCCGGTGTGCCGGTGATCGCGCCGTCGGAGTCGCTCTCTGATCTGATCGCCGACGTCAACGCCTGGCCCGTGAACGACACCCTCGACGTGGCCTTCACCGCCGACGTGAACAATCCGAACACCGTGCCGATCGGCGCCGACGGCCTGCCGACGAACGTCCATACGTCGTCGACGACGCTCACCGACGCCATCGGCCCGCTGTACGCCGAAGGCGACATCGACAAATACACGAGCGACATGGCGTTGATACCGTCGTCGCGCGTGGTCGTGCGCGGCCATTCGGTGCGGATGTTCGGCTTCCTCGACGCCGAAGACTCGAACGGCTCGAGGGTCGCCTTCTACAAGGGCTCGGCGACCACACCGTTCGCCAGCGCGCCGGTGCGCGTGAACCGCCGCGGCCAGGCCCTGTTCAGCCTGACGGTCAAGCTCGGCAACTCGACCACGACGTTCCGGGCCAGCTGGGACGGCTCCGAGGAGTACATCGGCTCGCGCGCAGCCTGCAAGGTGCTGGTGGTGCGTCACAAGTAGACGGACCGCGATACGTCCGTGTCGGGCGCGCTCGGCGCGCCCGACACGGACGCCACGACGATGCGGTCAACGCGCCTCGCACGCGATGACTCGAACGCTTCAGGACTCGGCGCCCGTCCTTCAGGAGGGCGCCCGAGTCCGTGTGAGAATAGTGTGTCAGGGTACACTTATGACCTGACGGCGAGCGTGGGGTGCACGCTCAGTCCGTTGGAACGTGCTGGACAACATGGGGTGCTCGAGATGTCGAGGTTCCCTGCATAAGGGAAACCGGCGCGAGAGCGCCGAGAACCAGCACCCCAAGAAGGCGGCGCCTTACCCTCCGGGCGCCGCCTTCGCTTTGCGTATGAGCGCCTCAGGCGCGACACTCACCAGGCCCGCGCGGGCAGGCTCCCGCGGGCAGTCCCAGCGCAACGCGGCGCGAGCTAGGCGCGAGCGGGTGCGTCGGCCAGCTCTTCGAAGAGCCGACCCAGCAGGTCGCGCGCCACGACGAGGCCGGCGGCCGCGCGCACGTCGGCGGCAGCCTCGGCGACCGCGACGCCGAGCCCGGCCCATTGCAGCATGTCGACGTCGTTCAGGCCGTCGCCGCAGGCGACCGTACGCTCCCGGGCCGCGCCGAGCTCGCCGCACAGGTAGGCCAGAGCGGCGCTCTTGGTGGCCTGAGGGTCGCTGATCTCGATGAAGTGCGGCAGCGACCGCGTCACGTAGAGGCTGCCGTGCCAGCGCTCCTGCAGCTCGGGCAGCAGGAGCGTCACGTCGTCGGGATCGGTGGCGATGACGATCTTGGTGGGCGGCGCGGCGACGACCGTCAGAAGGTCGGCGACCAGGTTCATGCCGACCTCGGCGTACTCGGCGTAGCTTCGCCCCCAGCGATCGTCGTGCTCGACGTAGAGCTCGTCGTCGACGTAGACGTTGATGTGCCGCTCGAGCCCACGCATGACGCGCACGACGTCGGCCGCCAGGTGCGACGGGATCGGCAGGTGGCGCGTCCAGACGCCGCTGCCCAGGTCGGCGACCAGCGCGCCCTGATAGCAGACGATCGGACCGCTCGTCAGCCCCAGGCGAGCGAGCATGTGACGCGCACTCTTGAACATGCGCCCGGTGCAGACCACGAACGGCACGCCGGCGGCCCGCAGGCGCGCGACGCCGGCGACGGTGAGGGGCAGGAACTCGAGGCTGGGCGGCAGCAGCGTGCCGTCGAGGTCTGAGGCGACCAGATCGGGGCGCGCCAAGGAGACCGGCAGGTCGTTCACGAGCGCTCACCTTTGGCCGAGTGACCCATGGGCACACACACGCACCCGGCTCGCACCGCGCACACCCACGGTGACAGACCGCGCCGCTGGGGGTACACTGGTCGTGTGGAGAAGAATCCGTCCCGGATCTCGCGGGAACGCTTCTCTAAGAGACCTGAATCCCTCAGGTCTCTTTTTTTGCCCCACTCGCGCCCGGCGCGGATCTCACGCTGGTCGCCGCTCTCACCCCACTCGCGCCCGGCGAGGATCTCACGCTCGTCACCGCTCTCGCGCCCCTCGCGGCTCACTTGCGCCGAAGGTTGTCGATGGAGCGCTGAACGTCGATCTCGCCGGCCAGCACGCCGCCGACCAGATAACCCACCGCACCGATCGCACAGACGACGATCAGCTTCTCGAGGCCGAGGGCCATCCATACGACGCCGACCACGAGGCCGACGGCGAGGCCGATGTGTCTGAGACTCACTGAGCACCTCCCCGGCCGACGAGCAACCCGTCGACCTCGACTGTCAGATCACCCGCGCCGAGACCGGTGGCGGCCCGCAGCTCGCGGTCGATGACGACCCTGGCTCGGGCGTGCGAGCGACGCACGTCGGTCGCCGTCAGCGTGAGATGTGCGCGGGTGGCGAGGCGCTCGTCACTTCTCGCCACCCGCACGCGCGCCTCGCGAACCTCGCTCAGGTCGTCGGTAAGGCAGCGAGAGAGAAGCCGCTCGAGGGCGGCCGGCTTGACCAGCACGCTCGACTCCTCGGAGCCGAGCTCGATCGCGCCGCCGTCGTCGGGGTCGCCACCGCCCAGCATGCGCAGGGCAAGCCACAGGCAGCCGCCACCGAGGACGGCGGCCGCCGCGCCGGCCAGCAGGGGTATGACCGCCGGCGCCGTGAGAAGATCGTGCCACCAGCGCGGCGCCGACCAGACCACCGTGCGGCTCGCGGCCAGCGCGACCTCGCGCACAAGGAGGGCCGCGCAGATGAGCGTGCCGCCCAGTGCCACGAGCAGGACGGCGACGCGCGTCACGAGCGCAGGTACCTTGGCAGCTCGCGCACGCGCAGGACCTTGACCGCCGGGTCGGCGACGTCGGCCTCGAGGCCGAGCTCGTCGCGCAACGCGATCACCGCTTTCGCCGCGAGCCGCTCGCGCAGGGCCGGCACGCTGGCCAGGGGTCTCACCGCGACCGAGAAGCGGGCCGCGAGACGGCCCTCTCGCAGGGCAAACCAGGCCCGCGTCGAGACCACGTCGGGGTCGGTGGCGAGCTCGTCGGCCAGAAAGCGCTCGAGTGTGTCGGGCGGCAGCCGCAGGCTGCCGCCGCCCTCGACGTTCAGGACGAGCGGCGCCGCGCTGCCGCGAAGGGCCAGCGCGACCAGCGCCACCGAACCGGCGAGGATCAGCAGAAGGACGAGGATGCGTCCATCGTGGCCGTGCGGCAGCGGCACGGTCCGCCACAGAGCGACGTGGCGGCCGACGGCCGCCGCGAACAGCTCGATCGCCGCCGAGACGAGCACTACGCCGGTGGCGGCCAACGCGACGAAGCCGAGCGTGACTTCGATCGCGTCGAAGACGCGAGCGCGCAGCGGTTCGCTAGACCTGTCCGCTCTCGGTGCCAGACGCCCCCTCGGGGAAGTAGATGTCGCTCACCACGACATTGACGGTCTTGACCGCAAGGCCGGTCGTCGCCTCGATGCGTGCGCGCACCTGCTCGCGACAGGCCTGGGCCACCTCGGGGATGCTGCGTCCGTAGGTGACGACCAGCGTGATATCGACGTCGACGCTGTCGCCGCGCAGGTCAACGGTGACCCCCTGCGTGCGAGTATCGGCTACCCGCAGGCTCGACAGAGCCCGTGAGGTGGCGCCTCCGAGGGCGTGCACGCCCTCGACTTCGCGACAGGCCATGTGCGCGATCTTGGCGATGACGGTGTCGCCGATCTCGAACTCGCCGTTCGCCGGCCCGGGCCGAGACGGAGCGTCGGGCGAGCCGGCGGAGGCCGCCTGGTCTTCGGGAGCGCCGGCAGGCGCGCCGGGCGCGTTCGACTGCGCCTCGGGTGCGTTCGACTGTGCGTCGGGCGACGCGGTCTGCGGCGTTTCGGGCGGATGCTCGTCGGCCATGTGCGGCTCCCCGGTCGGTAAGGATGCGTCCTGACAGCCTACTCTACCTCGCGCGCGGCACGCCCGCGACGGTCGGCGGCGCTGCCGACACGCGTCGCCGACGACGGCCGGCGACAACCGGCGGCGCGAGAGGACGGGCACTCGGGGCGGCGCACGGCTCGGGCGATCTGCAGCCCAGGCGGCGTGCGCCGCCTATCCGCACTTGGAGTAGCCGCAGAGCCGGCAGACCGTGCAGCCGCCTTCGTGCTCGATGGCGCCGCCACAGTCGGGACAGGCGCCCTGGGCGACTTCGACCAGGGCGAGCTGCGGTTCGGGGGCCGCGGTCGGCGAGACGGCGCCGGTGATGTAGCGCCGCTCGATGGCCTTGCCGATGGCGTCGGCGCACGACAGGGTGGCGTTGGGTCCGACACCGTAGGGCACGTGACAGCGGATGCCCTTGAGCTGGCCGACGACGTCGGCCGGCGAGGCGCCCTTCTTGAGCGCCAGCGAGATGAGCCGGCCGAGCGCCTCGGTGTTCGAAGAGGCGCAGCCGCCGGCCTTGCCCATGTTGGCGAAGACCTCGCGCGGACCGTGCTCGTCGTCGTTCATGATGACGAACAGCTTGCCGCAGCCGGTGTCCATGCGTTCGGTCTCGCCGGTGAGCAGCCGCGGACGCGACGGACGCGTGGTGGCAAGGCCCGTCGCGGGGTTCTGACCGCCGCGGGCCTGCCGACGCGACGCGCCGACGTTCAGGACCTGCTCCTCGCGGCTACCGTCGCGATAGATGGTGACGCCCTTGCAGCCCGAGCGGTAGGCGAGCCGGTACACCTTCTCGACGTCGGCGGCGGTCGCGTGGTTGGGGAAGTTGACGGTCTTGGAGACGGCGTTGTCGGTGTCGGCCTGGAAGGCGGCCTGCAGCTTGACGTGCCACTCCGGGGTGATGTCGTGGGCCGTGGCAAAGACCTGACGCCAGCGCTCGGGGACGTCGTCGACGTGGCGGGCGGACCCTTCTTCGGCGATGCGCTTGATGAGCGCTTCGGAGTAGAAGCCCTCGCGCCGCGCGACCTCTTCGAAGTACGGGTGGACCTCGGGCATCTCGTCGTCGTCCAACACCTTGCGGCGCACGTAGCTCAGCGCGAACAGCGGCTCGATGCCGCTCGAGCAGCCGGCGATGATCGAGATGGTGCCGGTCGGGGCGATGGTGGTGACGGTGGCGTTGCGCACCCTTGGCTCGCCCTCGGCATCGAACACGGAGCCCTCGAAGTTGGGAAACACGCCGCGCTCGGCGGCGAGCTCGACCGACGCCGCCCGCGCTTCGGTGTGGACGAACTCCATGAGCTGGCCGGCCAGCCGCACGGCGTCGTCGGAGTCGTAGGGGATGCCGAGCTTGAACAGCAGGTCGGCGAAGCCCATGACGCCCAGCCCGATCTTGCGGTTGCCGCGAGTCATGTCGGCGATCTGCGGCAGCGGGTAGTTGTTGACGTCGATCACGTTGTCTAAGAACCGCACGCCGTTCTTGACGATGCGGCCGAGGCGACCGTAGTCGACATGGCCGTCGTCGCAGACGGTGGCCAGGTTAACCGAGCCCAGGTTGCACGACTCGTAGGGCAGCAGCGGCTGCTCGCCGCACGGGTTGGTGCTCTCGATCTCGCCGAGCTGGGGCGTCGGGTTGCCGGCGTTGATGCGGTCGATGAAGACGATCCCGGGCTCGCCGTTCTTCCAGGCCAGCGTGACCATCGAGTTGAAGACCTTGCGCGCCTTGAGGGTACGCACCGTCTCGCCGGAGCGCGGGTTGAGCAGCGGGTAGTCTTCGTCGGCTTCGACGGCGGCCATGAACTTGTCGGTGACGGCCACCGACAGGTTGAAGTTGTTCAGGCGGTCGTCGTCGTGCTTGGCGGCGATGAAGTCGAGGATGTCGGGGTGGTCGACACGCAGGATGCCCATGTTGGCGCCGCGCCTGGTACCACCCTGTTTGATGGTCTCGGTGGCGGCGTCGAAGACGCTCATGAACGACAGCGGCCCCGAGGAGACGCCCTTGGTCGACATGACGACGTCGTTGTGGGGACGCACGCGCGAGAACGAAAAGCCGGTGCCGCCGCCGCTCTTGTGGATGAGCGCGGTGTTCTTGATGGCTTCGAAGATCGATTCCATGGAGTCGCCGACGGGCAGCACGAAGCACGCCGAGAGTTGGCCCAGCTCGCGGCCGGCGTTCATGAGGGTGGGGCTGTTGGGGACGAACTCGAGAGTGGTCATGAGCCGGTAGAAGGTGTCCTCCCACTCGTCGACCGGCGCGCCGGGATTGTGCAGCCGCTCGGCCTGGGCGACGGCCCGGGCCACGCGGCGGAACATCTCTTCGGGTGTCTCGAGCAGCTCGCCGTTCTCGCCCTTCTTGAGATAGCGACGCTGCAGCACCTTGAGCGCGTTGGCCGACAGCTCTATCACGTCGCGGTCCGTCTCAGTCATGAGTCATGCCCCCTGCCCCGTTTGATCCGGTCACCGCCGGCTGGCCGACCGGCGTTTCGATGGTCGTGTAAGGATCGGCGGCGCCGTCGCTGTGCGGGCCGTCGGTGTCGTGAGCGTCGTCGGGCTCGTCGAGCCGGGCGAGCTCGTGCTGGAACTCCTCGATGTCGTCGAACTGGCGATACACCGAAGCGAAGCGGATGTAGGCCACGCGATCGAGATCGCGCAGATGACGCAGCGCCAGTTCACCGATCTCGACCGACGTGACCTGCTGCACCGACTCGCGGCGCAGCTCGCCTTCGATCTCGTCGGCCACCCGCTCGATGCGCTCGAGCGAGATGTGGCGCTTTTCGCAGGCCCGCAGCAAGCCGTTCAACAGCTTGGCGCGGGCGAAGACCTCTTCGGCGCCGCTGCGCTTGACGACCAGCAGCGGCGTTTCTTCGACACGCTCGTAGGTGGTGTAGCGACGACCGCAGTAGCCGCATTCGCGCCGCCGGCGTATGACGTCGCCCGACTCGGAATCGCGCGAATCGACCACACGACTGTCTTCGTCACCACAGAATGGACAACGCACGGAAGAACGACCCTTCTACAAGATGTAGTGTCCGGATGGCTGGACCATCACAATATAGCCGGTTTCGAGAAGGTTGCAATGGTTCCTGCCCCTGTTTGACGATCTTCTTGCGCCGAAAAGGCTCATTCTTAACCTGAAGGTTAGCTTTACCCCGGACACGGACGATCGTACCGCACTTCGGGGACGGACATTCGGCGGGTCCGGTAGCGGGTCTGGCGGCGGCTTGGCGGCGCGTCCGGCGGCGGTTTAGAGGCGGTCCTGTAGCGTTCGGGCGGCGGTCCGGTAGCGGCATGGCGGCGCGTCTGGCAACGGCCTGGCGACGAGTCCGGCGGCGGATCGCTTGCACGTACGGGCGCGCCGCGAGGTCACTCAAGGTATACTGGCGCACCATGAACACCATCGTCCTTCCGACCTACAACGAGCGCGACAACCTGCAGCACGCCCTCGTGCGCATCCGCGAGGTCGCCGACGCCAGCGGCCTGCAGCTCCACACGCTGATCGTCGACGACGCCTCGCCCGACGGCACCGGCGAGCTGGCCGACCGCCTCGCCTCCGAGTACCCCGACGTCGAGGTGCTGCACCGCGCAGGCAAGGAGGGCCTCGGCAAGGCCTACCTGGCCGGTTTTCGCCACGCTCTTGCGGGCGGCGCCGACCTGCTGTTCGAGATGGACGCCGACCTGTCGCACGACGCGAGCTACCTGCCCCACTTCGTCGACCTCATCGACAAGGGCGCCGACGTCGTGCTGGGCTCGCGCTACGTGCGCGGCGGCGGCGTCGAGAACTGGACGCTCTCGCGCAAGGCCATCAGCCGCGGCGGCTGCCTGTACGCGCAGACCGTGCTCGGACTGCCATACCGCGATCTCACCGGCGGTTTCAAGTGCTTTCGGCGCAAGGTGCTCGAGACGATCGACCTCGAGGCCATCGACACCAAGGGCTACGGCTTTCAGATCGAGATGACCTACCGCGCCCACAAGCTCGGTTTTCACATCGTCGAGCTGCCGATCATCTTCGTCGATCGCAAGGTCGGCGCGTCGAAGATGTCCAACGACATCTTCGTCGAGGCGCTGGTCAACGTCTGGCGCCTGCGCTTCGACCGCGGCGCGACGCACGCCTGACGCGCACCGCGACGCCGGGCCGGCCGTGACCGCCGAGCAACGTCAGACGAGGCGCATCACCGCGGCCGAGCAACGTCAGACCAGGCGCCTGACGACCGGCGAGCAACGAAGGCCGTCCGCGTGAAGACCGCCGGGCGCCTCCTGGCCGTCGACATCGGCACGGGGACCACCGACGTCCTCGTCTTCGAGCCCGACGAGCGCCCCGAGAACTCGGTCAAGCTGGTGGTGCCCTCGGCCACCCGTGTCGTCGCCGGCCAGATCCGCGAGGCGACGCGGCGAGGACTGCCGGTCGTCTTCGCCGGGCCCACGATGGGCGGCGGCCCGTCGGCGAAGGCCATGCTCGGCCATCTCGCCGCCGGCCTTGCCTTTCAGGCCACCGAGAGCGCCGCCCTGTCCTTCGACGACGACCTCGCGGCGGTGACCGCACGCGGCCTGCGGCTGGTCTCAGACGACGAGGTCGCGAGCCTGGCGCGGACCGGCGCGGTCCACGTGCGAGCAGGCGACCTCGATCTCGACGCCCTGCTGCGAGCGCTCAACGGCCTCGGCGTTTCGACCGAGTTCGCGGGCGGCTGCGTGGCCGCCCAGGACCATGGCTTCAGCCCGCACGGCTCCAACCGCGTCCTGCGCTTCGAGCTCTGGGAGCGCGCGCTCCGCGCGCGCCTACCCCTCGAAGAGCTGTTCTGGCCGGCCGCCGACGTGCCGGCCGCGCTCACGCGCCTGCGCGCCGCCGCCGGCGCGTTCGCCGCCCTGCCGCGGGTGACGGCGGCCGACACCGGCTCGGCGGCCCTGCTGGGTGTCCTGGGCGACGACTTGGACGACGCCGTGCTGATCAACGTCGGCAACTGCCATACGATCTGCGCCGTCGCTCTCGAGCGCCGCCTCGCCGGCGTCTACGAAGACCACACCAGCCGGCTCGACGGCACCACGCTCGAGGCCCTCGTACGCCGCTTCCTGGCCGGCGACCTGCCGGGCGACGAGGTGCGCGAGGCCGGCGGGCATGGGGCCGCCCTCGGCGGCCCGGTGCCCGCCGGCCTGCCCATCCTGGTCACCGGTCCGCGGCGCGAGCTGCTCGCCGGCAGCTCGCTGCCGCTGAGCTATCCCGCGCCGTTCGGCGACATGATGATGACCGGCCCGGCGGGCCTGATCGCCGCCCACCGCCGGCGTTACCCCGTATGATGAGCGACCGGGGACCAACCCCCACGCTCGCAAGCCGCAGCGTAGCCGCGCGGGCGGCGACTTGCCGGGACGCGCTCGGCTAGAGCGGCAGCCGCGTGCCGGCGCCGGCCGCCAGCGCCCGATCGTAGACGAGTCGCGCGGTCAGCAGGTCGTGCGTGGCGATCCCCAGGTTCAGGCAGAAGACGCGCTGCAGGGCGTCTGAACGACCCGGTTCGAGACCGGCCACGACCCGGCCGAGGTCGGCGTCGACTTCCGGCAGGTCGGCCAGGTGGGCGCCGGCGGCCTTGGTCGCCAGGGTCTGCGTGAGGTCGTCGGTGACCAGGAGCTCGCACTCGGCCATCGCCGCCGCCGTCCAGGCGGCGTCGTAGTCGAGCGCCACGGCCAGCGCGCCGGCTCCCAGCAGCCCGGCGTCGAGCGGCGCCGGCCCGCCGGTCATGGGGATCGCCGTGACCACGACATCGGCGCCGGCCACCGCCTCGGGCGCCGAACCGCAAACGCGAAATTCAAGGGCCGGCAGCAGCGCCGACAGCTCGGCGACGAAGTCGAGCGCGACACTCTCGACCGCGTCGCGACAGCGCACCTCGCGCAGCCCGGGCAGCGCCTCGGTCAGGGCCCGCAGGCTGGTGCGGCCCTGCACGCCGCAGCCGACGACGGCCGCCACCCGGGCGCCCTCGCGCGCCAGCCAGCGAGCCGCGACACCCGCGCTGGCGCCGGTCCGCAGCGCCGTCACGAGCGTGCCGTCCATGACCGAGAGAGGCACGCCGGTGGCGGGGTCGGACAGCACGATCAGGCCGGTCACCGCCGGCAGCCCGCGCGCCGGATTGCCCGGAAACGAGCCGACCCACTTCACGCCGAGTGCGCCGGCGGCCGGCACGAAGGCCGGCATGGCGTGCGCGAACGCCCCGCCGCCGGCCTCGACGCCGATCTTGGCCGGCAGCCCGACCTCGCCGCGGCCCTTGCGGCGGAAGCTCTCTTCGACCGCGGCCAGCACGTCGGCCATGGGCAGGCCCAGCCCCGCGACGTCGTCGCGATTCAGGTACAGCAGCGACGGACGGCCGGCGCTCATCGCCGGACCGTCGCGGGTGGGGCGCTCACGGGCCGGCCTCCGATGTGGCAGGTGGCCGCGGCACGGCGCCTCAGACCTCGAACCGGGTGAGGCCGCTCAAGGCGTTCTTGAAGGCCGCGGCGGCGACGTCGTCGTAGGCGCAGAAGACGACCTTGCGCAGGCCGCTGCCGTGCTTTTCGACCAGGTAGGCGCGCACCTGGCCGACCATGATGCTGGCGCAGGCGTAGATCGGAAAGCCGCCGACGCCGGTGCCCAGCGCGGGCAGGGCCAGAGAGCGCGCCGAGACCTGGTCTGCGACCTCGACCGCGCGCCAGGTCGCCTGGGCGATGAGGTGGGCGTCGGTGCTCAGGTCGTGGCCCATCACGGCGGCGTGGATGACCCACGTGGCGGCCAGCGTACCGGCGCCCGTCACGACGGCGTCGCCGACCGCGATGGGCCCCAGACGCATGGCTTCCTGCTCGATCTCGGGGCCGCCCGCCCGCTTGATCGCGCCGGCCACGCCAGCGCCCATCCAGAGCTCGTTGTTGGCCGCATTGACGATCGCGTCGACTTCGAGGAGGGCGATGTCGCCGACCACTACCTCGAGTGCGGTCTTGCCCACGCTGGTGTTCATGAGCCGCTCCCCGTTCGTACAAGTCCGCGCGCGCCGCAAGGCGCGCCCCGGCCGCACCCCGTCCCGCTTGTCGCCAGAGTATGCCCGACCACCGCCCCGCGCGTCGAGCGAGGCTGTTAGAATGGCGCCGGACCTGCGTCCGCGGGCCCGCACGTGGCACAGCGCCAGCCGTTCAGAGGGGGCCGATATCTCAGCGAGCTTTCCTGTCTGGGTCGGCGCCGCCTTTGCGGGCGCGGCGTGCTGGGGCGCCATCGTCGTCCTGAACAAGAGGGTCCTGGACTACGTCCACCCGATCCCCGTCAACTTCCTCGTGCTCGTCGTTTCGGCCAGCGGTCTGATCGTCATCGCCGTGCCCCTCAGCCTGCTGCACCTGTGGCCGCTCGGTTTCGCCATGACCTGGTCGGCCATGGGCTACCTCGCCATCGGCTCCACCGTCACCTGGCTGCTCGCCTTCACCTCCTACTACTCCGCGCTGCGCTCTGGGCGGATCGGCGTCGTGGGAACGCTGACCGCCACCGACCCGCTGTTCACGGCCGTGTTCGCCACGCTCATCCTGGGCGCGGCCCTGGCCGGCCTCACGATCGCCGGCCTCGTCGTGGCCTTCGCCGGCGTGGCCCTCATCTCGCGCTGGACGGGCGACGAGCCGGAACCCCACGCTCCGGCGCTCGAGGGCGCCGGCGAGCCCGCCCTGCATGCCTCGGCGGGCACAGTAGTCGCGCTCTCGCTCCTCACGGCCGCCGGCTGGGGGTTCATGCCGGTGATGGTCCAGCTCGCCGAGCGCTCGACGGGCGGCGCCACCACGACCATGATGGTGCTGGGCGAGGTGTTCGGCGTGCTGCTGCTGGCGCCGTTCATCGTGACCCGGCGCACGTCGCTGTTCGTCTCCCCCCTGCAGGCTCGCGACCGCCGCCGGGTCGTGCTTTTGCTGGTGGGGGCCGGCCTGCTGAACTCGGTGTTCTCGGTTTTGTTCTACGTGCTGATCGACCAGATCGGCCCGGTGCTCACGGCCCTGATCTTCGCCACCTCGCCGATCTTCGCCATCCTCGGGGGCATGGTCTTTCTGCGAGAGCACGTCGGCAGTCGCCTGGCGTTCGGCGCGGGCGTCACGCTGGCCGGCGTCTTTCTTGCGACCCTCGCGCACGCGCGCTGAGAGCGGCGGCCTACTTCTTGCGGCCGAACAGGCGCCGCCGCACGGCCGCGCCCTTGAGCCACTGGATGCCCTCGGTCGGGTTGAGCTCCTTGGGGCAGGCTTCGACGCAGTTGGTGATGGTATGGCAGCGATAGACGCCGCGCTCGTTGTCGAAGTTCGCCAGGCGCTGCCGGCCGGCCTCGTCGCGCGAGTCGACTTCGAAGCGGTAGGCCTTGAGCAGCGCCGCCGGCCCGAGGTAGTTCTCCTCGCCCCAGACCGATGGGCACGAGCTGTAGCAGCAGCCGCAGAGGATGCAGTCGATCGGCATGTCGAGCTTGCGACGCGCGCGCGGCGACTGGCCGATCTCGCGCTCGGGGTCGGCGCCCTCGTCGCGTATGAGCCACGGCTTGATGTACTCGTACTTGGCAAAGAAGTCGGTCATGTCGCAGACGAGGTCGCGGACGAGCGGCAGGTGCGGCATGGGCTCGACCGTGATGTCGCCGCCGCGCAGCTGGCCGACGTTGGTCTGGCAGGCCAGACGGTAGCGGCCGTTGATGTACATGGCGCACGAGCCGCAGACCGCCGCCCGGCAGCAGTAGCGAAAGGCAAGCGAGCCGTCCTGGCGCTCCTGGATGGCGAACAGCCCCTCGAGCACCGTGAGGTTGCCCTCGTAGGGCACGACGAAGGTGTCGTAACGCGCCGGCGTGCCGCTACCCGGGTCGGAGCGCTTTATGCGAAACCGCGCCTCGCTCATCAGTACTTGCGCTCCTGTGGTTCGAACATCCCGAGGGCGACCGGCTTGGTCGAGAGCTCGGGCGGGCCGTCGGGCCGGTAGGCGGCGAGGGTGTGCGTGAGCCAGTGCGCGTCGTCGCGGTTGGGGTAGTCGGTGCGCGCGTGCGAGCCGCGCGACTCGGTGCGCCTGAAGGCGCCGACCGCCGTCGCCAGGGCGACGTCGAGCATGCCCTCGAGCTCGATGGTGCGGATCATGTCGAGGTTGAACGCGCCCCCCGTGTGGCGCAGGCCGATCCGCGGCAGCCGCGCCTTCAAGTCGAGCAGCTTGTCGACGCCCTCCTGCATCTGGCGGGCCTCGCGGAAGATGCCGAAATGTGTCTTCATGGTGTCGATCATGGCGGCCCGGATGTCGTAGGCGTCTTCGCCGGCCGTCGCGCGCGACAGCCGGTCGACGCGCTCCTGCACGGCGGCGAGGGCGGCGTCGGCGGCGGCGTCGGGCTGCACCCGCGCGGCGGCGCCGCCGGCGAGGTACGAGACCACGGCCCGGCCGGCCCGGCGCCCGAAGACGATCGTCTCGAGCAGCGAGTTGCCGCCCAGGCGGTTGGCGCCGTGCACGCTCACGCAGGCGCACTCGCCGACGGCGTAGAGTCCCGGCATCCGCGTGACGCCGTCGTGGTCGGTGTCGATGCCGCCCATGGTGTAGTGGTGGCTGGGGACGATCGGTACCGGCTCCGTGACCGGATCGACGCCCTCGAAGTGGATGGCGAGGTCGCGGATGCCGGGCAGCTTCTCGGCGATCTTCTGCTCGCCCAGATGGCGCAGGTCCAGGTAGACGTACTCCTTGCCGCCGATGCCGCGCCCCTCGAGGATCTCGGTCCAGATGGAGCGCGCCGTGATGTCGCGCGGAGCGAGCTCCATGACCGACGGCGCGTAGCGCTCCATGAAGCGCTCGCCCAGATCGTTCACGAGGTAGCCGCCCTCGCCGCGGCAGCCCTCGGTCATCAGGATGTTGGTCGTGTAGAGCCCCGTGGGGTGGAACTGCACGAACTCCATGTCCTTGAGCGGCACTCCGGCCTGGTAGGCCATGGCGGCCCCGAAGCCGGTGGAGATGATGGCGTTGGTGGTGTTGGCGTAGGTGCGCCCGGCGCCACCGGTGGCGATGATCACGGCGTCGGCGACGAAGGCTTCGAAGCCGCCCCGGATCATGTCGTAGGCGATCACGCCGCGACACTGACCGTCGGCTACGATCAGGCTCGTGACGAAGCGCTCGATGTACATCGCGACCTGGCGCCGGTAGGCCTGCTCGACGAGTGTGTGCAGCAGGTAGTGGCCGGTCTTGTCGGCGCCGTAGCAGGTGCGCGGATACCCGGCCCCGCCAAAGGGTCGCTGCGCGATGCGGCCGTCGTCGTAGCGGCTGAACGGACAGCCCCAGTGCTCCATCTCGAAGATCGTCTGCGGAGCGTCCTGGGTCATCTGGTAGACGGCGTCCTGGTCGGCCAGGTAGTCGGAGCCCTTGACCGTGTCGAAGGCGTGCTTTTCGGGCGTGTCGTCGTGACCGTCGGGGTTGTTGGCGAGGGCCGCGTTGATGCCGCCCTGAGCCGCACCCGAGTGGCTGCGACCGGGGTGGACCTGCGAGAGGACGGCCACGTCGATGCCGGCGCCCTTGGCTTCGACCGCGGCCCGCAGTCCGGCCAGGCCGCCGCCCACGATGACGAGCTGATGTCTG
Organism: uncultured Actinomycetes bacterium; assembly: GCA_963733255.1. Taxonomy (GTDB): domain Bacteria; phylum Actinomycetota; class Thermoleophilia; order UBA2241; family UBA2241; genus Bog-752. The sequence continues at coordinate 87,056 of CAVTCH010000002.1, forward strand.
ATCATCGGAGCCCCCGCCGCGCTCGGCGGCTCATCGGGCGATCCAGGGCCACAGGGCCCACATCCCGTAGACGAACGCGGCCGAGCCGAACACCCAGAGGGCGATCGTCAGGGCCAGGCGGCTGCCGCGCGTCTTCAACCAGTAGTCGAGCACCACCATGCGGGCGCCGTTCAGGCCGTGGAAGATGGCCGCGGCCAGCAGGCTGACGTCGATCACGACGAAGAAGGTCGAGCCCAGGCGGTCGGAGATGTTCAGAAAGCTCAGGTGACCGAGGTTGAAGATGTGGGTCGCCACGATATGCGTGAGGAGGCCGATGATGAGCACGACGGCCGTGACGCGCTGCATGAGCCAGCCCCACATACCGCCGCGGCTCGAGTCGAGCACGGCAGTGCGCATGCGACCGGCGGGCTGCGGCCCGGCCGCGCCGGCCGGCGGACGATCCGGCGTTGCGGCCTGAGCTACGGCCGGTGTCGCGGCCGGCGTCGCAGGTCCGGCGGCCTGAGCGCTCATACGAGCCCCCCGAGCCCGCCGGCGTGGTGGGCGGCGATGTACGAGAAGGCCTTGAAGGCAAACAGGCAGAGCGTGAGCACGGCGACCGCCATGCACACCACGAACACGGCCTTGTGGCGGTGGATGCCGAGGCCGAAGTCCATGAGCAGGATGCGCACCCCGTTCAGGGCGTGGAACAGGACCGCCCAGACGAGCAGCAGGTCGAGCAGCACGAAGAGCGGATGGTCGAAGAGGGTGAAGGCGCTGTTCAGCGTGTGGTGGCTGCTCCAGCGGGCGCTCGATATCACGCCGATGTGGGCGAACAGGTAGAGGACCAGGACGATGCCGGCGATGCGAAAGAGCAGCCAGGCCCACATGCCCAGGCCCTTCCAGTTGCCGGCGCCGACGTTGGTCGCGGCGGCATCGACCGGACTCACGCGGTCCCCCCCTCTGGCTGGCTCCCCGGGTGGCTCACCGCTCAATCGTAGCCCTGGGCGTGCTCGGGGCGCAACGGTGAGAGTGAGGTCGTCGCAAATCAGGTAGACTATGGCGGTTCGTGGAGCGCCGGGAAGTCTGGTCGGCACCGGCGCTTGCGTGCCGCAAGGGCGCCGGGAACGGCAAAACGCCGTGCGCGCCCTTCTCGATGGTTCACTGGGCGCCGTGGCCCGAAGCGAAAGGACCGGGGCGTCCGATGCCGTCGTCTGCCCCACTCTCCGGCCGCCGCGCACCGAGCGGCGATCATTCGAGGTCAGCGCGCCGGGGGGCGGGAGCCGCAGCCTGGCTTGCTCACCACCGCGGCGTCCTTCTGATCGCCTTCGCCTTCACCGTCATGGCCGACCCGGTGTCATCGGTCGCCTACGCGATCGAAGCGGCCCTGCGCGCCCTCGGCGGCGATCTCTCGCTACTGCTGCCGACCATGGCCGTCGTGATCGGCATCATCGCCGTGGTGATCGCCAACTACAACCAGCTCGTGGCGCGATTTCCGCAAGGCGGCGGAGCGGCGGCGGCGGCGGGCACGGCGTTCGGCGAGGGCTTTGCCTTTCTCCCGCTCGGGGCCCTGGTCGTCGACTTCGTGCTCACCATCGCGATCAGCATCGCCGCCGCGACGTCGGCGATCGTGGCGTACCTCCCCGCGGCGCACACGATCCGCGTGCCGCTGGCGCTCGGCCTGCTGTGCCTGGTCGCGGCGCTCACCTGGTTCGGTCACTGGGGCCGGATCCTGTTCGCGCTCATGACGCTGTCGTTCGTCGGGATCGGGGCAGCGCTGCTCGTCTCGGGCTTCAGAAAGCCGGCGGCCACGCACGTCCTTGTCACCGGCCACGCCTCAGGCATCGCCCTCTTTTCGGTAGTGCTCGCGTTCCCCGTCGGCATGGCTCTCGCGACCGGTGTCGAGGCGCCGTCGTCCGCGATCGCCCAGCTCGGCCAGCTCGACGACGATGGCCGCCGGTTCTTCGGCAGGGTCACGCTCTGGCTGACCCTGCTCGTGGTCGGCGGCCTCACGATGGGCATCACCGCGCTGGCCGTCCGGCTGAGGATCGGCATCCCCCCGGCCAACAGCACGGAGATCGGCGACGTGGCCCGTGCCGCCGGTTCGCCGGCGCTCTTCGCGCTGTTCCAGGCGGCCAGTGCGGTGCTCCTGCTGGCCGCCGCCAGCTCGTCCTTTCAGGCAGGCCCCGGGCTTCTCAAGGCGCTGGCGCGCGCGGATCGGCTCGACGGGTCCAGGATAGGGATCCTGCCGACGTGGATGGGCCGCACCAACCGGCATCACACGCCTTACTGGGCCGGCCTCGTCTACCTGCTGGTGGCGGCGACCGTCATCGCGGCGGCAGGGGCGCGCGACCAAGAGCTGGTCCTGTTCTACGCCGTCGCCGTGTTCATGAGCTTTCTCGCCGGCTTGCTTGCCATGCTCAAGTTCTCCTGGACGGAACACCACAGGTGGTCGGCGGCGCTGAACGGCGTCGGCGCGGCGCTGGTCGGGTTCACGCTCTTCGTGAACCTGTTGCGCGGTTATCCACTGGTGTCGCTCGCCGCCGCCCTGCTCATCGCCGTCATCTTCCACCGGCTGTGGGTCAGGGCGGGGCGGCCACGAGGCGTCTCACAGCTCGAGCGCAGCGTGGAACGAGAGCTGGGCGACGATCAGGATGTTCCTGACGCGAGCCCCCGTTGACCGTTCTCCTCTTCCTCGCCGGCGTCCTTGCCAGTCTGGCTGCCAGTGTCGTTCTGGTCACGAGACTAGAGCGCCTCGGCCAGCGGCTCGGCGCGCCCGAGGCGGTGCTGGGTCTCGTGACCGCCCTGGCCGCCGACTCGCCCGAGATCACCGCCGCCCTGGCGGCGATCACCAGCGGACGACGCGACGTGGGCATCGGCGTCGTGCTCGGCTCCAACGTGTTCAATCTCGCCGCGCTGCTCGGACTGAGCGCACTCGTCGCGGGACGGATCGCGCTGCACCGCAGGGTCGTGGTCTTCGAGGGAGTGGTGGCGCTCTGGGTGGCCCTCATGACCGTAGCCGCGGCGACGGGGATCATTGCGCCCGGTCTGGGCCTGCTGCTGACGATGGTGGCGTTCGTGCCCTACGTGGTCGTGTCGGGTCTGCCGCCTGCCAGGCGTCGCAGACTCCCCCTTCCCGAGCCCTGGCGTAACTGGCTGGCGTCGGCCGTCAACGAAGAGGAGCTCGAGCTCCTTGCCGCGATCCACCCACGCAGAGGTCGCTGGACGGACGCGGCGACCGCCGCGATCGCACTGGCGATCGTCGTCGCGGCGAGCACGGTCATGGAGAGGGCCGCCGCGACGCTCGGCGTACGCTGGGGCGTCTCGACCATCGTGGTCGGCGGCGTCGTGCTGGCCGCCGTGACCAGCCTGCCCAACGCCGTGGCGGCGGTGTATCTCGCTTCTCGCGGCAGGGCGTCGGCCACCCTCTCCGAAGCGCTCAACAGCAACGCGCTCAACGCGATCGTCGGCCTGATGATCCCGGCGGTCGTGCTGCACATCGGGCGGCTCTCGGCGGGCGGACTCGTGGCGGCGGGCTGGTACGCCGGCCTCACGGCGCTCACCCTGTGCCTGGCCTACGCCGTCCGCGGCCTCGACCGCCGCGCCGGGATCGTCATCATCGCCGCCTATCTGGCCTTCGTCGTCGTGCTCTCGCTCGCATGAGAGCCGCGCCGCTTCTCGCGAGCCTCGCACCGGCCGCCATCGCACCTGGTCTGCGGACGTGAACGACGGTCGCCCCAGTGCTACCGAGCGGTCGGCACGGCCGCGCCTCCTCGAGAGGGCTTTGCTCCTCGTCACCGTCTCGGTGGTCTGGGGAGCCCTCTCGGGCAGCCTCGCTCTGGCCCTCGGGCTCCTCGACCGGAGCCTCGCGGTCGTCGGCGTGGGCCTCGGGGTGTTCGCCGACCTGTCGGGCTCCGCCGTGCTGATCTGGCGCTTTCGGGCCGAGCGCAGCCATCCCATCGACGGACGGGCGGCCGAGTCACGAGCCGGCACGGTGGTGGCGGCCTGCCTTCTGCTGACGAGCGTGGTGCTCGTCGCAAGCAGCGCCTACGCGCTCGCCGTGGGTTCCCGGCCGGGCACCAGCGCGCTGGCGTTCATCGCTCCCGCTGTCACCCTCGCCGTCCTCATCCCCCTGGCCGTCGCCAAGCGCCGCGTCGGCGTGGCCCTCGACAGCCCGGCGCTCGAAGGCGACGCGACCCTGAGCGCCGTCGGCGCCGCCATGTCGCTCCTGGCGATCGTCGGCCTGCTCTGTTCGCAGCTCCTCGGCTGGTGGTGGGCCGACCGGGTGGCGGCGCTCGTGGTGGCCGTCGTGGCCGCCCTCGAGGCCCGCCGCATCATCCGCGCCGGGCGTTGACGACCGGTTCGATCGCACAACCAGGCCTCGCTGGACGGGACGGACGATCACGGAGCGGGTGAACGCATGAGAAGGGCGGGCGGCGGAGCTCGGATGAGCTCCGCCGCCCGCCCTGTCAGGCCGTCGAGCCGTCGGGCGGTCAGGCCGCCCGGCGCGCGACCGTCTCGTTTTCCTCCTGGGTCGACCTGGTCTGCGACACGCTGCCACTGGCGCGGCGCGCGGTGCCGATACTGCCGACCCATCCGCCGGCCAGCGCACCGATCACGCCGATGACGCTGAACAGCAGGTAATAGCCGCCATACTTCGCGGCCGCGCTGGTGGCGCGGGTCAGTCCGACGCCGGCCGTGCCAGTCGCGCCGACGACGGCTTTGGCCGCCGCGCTGCTATCGAGCCCGAACCCCAGCATCCCGGCGATACCGAGCGAGCTCAGCACCGTCATCGCGGTGACGCTGATGCCCCAGACGACGAGGCCGTGCCACAGGGCGCTGCGCACGCTGCGCACGTTGGCGAGGCGCGAAGCCACGATCCCGCCGACGAACAGCGAGATGACGGCGCTCACGCCGATCCAGATGGCGACGCTGGTCGCCGAGCTCTGCAGGGCGCTGACGCTCGTCAGCTTGGCGAGCCCGAAGTTGCCCCAGATGCCCAAGGCGCTCAGCGCGAGCTGCACACCGATCACCACGAAGGCCGCGGCGAAGATACTGCCCCAGCTCACCCGGGTGGCCCATGTCGATACCGGCGCCGAACGCTGCAGCGTCGTCGAGTCGACAAGACTCGCGTGCTGCTCGGGCTCGGGCCTGTCTACCCTTTGTTCATACATGCTCAAGGCACCTCCTCGTGCCCGTTTTACCTGCATATAAGGGCATGGTTACCCAACGCCACGATTTCTAACGGAGGGGGCGCCGGCGTCGAGGCGAGGGGCGACGGCAGGACGGTCGTGCGTGGCAAGGGGGCACGCGCGGCGGGGCTGGTGCGCGGCGAGCGGGCACGAGGCGAGGGGCACGCGGCGGGGCTGGTGTTCGGCGGGGCGGGCGACCGCAAGGTCGCCCGCCCCGCAGCGGTTCGCCTTAGGGCTACGAACGCCCGACGCGCGAACGCTGGCGCACGGGCCGGCGGCGGCTCGAGCGCGGCGGAGCGGCCGCCTCGGGCTCGGCGCCTGGCCGGCCTGCCGGCTTGGCCGCCACCGGAGCCACGGCGGCGGGCCGCTTGCGTTCGCGACGACCGTTGAAGCTCAGGCCCATGGCCGCCTTCCAGACCTGCTCGATGCGGTCGACGGGCACGAACGTCATGCCCTTGCGCAGCTCCTCAGGGACGTCTTCGAGGTCGGCCTCGTTGCGCGACGGCAGGATCACCGTGGTGATGCCGGCGCGCTGGGCGGCCAGCGTCTTCTCCTTGAGGCCGCCGATGGGCAGCACCTGACCGGTCAGTGTGATCTCGCCGGTCATGGCGACGTCGGCGCTGACCGGAGTGCCCGTGACGAGCGAAGCCACCGCGCTCGCCATGGTGACGCCGGCGCTGGGCCCGTCTTTGGGGATCGCCCCGGCCGGCACGTGGATGTGCAGGTCGCGCGTGGCGAAGTAGTCGTCGGGCAGACCGAGCTCGACGGAATGCGCCCGCACGTAGCTCACTGCCGCCTGAGCCGACTCCTTCATGACGTCGCCGAGCTGCCCGGTCACCGTGAGATGCCCCGTGCCGGGCATCGCGGTCGCCTCGATGAAGAGGATGTCGCCGCCCACCGGCGTCCAGGCAAGCCCGGTGGCCACCCCGGCGTCGGCGGTGCGCCGCTTGGTCTCGGCGAAGACGCGCGGCCGGCCGAGGAGCTCGTGCACGCGCCGGGGACCGACCTTGAAGCGCCGCCTGGCGGCCCCGTTGTCGGCTTCGGCCACCTGACGCGCCAGCTTGCGGCAGACGGTGCCGATCGCGCGCTCGAGGTTGCGCACGCCGGCCTCGACCGTGTACGAGGCGATGATCTCGCGCAGGGCGGCATCGTCGAAGCTCACCTGGCTGAGCCGCAGGCCGTTGGCCGCCACCTGCTTGGGCACGAGGTACTTGCGCGCGATGTGCAGCTTCTCCTCGATCGTGTAGCCGGCCAGGGTGATGATCTCCATGCGGTCGCGCAGCGGCCCGGGGATGGGCTCGAGCTGGTTGGCCGTGGTGATGAACATGACCTTCGAGAGATCGAACGGCAGGTCGAGGTAGTGATCGCGGAAAGTGTTGTTCTGCTCGGGGTCGAGCACCTCGAGCATGGCGCTCGACGGGTCACCGCGCCAGTCGGCGCCCATCTTGTCGATCTCGTCGATCATGAACAGCGGGTTGTCGGTGCCGGCGTCGCGCATGGCGCGCAGGATGATGCCCGGCATGGCGCCAACGTAGGTGCGGCGGTGGCCGCGGATCTCGGCCTCGTCACGCACGCCGCCCACGCTGATGCGCTCGAACTTGCGCCCCATCGCCTCGGCGATCGAGTGCCCCAGCGAGGTCTTGCCCACGCCGGGAGGCCCGACGAAGCAGAGGATCGGGCCGTGCAGGTCGCTCTTCAACTTGCGCACCGCGAGGTACTCGAGGATGCGGTCCTTGACCTTCTCCAGGTCGTAGTGGTCGCGGTCCAGGATCTCGCGAGCGTGCCCGATGTCCAGGTTGTCGTCGCTCGAGATGTTCCAGGGCAGCGTCACGATCCAGTCGAGGTAGGTGCGGATGACCGGATACTCGGCGCTGGCGGGCTGGATCTGGCCCAGGCGCTCGAGCTCGTGCTCGGCCGACTTGCGCACGTCGTCGGGCAGCACCAGCTGATCGAGCTTGGTGCGCAGCTCGTTGACCTCGGCTTCCTGCTCGTTGGTCTCGCCGAGCTCCTGCTGGATGGCCTTGAGCTGCTGGCGCAGGAAGTACTCGCGCTGGGTCTTGTCGATCTCGGAGCGCACGTCGGACTGGATCTTGGAGCCCAGCTCGAGGACCTCGAGCTCGCGGGCCAGGATGCGGGTGAGCTTGCGCAGGCGCTGCTCGACGTCGGCTTCTTCGAGCAGCTCCTGCTTGTCTTCGGTCTTGATGCGCATGGTGCTGGCCACGAGAAACGCCAGGGCGCCGGGCTCCTCGACGTTGGCGGCCGCCATCTCGAGCTCCTCGGGCAGGTAGGGCACGAGCGAGACGATGCGCGAGAACACCGACAGCAGGTTGGCGCGCAGGGCGTCGACCTCTTTGCTTTCGACCACCACGTCTTCGGCCTTCTCGATGGTCGCCCTGAGATACGGCTCCTGGGCGGTGTAGCCCGTGATCTTCACGCGTTGCAGGCCCTGCACCAGGATGCGCATCGTGTTGTCGGGCAGCTTGACCATCTTGTGGGCCAGCGCCACCGTGCCGACCTCGTAGAGCAGGTCGGGCCCGGGAACCTCGACCTCGGCATCCTTCGAGGCGACCAGCACCAGCAGGCGGTCGGCCGCCAGCACCTCGTCGATCAGCTTGATCGAACGCTCCTGACCGACCGTCAGGGGGATCATCGTGTCGGGAAAGACGACCGTGTCGCGCAGCGGCAGGATCGGCAGCTCGCCGGGCAGCTCGCTCTGGTCGGGCACGTGGATCTGGACCTCGTCGGGCTCGCTCACGACTCACCCCCGACCCTGATCTCGATGCGCTGCTTGCGGGGTTCGTTGGCCACGAGGGGCAGTCTGACTTCGAGGATGCCGGCCTCGTAGGTGGCCTGGGTCGCCTCGACGTCGACGTCGACCGCCAGGCGGATCTGGCGCTCGAAGTCGCCGTAGTCCATCTCGACCTGCTGGTAGACGCGGCCGTCGCCACCCGAGAAGGTGCGCCGGCCGTGGACCACCACCTTGCGTGACTCGACCTCGAGCTGGATGGCCTCGCGCGTGAGGCCCGGCAGCTCGAAGCGCACCACGAGCTGACGCGACTCCTCCTCGAAGTAGACGTCGGCGAGCGGCACGAAGCCGACTCTGCTCGAGTACTGCGCGCTGCGACTGATGCAGGCGTTGTCGAATGTGCGCAGCACCTCGCGATGCAACTTGTCTCGGTCCACGGACGACTCCTTACGGCGCGACCCCGCATGGGGCCGGACTACTCCTACGCGGTTGTCATCTACCCACGGTCCGGGGCGCCCTAACGGCGGCGGCCCGACGGGGCGCCCTAACGGCGGCGGCCCGACGGGGCGCCGGGCGTGCGGCCCGGCCCGAGGCCCGGCGAGGGACCCGGAGCCGCAGTCTATCAGCGCGCGGCCGGCGGCGGCGCTCGTGCCGGCGCGCCCGGTCCCGGGTCCGTAGCTGGTAATGTGCCCCGGACGCGCTTACCATGAGTCGGTGCAGCTAGCGTTCACGACTGTCGATGAGCTGGTCGCTCTTCTCGAGCAGGCCGGCGAACCCCTCGATTACCGCGAGGTCTGGCCCCGCCTCTTCCGGGTGGCGCAGTGCCCGCCGGAGCTCATGCGCACCCTCGTCTCCGACATCGTGCGCGACGACGAGCGGCTCGTCTGGGACGGACCCTTCCACGTGAGCCTCGACGCGTGGCGCGCCCGGCGCCGCGACCTGTCGACCGTCGCCTTCACCGTCGTCGACCTCGAGACCACGGGCGGCACACCCGGCTTCACCAAGATCACCGAGATCGGCGCCGTGCGCGTTGAGAGCGGCCGGCAGGTCGCCACCTTCTCGCAGCTCGTCGATCCCCGCCAGCCGGTGCCGGCCAAGATCACCGAGATCACCGGCATCAACGCCGCGATGCTGGTCGGCCAGCCGCCCATCGAAGAGGTCCTGCCACGGTTCCTCGAGTTCTCGGCCGACTCGGTCCTCGTGGCCCACAACGCGCGCTTCGACCTGGGCTTTCTCGACTACGAGCTCAGCGTGCTGATGAGCCGCACGTTCCCGCGCCCCACGCTCGACACGCTGCGGCTCGCCCGCCGCCTGCTCTCGCCCATGCGCTGCTCGCTCGCCGCCCTGGCCGAGCGCTTCGACACGGCCGTCAAGCCGAGTCACCGGGCCCTGGACGACGCCCTCGCCACGGCCGAGATCCTCCTTCTGCTGCTGGCCCGGCTCCAGGAGCAGGGCGTGACGACCCTCGAAGAGGTGGTGCGCCTCTGCGAACCGGGGGCGCGTCGCAACTACCACAAGATCGTGCTCACCGAGGGGTTGCCGACCCGCCCCGGCGTGTACATCATGCGTGACGCCCGCGGTCATGAGCTCTACATCGGCAAGGCCGAGAACCTGCGCCGCAGGGCCCGCGACCACTTTCTGCAGCGTCAGGCCTACGGCGCCCGCCAGGCGCTCGAGCTGCTCGATCGCATCGACGTCCTGGAGACGGGGTCCGAGTTCGCCGCGCTGCTGCTCGAGTCGAGGCTGATCGGCAAGCACCGACCGCCCTACAACCAGCACGGCACGCGCGTCTCGAGCTACCACTACGTCAAGCTCACCACCGACCAGTTCCCCCGCATCTACGCTACGCCGAACCGGCGCGACGACGACGCCCTCTACGCCGGTCCCTTCCGGCGCGCCGGCTTTGCCCGCCGCCTGGTCGACCTGCTGAACGCCGTCTACCCGCTGCGCACCTGCGCTCACCTGCGCGACTCGAGCGGCGAGCACGAGCACGCCTGCCTGCGCCACGACATCGGCGCCTGCCTGGGCCCGTGTCGCGGCACCCTGAACGGCGAGTACGGCGAGGCGGTCGCGCAGGTCAGCCGCGTCCTGCACGGCGACGGCCGCGAGCTCGACCGCGAGCTCGAGCGCCGGCAGGCCGAGTTCGTCGCCGAGCTGGCCTTCGAGCAGGCCGCCCGCCTGCAGACGTGGCGCGAATCGCTCGAGCAGGCCCTGCGCACGATCGGCAAGCTGCGCGGCGCCTGCCGGGCCTACGCCCTGCTCGTCTACCCGGCCCGCCAGGCCGGCAGGGTCACTGTCTACAGCGTCGCCGCGGGCAGCATCGTCGACGAGCGGTCGCTGCGGCCGGGCGAGCTGTCGCCACAGGCCGCCCTCGAGCTCGTGAACAAGCTCTACGCGGCGACGCCGCCGGCGCCGCCGCTGCCGGTCGACACGATCGACGAGATCCTGCTGGTCGCCGGCTGGCTGCGACGCCACCGCGAAGCGGCGAACGTCGTCAACCTGCCGGCCCCCGACGCGTCGCAGAAGCGGCGCGCGGCCGCGGCGCGTGAGCTGGTCAAGCGGCTGCCGCTGTGCGCCGGCACGGCCACGACCGACGCACCCGCCGTGCCGGCCGGACAGGCCGCGCTGGCCCTCGACGGGTCGGCCGCCACGTAGGTCGGTCTCGAGCGCAAGTCGGGCGCTCGCGTCGGGCTCCGGCGCGCGCCGGACGGCCCCGGCCGAACTTCGCGCGCGCCTCCGCGTATGGCAGCCTTGACACGAACGTGTGTTCGCCCTATCATGCCCCGGCACGATCCGAGCCGAGCGATCAGAGAGCTGGCGAAACGTGGCCCAAGGTCTGCCCGCCCCCATCACCGTCGTCTGGCGTTCGCCGACGCGCTCCCCCAAGGCCTTCCAGTGGCACGCGCGGCGCTGGCGCGTCGAACGCGTCCTGCAGCGCTGGTCCATCGACACCGGTTGGTGGAACGACGAGGTGCGCGTCGACCGGCGCTACTTCAGGGTCGTCGCCGACGGACGGGTGTTCGACCTGTTCTTCGACCGCCCGCAGCGGCGCTGGTTTCTCGAACGGGCGTTGTAGCCGTCGTGGCGCGCGCCGGCGCCCCGGCCCAAGCCGCCACAGCCCAGCGAGCGCCGGTGCCCCGGCCTGAGCCGCCACAGCCCAGCGAGGGGCTGCTCACCGCGGCAGGAGCACGTCCCGAGACGGTGCTCCCGAGACGGTGCTCCCGAGAAGTGCTACGTCGTGCTGCGGTCGCCGAAGTACACGGCCGGCGCCACGGGCCGCAGGCAGTGCCGGCCGCCGGCGGCCTGGCAGTAGCTGCCGACGTTCAGCAAAGCCACGATGTCGCCCTCGGCGACCGCCGGGAACGCGTAGTCTTCGGCGAACAGGTCGGGCGCCTCGTTGATGTTGCCGGCGATCGTCACCCGCCGAGGGCGGGGCGCGAGCGGGTCGACGACGGGCACGATGTCGAGCCATTCGCCCCACACGAAGCGCACGGGCGCCGTGTTCCAGCCGGCGTTCAGGCCCACGAAGGTCGTGCCCAGACGATCCTCGACCGTCGCCACCTCGGCGAGCAGCACGCCGCTCGCGGCAAAGAAGAACTCCCCCGGCTCGGCGGCGATCGTCGCCCCGAGCGGCCCGAGCCGGCGAGCCACGACCGCCGCCCAGGCATCGAGGTCGAGGTCGGTCTCGCCTGCCATCATCGGCTCGCCCAGGCCGCCGCCGGTGTTCACCTCTTCTATGGGACAGCCCGCCTCGCGCAGCCGCTCGACCATGGCCGCGACGACCGCCAGCGCGTGGTCCAACTGCGGCAGCTCGGCCGTGTGCATCTGATGACAGATGTGAACGCAGACGGTGTCGATCACCAGGTCGTGCTCGCGGGCGATGGCCACGGCCTCGTCTAACTGCTCGGCGTAGACGCCGAACTTGGTCGGCTTCTCCGAGGCGTAGATGCCGAACTGCAGCTCGTCGTCGGGCGAACGTCCGGCCGGCACGAACCTGCGCGCCGCCCCGGCTCGGGGGTTGAGCCGCAGGCCGACCCGCCGTCCCGGCGCAAGCCGCCCGACGCGGCGAAGCTGCGACAGCACATCGACGTTGAGCTTGAGCGGGTGCGCCAGTATCTCGCGCAGGTCACGGTCGACCAGGTTGGTGCCCGTGAAGCTCAGCTCCTGCGCCTGCCAGCCGTGGTCGAGGGCCCAGGCGACCTCGCCGGGCGAGCAGACATCGACCCCTATGCTCTGCCGCGTGCCCGGCGCGCCGAGCCCGCGCAACAGGGCCAGGACCTCGGGCTCACGCTGGGCCTTGAGAGCGAAGCGCACGCGGTAGCGCACGCCGGTGGCCTCGAGGGCCGCCTGGACGCGCCGCACGCGCTCGGCGACGTCGGTCAGGTCGAAGGCAAAGAGAGGCGTCCCGTGCTCGCGGGCGAGAGCTTCGGCGTCGCGACCCGCGACGCACAGCCGGCCGGCGCGCGGCTCGAGGCCGGGCCGCACCCACCAGGTCGGGGCTTGTTCGGCTGCGCACATGCGATCATCTTAGGGAGCCTGCGGCCGGGCGGCAAACCCGGTCCCCGCGCAGCCGACGCCGGCGCCGCGCGACGACCGCGAGCACTCGGCGGCGAACGCGGGCACTCGGCGGCGAACGCGGGCACTCGGTGGCGAACGCGAGCACTCGGTGGCGAACGCGGGCACTCGGTGGCGAACGCGGGCGCCGCGCGCCCGGACATCCCGCGCGGCCGATCGCCGAGCGGGTTCGGCGAACGCCGCTTGCGGCTAGACTACGGGCGCGAGCGTCGAACGACCGAAAGGCAGGCCACGTGACCCCCGGCCCCGCAGTGACCATCCCGAGCGCCGAGTTCGACGCCGTCGTGTTCGACATGGACGGCGTCGTGACCCAGACGGCCACCGTGCACGCCGCCGCCTGGAAGGCGCTGTTCGACGCCTTTCTGAAGGAGCGCGCGCAACGCTCGGGCGAGCCGTTCCGGCCGTTCGACGCACAGGCCGACTACCTGCCCTACGTCGACGGCAAGGCGCGCTACGACGGCGTACGCGACTTCCTCGCCTCGCGCGGCGTCGAGCTGCCGTGGGGCACGCCCGCCGACCCGCCCGACGCCGAGACCGTCTGCGGTCTGGGCAACCGCAAGAACGACTACTTCTTGCGCGCGGTCGCCGAGCAGGGCGTGCGACCGTTCCCCACCACGGTGGCGCTCATTTCCCGGTTGCACGAAGCCGGAGTGCTCACGGCCATCATCTCGGCGAGCAAGAACACGAGCGCCATCCTCGACGCCGCCGGCGTGCGCGACCTGTTCGCCGCGCAGGTCGACGGCACCGTGGCCGAGCAGCTCGGCCTGGCGGGCAAGCCCGATCCGGCGGTGTTCGTCGAGGCGGCGCGACGCCTCGGCGTCGCGCCGCCTCGCGCGGTCGTCGTCGAAGACGCCGAGGCCGGCGTCGAGGCCGGCCACCGCGGCGGTTTCGGTCTCGTCATCGGCGTCGATCGCGCCGACCATGCCGCGGCGCTGCGCGAGCACGGCGCCGACGTAGTGGTCGGCGATCTCGGCGAGGTGACGGTGAGCTAGCGACCGCAGCGTCTCCGTTCCGAGCCTAAGTCCGCGCCCGGTCCGGCTGGGGTCCGCGCCCGGCCCGGCCTTGGTCCGTCCTCGGTCCAGCCTCAGTCGCCGCGCCTCGATCCGCCTCTCCCCTCCGCACGTCGCTTCCGCATGGTCTCCCAGCACGCCGTCAGCCGGCCGTGCGACTTCAGGTTTGCCTTGGTTGACATCCGGAAAAGATGTGTCACGATATATCGCATAACAACGCGATACAGCGCCAAGGAGGAACATATGTCGTTTTTCGAGAATACTTCAGCCGGTCCGTGCGGACCCGGCGAAGGTAGTCCTCACCGGGCACCCTACGGTCATCCGGGTGAGCGTCGCTGCCGTGAGCACGGACCGCACGGCCACCACTTCGGCCCGCACGGGTTCGGCCCCCACGGTCGCGCCCGTCGAGGCAACGTCAAGGCGGCCATCCTGGCCGTCCTGGCCGAACAGCCCATGCACGGCTACGAGGTCATGCAGCAGCTCGAGACGCGCAGTGGCGGCATGTGGCGGCCGAGCCCGGGCTCCATCTACCCCACGCTGCAACTGCTCGAAGACCAAGGCCTCGTGAAGAGCGAAGAGGTCGAGGGCCGGCGTGTCTTCTCGCTCACCGATGAAGGCAAGACCGAAGCCGAGGCGGCGGTCCAGCACGGCGCGCCTTGGGCGACCTCGGAGAGCGGTCCCGAGGGAGCGCGGTTCAGGATGCGCGGCGCCGGGATGCAGCTCTTCGCGGCGGTCAAGCAGGTCGGCATGGCCGGCTCGCCGGAGCAGATCGACAAGACCCTCGAGATCCTGGCCGAGGCGCGCAAGCGTATCTACAGCCTGCTCGCCGAAAGCGAGTAGGACCCGCGCCGGCGTCGGCTGCGGCGGGGCCGGGGGCTCGGGCTCTCGCTTCGCGAACCAGAGCAACGGAGACCCGCGGCCTGCGGCCGCGGGTCTCGCTCACGCTCAGAGTTCGCCCTCGTCCCCCGGCCCCGCCTCCGCCGACTCCGGCGGAGGCGCGGCGCCGGGCGAAACAAGCCTCGCGCTTTGCGCGCCCCGTCAAGTTCATCCCGTCTCGCCGCACCTGCTGACCGGCTCGCAAGTCCGAAGTGGGACGTGCGCGGATCCGCCGTGGACGATTGCGCTACAGGATCGCCACCCAGATCGCCACGCGGCTGCCCTTGGCCGCGAGCGACCCGGCGGCGGGTTGCTGCCTGGTGACGTTGCCCGGGAAGTCGCCCAGGCCGAGGGTCGTGTTGACCGCGACCGAGAAGCCGGCCGACTTCAGGGTGTCGGTGGCGCTGCCTTCGGAGGCCCCGACGACGTCGGGGACCTGCACCTTGGCCGGTCCCCTGCTCACCCAGTAGCGCACCGTCGACCCGCGCAGCAGCGCAGTGCCGGCGACCGGACTCTGGTAGATCACGAGGCCACGGCGCACGGTGCTCGAGTGTTGCGCCAGCCTCACAGCCACAAAGCCCTGCGCCTGCAGGGCCGCCGAGGCGGCGGCCGAGGTCGCGCCAGCAACGCTCACCACCGCCGGGTGTAGCAGCCCGCGGCTGACGATCAGATGGACCTGTGTACCCTTCTTGGCCGACACGCCGGCCTTCGGATGCTGAGCCATGACCGCGCCGGGCGCGACCGCGTCTGAGTAGCCGCCGGTCGAGCGCACGGCGAGACCCTTCTGTCGAAGCTTGCCCGTCGCCCGACTGACGGTCAGTCCCCGTACCGAGGGCACGGTGACGCTACGACCGGCCGCGGCGCGCCAGATCAGGATGCCGGCGAGCGCGGCGACGAGCACGACGAGGACGGCCAGGGCCACCCAGAGCCGCCGGCGGCGACGGGAGGAGGCGACGGCGCGCGCGGCAGCCGGGCCAACGCGAGTCGCGGCGGTCGAGTCGGGGGCGGCGGCCGGCGCGGTCCCGTTGGGCGCGGCCACCGCGGCAGGCAAGGCCGCGACCCGGGTCGCGGCGGTCACCGCCCCGGCGGCAGGCGCGGCGACCCGGGTCGCGACCCCGATCCCGGCTTCGGCCGCGACGGCGCCCGCAACCCCGACCGTCGCCGAGGCGCCCGCGCCGGCGGGGGCGGCGGCAGAGCCCCCGCCCGCGCCCAGATCGAGCGCGGCCAGCGAGGTGAAGAACTCGGCGGCAGTCTGGAAGCGCTCGGCCGGGTCCTTGCGGAGCGCCCTGGCGACGATCGCGTCGAGCGCCGGCGGCAGATCGGGTGCGAACGTGGTCGGCGAAGGCGCCGGCTCGTTGGCATGCCGCACGGCGATCGCGAGGTCGTTGTCGCCCTCGAACGGCAGCCGGCCGGTCAGCATCTCGAAGAGCACGACGCCGGCCGAGTAGAGGTCGGAGCGCTCGTCGGTCGGTTCGCCGCGCGCCTGCTCGGGCGACAGGTAGCGCGAGGTGCCCATCACGATGCCGGTCGAGGTGAGCTCCGACGAGCCGAAGTGGGCGATGCCGAAGTCGGCCACCTTGACCCGGCCATCCTGTGCCAGCAGGACGTTCTGGGCGGTCACGTCGCGGTGGATGACACCGCCGCCGTGAGCCGCCCGCAGGGCGGCGAGCAGGCCGAGCTCGATGTCGCGGGCCGCGGCCGCCGTCAGGCGCCCGCCGCGCTGGACCCGGTCCTTGAGCGTCTCGCCGGAGACGTACTCCATGACGATGTACGACGAGCCGCCCGAACCGCCACGATCGTGAATGGCGACCACGTTGGGATGGTTCAGGGCGGCGGCCGCGCGCGCCTCGCGGTGGAAGCGCGCCACGAACTGCTCGTCGTCGGCGAAGCGCTCGCGCAGGATCTTCACGGCCACGAGCCGTCCCAGCGTCGTATCCTGCGCCAGGAAGACTTCGGCCATGCCGCCGCCGCCCAGGCGCCGCTCGACCCGGTAGCGGTCGGCGATCAGCCGGGTCTCGGCCACCGGAGCGGCGCCTGCCGGCGGCGCGTCCGCGCCGGGCGGAGGGTCGGGCGGAGCGTTGGGCGAAGCATCGGGTGCCGCCGCGGGCGCACCCGCGGCGAGCGCGTCGCCGGCAGCCTCGCCGTGTGGGTCGTCAGGGGTCAAACGGGGGCACCTCGCGGGTGGGTCGTCGTGGACGTCGGTGGCGCCGGCGACCGCGTACGGCTATGCCGCCGGCGACCGGCTGTGGTCTTCATAGTGTAGGCCATCGACAGCCGGTCGTCCTCCTCTGCGCCGTTCCCGTGCCTGAGGGTAAGCCCGGACCTGCGTCGCCGGACCTTGACACGAACATCCGTTCGTATCATGCTTGGGACCGTTCGGGGGAGAGTCGAGCGCGCCACTGGCGGCCGGCCTGGCCCGAACACGAAAGAGACGTACGTGTACTTTCGGGCGCCCGCCCGCACGGCCCTTTCCGCTCCCTCTCCCCAGCGCGCTCCGACCGGGTGTCATATGAGCTTCGTCCACCTCCACGTTCACACCAACTTCTCGTTCGGCGACGGCGCGGGGCGCATCGACGAGCTCGTCCAAGCCGCCCACCGGCTGGGCATGCCGGCCCTGGCGATCACCGACCACGACGGCCTCTACGGCGCCGTGCGTTTCTACCAGGCCTGCAAGGCGGCCGGCGTCAAGCCCATCGTCGGCGTCGAGATCAGCGTCGAATCGGTGCTCGCCACGCCGGCGCCAGCCGCCGCCCTCGGGCGAGGGGTGAGCGGCGGCGCAGCCGCCGCCGGCCCTCTCGCCCCCGGCGCTCCGCGAGGGGTGAGCGGCGGCGCAGCCGCCGCCGGCCCTCCCGCCCGGTGTGGAACGCAAGGCGACGAGGCGGCTTTCTCACCCGAGCCGGCGAAGGCGGGGCCGGGGGTGAGGGCGAACTCTGAGCGTGAGCAAGACCCGCGGCCGCAGGCCGCGGGTCACCGTTGCTCTGGTTCGCGAAGCGAGAGCCCGACCCCCGGCCCCGCCGCAGCCGGCGCCGGTGCGTCAGCCGCCCCCCGCGTCCCGCGCGTCTCCACGACCGACCTCGCCCCTTCCCCGCCGCGCGGCCAGTTCGCCGCGACCGGCTACCACCTCATCCTGCTGGCCCGCGACTACCAGGGCTGGTCGCAGCTCTGCCGCATCGTCAGCGCCGCCCACCTCGAGCACCGCGGCGAACCGCCGCTCGCCCGCATCGCGACGCTCGCCGCAAACCACGACCACCTCATCGCCCTGTCCGCCTGCCGGCGCGGCGAGGTGGGCGCCCTCCTTGCCGCCGGCGACCAGGCCGGCGCCCGCGCGGCCGCGCAGCGCTACGCGCAGCTCTTCGGCCGCGGCGACTTCTTCATCGAGCTCATCGACGAGCAGCTTCCCGACTCCGCCCGCTACGTGCAGCAGCTCGACCTTCTGGCGCGCGAGCTGCGCCTGCCCACCGTCGCCACCAACGACGTGCACTACCTCGGCCCGGCCGACGCGCCGCTGCACGACATCCTCGCCGCCGAGGCCGCCAACCAGCCGCTGCCCAACCCGCTCGGCCGGCGCAACAGCGAGCTCTCCTTCAAGACCCCCGGCCAGATGTGGCGCCTCTTTGCCCGCTACCCGCAGGCCTACCGCAACACCGCCCGCATCGCGGCCCGCTGCAACCTCGACCTCGGGCTCGGCCGGCTCCTCTTTCCGGCCTATCCTCTGCCACCGGGCGAGACGGCCTACTCCCTGCTCTGCAAGCACTGCTTCGCTGGCGCCGCCGAGCGTTACAACCCGGTCACACCCGAGGTGCTCGACCGCCTCAACCGCGAGCTCAGGGTCGTGCAGGACCTCGGCTTCGCCGAGTACTTCCTGGCCGTGCACGACATCGTCCAGTTCACCCGCGAGCGCGGCATCTACTACTCGGGGCGCGGCTCGGCCGGCAACAGCATCGTGAGCTACGTGCTGCGCGTGACCGACGCCGATCCCATCGCCAACGACCTGCTCTTCGAGCGTTTCCTCAACCCGTCGCGGCGCGAGATGCCCGACGTCGACATCGACTTCGAGTCGGCGCGCCGCGACGAGGTCATCGAGTACATCTACGAGCGCTTCGGCCACGACCGGGTGGCCATGGTGGCCAACGTCAATACCGTACGCGCGCCGTCGGCGGTGCGCATCGTCGCCCGAGCCTTCGACTTTCGTCCCGACGAGATCGACGCGCTGTCCAAAAAGGTGCCGTGGGGCAGCGCCGCCGGCCTCTCGCAGATGCTCGCCGAACGTCCCGAGCTGGCCAACCACGAGTTCCAGAGTCCGCACTACAAGCGGCTCGTCAGCCTGGCCGAGCGCCTCTCCGGCTTTCCCTACATCCTGGGCACGCACCTCGGCGGCTTCATCCTCTCGCGCGACCCCATCACCGACCGCGTGCCGCTGCAGTGGGCGGCCAAGGGGGTGATCGTCGCCCAGTTCAACAAGGACGACATCGAGACGCTCGGTCTCGTCAAGATGGACATCCTCGGCCTGCGCATGCACAGCGCCATCGCCGAAGCCGTGCGGCTTATCGAACAGCGTACCGGCGAGCGTATCTCGGCCTGGGAGCTGCCGCGCGACGACCCCGCGGTCTACAAGCTCATCAGCGAGGCGCGCACCATCGGCGTGTTCCAGCTCGAAAGCTCGGGCCAGCGCAACCTCGCCACGCGGCTGCGCGAGCGCGACTTCGACGACGTGATCGCCGCCATCTCACTGTTTCGGCCCGGCCCGCTGCAGGCCGAGATGATCGGACCGTTCATCCGCCGGCGCCACGGCCGCGAGAAGGCGGTCGTGCCGTACCCCGACCTGTGGCCGGCACTCAAGGGCACCTACGGCGTCATCCTCTACCAGGAGCAGGTGATCGAGGTCGCCTCGATCATCGCCGGTTTCAGCCTGGCCGAAGGCGACCTGCTGCGCCGCGCCATGACCCACGAACGCTCACTCGAAGAGATGGACGAGATCGGCCGCAGCTTCGTCGAGAAGGCGGTGGCGCGCGGCGTGCCGCGCGACGCCGCCGAAGAGACCTTCCGCCAGCTCCGCGGCTTTGCCGCCTACGGCTTCAACAAGGCCCACGCCGCCTGCTTCGCCGTGGTCTGCAACGCGAGCGCCTGGCTCAAGGCGCACTACCCGGCCGAATTCTTCTGCGGCCTCATGGACAACCAGCCGATGGGCTTCTACTCACCGCGCGTGGTGTTGAACGACGCGCGCCGCTGGGGGCTCGAGGTGCTGCCGGTCGACATCGAAGCGAGCGTGGGCGACTTCTCGGTCGAGCGCGACGGCCGGGCGCTGCGGGTCGGCCTCGCCTACGTCAAAGAGATGAGCCGGGCGGCCGTCGCGGCCATCGTGACCGCACGGGCGCCCGAGCGCGGCGGGCCCTACCGCTCGCTCGCCGACTTCTGCCGGCGCACGCGAGTGAGCGTCGAGATCGTCATCAACCTGGTACGAGTGGGGGCCTTCGACAGCCTGGGCGTGCGGCGCGAGGAACTGCTCGTCCAGGTGCCGCTGGTGCACGCGCAGGTCTTTGGAGGCGGCATGGCCGGGCGGACTGCGGGCGGGGCGAGGGTCTCCGGTCGCAGCATCGCGGCCGCATCCGCTGCGCCAGAATCGGACGGTTGGCACCGCTCAGGGCGACCATCGACCCCCGCCCCACCCTCCGCCCGCCCGGGCGGTGCGGCACCCGGCGACGACCGGCGCGGCACCGACGACACCGTCCTCGCCAAACCAGAATCGGATGGTCGGCGTCGCGAAGAGCGACCATCACACCCCGCCCCGCCCTCCGCCCGCCCGGGCGGTACGTCGGCGTCCGGCGAGCAGCGCCGCTCCGGCGACGCCACCCCGCTCGCCGCCCGGCCGGGCGGCGCACCACCCGGCGACGACCGGCGCGGCACCGACGGCACCGCCCTCGCCAAACCCCAAAAAGAAGTGGGCGACGGCTCCGTCCTGGCGACAGACCAGGACGAGGCGCTGCAGCTCGCGATCGACGACAGGCTCGGAGCGCTGCCGTTCGTGCCGTCGTGGAGCGCCCGCGAAAAGGTCGCCGTCGAGCTCGAGGTGCTCGGCCTCAACGTGAGCGCTCACCCGCTCGAGTTCGTGCGCGAGCAGCTCACGGCGCTCGACGTCGTGCCGTTTGGCCGCCTGCAGCTCGTACCCAACGGGCGACGCATCCGCCTGGCCGGGGTCCTCGAACGCGCTCAGATGCCCTGGATCCGCAGCGGCCACCGCACGCTCTTTCTCACCCTCGAAGACGAAAGCGGCCTGGCCGAGGTCGTCGTCTTCAACGACGTCTACTTAAAGTACGGTCGGGTGCTCAAAGAGGCGGTCTATCTGCTCATCGAGGGCGAGCTGCAAAACAACGACGAGCGCGGCCTGGCGATCGTCGCCGCGCGCATCGTCGACCTCGAAGCGGTGCTCGGCAGACTGCGCGACCTGCCGCCCGACGACCGCAACCGCGCCCTCAAGCGCTCCGGTGAGTGGTTGCCAAAGGTCGAGCCCCGCACGCGGCCGGGGCGCACCGGATGATGCCTGGGCCGGCGATCGACTTCGTCGTCGCCGCTCAGGCGTGCGTGACTACGTGGCGCGCCTAGTGCCGGCGATCGACTTCGTCGTCGCCGCTCAGGCGTGCGTGACTACGTGGCGCGCCTAGTGCTTCTCGAGGTCGCTCTTGAAGCGCTCCCAGAGGCTCGCCTTTTCGGGCAGGATCTCAGCGGTCTCGGGCACGTTGTGCTCCGGCAGGTGCTGCGACTCCGCGGCGGTGATCGTGAGGCGCACGTGGCCCTCCTGGATGGCCGCCACCTGATCCTGGCTCACGTAGCGCGGCCGGTCGAGCCAGTGATGTGCCAGGGTCGGACCGCCGTGATGGGCGATCGCCAGGCCGTCGAAGATGTCGGCGTTCTCGTCGCCCACCGGAATGAACACTTCACCGATCTCGACATCGTCGGC
The DNA here is from genome assembly GCA_963733255.1 of uncultured Actinomycetes bacterium. Lineage (GTDB taxonomy): Bacteria > Actinomycetota > Thermoleophilia > UBA2241 > UBA2241 > Bog-752. The sequence continues at coordinate 108,386 of CAVTCH010000002.1, forward strand.
CGACCAGACTTTCCAGTGAGGCTGGATCGCCTTCCACGAGACGGTCGTCTCTTCGTCGCTTGTCATTGTCACCTCTCGGCTCGCGTCGTGCGCGGCCCGGGACCGCCGTCCGGCGCCCGCGTGAGAGCCGGCCGTGCCGGCCCCACGGGCGTTTCCTTGAACTTTACCCCACCGTCGGTACAGACTGGGCACACCGGCGGCACCAGTCGTCGGCCGGGGTCACTGGGGGAGGGTCCATGAAGCGCGTGCTCTGTTCGCAGTCCCGACGCGGGCGCGAGCGCCGGCGCCGGCGTCGCCTGCCGCTCGTCGCGCTGGCCGCGGTCCTTGCCGCGGCGCTCGTCTGGAGCCTCGGCAGCGCCCTGGCCGACAGCTCGAGCCCCAGCCCCGCCGGCGGCAAGAAGGTCGTTCTGCAGGTCGGCTGGTATGAGAACCTCGACAGCCTCAACCCGTTCATCGGCCAGCAGAACGTCGCCTACGACATCTACCGTCTGAACTACGACTTCCTCGTCAACTACGACGCCGACACCCTGGCGCCGATCCCCGGCCTCGCGACTCACTGGTCGCACTCCTCCGACGGCAAGACCTGGACCTTCAAGATCCGTCAGGGCGTCAGGTGGCAGGACGGTCAGCCGCTCACCGCGAGCGACGTCGCCTTCACGTTCAACTACATCATCCGCAATCAGATGACCGCCTACACCAACTACACCCAGTTCATCAAGGACGCCGTCGCCGTCGACCCGACGACCGTACGGTTCGACTGCTCCCGGCCCAAGGCGAACATCCTGCAGATGTGGGTGCCCATCATCCCCCAGCACATCTGGGGCAAGATCCGGCCCTCCGACGCGCAGAACAAGTTCCAGAACCCCGCGCCCGTCATCGGCAGCGGCGCCTTTCAGGTGGTCGACTGGGTGAAGGACCAGTACGTGCGCATGGACGCCAACAAGAGCTACTGGGGCGGCGCTCCCAAGATCGACGAGATCCTGTTTCGCATCTACACCAATCAGGAGACCGAGGCCGCCGACCTCAGGTCGGGCTCTATCCAGTATGCCGACGTCGCCCCCGCGCAGTACCAGTCGTTCGTGAACAAGCCCACCTGGACGACCCACAAGGCGACCGACGACTCCTTCGAGAACATGGGCATCGACTGCTACACCCTCGGCCCGTCGGTGAGCAACCCGGTACTCAAGGACTGGCGGTTCCGCAACGCGCTCAACTGGGCCATCGACCGGCGCGAGATCGCCGCCATCGCCTACAACGGCGCCGCCCAGCCGGCGACCAGCTTTCTGCCGAGCGGTTACTGGAAGGCCCCGCTCGACTACCACTGGCAGCCGCCGGCGAGCGAGGCCTACACCTACGACCCGGCGAAGGCCGCCCGGCTGCTCGACGCGGCCGGCTATCACGAGGTCAACGGCGTGCGCCTCGACCACAACGGCAAGCCGATCAAGCTGCGGCTGTGGGCGGTCACCGAGAAGAACCAGTACATCGTGGCCTCCAAGCTGATCGCCGGCTACCTCCAGAAGATCGGCTTGAAGATCACGCTCCAGACCATGGACAGCGGCGCCATCGACGACAAGCTCTACAACACCGCCGGCAGCACGTTCAAGCCCGACTTCGACCTGTTCGTGTGGGGCTGGGGCGGCGACTTCGACCCCGGGTTCCTGCTCTCGATCTTCATCACCAGCCAGATCAACGCCTGGAGCGACTCCGCCTGGTCTGACCCACAGTACGACCGGCTCTTCCAGAAGCAGGCGTCCGAGCTCGATCCCCAGAAGCGCAAGGCGATCATCTGGCAGATGGAGCAGATCATCTACCAGCAGAGTCCCTACGTAGTCCTGGTCTATCCACAGACCTTGCAGGTCTACGATACGCAGCACTGGCAGGGCTGGGTCCGCCAGCCGGCCGGCACCGGCACGGTCGACAACTACTGGACCTACCGCGAGATAGCGCCGCGGGAAGCCGAGAGCGCTCAGTCGGCGGCGCGCTGGCCGGCGGCCGTCGTCGGGGGCGGCGCCGCGGTCCTCGTGGCGCTGGTCGTGTGGTGGTTCATGCGCCGGCGCCGCACACCGGCGGTCGAAGAGACGACCTAGACTGTCCTAGGCGGGCTCTGGCTGCGCCTCGGGGTCGCGGTCGAACCAGAAGCGCTCCCAGGCCACCTCAAAGGCCAGCGGCTGCTCCTGGCCGGCCGAGCCGCGCAGGCGGGCGTAGGCCATGAGCACCGGCAGGGCCGCACACCAGGCGGCTCTGCGCCGCCGGCCCAGGGCCAGGCTTGCGAGCGGCAGACACAGGGCGCCGACCATCACGCCCAGCCCCGATCTCTTGAGCGCCACGCCGCCAAGGATCGGCGCCAGGACGATCCCCGTCGCGGAGGTGTCGAGCGCGAAGGCCGCGCCGAGCGCGGCCGCCGCGCCGCGCCCGCGCACGACGGCGATGTGCGCGACCACCGGCGTGACCGCGAGAGCGCCGACCAGGTCGGGCCCGGCGCCGGCCGAACGAGCGAGCGCGGCGACCGCTGCGCCCTTCGCGATGTCGAGGCCGGCGGTGGCCACGCCGGGGCCCAGGCCCAGGCTGCGAGTGACGTTGGCCGCGCCCGGCTTGCGGTCGCCGACCTGCTCGATGTCGCCGGCGCCGAGCAACCCGCTCACCAGACGGGCGCTGGGCACGCAGCCCAGCGCGAAGGCCGCCGGAAGGCCGATCAGCGCGATGGTCGCGGTGCGGGACCTACAACAGATCATGGTCGATCTCCTCGAGCTGGGGTGATGGAGCGAGCGTACTGCCCGCGGCATGGTCGATCGTCGTTCGCGCTTCGGGTGCGGACTCGACGGCCCTGGCCTGGGGAACGCCGCTCCTCACCAGGAAGGCGAGACCACCGACCGCCACCGGGATGAGCCAGGTGGCCAGCCGCCACAGGATCAGGCTGGGGACGCGGATGGTCTCGGCGGCGACCGGACCGATCAGGGCGAGGTAGCCGAGCTCGGCCACACCGGCGCCGCCGGCAAGCGGCGAGAGCGGCATGATCACCTGCAGCACGGCCTGGCCGGTGATGATCGAGAACGGCCGGCCGTGCCAGCCCAGCCCGATCAGGATGAAGGGGATGATGGCGAACATCGCCACCCAGTAGACGACCTGCGAGGCGACGATCGCGAGCCACACCCGCCAGCCGGCGCGATGGAACTCGGTGAAGGCTTCGCGCCCGGCGTGGATCGTCTTGTGAAAGCGCTGCGGAAGCTGCTCGAGGCCGATCGGACGGCGCACCCAGAGAGAACCGATCACCCAGGCGATCGCCGTCAGCACGACGGCGGCGATCACGAACCAGCGCTGCAGCGGCGTGATAGTCGAGCCGGTAGCCGGCAGGAGCGCCGCCAGAGCCACCAGCACGAGCACCGACGTGTGCACGACGCCCTTCACGAGGATGACCGACGTGGCTTCGGGCAGGGTGAGTCCCTGGCGGCGCAGCGCGAAGATCTGGTAGGGGATCTCGACGCCGCCGAACGAGGTGGTGCCGCCCACGAAGTTGGCCCGCAGCGAGAGCAGCACCAGGGGCTTCAGGCGTACCGCCGACTTGAGCACGCGGGTGAGCAGCACCAGCGTCACCGTGTCGGCGATCAGGTAGACCAGCACCGCGATCACCGCGTAGGCGAGAAACTCAGGCTCGCGCGCATGGCCGCGCACGACACCGAAGTTGTGCCTCAGGTGAAGGCTGAACAGGCGGGTGATGAGGACTGTGACCATGACGCTGAGGGCAAAGCCCAGGAACATGCGCGGCCGCGTCAGGAACGCGCGCAGCTTCTCGGGTGGCGCGACGAGCGGCTCTTCGAGCAGCTCGAGCTCCTCCTCGTGGGGGCCGGCGGGGCGCTCCCGCTGCGAGTCGTCAGCCACGAGGCCTGTCGACCGCGCCGCGCAGCAGCTCGTGGTAGCGCGCCGCCGCCACGTCGGCGGTATGGCGCGAGAGCGCAAGCCGGCGGCCGCGGACACCCATGGCGCGCCGTTCCTCGGGGCTCATCGACAGCAGTCGCTCGAGCGCGACGATGAGCTGGGCGGCAGTGTGAGCGTCGACGACGATCCCGGTGTCGCCGTCGATCACCGCCTCGGGCGCCCCACCGGACCGCCCGGCGATCACCGGCAGTCCGGTCAGGGCGGCTTCGGCGAAGACGATGCCGAAGCCCTCGACCTCGAGCCCGCGAAACCGCGTGCGCGAAGGACCGGCGAAGATGTCGGCCGCCTGCAGCCAGAGTCGCAGTTCGTCGGCCGGCACTTCGCCGGGCAGATGGACGCAGTCGGCGAGGCCGGCGGCGGCGGCTTGGCGGCGTAGCCCGTCGGCCAGGCCGCCGCCGCCGACCAGCGCGAGCCGTACGTCGCAGGCCGCGCCGTCGCGGTGCCTGAGCTCACTGAGAGCCTCGATCAGCATGTCCTGGCCCTTGCGGGGCACGAGACGGCCCACGCAGACCACGAGCGGCGCACCGTCGAGGCCGAGCGCCGCCCGGGCGGCCGCGGCGTCGGCCGCGCTCGTCAGCGGGTAGCGCTCGGTCTCGAGCGCCGGCCGCAGCACTTCGGCCCGCGCGACACCTCCCGACAGACGCACCGCCTGAGCGGCCGTGTAGCGGCTGACCGTGAACAGCGTCGCGGACTCGGCCAGCACCCAGGACAGCAGACGCGCCACCCCGGGCGCGGCGCCCGGCACGGTGATCTCGGCGCCGCCGAGGAAGATCACGTACGGCACGTGCGCAGTGCGGCGCAGCCAGGGACCGAGCAGACCGGCCGGCAGCGGGTGACCGAGCTGCAGGAGCTCGAGATCGTGCTCGCGGATCAGCCGCTCACAGAGGCGTTCGACCGACGGCAGCGGCAGGACGGCCCGCTGCGCGGTGCGCACCACCGTGTAGGGGTGGGTGGCGTCGAAGGCCGCGGCATCGGGGTGTGCCGGCGCGACGATGACGACCTCGCGGGGGTCGAGTGTCTGGATCATGTTCCAGTAGTACGTCTGCGCGCCGCCGACGCGCGGCGGAAAGTCGTTGGTCACAAAGAGGGAGCGCGGGACTGCCCCCGTCGCCTGCGATTCGTCGTCCATGGCGGCCATTGTATCGGTCCGGCCGCCTGCCCACAGCCGTGAAAGCCCGCAACCCCCGCGGCGCCGCTCGTGCGACCGCTGCGCAACCAGGCTCGTGCAGCCGCTGCGCAGACAGTCGTGCAGCCACTGCGCAGACAGTCGTGCTGACGCCGCGCAGCCACTCGCGCGGCCGCCGCCGCGTCGCCTACGGCGAGACCCGCTCCACGATGACCTGCAGCGCCTCGAGCTCGTCCGCGTCGAACCAGAACAGATCGCAGATGCCGCAGTAGTCGACCTCGATTGCGTAGTCGTAGCTGTAGTGACGACGCACCATCGTGCGTCCGCAACGCGGACAGGCGACCAGCTTCATCTCTTTGCTGCCTCGGCGCCGGGCGAAGTCGCGGCGCAGCTCGTCGCCGTGCTGGACGACGTAGTCGGCAAGCTGTTGCTGGCGCTCGTCGAAGCGCATCTCACGGCGGGTCAGTATGCGCTGGACCTGCGTGGTCGTCGCCAGCCTGCCGCCGCACTTGCGGCAGACGAACACCGTGGCGCCTTCGTAGTCGCAGGTCTCCAGTGGCACCCCACAGGTCGGACAGGCAACGGCCCGCTCGTGGGCCTCGTGGGCGCGCAGCGAGTCTGCGGCGGCCGGCGGCATCGTCGCCTGCGGCGCGGACGGCACGGCCCCCGGCGCGCTCGTAGCGGGTGTCGACGCCGCGGAAGTGATCGCCGCCGCGGTCATCAGCGCCGCCATCCCCGGCGCCGCCGCTGTCGGTGTGGTGGCCGGCGGAGCCGCTGTCGTCGGTGTGGTGGCCGGCGGAGCCGCTGTCGTCGGCGTGGTGGCCGGCGGCGCCGCGAAAGTCTGTGCCGTGGTCGTCGGCGTCGTGGCCGCCGGCGTCGCAGCGACCGGCGTCGCGGCCGTCGGAGCCGCGTCAGGCGGCGCAGCGGTCAACGGAGCGGCGCCCATCGTGGCCGCCACGGCGACAGCCGGCGCGGCGGCGACGATACCCGTCGCCAGAGCCGTGACACCGGGAGCGGCGGCCGAGGCGCCGGGCGCGCTGCTCACATGCTCGCGTTCCTCGAAGGTCTGTGCGGCGACCGTCACCTGCTGCTGGAACTGGTCCCAGCTGACGTGCGCGATGTTCAGCAGGCGCACTTCGCGGTCTTTGATCGGGGGATGCGTGGCCATGGCCCGCTGCACCGCCGACCCGGGGTACAGGTCGGTAGGCCTTATGCAGAGCGCCGACAGCCCGGCCGGTATGTAACCGCCGCCGCCCGGGTGTCTGGCCATCATCTCCAGCGCCTGGGCGAGGCTCAGCGGGTCGCGCGTGTAGCGCGCGGCGGCGAGATCGGCGGCCCACTCGCGTTGTCTGGAGATGGCGGCGTTTGTCACCGCCGAGCCGACCTGCAGGAGACCCAGAAGCCCCCGCAAGGCGATGGCGCCGATGAGCAGCGGAGCTCCTCGCGCGGAAGGACCGACTCCCATGGCGTCGTCGAGCGCGCCCCCGAGCGACGTGTACACCCCGAACAGAAGGCAGGCGCTGGTGACGGTGACGTAGTCGCCCGACAGGATGTGGCCGAACTCGTGAGCCACGACGCCCTCGAGTTGAGGGCGCGAAAGGCGCGACAGCGCACCTTCGGTGACGCCGATACAAGCGCCGCCGTGCAGGTCGCTGAAGGCGAAGGCGTTCATGCCGGCGGTGGCCACGGTCAGACAGCGGATGGCCGGCCCTCCCGTCGCGATCCGCATCTCCTCGACGATGTCGGCGAGGCGCTGATGAAAGCGGTCGTCGGGATCGAGCGGCTGCGCGTGCATCACGCGGACCATGTGGTCGCGGGCACCGATCCGCGACACATACCAGTAGAACAGGGCGACCAGGGCCGAGACGAGGAAGATGAGCACCGCTCCACGCGGGCTTAGGGAGAAGGCGAGGAAGTGTCGGTTGGTCTCGGTCCCCAGCATGGATACTTCGACCACGAACTCGATCGCCATGACGACGACCCAGATACACACGTAGACCATGAACAGCAGCAGGGCGAACAGCGCCCACACGCGCCAGCGGGCTTCGCGCTCGATCTGAAACATGGTGGTCGTCTTGGTCTCGCTCATCAGTCTCCCTCAAAGCATTGTCGGCAGACGAGGCCCGCGCTTGAAGGGCGCAGCGCGACGCAGGGACCGGGGAGGCGACGCGGACAGAAAGAACGGAACGTTTACACTACCGTCAGTGTGGCAATATTGACTTTGCGACCTCGGGTAAGGCCTCCCCAACCGCGGTACGCCCGGGCCGCACGGTACCCCCCCAGGTACCACCCATGGCTCCTTTCACAGCCCCAGACCCCCCTCTGGGGCTGCCCTTTTTCAGGCTGTCGAGGCCGCTTCCGCCGATTCGCCGATCGTCTCGAGTGCGGCGCCCATCCTGCTCGTCAGCGTTCGCGCACGCCGCCGGCGGTCAGGAAGTTGGCCATGAGCTGGCCACACGTCATGGCCGACCGCAGCATCTCCCGCCTGCTCACCTTGCGCAGCTTCTTGAGCCCGCCGTCATACGTGGCCTCGATCAGCGCGGGATCCGTGTCGAACCAGCGGCGCAGCAGGTCCTTGTCGACCTCGGGGTGAAAGACGACTCCCCAGGCGACCCCGCCGAGCCTGAAGATCTGCGGCTCGGCGTCGCTGTCGGCCAGCAGCAGCGCGTCGTCGGGCAGGCGGCAGGTGAAGGCGCGCCACGAGAAGACGTACGGCTGCGGATGAATGTCGTAGACGAACCCGTCGCGCGCCGCGAACTCGATCGGCTCCCAGCCCAGGCGCAGGTCGGCCCGGGCATAGACGTCGCCACCGCCGGCCAGGCAGAGCTGCCGGGCCCCCAGTCCCACTGCCAGGACCGGCACCTCGCGAGTGAGCGCGGCCGCCAGGAGCTCGCGTTCGGCGGCCAGGGCCGCCCGACCTTCGCCGTCGGCCATGCCCGGCTCACCGATCGTGACCAGGGCCGCCAGGCCGTCGAGCTCGCCGGCGTCGGGCAGCGGGTCGTCCCGGTCGAGCCGCCGGACGTCGAGCTCGAACCGGGCCTCGCGCAGGTAGTCGCCGATCAGCGCCGGCGACCCCAGCGCGTCGTGCTGCACGATGACGATGGGTCGCATTGGTCTGGATCCTTTCGCGCGAACAGAAATGCCGACGCCGGCCGGACAGAAGCAGCCGAGTGTACGATACGCCTGTCGGGCAGTCGTTGCCCGCCCGATGAGCCTCGCCCTCGCGAGCGCGAGGGAGTCGAGCGACCGCCAAAGGAGCGCCATGACCGCCACGACATCTCGGGCCCCGAGTCCGTGCCCCCACCCCCGATGAGTCCGGCGTCTGTGGGTTCCCAGACACCGACGGCCGAGATCGTCGCGGCCGGCAACGAGGTCCTGCTGGGGGACGTGCTCGACTCCAACTCGCATCTGCTCTGCCGTCGCGTGACGGCCCTCGGCGGCGCCGTCACGCGCGTCGTGCTGGTGCGCGACGACCTAGCTGCGATCGCCGCCGAAGTGCGCGGCGTGCTGCAGCGAGCCCCCGCCCTGGCCTTCACGGTCGGCGGCCTCGGTCCCACGGCCGACGACATGACCCTCGAGGGCCTGGCGCTGGGCCTTGGCGTGCCGCTCGAGCTGCACCCCGACGCCGAGCGCCTGGTGCGGGCGGCATACGCGCGCTTCGCGGCCGCCGGCCTCGTGCCCTTCGCCGGCATGAACGAGGCCCGCCTCAAGATGGCCCACCTGCCGCGGGGCGCGGAGCCCGTCGAGAACCCGGTCGGCGGTGCGCCCGGGGTCGTCTGCGTCTGGGGTCCCACGACCTTCGTCTCGCTGCCGGGCGTGCCCGAGGAGCTCGCCGCCATCGTCGAACAGTCGCTGGCCCCGGTCTTCGACCGCATCTTCGGCGTCGCCCACTACGAGGAGCGCACGCTGGTCGTCGATCTGCAGGACGAATCGGCGATCGCCGACATCCTCGGCGCCGTCGAGCGCGCCCACCCCGAGGTCTACGTCAAGTCACGCGCCAAGGTCATGGGGCCCTCGGTCACCCTGCGCATCACGCTGTCGGCGCGCGGCGACGACCCGGCCCGCGTCGACGCGCTGCTGGGGCCACCGGCCGAGGAGCTCCTCGAGAAGATCGCGGCGGCGGGCTTTGGCGTGCGGCCGGAGGAACCGTCCGACTGAATGATCCGCGACGCGGTATCCCCGACAACGCCTGCTCACGCCACCTGAACCCGGCCCGGCGTCAGCTCGCCGCCTTCAGCGGCCGAACCGCCTGGGCAGGCCGGCTACGCGCCAGATCGTGAGCCGTCTGCAGGTTGATCCAGTACTCGGGCGTGGTGTTGAGCGCCTGGGCCAGAAGCCAAGCGGTCTCGGGTGTCACGCCGCGCTTACCGCGCACGAGCTCGTTGATCCTCTGGACCGGCACGCCAAGGTGTGCCGCCAGGGCCACCTGCGAGATGCCCAGCGGAGCGAGGAACTCCTGAGCGAGGATCACGCCCGGATGGGTGGGGATGCGGTTCTCGGGAATCACGGCGAGCCTCCTTTCAATGGTAGTCGGTCAGTCGCACTTCGTGGGCGTCGTTGCCCCGCCAGCGGAAGACGAGCCGCCACTGGTCGTTGACGCGGATCGAGTGGAAGCCTTTGAGCTCACTCTTGAGCGTCTCCAGCCGGTTACCCGGCGGTGAGCGCAGGTCGCGTGTCGAGGCGGCGCCGTTGAGCGAGTCCAGCTTCACCAGAGCAACGTCGACCATGTCGCCGGGGAACCGCCGTGCGCGAGCGGTCGGCCGGCCGTGGTAGAGGTCTTCCGTCGCGCGATCCCCGAACGATGCGATCATGCGCTGAATTTACCGCTTACACGGTTACCGTGCAAGGGTGATAATTCGCGCTTGGGGTAGTGGTTGGTCGCCGACCAGGCTCACCGTGGAATGCGGGATCGGGGCCCCGCGGTCCCCCCTACCCCGTCGCCTCTGCCAGGAACTCGAGGAACTCCGACTCGGGCAGCGCTCCCTCGAAGCTCACCGTGTCGTCGATCACTACCTTGGGCACCGCCATCACGTCGTAGCGCTCGGCGAGCCGCGGAAAGTCGTTGACGACGATCACGTCGGCGGTCACCCGCGGGCTCGCCATGGCGAGCTGATGGGCCGTCCGCGCCGCGGACGGACAGTGCGGTCAGGTGGGTGTGACGAAGACCTGCAGGTGCACGTCGCGCGTGAGGGCATCGAGGGCGGCGTGCGCATTGTCGCTCAGATCGTCGCGCGCCCCGCCGACGTCGATCACGTCTTCGATCAGGGTGGCGAACTCGTAGCCGCCCGGCAGCCCGAAGAGCCGCACCGCCCCGCGGGCGCCGGGGCCGACGATCCTGGTGGCCGGGACCTTGTCGATGCCGTGCTCGCGGGCGACGTCGGGCTCGGTGGCGACGTCGTGGACCTCGAGGCACAGATGGTCGCTGGTCGCGGCCAGCTCGCCGAGCAGGGCGACGGTGTCGGGGCAACTCGGGCAGGGTTCCTCGCCGGGCACCACCAGGCGACTCGCCTGCCGCGTGAAGTGCAGGAGCGTCACGTCGCCGCTCAGGTCGCGTTCGAGCAGCTCGTGCAGTCGTGCGGCCTCGTCTTCTGTGAGCAGTGACACGAGTCGCCCCCTTCTGTTCGGCAGGCCGGGCGCTTGGAGTGCGCCGGGTGTTCCCGGACGCGCGCCGTCCCCCGGACGCGCGCCGGGGTCTCCTGGACTCTACCCGCCCGCCGACGACCGCACGCCCGCGACGCTCACGTCCCGGGCGCGACGCTCAGACCGGGGCGCGACGTTCAGACCGGGGCGCGATGTTCACACCCGGGCGCGACGCTACGCGCCGGCCTCTCCGTCCGGCAGCGTGGCCTGGTCTGCCTCGAAGTCCTCGTCGATGAAGTGGGTCGACACGGTACCGGCCAGAAAGAGCGGATGCTCGAGCACGCGGCGGTGGAAGGGGATGGTCGTGGCGACGCCCTCGACCCGGAACTGATCGAGCGCCCAGCGGCCGCGAGCGATGGCTTCGGCACGGTCGCGGCCCCAGACCACGAGCTTGCCCAGCAGGCTGTCGTAGAACGGCGGCACGGTGTAGCCCTGGTAGACATGCGAGTCGAAGCGCACCCAGGGGCCGCCCGGCGGCGACCAGACGGTCACGGTGCCGGGCGACGGCAGAAAGCCGTTCGCCGGGTCCTCGGCGTTGATGCGGAACTCGATCGCGTGCCCGTTGATCGTGACGTCGCTCTGGCGCACCGGCAGACCCTCGCCGGCCGCGATGCGGATGCCGGTCTTGACGATGTCGATGCCGGTCACCATCTCGCTCACGCAGTGCTCGACCTGCACCCGCGTGTTCATCTCCATGAAGTAGAAGTGGCCGGCGGGATCGAGCAGGAACTCGACCGTGCCGGCGCCCTTGTAGCCGGCGGCGCGGGCGGCTTCGACGGCGGCCTCGCCCATCTGTGCCCGCAGCTCGGGCGTGACGGCCGGCGAGGGCGCTTCTTCGATCAACTTCTGGTGGCGGCGCTGGATCGAGCAGTCGCGCTCGCCAAGGTGGATGGCGTGTCCGGCGCCGTCGGCCAGGATCTGGATCTCGACGTGGCGCGGGCTGGCGATGTACTTCTCGATGTAGACGGCGCCGTTGCCGAAGGCCGACTGGGCCTCGTTGCTGGCCTGGCGCAGGGCGGCGGCCAGGCCGCCGGCCTCGTGCACGATGCGGATGCCTTTGCCGCCGCCTCCGGCCGAGGCCTTTACCATCACCGGCAGGCCGATGGCGTGGGCGACATCGGCGGCGGCGGCCACGTCGTGGATCTCGCCGTCGGAACCGGGCGTGACCGGCACGCCGGCGGCGGTCATGGTGGTGCGCGCCATGGCCTTGTCGCCCATCAGCTCGATCGACTCGGCGGACGGCCCGATGAACACCAGGTCGTTGGCGGCGCACAGCCTCGAGAAGGCGGCGCTTTCGGCCAGGAACCCGTAACCGGGGTGGATCGCTTCGGCGCCGTGCGTGAGCGCGGCCATGATGAGGTTGTCCATCACGAGGTAGCTCTGCGCCGCCGGCGGCGGGCCGATGCGGACGGCTTCGTCGGCGTGCGCCACGTGCAGCGAGCTCTCGTCGGCCGCCGAGTAGACGGCCACCGTCGCCACGCCGAGCTCGCGACAGGCGCGCATGACGCGCACGGCGATCTCTCCGCGATTGGCGATGAGGACCTTCTTGAACACCGGGCGACTCCTGTGGGCCTGAGACTCGTGCGAGTCCGGCGAGGGCCGGCAAGCGGCGGAAGTATACCAGAGGCACGAGCCGCGGCGCTGCGCTTTGCGCTCGCGGCGGCCTTCAGCCCGCACCCGTGCCGGCGGTCCGATCATGCCCGCGCCGGCGGCGCTCATGCCCGTGCAGCCGTCTCCGTTTGCGCCCGCGCCGGTGTGCCTCGCACAGGCAACGGTTTCTCGGCAGGACCCCTGTCGGGCCGGCTCGCGATGCCGATACGAAGGGGGACTGCCACGGAGGTATCTCCACCGACTACGACACTGGATCGGGCTTCATGCCCGGATATCGCTTCCCTCTCCCTGCCGGGCCGGTCTCCTTCGGTACCCACCAGCCCGCATCACGCGAAGGCCCCAAACCGGCCCGGCCCTTTTTCCCTCACGTCGACCCCTGACCGCGACTCCGCACCTTCGACTCCTGGCCGCGACCCTCGGCCCTTCTTGCTGACGTCGACTCCTGACTGCGCCCCCGGACCTTCGTCCCGGCCGATCCTCAAGGTCGACCTGAGGGTCCGACTCAAGGCCGACCCTGAAAGTCCACCCCGAGCGCCCCGGCGAAACTGCAGCGCGCGGCTATACTTGCCGATGCTCCGCGTAAGGATGCCCCGGGCTGGAGGAGTGATGACGAAGTCATCCAGAAAGCGCCTCGTCGTGGTCGACGACGATATGGACCTGCTCGACGAGCTCGCGGCCTACTTCAGCGACGCTTTCGAGGTCGACACCTTCCCCGGCACGCCGGCCGCCCTCAAAGCCCTGCGCGACGCTCCGCCCGACGCCCTGCTGCTCGACATCGACCTCGAAGCCATCAAGGGCTTCGACGTCCTGCGACTCATGAACTCCACGCCCGACCTGCGCTCCGCGCCGGTGATCGTGCTCTCGGCCACCAACGACTTCGAGACCTTCGAGCAGGCCCACCGCCTGGGCATCGCCGAATACGTCACCAAGCCCTTTCGCGTCGAAGACCTGCGCACCAAGCTCGAGGCCGCGATCAGCCGCCGTCACAAGCGCAGCGCCGGGCGCCTCAAGCTCGGCGCGATGCTGGTCGAAAGCGGCCTCGTCACCCAGCTTCAGATCGACGAGGCCCTGAAGCGCCAGCAGCAGGCCGGCGGCCGCCTGGGTGAGGTCCTGGTGAGCTCGGGCCTCGTTTCCGAAGACGATCTGGTGCGCGCCCTGGCCGGCCAGATGCACCTCGCCGTGGTCGACCTGCGAGCCGTCACCCCGAGCCCCGCCGCGGTCGGCCTGCTGCCGCGTGATTTCGTCGTGCGCCACCGCCTGCTGCCCGTGCGCCTCGACGCCGACGGCAGCCTCGTCATCGCCATGACCAACCCGCTCGACGTGGTCGTGATCGACGAGGTCCGCCTGCGCACCAAAAGGCGCGTGGTGCCTGTCATCTGCACCGAGAGCGCCTTCGACGAGGCGCTGGCGATCTTCACCAGCAGGCGCGGCAAGCTCAAGGAGATCGAGAGCGGCGACGGCGAGACGCGCGGCGACGAGGTGCCGGGCGCGCTCGACGCCTCCATCATCGAGATCGTCGACTCCGTCCTGGTCGACGCCATCGGCATGAAGGCCTCCGACATCCACATTGAGCCGCGCGAGGACGCTCTCGCGATCCGCTGCCGGGTCGACGGCGTGCTGCACGACCTGCGCGAGTATCCGCTCGAGCTGCAGGCGGGCGTTCTCAGCCGCCTCAAGATCATGGCCAACATGGACATCGCCGAACGCCGCCTGCCGCAGGACGGACGCGCCAGCTTCGAGACCGCCGACGGCGACGTCGTCGACATGCGCCTGGCTTCGATCCCCAGCCTGTACGGCGAGAACCTGGCGATCCGGGTCCTCGAGGTCGCGCCGCTGCCGCCGACGCTGGTCTCGCTGGGCTTCGCCGAATCGAGCCTGACCCGGTTCGAAGAGGCCATCAGGCGTCCCGACGGCGGCATCGTCATCGGCGGACCGACCGGCAGCGGCAAGTCGACCACGCTCTACACGACGCTCGAGCTGATCAAGTCGCGCGAGCGCAAGATCTACACGGTCGAAGACCCGATCGAGCGCAAGCTGAACGGCATCGTGCAGACCGAGGTCAAGCCGATCATCGGCCTCACCTTCGCCCAGGCGTTGCGTTCCTTGGTGCGCGCCGACCCCGACGTCATCATGGTCGGCGAGGTGCGCGACCTCGAGACCGCCAAGATGGCGGCCGACGCCGCCATCACGGGCCACCTCGTGTTCACCACGCTGCATACCGGCGACGCGGTCTCGTCGATCGGCCGCTTCATCGAGATGGGTCTGCCGGCGTACCTCGTAGCCGCCGCCTACCGCTGCATCGTCTCCCAGCGGCTCGTGCGCCGTCTCTGCCGCCACTGCCGCAGCACCGAGACGCTGAGCGCCGACCGCTGGCGCGACCTCGGGCTCGGCGAGCCGCCGGCGGCGCGCGTGACCGTCCACACGCCGGTCGGCTGCCCCAAGTGTTTCGGTACGGGCTACTTCGGGCGCCTCGGGCTCTACGAGGTGCTCACCATCGACGACGAGCTGCGCGAGATGATCTCGGTCGGCGCCACGGTCGGCGACATGCGCGCGGCGGCGCGGGCCCGCGGCGTCGAGAGCATCCACGACGACGGCGTGCGCAAGGTGCTCGACGGCTCGACGAGCTACCTCGAGCTGGTGCGCGTGACGTCGTAGGTCGGCTCAACGCGGCCGGGGCGCAAACGAGCGAGGCGCCATCGTCACCCACGCGCGCTCCGCCGGGAGGCTGTTCCCTCCTTCGCTAGACGCCGGTTCTCCGCCCCGCTGGATGCCTGCACCCCGCCTCGCTAGACGCCTGTTCTATCTCCGCGCGGGGGCGCTTGCCCGATACAGTACGTGGAGACCAATCGCGGGGAGAGGAAGCCTCCACACACTGAACGGAGCCTCACCAGGTGAGGCTCCGTTCTCGTTTGTCAGGATGGTCTGCCGGGCTCCGTCAGGCCCGTTCGTCAAGCTCGTTCGTCGGGCTCGTTCGTCAGGCCGCAAAAAAACCCGACCATTCTAGTCTGCTATGATGGCGGATGCGGTATAGCAGGATCCGACGGGCGAGTCACGATGGCAGACGAGAGCACGACAGTCGAGATACCGATCAGCGGCATGACCTGCGCGAGCTGCGTGGCGCGCAACGAGAAGGCGCTGCGCCGGCTCGACGGCGTCAGCGCAGCCAACGTCAACTTCGCCACCGAAAAGGCGCAGGTGACCTTCGACCCCGCGCGGATCGACGTCGGCCGGCTGGCGGCCACGATCGAGCAGGCCGGCTACGAGGTGCCCACGGCAAAGGAGACGCTCGCCGTCGGCGGCATGACCTGCGCGAGCTGCGTCGGGCGTGTCGAGAAGGCGCTACGCCGGGTGCCCGGCGTGCTCACGGCCACGGTCAACCTGGCGACCGAGAAAGCCACGATCGAGTACCTGCCGGGCACGACCGGCCGCGACGACCTTGCGGCCGCCGTGCGGCGGGCCGGCTACGAAGTAGCGGGGCCGGCCCGCCGCACGGCGGCAGGCGGCGCGTCCGTCGACGGCGCGGCGACGGAAAGCGCCGCCGCCGATGGCGCGGCGGGCGAGGGCGTCGATCCCGACGCCCTCGCCCGCCGCGCCGCCTACCTGCGTCTGCGCCGCAAGGTCGTGGTCGGCGCCGTCCTTTCGGCGCTGGTCTTTCTGGGCAGCATGGGATTTGCCTTCGTGCCCGCGTTCCTCACCAACGGCTGGGTGCTGTGGGCGCTGGCCACGCCGGTGCAGTTCTGGGTGGGCCGGCAGTTCTACCGCGCCGCCTTCGCGGCGGCGCGCCACGGCAGCACCACCATGGACACGCTGGTCGTGCTGGGTTCGTCGGCCGCCTACCTCTACAGCGCCGCGGGCGTGCTGTTCCCCGGCTTCTTCGACCACCACGGCCTCGGCGTGCCGATGTACTTCGATTCGGCCGCGCTGATCATCACGTTGATTCTCTTCGGTCGGCTGCTCGAGTCGCGCGCCCGCAGCCAGACCGGCGCCGCCATCCGCACGCTCATCGGCCTGCAGCCACGCACGGCGTGCGTCGTGCGCGACGGCGTCGAGACAGACGTGCCGGTCGGCGAGGTCGTGCACGGCGACCTCGTGCGCGTACGTCCGGGCGAGAAGATCCCGGTCGACGGCGTCGTTACCGAGGGTCTCTCGGCCGTCGACGAGGCCATGCTGACCGGCGAGCCGCTGCCCGTCGAAAAGGGCGCCGGCGACGAGGTCATCGGTGCCACCATGAACACGAGCGGCACGTTCACCCTGCGGGCCACCCGGGTCGGCGCCGAGACGGCTCTCGCTCAGATCGTGCGCCTGGTCGAGCAGGCGCAGGGGGCCCGGCCGCCGATCGCCCGTCTCGCCGACGTGATCGCGAGCTGGTTCGTGCCGGCCGTGATCGCGGCCGCCGGCGTGACCTTCGTCGTCTGGCTTCTGGCCGGCCCGCAGCCGGCCCTGAACTACGCCCTGATCAACGCCATCGCCGTGCTGGTCATCGCCTGCCCCTGCGCCCTGGGCCTGGCGACCCCGACCGCGGTCATGGTAGGCACCGGCAAGGGCGCCGAGAACGGCGTCCTGATCCGCGACGGCGCCTCGCTGGAGCTGGCCCACACCCTGCAGACGATCGTGCTCGACAAGACCGGCACGATCACCGAGGGCCGCCCGGCGGTCACCGACGTCCTGGTCGGCGGCGCCGACGGCGACGGGCCTGCCGTAGTGGCTTCGACCGACGAGCTCCTGCGCCTGGTCGCGGCGGCCGAACGCGGCTCGGAGCACCCCCTGGGCGCGGCCATCGTGCTGGCCGCCGCCGAGCGCGGCCTCGAGCTGCCCGACGCCGACGACTTCGAGGCCACGGCCGGCCACGGCGTGCGGGCGCGCGTCGACGGGCACGACGTGCTGGCCGGCAACGAACGTCTCATGGCGTCCCGCGACGTGAGCGGGTTCGCGGGCGACACCACCGGCGCGGAGATGCCCGGCGGCGCGGCCGCTCCCGACGGCGGTGGCGCCGGCTCCGCGACGCCCGGCGGCGAGACCACAACGGCCGCCGCGCTCGCCGCCGCCGGCAAGACGCCCGTGTACGTGGCCGTGGACGGACGGCCGGCCGGCCTGATCGCGATAGCCGATCGCGTCAAGCCCGGCGCCGCGGCGGCCGTCGACCGCCTGCACGACCTCGGTCTGCGCGTCGTGATGCTGACCGGCGACCGGCGCGAGACCGCCGCGGCCATCGCCGCTCAGACCGGCGTCGACGAGATCGTGGCCGGCGTCCTGCCGGCGGCCAAGGCCGCCGAGATCGCCCGGCTGCAGGCCGGCGGCGTGCGCGTGGCGATGGTCGGCGACGGCGTGAACGACGCCCCCGCCCTGGCCCAGGCCGACATCGGCATCGCCATCGGCACGGGCGCCGATGTCGCCATCGAGGCAAGCGACGTGACGCTGGTCTCAGGCGAGCTGCGCGGCGTGGTCACGGCGATCGCCCTGTCACGCGCCACCATGCGCACGATCAAGCAGAACCTGTTCTGGGCCTTCGCCTACAACGCCGCCCTGATCCCCATTGCCGCGGGCATCCTCTACCCGCCGTTCGGCATCCTGCTCAACCCCATCTTCGCGGCGGCCGCGATGGGCCTGTCGAGCGTCACCGTGGTGGGCAACAGCCTGCGCCTGCGGCGCTTTCGCGCCGCCGGCTGAAAGGTAGCGGACGGCCGGCGATCTGCCCACACGCAGGCCGGCCCGGCGCCTCTGAAACGCCGACGGGGGCGGGAGAGCTGCTTCAAGCAGCTCTCCCGCCCCCGTCTCACGCCGGAGCTATCCGGCGATACGGTCCGTCAACGTTTAGCGTGCAGTGCGATCCTCTCTGCGCTCATCACGGCGACGGCGGGCAACGTAACTCGTGGCGATGAAGTTTCCCACGACGACCCTCCGTTTCTCTATTTCGGATTGAAACTATCTTCTTTAGTGCCCAGCAGCGGCTGCGACGAAACTCGCAAGGGCTACAGGCCGCGCCGGGCGAGCCGCTCCGACGGCCACGGACCCCGCCGGGCGGTTTGCCGGTGGTACACTGACCAGGGTCCGAACGGGGAGTCAGTCGTGTCGCCGCAAGCTCGAGCAGAGAATCACCTGTTCGTCGACGCCCTGCTGCGCGATACCGGCCTCGACCTGTGGGGGGCCGCGTCCAACACGCCCGCCCTGCCGCTGGCGCCCGCGTTACCCACCGCCATCTCGCTGATCGCGCGCCTCGACCTGCGGACCCTCACGCGGCTCGAACAAGGCGACCTGGTGGCCTACGGCAACGAGTATCGCCGCGTCAACGCCCTGCTCGACGCGGCGAGCGGCGAGCTCGTCGCCGCCCTGCTCGAGCGCGACTGCGAGGTCGCCGGCACGTCGGCCACCATCTACGAACCGCTGCCGCCGTCGGGCGACTGGCTCTCGGCCGGCGTCTTTGCCCACAAGACAGCCGCCACCCAGGCGGGACTCGGCTGGATCGGCAAGACCGGCCTGTTCGTCTCACCCGAAGCCGGTCCCAAGCTGCGCCTGTCCACCGTGTTCACCGATCTCGCCCTGCCCGCCGGTATCCCGGTGACCGAGAGCAGCTGTGGCAGCTGCCGCGCCTGCCTCGACGCCTGTCCGGCGCACGCCGGTCACGATGTCGCCTGGAAGGCCGGCATGGCCCGCGACCTGCTCTTCGACGCGGCCGCCTGCGAGCGGCACATGGACACCCTCGAGCCGCTCGCCGGCCACACGATCTGCGGCCTGTGCGTGGCGGCCTGCCCGTTCGGCCGCACGCGCGCGTCGTAGGCCTATGCGCCCTTTCCGTCGGTCGGCATCGGCAGCAGACCGCCGAGGTCGCCGATGACGTTCACGAGCTGCGTGTCGCTGGGCACGACGACCTTGCTGTTCTGGTAGAGCGCCCGCTCGACGGCTTCGAGCTTGCGCAGCATCTGGGCGTTGCCGACGAAGAACTTGTCGGCCGCCTCGTTGACGAGCTGGATGGCCTGGGCCTCGCCTTCGGCTTCGAGGATCTTGGCCTGCCGGATACCTTCGGCCTTCTTGATCTCGGCGCGGCGGGCGCCGTCGGCCTGGGTCTCGGTCGCGGTGGCGAAGTCGATGGCGGCGATCTTTTCGTTCTCGGCCTTGACGACCTTGTTCATGGTCTCCTGCACGTCGGACGGCGGGTCGATCTCCTTGAGCTCGGTGCGCAGGATCTCGATGCCCCAACTTGCGGTCTCGGACTTGAGCGTGCCGCGCAGCTCCTCGTTGATCTTGCCGCGCTCACTGTTGGCCGACTTCAGCGTCATGGTGCCGATGATGTTGCGCAGGGTGGTACGCGACAAGTTGACGATCTGCAGCTCGTAGTTGGTGACGTTGTAGATCGAGGCTTTGACGTTCTCTTCGTCGGCCTTGACCTTGAGGTAGACCTGGGCGTCGACTTTGGCGTTCAGGTTGTCGTTGGTGATGATCGTCTGCGGCTGGGCTTCGACCAGGACCTCGCGGATGTCGACCTGGTACATGCGCTCGATGCCGTACGGGATGGTCAGGTGAATGCCGGGCTGAGCGTAGCGGTTGTACTTGCCCAGGCGCTCGACGAGGCCGCGATGGGTCGGCCGGACGATGCGGATGCCCGACAGAATGGTAAAGACGATGAACAGGATGACGACTGCTGCGACGACCCCCGCGATCCAACCCATTGCTGGTGCCTCCTCCTTTGGGAAGACGACGGCGCTCATAGAACGCCTGTTCCTACTGTACCACCGCACTGTGAAGAGCGCGTGAAGATGCTTGCGCGCCCGCGAATCGCTCGTCGCCGGAAGGTCGGCGAAAGGTCAGCGCAGCACGCGGTTGGCGATGTCGAGCATCTTGGCGGGCAGCTCGGCGTGGTGGGCCACCCGGAACACCTCGCCGCGTCCGGCTCCGGCCAGCCGCTCGCACAGGGCCGGGTCCATCTTGTAGTCCTCGGTGAGCAGCACGTGCAGGCGCGGGAAGGCCTCGACCGCCGGTAGCGGATCGCCGCCCGCGGTCGAGACACCGTCGGTGATCAGCAGGCCGGCGCGGCGCGGGTTGCGCCCGCGCCGCATCTCGCGCCCGCCCAGCCGCAGACCGGCCTCAATGTTGGTGTAGCCGCGCGCCGGCTCGGTCAGCAGCCGGGTGACGAGCTGTTCCGGCTCGTCGCGCTGCTCGAGTCTGCTGATGGTGCGGGCGACGCTCTCGAAGACGACCACCGACAGGTCTTCGGCGCGCATCTTCAGGGCCAGCACGGCCGCCGCGACGGCGGCGACGGCGAGGTTCTCACCCGCCATCGACAGCGAGGCGTCCATCATCAGCACGAGCTGCTGCTCGCGGTCGTCGCGGCGCTCGACGATCCAGTCGTCGTGCTCGGGGAAGCGCTTGCCGGCCACGTTGTCGAGCGTCGCCTCGAGCTCGAGCTCGCCGCGGAACGGCTCGTCCATCACCTCGAGCACCGGGCGCGTGGCGCGCCGGATGGGCCCCACCAGGCGCCAGGCGCGCCGCAGCACCGCCGCCGCCGCGATGCGCCGCGCGTAGGCCCTGAGCTCGCGATCGCCGAACTCGAAGCTCGTCGCGCTCAGTCTGGTGGCCACCGTCCAGCCGTCGACGGCATCGGCCGCCACGCCCAGGCGCTTGGCCAGCAGCAGGTGAGCGTCGCCGTCGGCAAGGCCGTCGGGCGGGCCGCCGGCGAGAAAGGGAGCGGGCGGGCCGCCGACCGCGACGACGCGGGTCGGCCGCCGCTCGTCGGCGGCGGCCGTCAGGCTTTTTTTCGCGCCCCGTCGGCCAGCTCGTCGAGCACGTCGGGCAGCGGCACGGCGGTCTCGTCGCGCAGCTCGACGCGGGTGGGCAGGGCGGCGCCGGCCGCCCGCCGCAGAGCGTCGGCGCCGTCGCTGCCGGCGGCGCCCATGACGAGCGCCACCATGGCGATCGCCGCCCGCACCGACGCGCCCTTGCGAAAGCGCGGGTCGCTGCGCGTGGCCCTGGTCAGCGCGACCGCCTCGGCGACGAGGTCGGGATCGTCGCAGCCGGTCTCGCGCCGCACGATCGCGATCTCGTCGGCTTCGTCCTGATAATGAAGCCCGACGTGCTCGAAACGGTCGCGCAACGCCTCGGAGAGGTGCCCGGTGGCGATGTACTCGACGGGGTTCTGGGTGGCCACCACCTGAAAGCCTGCGGCGGCGCGCACCTCGCCGATGCGCGGCACGATGAGCAGGCCTTCGTCGAGGGCCGGCAGCAGGACGTTCTGCACGCCCTCGGGCATGCGGTTGAGCTCGTTCACGAACAGCACCAGGCCGTCGCGCATGGCCGTCGTGAGCGGCCCGGCGAAGAAGGTCTCCTCGGTGTAACCCTGAGCGATCACGAGCGGCGGGTCGAACCAGCCGGTCAGCTTGCTCTCGGAGTAGCGATCGTCGCCGTCGACGCGCACGACGCCGCGGCCCAGGTGAGCGCAGACAGCCAGGGCGACCGTGGTCTTGCCCACCCCCACCGGGCCCTCGAGCAGCAGATGCCGACCGCACGCCAGCACGGTGAGCGCCATGGCGAGCTCGTCGGCGCGGCCGACGATGCCGTGGTCGCGCTGGATCTGTCCGATCGGGTTCACGCTTGCCAGCATATCCCAGGTCAGGCGGCGCCCACCGCGATGCTCGCCAGCATCACGGCCAGGACCACGGCGGTGACCGCGACGAAACGCCAGTCGCGCGCCACCGCGAAGGCCACGATCGAACCGACGACGCGCACGAACGGGGTCAGGATCAGGGCGAGCAGGCCCAGGGAGTAGAAGCCCGGCGCCCGCAGGTGGATCGCGGCCCGCAGGGCGACCGGCGCCTTGAGGCTGGCGACCGCGAGGCCGCCGCGGCCGGCGGCCGACAGAGCGAGCCCGGCGAGCAGCAGGGCAAGCCCGACCGCCATGCCGGCCACCAGCGTGTGATGGACCACCGTGTCGATCGTCGCGTTGCGTGCCCGGCGGGCGGCGTCGTCGCTCTGCGCGCCCCTCTGTGCGCCCACGTCAGATACCGAACGCCTTGAGGGCCATCTGCACGGCGAGCACGGCGATCAGCACTTCGAAGATACGGCGCAGGACGCCGGTGCTGACTCTGCTCGACAGCCGCGGGCCGAGCTGCGCGCCCAGCAGGATGCCGAGCGCCGTGGGCACCGCGTAGCGCGGCTCCACCAGGCCGCGACCAAAGAAGATGAGCGCCCCGGTCGCCGCCGTGACGCCGATCATGAGGTTGCTCGTGGCGATCGCGGCGCGCAGCGGCACTCCCATCAAAAGGTTCATGACCGGCACCTTGATGGCGCCGCCGCCCACCCCGAGCAGCCCCGAGACGTTGCCGGCCACGAAGCTCAGCGCGAGGCCGCCGGGCAGGTGGCCGACGCCGTAGGCGACCTCTTCGCCTGAGTCGGGGTCGGTGAAGGTGGCCGCGAGCTGCGCGTCGGGCGCGGCCGGGTGAGGCGGGGCCGGCTTGCGTTCCATCGAGATGAGCACGTAGATCAGCACCGCCGAAAAGACGCCGTAGATGACCCGCCCGCTGATCAGGATGGCGGTGATGCCGCCGGCCAGGGCGCCCAGTGTGGTCGCCACCTCGAGGGTCATCCCGAGTCGGGTGTTGGTGAACCCGCGGGCGACGTAGACGACCTGCGAGGCCGACGACGTGACGACCACGCAGACGAGGCTCGTGCCGATGGCCGTCTTGACGGGGACGTCGAGAAACAGCGTCAGCAGGGGCACGAGCAGGATGCCGCCGCCCACACCCAGCATGCTGCCGAGCACGCCGACGACCACGGCGACCGCAACGAGCACGAGGAACAACATAGCAACCGGAGTGTATCAGCCGCCGGTGGCGGGGCGAGGGTGGTGCCGGAGGTGGGAGTCGAACCCACACGGGCGCGTGGCCCAGGCGATTTTAAGTCGCCGGCGTCTACCGTTCCGCCACTCCGGCCCCGGCGGGGACAGTATACGTCGGGTGCGCGTACGGCGTGCCGAGGCCTGCCATGCGTGCGCGTCGCTTTCAGTCGCCGGCCAGCGACAGGGCGACACCGTCGAGGAGGTCGGACTCGCTCACCCGCACGCCGCCGAGCCGGAAGAGGCGGCAGACCTCGCGCGCCAGCAGGACGCCGGCCAGGATGACGTCCTCCCTGCCGGGCTGGATGCCGGCCAGCCGGCCGCGGGCCGCGCTCGTCTGCCGCCTGAAGGCCGCGAGCGCGCCGTCGATGTCGGCGAGCGTCAGCTCGTGGCCGTGCACGAGGGCGCGGTCGTACCTGCGCAGCGCGAGCTTGTGGGCGACCAGAGTGGTGAACGTGCCGGCCAGGCCGATCCCCTCCCCCACCGCGGCGCGCACCTCGGCGGGGACCGCGCCCGCCAGCGTCGTGGCCACGAAGGTCTGGGCGGCGCGCCACTCGGCGTCGTCGGGCGGGTCCGACGCGAAGAAGCGCTCGGTCAACCGCACGACGCCGAGGTCGAGGCTGCACACGAACGACGATGCGGCGGCGAGCGGACCCCGCAAAGGCGGCAGTTTGCCGGCCGGACCCTGCGAAGACGGTCGTTCGCCGACGGCGAGCTCCACGCTGCCGCCGCCGATGTCGATGACCACCGTCGCGGAGCGCGACGCCACCATCGCAGGCGGCGTCGCGGACAGTCCAGGCGTCGGGGACAGTCCGGGCGTCGGGGACAGTCCGGGCGTCGCGGACGGCAACGTCGCGGCGGCGCGCGCCGAGCCCGCGGGCGTGGCGTCTCCGGACTCGTCACCAAAGCCGCTCACCGCGCCGCGAAACGACAGCGCGGCCTCATCTGTGCCGCTGAGAATGCTCCACGGAAGTCCGAAGTCGGCCGTGAGACCGTCGAGGAACGCCGGGCCGTCGGCGGCGTCGCGCAGCACGCTGGTCGCGACCAGCAGCGTGGCGGCGGGCGCAAAGCTCGCCACCTGCGCCGCATACCTGGAAAGGCAGGCGCGCGTACGCCCGGCCGCGGCAGGGTCGAGTCGCCGGCGCTCGTCGACGCCGGCGCCCAGGCGAGTGACGGTCGTCTCGCGGACCACGTCGTGCACGCGACCAAAGGCGACATCGGCCAGCAGCAGGCGCACCGAGTTGGTGCCCAGATCGATCACCGCGACCTTCATCGCGACGCCCCTTGCGACGCCCCCGGCGAAGCGCCCGGCGAAGCGCCCGGCGAAGCGCCCGGCGAAGCGCCCGGCGTGCAGCAACCGCGCTCCGGAAAGAGCGGCGCGGCCGCCTCGAGGACCTGGGCGCCGAGCAGGTACTGCGGCCGGGCGAGGGCGTGCGCGGCGTGGCAGTGCAGGCACTTCAGTGCCTGCTGGCGGGCCACGCCGCCGATCCCCGTGGAGAGCGACGCCCCGCCGTCCCGCGGCGGCGCCTCGCAGCGCACGGCGAGGTCCCTGCGCCGGCGGCGTTCGTAGCGGGTGGCCGCCGAAAGCGATCGCCGCAGGCGCTCGTCTCCGGCAAGCAGCGCCTCGAAGCGGCGGACGCCGCCGGCGCTCTCGAGCGCCGACACGGCCGCCACGAGCGCCGGGCAGGTCGCCCAGAACAGCGTCGGGAACGGCCGCCCGGCGGCATCGTAGGGAAGGTCTTCGACGACGGCCGGCGCGCCCCACGGGCAGCGCGCGACGACACGCCGGAACGGATGCGGGTCACGACCGAGCTGCGCGGCGACACAGGCGAGGTCGCCCGCCGCCGGCGCGCGGGTCATTCGCGGATCGTGCGCCAGAGGTCCGCCAGCCGGGCGAGCAGCGACGGCGCCGGGGGGCTCGCGTTCGACGCCGCGCGCGAGGAAGCCTTTGAGCCGATGCCCGGCAGACCCTTTACCACGAACGCCTGCAGTCCCGCCGGCACGAGCTGGTACTGCTCGCGCGCCTGCCGCGTGATGAAGTCGCGGGTCCGCATGCGCTCGATCTGGGTATGCAACGCCCCGTTCGCGGCCTTGGCCTGGGAGAGCGACGCGACCTGGCGGTCGTAGCGATCCTGCTGGGCGAAGAAGGCGCGCAGCGGCGAGACGTAGAGGGCCGCCGCGACAAGCAGCAGCGCGAGCGCCACGAGCCGCAGAGGACGAAGCTCGACCGGAGGGTCGCCGGCCGCGCGCCGGCGGCGCACGCGCTTCGGGGTGGGTGGCGCGCCGTTGGGGCCCCGCGGTCCCCGTGAGCCCCGTGGATCCTCGGGGCCCTGTGACGAGAGCGCGCCCTGCGAAGCGCGCGGGCGAGGCGCGCCGCGAACCGGTCGCGGCGTCCGCGCGGGCACCCGACGCCCGGCGGGACGCCGCCGGCGGCCGCGCGGACGCGGCGACCGGTTCGCGGCGTGAAGCAGACTGCGCCGCGCGACCCTTCGGGGTCGCGCGGCGTGACGATGCGGATGAGCGTGCTGCCATAAGTCCCTTAAGTTCGCGCCGCGGCGGAGCTTCCCTGCCCCACCGCGGCGCGGACAGGCTAGCGCTTCAGGTTGTAGAACGCGGCAAGACCGCGGAACGACGCCGCCTCGGCGAGCAGCTCCTCGATGCGCAGGAGCTGGTTGTACTTGGCGACGCGGTCGGTGCGCGAGGGCGCCCCGGTCTTGATCTGGCCGGCGTTGGTGGCCACCGCGACGTCGGCGATGGAGACGTCCTCGGTCTCGCCGGAGCGGTGCGAGACGACCGCCGTCCAGCCGGCGCGCTGGGTCATCTCGATGGCGTCGAGCGTCTCGGAGAGCGTGCCGATCTGGTTGAGCTTGATCAGCACGGAGTTGGCGCAGCCCATCTCGATGCCGCGCGCGATGCGCTCGGTGTTGGTCACGAAGACGTCGTCGCCGACGACCTGGATACGGCCGCCGAGGGTGTCGGTCAGGAGCTTGAAGCCGTCCCAGTCCTCTTCGGCCATGCCGTCCTCGATCGAGATGATCGGATACTTCTCGACGAGGCCCTGGTAGAGCTCGACCATGCCGGCCGCGTCGAGGGTGCGGCCCTCGCCGGCGAGCACGTACTTGCCGTCCTTGTAGAAGCTGCTGGCGGCAGGGTCGAGGGCGATGAACACATCGTTGCCGGGCTCGTAGCCGGCCTTCTCGATGGCCTCGACGATGACCTGGACGGCCTCTTCGTTGGAGCCCAGGTTGGGGGCGAAGCCGCCTTCGTCGCCGACGGCGGTCGACAGGCCGCGCCCCTTGAGCACGCCGGCCAGGGCGTGGAACACCTCGGCGCCCATGCGCAGAGCCTCCTCGAAGCTCTCGGCGCCTGCCGGCATGGCCATGAACTCCTGCAGGTCGACGTTGTTGTCGGCGTGCTTGCCGCCGTTCATGATGTTCATCATCGGCACCGGCAGCACGTGCGCGTTGCAGCCGCCGACGTACTGGTAGAGCGGCAGCCCCATCGCCGCCGCGGCGGCATGAGCCACGGCGAGCGAGGCGCCCAGGATGGCGTTGGCGCCGAGCTTGGCCTTGTTGGGCGTGCCGTCGAGGGCGATCAGACTCTGATCGACGATGCGCTGGTCGGTGGCGTCGAGGCCGAGCAGCTCCTCGGCGATCTCGTTATTGACGTTGTCGACGGCCTGGCGCACGGACTTGCCGCCGTACTCGTCACCCCCGTCACGCAGCTCGACCGCCTCGAACTCGCCGGTCGAGGCGCCCGAGGGCACGGCCGCCCGGCCGGCGGCACCCGACTCGAGCTCTACCTCGACCTCGACCGTGGGGTTGCCGCGGGAATCGAGTATCTGGCGGCCGACGACGTCGACGATGATGGTCATGGTGTGTCCTCCTGTTCATCACGATAGAGACCGCCTTCGCCCGACTTGGCGCGGCGGTAGTAGTCGTCTTGAGCGGCGAGGTCGAGCGCGGTCCACTCGAGACCGTCGCGGACGGCCAGGGTGGCCGCGGCTTCGACCCGGCGCACGAACCGGTCGCAGGCCTCACGCAGCGCGATCTCGGGGTCGACGGTGAGCTTGCGGGCCACGTTGACGGTGGCGAACAGCAGATCGCCGAACTCGTGGCGCAGCCGATGCTCGCGCTCGGCCAGCCCGGCGTGAGAGTCGTCGGCGCCGGCCACCGACAGCGGACCTTCGAGAAGGGCGGCCAGCTCGGCGTGCTCCTCTGCGATCTTGGGAAAGGCCTCGAGGGCGCGCTCCCAGTCGAACCCGACCGCGGCGGCGCGCTGCTGCACCTTGCGCGCGAGCAGCAGCGCCGGCAGGGTGCTGGGGACGTTGTGGAACACGCCCTCGCGACCCTCGGCGTCGCGCTTGGCGCGCTCCCATACGCCGCGCACCTCGCCCGCCGTCTCGGCCGTGTCGTCGCCGAAGATGTGGGTGTGGCGGCGGATGAGCTTCTCTTCGATCTCGGCGGCGACGCTGCCGAGATCGCCGGCCTGCTCCTCTTCGAGCAGCCGCGAGAGGAAGTAGACCTGAAAGAGCACGTCGCCGAGCTCGTCGTGCTCGTCGTCGAGGCGCTCCTGCATGATGACCTCGGCGAGCTCGTACACCTCTTCGATCGTGTAGGAGATGATGTCCATGGCGCGCTGCTCGCGGTCCCACGGGCACTGCTCACGCAGGACGGCGGTGACGTGACGCAGCGAGATCAGCTCCTGGGCGATGAGGCAGTCGTCGAAGGCCGTTCCGTCGGGCACCGTCTCGACCGTCAGGCCGTGCGCGCCGGCTCGGGCCCGAAGGGCGCGCGCCAGCGCCGGCCCCTGCCCGCCGGCGATGCAGACGTCGACCGTGCCCGCCATGCCCCGCTCGCAGACCGCCTGCACGTCGTCGGTGCCGACCTCGCCGGCGATCGGCAGGCCGTGAGCCGCGACGATGAGCTCGACCAGCGCGGAGGGCACGTCGTGAGGGACGAGCAAGGCGCCGCCGCCGGCCAGCGCCCGCAGCGAAGCCGCGGGCGCCAGGTCGGCGACGGCGCCGATGTACAGCAGCCGGATGCTCATGTGCGGAGCCGGTTCGACACCGCGCGGCGTGCCGGAGCTACGGGGTCGTCGATGACGACGGCGACGGCGACGCGCTCGGTGCGGCGGTGAGCAGGTCGGGATCGTAGCCCGCCGCGTACTTGATGTCGGCCGCGCCCTTGGCCTTGGCGATCCAGGCCTGCCAGGTCTTGGTCTGCATCTGCGACGTCAACGTGCTCTTGATCTTCGCCATGGCTGAGGCGTAGGTGGACTTCTTGGCCGGCGTGATCGCCGTGACCTCGATGATGTGCCAGCCGTACTGGCTCTTGACGGGCGCCGAGATGGTGTTGAGCTTGAGCGAGAAGGCCGCGTCGTTGAACGGCTTGACCATCTGCCCGGTCTTGATCGCGCCGAGGCTGCCACCGCTGTTCTTGGTGCCGGTGTCGATCGAGTACTGCTTGGCGACCTTCGCCCAGGTGGCGTTGGTGTCGCTTGCGGCCAGCAGCGCCCGCACCTTGAGGGCCTGGGCCTTGGTCTTGACCAGGATGTGGCGCACCGTGCGCGTGGCGGCCTGGTCGAACTGGGCCTTGTTGGCCGCATAGTAGGCCTTCATCTGAGCGGCGGTGGGCGTGGACTTGCCGATCACCTGCTGGTAGAGCTTCTGGCCCAGCAGCGAGTTCTTGACGTAGGTCTTGAGCTGGCTTGGGTCCATGCCGGCCGTCTTGGCGGCGGCGTACATCTTCTGCGTGCCGCCGTACTGGGCGGCGATCTGCTGGAGCTGGGTCTGCACGTCCGCGTCTGAGACCGAGATCTTCATCTGCTTGGCGCCGTTCAGCACGAGCTGCTGCTCGACCAGGTAGCTGACGATCTCGGCGGCATAGCGGTTGTACGCGGTCGTCCCGATGCTCGGAAAGGCGGCCTTCTGCTGACTGGCGCTTGCCTTGGCCTGGTTTATGTACTGGTCGAACTGAGCCTGGGTGATCGGCACACCGCCGACGGTGGCGATGGCGCCCTGCGGGACCTTGCCGCCGCAGCCGGCAGCGACGAGGGAAGCCAGGCCCAAGACGAGCACGAGCGCGACCAGGGCGAGTTTCTTCATGAACGGCCTCTTTCGGGAGCTTGGCGGATCAGAGTCTGCGAGCTTGGATTATAGCATCGAGTGCCGACCCCACCCACACGAGGATTTGTGAAGTTTCGTTACGCCTGTGCGCGGTCAGCATGCTTTTCTGCTTGAAGTACGAGTAGTGATCGCCGGCGGCGCGCACGGCGGCGGCCCATTCGTCGTCCAACTGCAGACCCTCGACCTGCAGACGGCCGCCGCGGTAGACGACGGCGGCGGCGCCCAGCGCCGCCGCCTGCAACCGGATCGACTGCAGCGCCAGCAGGTTCTCCACGGGTTCCGGCGGTACGCCGAAGCGGTCGGTGAGCTCGGCCCGGACCTCGTCCAGGGCGCGCGGATCGCCCGCCCGGGCGATGCGGCGGTGGGCATCGATCTTGGTGGCCTCGTAGGCGATGTAGTCGGGCGGGATATAGGCCGTGACGGGGATCTCGAGGCGCACCGGCGGCTGGGTCGCCGGCGGCTCGCCGCGCTGCTCGGCGACGGCCTCTTCGAGGAGCTGGGCGTACATCTCGAAGCCGACGGCCGCCACCTGGCCCGACTGCTCGTCGCCGAGCAGGTTGCCGGCGCCGCGGATCTCGAGGTCGCGCATGGCGATCTTGAAGCCCGAACCCAGCTCGGTGTAGTCGGAAAGGGTGCGCAGACGGGCGGCGGCGTCGCCGGTCAGGAAGTCCTCGCTCGGGTAGAGCAGGTAGGCGTAGGCGTATTCGTCACTGCGCCCGATGCGGCCGCGGATCTGGTAGAGCTGGGCGAGCCCCAGCATGTCGGCGCGCTCGACGATCAGGGTATTGGCGGTCGGCACGTCGATGCCGCTTTCGATGATCGAGGTCGAGACCAGCACGTCGGCGTCGCCGGCCAGGAAGGAGAGCATCACCTTCTCGAGGGCGCGCTCGTGCATCTGGCCGTGACCCACGGCGATGCGCGCCGCCGGCACCAGATCGCGCACGTGTTCGGCGGCCTGGTCGATCGTCTCGACGCGGTTGTGCAGGTAGAAGACCTGGCCCTCGCGAGCGATCTCCTTTTCGATCGCCACGCGCACCAGGTCGTCGCGGTACTCGCCGATGTAGGTGCGCACCTCGTGGCGGCCGTGCGGCGCGGTCTCGATCACGGAGATGTCACGGATGCCGGTGAGGCTCATCTGCAGGGTGCGCGGTATGGGTGTGGCCGACAGGCTGACGACGTCGACCTGCAGCTTGAGCTGGCGCAGCAGCTCCTTCTGGCGCACACCGAAGCGCTGCTCCTCGTCGACGATGACGAGGCCCAGGTCGCGCGGCACCACGTCGCGGGACAGCAGGCGATGGGTGCCGATCAGCACGTCGACCTTGCCTTCGCGAAACTCGGCGAGCACGTGCCGCTGTTCGGCCGCCGTGCGAAAGCGCGAGACCATCTGAACGTTCACTGGGAGCTCCTTGAAACGTTCGGCGAAGGTCAGGTAGTGCTGCTCGGCGAGGATGGTCGTGGGCACCAGCATGAGCGCCTGCTTGCCGCCCTCGGCCGCCTTGAAGGCGGCCCGCAGGGCCACCTCGGTCTTGCCGTAGCCGACGTCGCCGCAGATCAGGCGGTCCATGGGGTGCGGCGCTTCCATGTCGTTTTTGACATCGTCGATGGCCTCGGCCTGGTCGTCGGTCTCCTCGAAGCCAAAGCCCTCCTCGAGGCGGCGCGTGAGCTCGCCGTCGGGGCTGAAGGCATGACCGGGCACGGCCTGGCGGGCGGCGTAGAGGTTGAGGAGCTCGCCGGCCATCTCGGCGACCGCCTTGCGGGCTCGCGTCTTGACGGCCGACCAGGCGGCGCCGCCCAGCCGGTTCAGCGGCGGCGCCGCGCCGCTCGCGCCGATGTAGCGGGTGACCTTGCCGATCTGGTCGTGCGGCACGAAGAGCTTGTCTTCCTCTTTGAAAGCCAGGAAGAGGTAGTCGCGGGTGACCCCGGCCACGGTGCGCGTCTCGATACCAGAGAACTGGGCGATGCCGTGGTCTTCGTGGACCACGTAGTCGCCGGGGCGCAGGTCGAAGAACGAGGTAAGGCGTGAGCCGGCGAAGCGCGGCCCGGCGGGGGCCGCGCGCACCAGGGTGCGCTCGCCGATCACGGCCAGCTTGAGCTCGCTCGAGATGAAGCCCTCGCGCAGCGGCGCCGCCACGAAGTAGACGCCGGGCGGCAGGCCTGCGCCTGCCCGCGCGACCGTGCGGGAGCCGTCCGCGGCCGCGCTCACACTCGCGACCGCGTCGTCGACCGGGGCAGCGTCACCCTCGCGCAGCGCGGCCGCGTCGAGCAGGGTGACTTGCAGGCCCTTCAGCCGGTAGCCGGCGCGGCTGGCCTCGCCGGGGTGACGGAACACGACGAAGACGCGATAGCCGTCGTCGGACAGCCGCCGCAGGTCGCGCTGGGCCGCCGCGATGTCGCGACCGGCGGCCTGCGGCCGGGCGGCGTGGAACTGCCAGCGCTGCTCGCGCTGCACGAGGTCGAGCGCCACCGCGTCGGACAGCGTGCGGCGCACCTCGAGCAGGGGCAGGTAGAAGCGCTCGCGCACCTCGGCGGGCAGCGTGGTCGCGAGCTCGGAATCGAAGCTGGCCAGCGAGCGCACGACATCGTCGGCGCCGACCGAAGCGAGCCGCAGGGCGCGCTGTTCACAGATGGTGGCGAGGTCGATGAAGCTGCCCGAGAGACGGGCCAGGGCCCGCGTTTCGGCGCGCCGGTAGGCCTCGTCGGGGGTCTCTTCGCGACCGCTGAGCTCCCACGAGCCGAGCTCCTGGGAGACGGCCGCCTCGACTTCGGCGTCGGTCGGGTCGACCTCGCTCGACGTCGTCACCAGGCAGCGCTCGATCTCAGCCACGGCGCGTTGCGAGAACACCGAGAAGCGCCGCAGCGATTCGATGGTGTCGCCCCAGAACTCGGCCCGCACCGGCGCGCCGGTCGACGGATAGACGTCGACGAGGCCGCCGCGTACCGCGAACTCGCCGCGCTCGCGCACCTGCTCGGCGCGCTCGTAGCCCAGGCTGGCCAGCGCGGCCAGGACCGTGTCGAAGGCGAGCTCCGCGCCTTGGACCAGTTCCAGCGGGCGCGGCTGCAGGGCGAGCGGGATGAAGCGCTCGAGCAGGGCGACGGCGTCGGCCACGACGACCCCGCCCTGCTCGAGCGCCGCCAGCGCCCGCTGGCGCTGGCCCAGCACGTGAGCCGCCGGCGCCACGTCCGCGCCGTAGAGCACGCCGCGCGGGGGCAGGGGCTCGACCGTCGTCTCGAGGTAGACCGAGAGCTCGTCGGCGAGCCGCACCGCCTGCTCGGAGTCGGGCACCACGACGAGCCAGCCCGGCGCCTGCGCGGAGCGGATCAGCGCCGCCAGGACGTAGGGCGCATAGAAGCCCGGCGCGTACAGCGACGAGCCCCGGCGCAAGAGGCCGGCGGCTTTCGCGAAGCGCTCATCTTCTGTCAGGTAGTCGAGAAACATCGTCGCCTTCGCCGCTGGAGTCACACGCCAAAAGCCCCGGCGCCGCGGGCGCCGGGGTCACAGGATTACGAGGTCGATTGTACCCGACGGCGACCGTCCCGTTGGCCTGGTGGCCGCGCTCTCGATCGGCTCGGCGATGCGCGCGGCACGGGCGGCACAGGCGGTCACAAACCAGGCGCCGGGCGCTCGGCCCCACACCCCGCTACTGCGCGTTGACCTCGTTCATGGCCGTCTCGACACCGTCGGCCACCCAGCGCTCGACCGCGTCGGCCGCGCGCCGCACGAGGTCGTCGACCTCGGCGCGCGGCTCGCTGAAGCGCCCCAGCACGTAGTCGGCCACGACGTCGGGCTCGGTGCTCGCCGGCCGCCCCACGCCCATGCGCACGTGATCGAAGTCGCGACCGACCAGCTCGAAGATGCTGCGGATGCCGTTGTGGCCGCCGTGGCCGCCGCCCTGCGTGAGCCGCAGGCGCCCGAAGGGCAGGTCGATGTGATCGTGCACCACGAGCAGGTCGCCCTGCGACAGGCGCAGGTCGCGCAGCGCGGCGGCCACGCTACGACCCGACTCGTTCATGTAGGTCGTCGGGATGAGCAGACCGACGCCGCGGCCGGCCATGGAGCCGGCCGCGTAGCGTCCGCTGTAGTCGCGCCCGGCGCGCGGAAAGGCGTGGCGTCGGGCCAGCTCGTCGACGACCAGAAAACCCGCGTTGTGGCGCGAAGAGGCGTACTCGGACCCGGGGTTGCCGAGGCCGACGACGAGCAGCTCGACCGGCTGTCCCGGCGACGCAGCGCGACGCGAGCGACCGGCCGTGAGCGTCTACTCCTCGGACTCTGCCTCGCGCTCGCCGACCACCTCGGGCTCGGCCACGCCGGCTTCGGCCTCTTCGACCTCGGCCTCTTCGGCGACGCGTGGGGCCAGCACGGAGCAGATGACCTCGTCGAGATCGTCGAGGATGGTGACGTCGGCGGGCACTTCGAGGTCGGAGACGCGGAACACGTCGCCCACGCCGAGCGCTTCGACGTTCAGCGAAAGATGCTCGGGCATGTCGGTCGGCAGGGCGCTCACGAGGACCTCGCGCGTGACGACGTCGAGCAGGCCGCCGTCGAGCTTGACGCCGGTCGGCGTGCCCACGAGGGTCACCGTGACGTTCGACTCGATGGCCTCGGTGAGGTTGATCTCCTGAAAGTCGACGTGGGTCATGAAGTGCTTGACCTTGTCGATCTCGTACTCCTTGACGATGGCGACGTGCGGCTGGGCCTGGCCTTCGATCACGACGTCGAGCACCGCGTGCAGGCCGGCTCCGGTGGCGAGCGCGTCGCGCAGGGCGTGCTGTTCGACGGCGATGCTCAGGGCCGGGTTGCCCGAACCGTAGAGGATGCCCGGAATGAGACCGCTGCGACGCAGGCGGCGGGCTTCGCGGCTGCCGCCGGCCTCGCGGGAAGATACGACGAGTTTGACTCGATCCATGCTGGTTTCGTCTCCTGCTAGAAGAGAGCGTTCTCGCCGGCGAACAGCTCGCTGACCGATTCGCCTTCGAACACGCGCTTGATGGTGTCGGCGAGGATACCCGCCACGGACAGGACCTTGACTTTGGAATCCATGCTGGGCACGACCGGCAAGGTGTCGGTGACCACGATCTCCTTGACCGGCGAGGCCGCAATGCGTTCGTGAGCCGGCCCCGAGAAGATGCCGTGCGTCGCGGTGACGTAGACCTCGCGGGCGCCGTGCTCGTAGAGCGTGTCGATCGCGTTGATCACCGAGCCGGCTGTGTCGATGATATCGTCGATCACGATGGCGATCTTGCCGTCGACGTCGCCGATGAAGTGCATGGTCTCGGCGACGTTGTGCGCCGGGCGCATCTTGGTGAGCACGGCGAGATCGGCGTCGAGCCGGTTGGCGAAGCGCTTGGCGAGCTTCACGCCGCCCGCGTCGGCGGAGACGGCGACCAGTTCGGCGTCGCCGAAGCCGCGGTAGCGAAAGTAGTCGGCCAGGATGGGCACGGCCGTCATGTGGTCGACGGGGATCTCGAAGAAGCCCTGCAGCTGGCCCTGATGGAGGTCCATCGACAGGACGCGGTCGGCGCCGGCGGCTTCGAGCAGCGTGGCCATGAGGCGGGCGGTGATAGGCTCGCGGGCGGCGCTCTTTTTGTCTTGGCGGGCGTAGGGGAAGTAGGGCAGCACGGCGGTGACGCGGTGGGCCGACGCGAGCTTGGCCGCCTGGATCATGATGAGCAGCTCGACCACGTGCTCGTTGAGCTTGCCGTGCGGCGACTGCACGAGGAACACGTCGGCGTCGCGGACACTTTCTTCGTAGCGCGCGTAGATCTCGCCGTTGGCGAACGTCGTGAGCAGCATCGGGCCCAGCGCGATGCCCAGCTCGTCGGCGATGGCCTCGCCGAGCTGCGGATTGCTGCGGCCCGCGAACAGCATGAGCCGGCGCTCCGTCGTGCTGACGTGACACGTCTTCATGGTCACGGGGATCCTTCCACTGCGAAACGTCTGTGCGGCCCTGGATTGTATCAGAGGTGACGGCCTCGGCGCTTGCCCGGGGTGCAGATCAGCCTTTGTCGATCAGTCTTCCTTGTCGCGCCGCGGCCGGCGCCGGGCAGCGTAGCCTTCGACCGTCTCCTGGCGGGCGCGGGCCACGCCCAGCGCTCCATCGGGGATGTCTTTGGTGATCGTGGAGCCGGCGCCGGTATAGGCGCCGTCGCCGACCGTGACCGGCGCCACGAACACGGTGTCGCTGCCGACCTTGACGTCGCTGCCGATGACGGTCGGGTGCTTGTGCTGCCCGTCGTAGTTGGCGGTGATCGTGCCGGCGCCGATGTTCGTGTTGTCGCCGATCGTGGTGTCGCCCACGTAGCTCAGGTGCGGCACCTTGCTGCCCTTGCCCACGGTGCTCGCCTTGATCTCGACGAAGCTGCCCGCCCGGGCGCCCTCGGCGAGCTCGGTGCGCGGGCGCACGTGCGCGAACGGACCGACGCTGCAACCCGGTCCGATGTGGCAGGAGACCAGGTGTGACGACACGATCGTAGCGCCGTCGCCGACCGTCACGTCGGTCAGAAAGCAGCCCGGCCCCACCGTGCAGCGCGCCCCGACGACCGTGCCGCGGGCGAGGATCGTCTGCGGCCGTATGACGGTGTCGCGCCCGACCACGACGCCCCAGTCGACGTAGGTCGACGAAGGGTCGTCGATCGTCACGCCGTCGAGCATGAGGCCCTGCAGGATGCGGGCCCGCATGATGGCGGTGACCTGCGCGAGCTCGACTCTTGAATTGACCCCCATGCTGGCTTCGACGTCGGCGGTGAGGAAGGCGGCCACCCTGTCGCCGGCCTCGAGAAAGCGATGCACCAGCTCGGTGAGGTAGTACTCACCCTGCGCGTTGTCGGCCGTGAGCGCCGGCAGAAGACGGCGCAGCTCGGCGGCGTCGAAGACGTAGAAGCCGACGTTGATCTCGCTGACCGCGAGCTCCTGCGGCGAGGCGTCGCGCGCCTCGACGATGCGCGCGAGGTCGCCGCCGGCGTCGCGGATGACGCGCCCGTAATGGATCGGGTCGGCCAGCACGACGGTGGTGACGGTGGCGCGCGCGGTGCAGTCGACGTGATGGCGGCGCAGGCCGGCGAGCAGCTCGGCGCCGGCCAGCGGCACGTCGCCGTTCAGGACCATGACGTCGCCTTCGAAATCGGCCAGCGGGCCCATGCCGGCGCGCACGGCGTCGCCGCTGCCGAGGCGTTCGGCCTGCACGGCGCGTTCGACACCGGCAGGCAGCGCCGCCGCGACCGGGTCGTCGTCGCCCGCGCCCGTGACCACGACCATCCGCGCGGGTCCGAGGGCGGCGGCCGCGTCGAGCACGTAGGCCAGCAGCGGCCGCCCGCAGACGGGATGCATGACCTTGGGCAGGTCTGACTTCATGCGCGTGCCGAGACCGGCGGCGAGGATCATCACGGCCAGCGGCCGGCCGGCACGCGAAGAGTCTATGGTCTGTTCGAGAGACATGGCGTTCGTTCCCATCGTAGCCGTGTGACAGGTCGGCGGTCGGGCGGCCCCCCAGCCGTGTTCGTGGCTGGGGCGGGAGGATTCGAACCTCCGATCACGGGACCAAAACCCGTTGCCTTGCCACTTGGCCACGCCCCAACGGCGCGCCGCCGAAAGGCGCCCACCGCGGGCGTAAGTCTATCACTTGACCGGCGCCGGACCCGGCGGTGAGCCCGGCCGCGGACCCGGATGCGAGCCCGGCTGCGAGCCCCCCACCTCCCCGCCGGCGGGCGCGTCACCGGGCTGCAGGTCGGTGACATAGACGGCCGCCGTGGGTGCGAGCGTGGCGCACGCCCGCTGGGCGCGCGCCGCGCTCGCGAACAGTCCGAAGACGCTCGAACCGCTGCCGCTCATCGCGGCGGCGAAGGCGCCGGCGGCTCGCAGCCGCTGCCCGAGCTCGGCGATCAGCGGATGGCGCTCGACGACGGGCGGCTCGAGGTCGTTCTCGACGAGCGCCGCGAGGTCGCGCGGCCGCTGCGCCGCCCCCAGGCCGGCGACGAGGCGCTGCGTGCGCGCCACGAAGGCCTTGGGCTCGGGCTCTCCACGCTCGCTCAACCAACCGTACACGTCGGCGGTCGGCAGAGCGAGGCCGGGCAGGGCGATCACCACGTTCAGGGGCTCGGGCAGCTCGATCTCCTTGAGGACAGTGCCGCGGCCCATGGCGAGCTGCGGGCCCGGCCACAGAAAGAACGGCACGTCCGAGCCCACGGCGCCGGCCACCTCGTAGCGCAGTCGCACCGGCAGATCGAGCCCGAACAGGCGCTCGACCGCGGTGAGCGCGGCGGCGGCGTCGGAGCT
Organism: uncultured Actinomycetes bacterium; assembly: GCA_963733255.1. GTDB lineage: Bacteria > Actinomycetota > Thermoleophilia > UBA2241 > UBA2241 > Bog-752. The sequence goes on from CAVTCH010000002.1 coordinate 145,914, forward strand.
GCCGCCGCCGAGGCCGGCCGCCGCGGGCACACGCTTGATGATGTCCAGGTGCACGTCGAAGCTACGCTCCAGGCGCCGCTCGAGCTCGCGCACCACCCTGGCGGCGAGGTTGGCCTCGCCGGCAGCCACGGGGCACTCGACCGTAAGGCCGGCGCCGGGCGGCGCCGGGCGCGCCGTCACGAGGTCGGCCAGGGTCACGGGCAGCATCGCCGAGAAGATCTCGTGGAAACCGTCCGAGCGCCCCGGGCCGACCAGCAGGCTGAGGTTGATCTTGGCCGGTGCGGCGACTTCGACGAGCGCCCCCGGACGGGGCGCCGCGCCGGAGCCCTCGGCTCCCGTCACCGGTGGTCCGGCGGGGTTCACAGCGTCGGCAGGCAACCGAGCTCGCGGGCCAGCGCCACGAAGGTCGGCGGCGAGAGCTCCTCGGGGCGGGTCGTGTCGGGCAGACCGAGCGCTTCGAGCGCGGCTCGCACCTGGTCGCGGGTAAGGGCGTCTGCGCCGCGCATAGTGGCCCCCGACAGAGAATTGACGATCTGCTTTCGCCGCTGAGCGAACGAGGTGCGCACCAGCGTGTCGAGCACGAAGGCGTCGTCGGCCGGCCAGACGCGGCTGCGCGTGAAGGTGACGAAGGCCGAGTCGACCCGGGGCGGCGGCGCGAAGACCGTGCGCGGCACCGGCCGCGACGCTTCGAACTCGCAGGAGAGCTGCACCAGCACCGACACGGCCGAGTAGGCCTTGGTGCGCGGCACGGCGAACAGACGCTCGGCGAGCTCGCGCTGGAGCATGACCGCCCAGCGCTCGACACCCGGCAGCACTGCGATCGTGCGCATGAGCAGCGGCACGGCGATGTTGTAGGCGAGGTTGGCCACGACGGCGGTCGGCGGTGGGTCCAGGTCGGCGAGCCGGTAGCGCAGCGCGTCGACCATGTAGGCACGCAGGTCGTCACGGCTGTCGGCGAATCGGGTGAGGGCCTGCGCGAAGCGCAGGTCGATCTCGAAGGCGTGCACGAAGCCGGCCTGGTCGACGAGACGTCTCGTCATCGTGCCCCCGGCGGCGCCGACCTCGAGCACGACGTCGATCGGCTGCACGCGGGCCATCAGGAGGATCGCGTCGAGCGTGCCCTGGTCGACGAGATGGTGCTGGCCGTAGCGCCGCTTGGCCGGCGGGCGCGCGTGCGTCGCGCTCACGCCGATGGAGCCCGACCGGCGGTGCTCAAGCCGAACGCCCGGCGGGCGTTGGCGCTCGTCACCGCGGCGACCTCGTCGTCGCTCCAGCCGCGTAGCCGCGCCAGGAACCGCGCCGTCAGGCCGACGTTGGCCGGCCGGTTGGGATGCCCGCGATGCGGCATGGGGGTGAGAAAGGGCGCGTCGGTCTCGACCAGCAGCAGGTCGTCACGCACCGCGACGGCCGCCTTCTGGAGCTCCTGCGAGCTCTTGTAGGTCAGGTTGCCGGCGAACGAGACGTAGTAGCCGCGCTCGTTGCAGAGATCGACGTACTCCGGCGTCGAGAAGCAGTGCAGCACGATGCGCAGGCCGTGACTGTGCTCGGTGAGCACGGCGAAGGTCTCGCCGCCGGCTTCGCGGCTGTGCACGCACACCGGCTTGTTCGCCGCGCGCGCCAGCTCGAGCTGCTCGGCGAACGCCTCGCGCTGGACGTCGCGGGGGGCGAGGTCGCGATAGAAGTCGAGGCCGCACTCGCCGACGGCCACGACGTGGCGTTGGCTCAGCAGCCGCTCGAGGCCCGTGCGCACGACCGCGTCGAAGCTCACCGCGTCGTGGGGGTGCACGCCGACGGCCGCGAAGACGTCGTCGTGGGCGGCAGCCAGCTCGGCGGCGATGCGCGACGAACGCAGGTCGATGCCGACGGCCACGACGGCCTCGACACCGGCCGCGCGCGCTTCGGTCAGCGCCTCCTCGGGCGTGCCTTTGAGCAGGTCGAGGTGACAATGGGTGTCGATCACTCCCCTGACGACCCCGCCGGCGGCGTCTGTCGCGCCCGGCTCAGGCACGCTGGTCTACGCCTCGGCTTCGATGCGGGGAAAGAGCGGCGGCGCCGTCACGACCGCGGCCGGAACGAGAGCGTCCCAGCGCGCCTGGGCGAGCAGCAGGTCGGACGGTCCGGTGGCCTGGCCGAGCCGCCGCAGGATCTCAACGGCCGTGCCCGGCGCCACCGGGTAGAGCGCGAGGGCCACGAGCCGCAGGCCGCCGGCGAGCCCGTGCAGCACGAAGTCGAGGCGCTCGTGCTGGGCTTCGTCTTTGGCGAGCTTCCAGGGCGCCTCTTCTTCGACGTAGCGGTTCAACCGGCGCACGAACTCCCAGACGGTCTCGAGGGCGACCGTGATCTCGACGGCGCTGAGCTGCGCGCTGGCGGCGGCGACCATCGCCTCGCCTTCGGCCACGAGGCTCGCCGCGCCTGAGGCCGGGGCGACAGCGGGAATGAGGCCGTCGCGGTATTTGGTGATCATCGACACGGTGCGACTGACGAGGTTGCCGAGCTCGTTGGCGAGCTCGTTGTTGTAGCGCTGCTCGAAGCCCTCGAGGGAGATCACCCCGTCGAGGCCGAACGTCACCTCGCGAAACAGGTAGAAGCGCAGCGCGTCGGCGCCGCGTTGCTCGATCACCGCGAAGGGGTCGAGCACGTTGCCGCGCGTCTTGGACATCTTCTCGCCGCCCATGAGCAGGTAGCCGTGGATGAACTCGCTGCGCGGCGCCTCGTAGCCGGCGCTCCACAGCAGCGCCGGCCAGATCACCGCGTGGAACTTGAGGATGTCCTTGGCCAGCAGGTGGATGTCGGCCGGCCAGAAACGCTGCTCGAGATCGTCGCCGGGGCGGGCGTAGGTGAGCGCCGACAGGTAGTTGATGAGCGCGTCGACCCAGACGTAGATCACCTGCTCGGGATCCCAGGGCACGGGGATGCCCCAGGTGATCGACTTGCGGCTGATGGAGATGTCGTCGAGGCCGCCCTCGATGAACGACAGGGCCTCGTTGTAGCGCGACCTGGGCCGCACCCAGCCCGGATTGTCGAGGTAGAACCGGCGCAGCCGGTCCTGGTAGCGCGACAGCAGGAAGTAGTAGTTCTCCTCTTCGAGCCAGACCGGTTCGGTGCCGTGCACCGGGCACTTGCCGGCGACGAGGTCGCGCTCGTAGTAGAAGGCTTCGCAGGCGGTGCAGTACAGGCCGCCGTAGCTGCGCTTCTCGATGTCGCCGGCGGCGCGCAGCTTTTCGACGAAGCCCTGCACGTAGGCTTCGTGCTCGGCATCGGTCGTACGGATGAAGAAGTCGTTGCCGGCGTTGACCCGCAGAGTCATCTCGCGGAACTTCGGGGCCAGGGCGTCGACGTGCGCGCGCGGGGTGAGCCCGCGTTCCTCGGCGGCCTGGGCCACCTTGTTGCCGTGCTCGTCGGTGCCGGTCAAAAAGAAGACGTCGTCGCCGAGCTGGCGGTGATGCCTGGCGAGGATGTCGGCGGCGATCGTCGTGTAGGCGTGCCCCAGATGGGGGTCGGCGTTGACGTAGTAGATCGGCGTCGTGATCGAGAAGCGGCTCAACCCTTGGCCTCGCCCTGCGGCTCCTTGAGCGTGTAGCCGTAGCTGCCCACCTTGTCGCCCAGCGACCAGTACTCGCCGTGGACGTACGTCAGTGGGTCGACCTTGCCGGTCTGCAGGCGACCGCGTGAGTCGAGCACGTTGTCGCTGAAATGCACGGCCAGGATCTCGCCGATGAACAGGTCGTGCGCACCGAGGCTCAGGCGGTGTCGCGTGACGCACTCTATGTTGATCGGGCACTCCTCGATGAGAGGAGCCGAGACGCGCGCCCCGGCGACGGCGTGAAAGCCGCAGGCGGCGAACTTGTCGGTGTCGCGCCCGGATGCGTTGCCGCACAGGTCGACCTCGCGCGCCTGGTCGCGGCGCGGCACGTTTACCACGAACTCGTGACTGCGCTGGAGGAGCTCGTAGGAGTACCGCGACGGCCGCACCGAGATGCTCAGCATGGGCGGCGCCGAGCACACGTTGCCCGCCCAGGCGAGGGTGACGATGTTCGCGGGCCCGCCGTCGACGCCGGCGACGCTGATCATGACCAGCGGCACCGGCAAAAGGACGTTCGACGGTCTCCGCTGGATCTTCATCGCTTCCCTTTCTCGCTTCAGCTTGCGCGCTATCCTACATCACCTCCGGCCGGCACGGCCGATGCCGGCCGCTCGTGCGCCCGGGGCGCCTCGCCGGAGCTTCGCCCACCCGCTTCCGGAACGTGGACCCACCGTACGGGTCCCGTTACCGCTCAGGTATGATTCCCGCCATGGGAGAATCTCCGCCTTTTGCCGGCATCGCCAGCTTTCTCAAGGCGCCCTACATGGCCGACCCCCGCAGCAGCGACGCCGAGGTGGCCATCCTGGGCATTCCCTACGACGAAGCCACCACGGCTCGTCCGGGAGCCCGTTACGGGCCGCGCGCCATGCGCGACGCCTCGACCAACTGGGCCTACCGCGAGGGCGCGACGCCCTTCTACGACGGCGAAGCCGGCGCGGAACTGCTGGGCGGCGTGCGCTTCGTCGACTCGGGCGACGTCGACCTGCCGCCGACGGCGCAGCCCGAGCGCAGCCACCCGCTCATCGGGGCGCGCGTCGGCCGCCTGCTCGAGCACGGGCTCTTCCCCGTCGTGCTCGGCGGCGACCACTCGATCACCTACCCCATCCTCAAGGCGTTCGGCCGGCGGCCGCTGCACCTCGTGCAGTTCGACACCCACATGGACTACTGGAACGACGAGTCCGGCATGCTGTACACACACGCCAGCCCCATCGTGCGCTCCCACGAAAGCGGCCTCGTGCAGCGGGTCACCCAGTACGGCATCCGCGGGTTGCACACCGCGTCCGACCAGATCGAGCTGGCCCGCGAGCGCGGCGTGACCACGTTCTGGTGCGAGCAGGCCAAGCGCACGCCGGTCGCCGACCTGGTGGCTCACATCGAGCCCGGCGAAGACGTCTACATCACCTTCGATATCGACGCCCTCGACCCCGGCATCGCGCCCGGCACCGGCACGCCCGAGCCGGGCGGCTTCAGCTACTACGAAGCCAAGGCGATCCTGCGGGCCGTCGCCCTCAGGGCGCACGTGATCGGCATGGACATGGTCGAGGTCAACCCCCTCTACGACCCCATGGAGATCACCGCGCTGCACGCCGTGCGCCTCATCTTCGACGGCGTGGGAGCAGCGCTCCTCAAATAGGCCCCGCGCCGGGCCGGACGATCGGCTTCGTCGCTCGAGACCTGCCGCGCTAGACGCGCAGGGCGGCCACCAGCGCCGCGATGTAGGCCGGCGTCGTGCCACAGCAGCCCCCGACGATGTTCGCGCCCGCGGCCACGATGGCCGGCATGAACGAGGCGAAGCTCTCGGGCGTCTCACCGTAGGTCGTGTGGCCGTCGACCAGGCTGGGCTGGCCCGCGTTGGGCTGGATGATGAGCGGTGCGTCGGTCGCGGCCCGGAACTCGGCGACGAGACCCGGCATGTCCTCGCCGGTGATCTCGCAGTTGGCGCCGACCACGTCGGCGCCCGCCTCGAGCAGGGTCGCGGCCGCCTGAGCCGGGGTCACACCCATCATCGTGCGGTAGCCGCGCGGAGTCGGCTTGAACGCCAGCGAGATGAGGACCGGCCGCGAGCCCGCCATGGCGCGCGCGCCGAGCACGGCGGCCCTGGCCTCGACGAGATCGAAGAAGGTCGTCATGGCGATCAGGTCGACGCCGCCGGCGACGAGCGCTTCGGCCTGTTCGGCGAAGACGTCGCGCAGCTCGTCGGCGCTCGCGTCGCCCAGCGGCGGCAGCATGCGACCCGACGGCCCGATGTCGCCGGCGACCAGCCTGTCGGGCGCGACCTCGTCGCGCACGGCCGTCGCCAGGCGAGCGCCGGCGCCGTTCAGCTCGGCGACACGCTCAGCCGCATGATAGGCGGTCAGCTTGCTGCGACTGCCGCCGAAGCTGTTGGTCTCAATGACGTCGGCCCCCGCTTCGAGGTAGGCGCGGTGGATAGCGGAGACGACCTCGGGGCTGCTCACGTTCCACGACTCGGGCGATTCGACCGGACGGTAGCCGGCGGCGATGAGCTGCGTGCCCATGGCGCCGTCGAAGACGAGCGGACGAGAACGCAGCTCCGCGAGCAGATCCATGACGCGCCTCCTTGCGACCGACGACCGGTGCCTTCGGCACCCAGTGTATCGCACCGACCACGGCGGTCACGGCCGGCGCGGCGAGCCCGTCACGCCTCGGGCGTCACCTCGTCGACCAGGCGCTTGGCTTCGTTGTGCCTGACGCCAAGGCAGACCGCGAGCGCGGCGGCGGCGTCGCGGCGCGACAACCCCGCGCCGCGCAGGGCCGCCGCCGCCGCGTGCGCCCGCTCGCCGGCGAGCTCATCGTCGCCGGCCGGACCGCCGGTGTCGACGACCAGCGTGATCTCGCCCTTGACCTCGCCGGCGAAACGCAGGGCAAGCTCGGACAGCGGACCGCGAGCGATCTCCTCGTGCACCTTGGTCAGCTCGCGACAGACGGCGCCGGGCGCGTCGGGCGCAAGGGTCGCGAGGCGGGCGAGGCTGACCGCCAGCCGGTGCCCGGTCTCGAAGGCGACCACCAGGCCGCCGCAGTGTCGCCAGGCGTCCCAGGCGGTCCGCAGGTCGACCGCCCGGCGCGGCAGATAGCCGACGAACCGAAAACCGTCGTCGCGGGCGAAGCCCGAGGCGACCACGGCCGTGACCGGCGCCGACGGTCCCGGCAGCACAGTGAGGGCAAGGCCGGCGGCGGCCGCGGCGGCGACCAGCCGCAGCCCGGGGTCGGAGACGCCCGGCAGGCCCGCGTCGGTGACCAGGGCGACGTCGTGACCGGCCTGCAGCAGCCCCAGCAGATAGCCGGTCTTTTCGGCCTCGTTATGGGCAAAGAGGCTGGTCGCAGGAGTGTGGATATCGAACCGCGCGAGCAGCTTGCGCGTGTGACGCGTGTCCTCTGCGGCGATCAGCTCGACGGCGCGGAGCGTGTCGAGCACGCGGGCGGTGACGTCGTCGAGATTGCCGATGGGTGTCGCGCACACGTAGAGCACGGGGGGATTCTCTCACAGCTTGGAGGCGCGAAACGCGGGACCCACAACCGGCGACGCGATCCGGGAGGGCGAATGCCGCTTGGCCGCGGTCGCCGCCCCTCTCGGTGGTCGCGGGCTGTGGATCCCGCACACTCCAACGTATCGGTCGCCCAGGCCTCGGACTTCACGATTTGTGGCCTGGTGAGGCGACGGTTCCGGCAGCGAGGCTCGACCGGACGGGCGGCGGAAGCGGCGTGGGGCGGAAAGCGGCATGGGGGGGCAGGAAAGCGGCGTGGGGGCGGGGGATGCGCCTGCGGCGCATCCCCCGCCCCCACGCCGCAAGAGTCGACGGCGGCGGTCACCCGGACTTGCTCAAGCGGCCCCCAGCGAGGAGGTCGCGTCGGAAGATCGTCAGTCGGCGACGATGGCTTCGTTCGGGCACGAGTCGACACAGGTGCCGCAGTCGGTGCAGAGCTCGGGGTCGATCGTGTAGATGTCGTCGCCCTCGGCGATCGCGCCCTCGGGGCACTCGTCCACGCACGCCGCGCAGGCGAGACAGTCGTCAGTGATTCTGTGCGCCATTTGCTTGTGGTCACCTCCTGTCGGGCACCGCCCGACAGGCGGTCGCCCACATTGGATACGCTGCTCCAAGAATACCGGCAGGTCGAGCGCAAGGCAACGCGGCTCACCTGCGGCGCGGCAGCCCGTCTACAGGGGTCGACCGCGGGCCGGGGCTTCTTCGGGGAACAGCTCTATGATCGCCAGCGCCGCCGCCCCGAGCACGCCGGCATCGACCCCATGCTGGGCCGGCACGATGCGCACCTGGTCGCGCTGGGGCGCCAGCGCGCGCTCGGACACGACGCGTCGCGCAGGACCAAGGATGATCTCGCCGGCCTGGGCGGCCCCGCCGCCGATCACGATGAGCTCGGGATTGAAGATGTTGACGAGGCTGGTGATGCCGAGGCCGAGCTTCTCGCCGATGCCTGAGAGAAGGCTGATGGCCGGCGCGTCGCCGTTCAGCGCGAGACGGCTGAGCAAGGGCCCGTCGACGTCTTCGCCCGAGGCCAGCGCCTGGCCCAGAGCCGAGTCGGGCACTGTGCGAGCGACATCGCGCGCCGCGCAGCCCATGGCCTGTCCCGAGGCGTAGACTTCGAGGCAGCCGCGGTTGGGGCAGGCGCCGTGGCAGCGCGGCCCGTCGTAGTCGATCAGCATGTGGCCCAGCTCGCCGGCGGCGCCGCTGGCGCCGCGATAGAGGCGGCCGTTGGTGATGATGCCACCGCCGATCCCGGTGCCCAGCGTGAGCATGATCATCTCGCTCGTGCCGATACCGGCGCCGTAGCGAAACTCGGCGAGACACGCCACGTTGGCGTCGTTGTCGACCACGACCGGCACGCCGTAGCGCTCACTCAGCAAGTCTCGCAGGGGGACGTCGGCCAGCGGCAGGTTGGTCGACAGGACGATGCGGCCGGCGCGAAAGTCGACCATGGAAGCGGTGCCGATGCCGATCGCGTCGACGGGACCGTATTCGGCGACGGCCTGGTCGAGACGGCCGTAGAGGGTATCGAGGCAGGCCTGGGCCGTGTCGGTCGCCGCAAGGCCGCTCGTGCGGGCGATGATCCCCAGGGTGTCGTCGACCAGACCGAGGGCGAGCTTCGTGCCGCCCAGATCGACGCCGATGATCGAACGTGCCGGGTTCAAGCTGCTTCCCTTCCGCGCCACGCCCCACGGCGAGCCGCTAGGCGCACGATACCACGGTGTACACTGTCAGAAAGAGGAAACGCCCCGTAGCAAGGCGTACTTACCCTCACCAGGCATGATCCGGGCGTTCACCGCGACTGTCGCGGCGGCCGCCCTGCTGTGACTGTCGCCCCGTGGCGAGATCACGGAGCGACAACCCGTCACGAGCCGCTGCCAGACGCCGACGCACGGGCCCGATGCATGAGCAAGTCCAGCGACAAGCCCTATACCACCTACCGCGCCGGGCGCCTACGTCGCCCGAAGACCGGCGTCCCCCTCGTACCGCCGCCGCGCTCACCTCGTGAAGAGCACGCCGGCGGCGACGGCGACGGTTCGCGCGACGGTGGCTCGCGGCGCGGCGACCCCGGCAACGGCGGCGGCTCCCGCGGCGACGCCGCCGCCCGTTCGGCGCGCGCGACCCGCACCGCCCGACCGGCAGGCTCGGCCGGCCCCGCCGACCCAGCCGGTCCGGCCGACCAGCCGGCGAGCATCTACCGGACCGACCGCCGCGCCGCCGCCCGTCGCAATCGCGGCGACGCCGAGCCTGTGGCGCCGGCCGGCCGGCGGCGGTTCCACTGGTGGTACCTTCTGGCCATCCCGCTCGCGCTGCTCGTGGCCCTGAGCGTCTGGGGCTTCCTGGGCTACAGGACCTTCGACAAGGCGGTCGCCAAGAGCAACCATCGTATCGGCAAGCGTGCCCGCGCGGCGCTCGCCGACTCGCACGGCGGCGTTCTGAGCGGGCCCACGACGCTCCTGGTGCTCGGCTCCGACAGGCGTGGCCACGAACCGGCGCGCTCCGACAGCATCCTGCTCATGCGCTTCAACCCGACGACCCACACCGTGAGCCAGCTCTCGATCCCGCGCGACACGCTGGTCGACGTGCCCGGCCGCGGGCAGATGAAGATCAACGAAGCCTTCTTCTGGGGCGGCTCGCCGCTGGCCATCAAGGTCATCAGCGAGTTCACGGGCGTGCCCGTGAATCACGTCATGCTGGTCAACTTCCACGGCTTTCCCGACCTCATCGACAGCGTCGGTGGAGTGGTCATCAACGTGCCCCAGGATCTCACTTCCTGGTACACGGGCAACCGCATCGTGCACTTCAAGAAGGGGCCGCAGCTCATGATGGGCCAGGAGGCGCTGGTCTACTCGCGGGTGCGCCACTCCGACAGCGACTTCATGCGCATGGGTCGCCAGCAGCAGGTCGTGCAGGCCCTCGAAGCCAAGATCGCCCGGCCCCGCAACGTCTTTCGCCTGCCGTGGATCGGCGCCCAGTTCATGAAGGGCGTCGCCACCGACCTCACCACCAACCAGATCATGGGCCTCGCCTACATCGACTGGCGCGCCAAGGGCACTCACCAGTACAAGCTGGTGCTCCAGGGCACGCCCGAGATGATCGGCGGCGGCAGCTACGTGGTCGTCGACCCCGCGGTCAAAGCCCGCACGGTGCACCGCTTCCTCAGTCACTAGGCGCCGCCCCCGTCAGCGGCCCGGGCGCCCCCCGTCGCGCAGCGCTCGCCAGCGTGCGCGGTTGCTCATCACCATCACCGCGATCAGCGCCCCGACCGCCGGCAGGTAGAGGAAGTTGTCGATGCCGATCGGCGCGAAGGCGACGTAGAAGACGACGAGCAGCGTGGCGATCACCCGTGCCGAATGGACACGCGCAGGCGCGACGGCTCGGGCCGCAAGCGGCAGCGCCGCCTCGAGAGCCGGGGCCAGCATGACGAACGCAAGGCGCGCCGAGACCGCGTCGGTCGTCGCGATGCTGTAGATGCCGGCGAGCGCAGCGAACACCACCGCGGCGATCTCGAGCCCTTGTAGGGAGATCCGCAACGACGGGCGAGAAGCCACGTCAGTAGTCTACCCTGAGAAGGACGAGACCCGAGGCGGGAGCGGTGAGCCCCAGCGCGCGGCGCTCCCCCCCGGCGAGACCGGCCGAGAACTCAGCGAGGCTCATGCGGCCCTGCGCGACGTCGACCATCGAGCCGACGGCCACCCGCACCATGTTGTGCAGAAAGCTGCCGGCCGTGATCTCGAAGTGCGCCTCGCGACCGTCGGCCGTCGTATGCCACTCCGCCTTGACGACCTCGCGCCGGCAGCTGCGGTAGCCGCTCGCCGACGGCGTGAGAGCCGCGAAGTCGCGACGTCCCGGCAGCAGCGCGGCCGCCCGGGCAAGCAGCGTCTGGTCGACGGCGCCGCGCACGTCCCAGACGTAGAGCCGCTCGAAGACCGGCCGCGTGCCGGGCAGCCAGAGCCGGTACCTGTAGGTGCGCGCGACCGCCGCGCGGGCGTCGAAGCCCGGGGCGGCCGGCACGAGGCCGGTCACCGCGATCGCGGGCGGCAGCAGGGCGTTCAGAGAGCGCCGAAGACTCCGTGCGTCGAGGACACGAGCGCCCGTCGAAAACGACACCACCTGGCCGAGGGCATGCACGCCGGCGTCGGTGCGTCCCGCGACTCCCAGCCGCACCCGCTCGCCCAGCACCTGCGCGAGCGCCCTCTCGAGCTCGCCTTCGATCGTGCGCCTGCCGGGCTGCCGCGCCCAGCCGGAGAACGCCGTACCGTCGTAGGCGCAGTCGAGCCGCCAGGAGCTCGGCGCGGTCGCATCAGCCGCGGTCGCGTCAGCCCCGGGAAGGGCGCTCCGGGGCGCGTCGGTGCGCGGAACATCGCTCAGGGGATGCTCGGCCCGGGGGTCGGTCCCGGCCACGTCAGACCAGCTCCGCGACTACGACCATCGCGGCGACGGCCACGAGCACGAGCGCGTCGCGACGGTGGGCGCGCAGAGGGTGCAGCCGCGTGCGCGGTGAGCCCGGCAGATAGCAGCGTGCCTCCATCGCGAGGGCCAGCTCGTCGGCCCGCCGAAAGCTGAGGATGAAGAGCGGCACGAGCACCGGCACGAGCGCCCGTGCCCGGCGCAGCGGGCCGCCGCGATCGAAGCGCGCGCCGCGGGCGCGCTGGGCCTTCATGATCATGTCGATCTCCTGCATGAGCGTAGGAATGAAGCGCAGGGCGATCGTGACCATGAGGGCGAGCTCCTCGGTGGGCACGTGGAGGCGGCGCAGCGGCCGGGTGAGCCAGGCCAGCGCGTCGGTCAAGGCGATGGGCGGCGTGGTGAGCGTGAGCAGCAGGCTGGCGACGACCAGCACGATGAGCCGCAGGCTGAGGTAGCCGGCGATCTCGAGGCCGCGCCACGACAGGTGTAGGGGCCCGAACGAGGCGAACGCCGCCCCCGGGGCGAACAGGAGCTGCACGGCGAACGTCAGGATCAGCAGCCACAGGACGGGACGCAGCCCGCGCAGGATCCAGCCCAGCGGCACGCCGCTGGCGAGCAGCGCGGCGGCCGCGACCACCCCGTAGACCGCTAGCGCCGCGAACGACGAGCGCAGGAACAGCCCCACTACCAAGACCGTCACGGCCACGACCTTGCAGCGCGGGTCGAGACGGTGGATCGGCGACGGCCGCGGGTAGTACTGGGCGACCGCCATCCTCACGGCAGCGCCTCGGCGGCGGCGACGAGCTGTGGCGGCGCCTCGGCCGCGTCGCGGCCGAGGCGCCGCCACAGCTCTACCACGAACGGCGGCTTGAGCCGGTGCGCCAGCAGCACGTCCTCGCCGCCGGCCCCGAACCGCCAGGGGCCGGCGTCGACCACGGCACCCTCGTCGAGGATGACACGGCCCTCGCAGAGCCCGTAAGCGCGGTCGACGTCGTGGGTGGCCAGCACGAGGCCCATGCCGTCGGCCCGCAGGCCGCGCAAGATGGCTTCGAGCTCGCCACGAGAGGCCGGGTCGAGGCTCACGAACGGCTCGTCCAGCAGCAGCACGCCAGGTCTCATGGCGAGCACGCCGGCCAGCGCCAGGCGACGCTGCTCGCCGCCCGACAGCGAGTACGGGTGGCGCGCGCCAAAGCGCTCCGCCGGCAGGCCGACCGCCTCGAGCGCTCCAGCCACCGCCGCGTCGACCTCGTCGTCCGTCCAGGCGAGCTGACGCGGTCCGAACGCCACGTCGTCGCGACAGGTCGCGGCGAAGAGCTGCATCTCGGGCATCTGGAACACGAGCCCGATGCGCCGCTCGCGCTCTTCGTGGCCTGGCTGGCCGGCGGCCAGACCGTCGAGCAGCACACGTCCGGCGTCGGGCACGAGGAGACCGCGCAGGAGTTGCAGCAGGGTCGACTTGCCCGACCCCGTCGGGCCGAGCAGCGCCATGGTGGCGCCTGCCGGCAGCCGCAGATCGACGCCCAGCAGCGCCTTGATCGTGGTCGCGCCCTCGTCGTAGGAGAATGTCAGACCCTCGCAGACGATCTCGGGAGCGGCCAGGTCCATCAGACTGTCTCGGAAGCGGCGCGGTTCATCAGACGATCTCGGGAGCGGCCAGGTCCATCAGACTGTCTCGGAAGCGGCGCGGTTCATCAGACGATCTCGGGAGCGGCGCGCCTCATCGGTGGGCGACCAGCGCCGCGACGAGGTCGTCGAGCGTGAGTGTGAGCTCGGTCAGGGCGCCGCGCTCCTGCAGCCCAAGGGCGATCTCGGCGGCGGGCGGCAGGCCGAGCGACAGCTCGCGCAACAGACTGGTGTCGGCAAAGAGGGCGGCGGGCGCGCCGTCGAAGACCGTGCGGCCGGCGGCCAGGGCCACGACCCGGTCGGCGAGCAGCACCTCGTCCATCTCCTGGGTCACCAGCACGACCGTGAGGCCGCCGTCGGCCTCGCGGCGGACGGCGGCCAGCACCTCGTCGCGACCGACGGGATCGAGCATCGCGGTGGGCTCATCGAGCACCAGCACGCGACGCGGCACGGCCAGCACGCCGGCCAGCGCGGTACGCTGGCGCTGGCCGCCCGACAGCAGGTGCGGTTCGCGCAGGCGCAGCGCGTCGAGGCCAAAACGGGTCAGGGTCTCGTCGACGCGGCGGGCGATGTCGGGCGACGGCAGGGCGAGGTTCTCGAGGCCAAAGGCCAGATCTTCTTCGACGGTAGCGCCGACGAGCTGGTTGTCGGGGTTCTGGAACAATACGCCGACGTCGCGACGCACGGCAAAGTGGCCGTCGTCGCTCAGCAGATCGTGTCCGCATACCGTGGCTCGGGCAGCTCCGGCAGGACGAGAGAGCCCACCGAGCAGACGCGCGAGAGTCGACTTGCCCGAGCCGTTCGCGCCCACCACGGCCACGAATGCGCCCTCGTCGACGGTGAGGTCGACGCCGCTCAGGGCATCGCCGGCGGCGCCGGCGTAGCGGTACCGCAAGCCCTGGACGTCGATCAGCGGCACGCCCTCACTCCCCCTGGCCGTGGTTTGTGGCCGGAAACGGCGTGGGGGCGGGGGCGCCTTTGGCGCCCCCGCCCCCACGCCACCATCGTCGCCGACAGCGAGCGGCCGGTCAGACCAGCTCGAGGTAGGCCATCTCGCACGCGTCGCCGGGGCGCGGCCCCAGCTTGATGATGCGAGTGTAGCCGCCGCTGCGATCGGCGTAGCGCGGCGCCACGTCGTTGAACAGCTTGTAGACGACCTGCTTGTTGCGCAGCTTGGCGATCGCCAGGCGACGGGCGGCGAGATCGCCACGCTTGCCGAGCGTGATCGCCTGCTCGACCAGCGACTGCGCCTCTTTGGCGCGCGCCTGGCTGCACTTGATCTTCTCGTGCGTGAGCACGGCGACGGCCAGGTTGCTCAGCATCGCCTTGCGATGCGCGGGCGGCATGTTGAACTTACGGCCCTGGTTCTGGTGTCGCATCAGTCCTCACCCCGTAACGACAGGCCGCGCTCGTCGAGCTTCTCTTTGACCTCGTCGATGCTCTTCTTGCCGAAGTTCGGGATGTTCAGAAGCTCGGCTTCGGTCTTGGTGACCAGGTCGCCGACCGTCTGGATCCCCTCGCGCTTGAGACAGTTGTACGAACGCACGCCGAGCTCGAGCTCTTCGATCAGGACGTCGTCCATGCCGCCGCCGACCGCCGCCCCGATGCCCTCGATGGGAAACTCGTCGACGGCCCGCTGACGGTCGGGGTCGGTGAAGATCTGCAGCCGGTCGACGAGGATGTCGGCGGCCTGGCGCAGCGCCTCTTCGGGCGTGATGGCGCCGTTGGTCACGACGTCGAGGATGAGCTTGTCGTAGTCGGTGCGCTGGCCCACGCGGGCGCTCTCGACGATGTACGAGACGCGCTTGATGGGGCTGAAGATCGAGTCGATCGGCATGACGCCGATGACCGTCTCGTCGGTCTTGTTGCCTTCGGCCGACACGTAGCCGGTGCCGCGCCTGATGGTCAGCGTCATCTCGATGACGCCGCCGCCCGACAGCGAGGCGATGTAGTGGTCGGGATTGAGGACCTCGAGCTCGGCCGGCACGTCGATGTCGGCGGCCACGACCTTGCCCGGCTTGTCTTTGACGAGCCGCACCTGGACCTCGTCGAGCTCACCGTGCAGACGGCAGATGATGCCCTTGAGGTTGAGGATGACGTCGGTGACGTCCTCTTTTAAGCCCGGCAGCGTGGAGAACTCGTGCGAGACTCCCTCGATCTTGACCGCGCTCACCGCCGCGCCCTCGAGCGATGACAGAAGGACGCGCCGCAGGGCGTTGCCGAACGTGTGCCCAAAGCCTCGGTCGAGCGGCTCAACGTCGAAACGCGTGCGGTTGGTCGCCACCTGCTCACGAGTAATGGTGGGCATCTGGAAGGTAAGCAACTGGCCTCCTGTGGATTCTCTTGTCGGCGTCGAGCCGGGAGAGCTTGGGGTCGACTACTTAGAGTACAGCTCGACGATGAGCTGCTCCTGCACCGGCGCGGATATCTCGCTGCGCTCGGGGAACCGCAGGATCTTGCCCGTCAGGTTGTCGTGGTCGGCCTGCAGCCAGGGCGCCACGGACGCGGTGAGGTCGGTGGCGGAGCGGATGGTGCTGACTGCCTTGCTGGTCGGCTTGACCGAGATGACGTCGTTGGGCCGCACCTGGTAGGACGGGATGTCGACCTTCTTGCCGTTGACGAGGAAGTGCGCGTGGCGCACGAGCTGGCGAGCCTGCCGGCGCGACGCGCCGAAGCCCAGCCGGTAGACGACGTTGTCGAGCCGTGTCTCGAGCAGACGCAGGAGGTTCTCACCGGTGATGCCCTGCTGACCGCTGGCGACGACGTAATAGTGATGGAACTGCTTTTCGAGCACCTGGTAGAAGCGCCGCGCCTTCTGCTTCTCGCGCAGCTGCAGGAGGTACTCGGACTGCTTGATGCGCCCACGGCCGTGCTCGCCCGGCGGGTACGCGCGGCGCTCGACCGCGCACTTGTCTGTAAAGCACCGCTCGCCCTTGAGAAAGAGCTTCATGCCTTCGCGGCGGCACTGCTTGCACTGGGGGGATAGATCTCGCGCCATGCCAAGCCTCGCTTCGCTAGACCCTGCGCCGCTTGCGCGGGCGGCAGCCGTTGTGCGGGACCGGCGTCACGTCTTTGACGCCGAGGATCTCGAGTCCCGCGGCCTGCAGGGAGCGGATCGCCGTCTCGCGGCCGGAACCCGGACCGCGCACGAAGACCTCGACCTTCTGGAGTCCGTGCTCCATGCCCTTGCGAGCAGCCGATTCGGCAGTGACCTGCGCCGCGAACGGCGTGCTCTTGCGCGAGCCCTTGAAACCGACCGCGCCGGCACTCTCCCAGGCGATGACGTTACCCTCTTTGTCGGTGAGCGTCACCAGTGTGTTGTTGAACGAAGTCTTGATATGTGCCTGGCCGATGGCGATGTTCTTGCGAACCTTGCGCCGCTGGCGTCCTTTGGCTCTCTGCGGTCTTGCCACTTAGTTTTCGACCTCCGGGTCGGTGCTCGCTTTTCGGTTACTTCTTGCGGCGCGCGCCGACGGTCTTCTTGGGACCCTTGCGCGTGCGGGCGTTGGTCTTGGTGCGCTGACCGTTCACCGGCATGCCCCGCCGGTGGCGGATGCCGCGGTAGCAGCCGATGTCCATGAGCCGCTTGATGTTCTGTGAGCGCTCGCGGCGCAGGTCGCCTTCGACGGTGACGGAACCGTCGATCGCTTCGCGCAGCCGCACGACTTCTTCTTCGGTCAGGTCGCGGACCTTGGTGTCGAGGTTGATGCCGAGCTTCTCGAGGATGCTCTTCGAGGTCGACCGGCCGACGCCGTAGATGTAGGTCAGACCGATCTCGACCCGCTTTTGCGGCGGGATGTTCACGCCGGCGATACGTGCCATCTGTTACCCCTGCCTCTGCCGGTGCCGCGGGTTGCTGCAGATCACCTGGACCACCCCGTGGCGACGGATGACCTTGCACTTCTCGCAGATCGGCTTGACTGATGCTCTGACCTTCATGCCTTCCTCACTTGAACGCGCCGTAGGCCCCCGTGCGGGCGGGCCCGGCTTTCGATCACCAGTTCGAGCGGCTACTTGAACCTGTAGGTGATTCTGCCGCGCTTGAGGTCGTAGGGCGAGAGTTCGACCTTCACGCGATCGCCGGGCAGGATGCGGATGTAGTTCATGCGCATCTTTCCGGAGATATGGGCAAGCACTTCGTGTTTGTTGTCGAGGAGCACCCTGAACATGGTGTTCGGCAGGGCTTCGACGACTTCGCCCTCGATCTCTATCGCTTCTTCTTTATTGCCCAATACTCCCCGATGTTCGCGAACGCGGCCGCTCATGATACCACAGCGGTTTTGTCGAGTCGAGGTCGCCGGCGGCGGCGGTCAGGCGCGAACCGTGTGACCGGCGCCGCCCATCACCTCGCTCGTCCTGCGCGTGAGCACCTTCGGCCCTGAGGCCGTGAGTGCCACGGTGTGCTCGAAGTGTGCCGACAGCGAGCCGTCGGTGCTGAAGATGCTCCAGCGATCGCCGCCCACGTAGACATCGTGGCCGCCCATGTTGACCATCGGCTCGATGGCGAACACCATGCCCTCTTCGAGCCGCGGGCCCTTGCCGGCCGGCCCGTAGTTGGGGATCTGCGGCTCCTCGTGCATCTCGCGCCCGACGCCGTGGCCGACGAGCGACCGCACCACGGCAAAACCGGCTGCTTCGACGACCTCCTGGACGGCGTGCGAGACGTCGCCGAGCCGGTTGCCGACCCGGCAGGCACCGATGCCGGCTTCGAGCGAGCGCCTGGTGACGTCGAGCAGGCGCAGCACGTCGGGGGCCACGTCACCGACCGGCACGGTGAGCGCCGAGTCGGCCACGTAGCCGTCGAGAGTGACGCCCACGTCGAGGCTCAGGATGTCGCCGTCGGCGACCACGTAGGAGCCCGGGATGCCGTGCACGACCATGTCGTTGGGCGAAGCGCAGATGGAGCCGGGAAACCCCCGATAGCCCAGAAACGTCGGCACACCGCCGCGACCGCGGATGTACTCCTCGGCCATGCCGTCGAGGTCGATCGTCGTGATGCCGGCCACCACCGCGCCGGCGAGCTGGTCGAGGCAGCCGGCGAGGATGGCGCCGGCCGCGGCGATGCGGCGGACTTCGGCCTCTGACTTGCGAACGATCACGTCGCCCGCGTGTGGTCCGGCCGCGGAGCCGCGCCGAGCACCTTCTCGACGTCGGCGAAGACCTGGTCGGGCGTGCGCCCCGCGCCGCTGACGGTCGCGAGGATGCCCTTGTCGCGGTAGTAGCCGGTGAGCGGTTCGGTCTGGCGGGCGTAGACCTGCAGACGGTTGCGCACGGTCGTCTCGTTGTCGTCGTCGCGCTGGAACAGGTCGGCGCCGCAGACGTCGCAGACGCCATCGACCTTTGGCGGGTCGAAGACCACGTTGTAGCCGCGCCCGCAGGAGCGACACGCGCGCCGGCCGGCGAGCCGCTGCACGAGCTCCTCGTCGGGCACGTCGATCAGCAGCACCAGGGTGAGGGCACGACCGGCGCCGGTCAGCATCTCGTCGAGGGCGCTCGCCTGAGGGAGCGTGCGCGGGAAGCCGTCGAGCATGAAGCCGGCCGCCGTGTCGGGTTCGGTCAGCCGCTCGCGGATGATGCCGATCATGACCTCGTCGGGCACGAGGTCGCCCGCGTCCATGTAGCGCTTGGCGGCCATGCCCAGCTCGGTGCCGGCCTTGACTGCCGCCCGCAGGATCTCGCCGGTGGAGATGTGGGAGACACCGAAGGCCGGCGCGATGCGCTCAGCCTGGGTGCCCTTGCCCGACCCCGGCGCACCCAGCAGCACGATGTCGAGAGGACCCTGGGCCATACTACTTGAGGAAGCCTTCGTAGTGGCGCATGAGCAGCTGCGCTTCCATCTGGCGCATGGTGTCGAGCGCCACACCGACGACGATCAGGATGGACGTGCCGCCGAAGTTGAAGGGCACGGCGAACAGCCTGTAGAGCAGCCACGGCAGCACGGCGACCGCGGCCAGGAACAGGGCTCCGGGGAGCGTGAGCCGAGTGAGGATGCGGTCGAGATACTCGGCCGTCGGGCGGCCGGGCCGCACGCCAGGCACGAAACCGCCGTACTTCTTGAGGTTGTCGGCCTGGTCGATCGGGTTGAACGTAACCGCCGTGTAGAAGTAGGTGAAGAGGATGATGAGCAGCGCCTCGCCGATGATGTAGGCGACCGTGTTCGGGCCGAACGACCGCGCGAACCAGCTCGTCTGCCCGCCGGGCAGGTAGGTGGCGATGGTGACCGGAATGAGCATGACCGACGCCGCGAAGATGACCGGGATGACGCCGGCCATGTTCACCTTGAGGGGGATGAACGTGCTCGTGCCGCCCATCATGCGGCGCCCGACGATGCGCTTGGCGTACTGCACCGGGATGCGGCGCTCGCCGGTCGTGATCCAGATGACGCCGACGATCACGGCCAGGGCGATGATCACGAAGGCGATCTGCGAGACCAGCGACATGGAGCCTTCGAAGAACTTCTGGGCGCCCCCGGGCACGCGCGAGATGATGCTGATGAAGATCAGGATCGACATGCCGTTGCCGATGCCCCGGGCGGTGATCAGCTCGCCGATCCACATGACCGCGGTGGCGCCGGCGGTAAGGGTGAAGAGGATGAGGGCGAACCTGACCGGCGTGAGGTTGATGGCGCCCTGCGAGCGGAAGAGGAAGATGTAGCCCATCGACTGGACGGCCGCCAGGCCGACCGTGAGGTAGCGGCTGTACTGGGTGATGACCTTCTGGCCCTGCTCGCCCTCTTTCTGCAGCTCCTCGAGCTTGGGGATGACGACCGTGAGGAGCTGCATGATGATCGAGGCGGTGATGTAGGGCATGATGCCCAGGGCGAACACGGCGACCTTGCTGAGCGCCCCGCCCGAGAACAGGTTGAGAAAGCCGAGCACGCCGCCGGCCCCGTTCTGGAAGAGGTTGTTGAGCGCGGCGAGGTTGACCCCGGGCACCGGCACGTGCGCGCCGAACCGGTAGATGGCGATCATCGCGGCGGTGAACAGGAGCTTCTTGCGCAGCTCCGGGATCTTCCAGGAGTTCGCCAGCGACTGCCAGAGTTTGTTGTTCACGTCCGCGCCCCGCCTTTATCTGCAGGTCAGGTCTAGAGCAGTTCGGTGGTGCCGCCGGCGGCCAGGATCTTGTCGGCCGCCTTGCCCGAGAAGGCGTTGGCGCGCACGGTCAGCGCCACGGTAAGCTCGCCGCCGCCGAGGATCTTGATCGGCTTGCGGGTGTTCTTGACGATGCGCTTGGCGACGAGCGCCTCGGGAGTGACTTCGGCGCCGGCTTCGAAGACCGCGAGCCGACCGACGTTCACCGGCACGCTGTAGGTGCGAAACGGGCCGATCGGCATGCTCCTCTTGGCGTTCGGCCCACGCATCTTGCCAAGCCGCATGTAGAGCGGCATCTGGCCGCCTTCGTAGCCGGGCCGTACACCGCCGCCGGCGCGCGCGTTGAAGCCCTTGTGGCCACGGCCGGCCGTCTTGCCCTGGCCGCTGCCCTTGCCGCGGCCCAGTCGCTTGGTGTTCTTGGTGGACCCAGGGTTGGGCCTGAGATCGCTCAATCCGAGATTGCTCATGGGTTACTCACGATTTCTTCGTGGCGGGCCGGACCTCGACGAGGTACGACACCTTACGGATCATGCCCCGGATGACGGGGTTGTCGTCGTGGACGACGGTGTGGTGCATGCGCTTGATGCCGAGCGCCCGCAGCGTGCCGCGATGGTCGGGCGGCGTGCCGATACCACTCTTCACCTGGGTGATCTCGAGCTGTGCCACCGTCACGCCTCGCCCGCCGCCGACTTGTCGGCCGGCGCGTCGCCGGCCTTCGCCTCGTCCTGGCCGCGCGGCGGCAGGCCGAGCACCTGGGCGACGGTGAGGCCGCGCAGACGCGCGACGTCGGCCGGCGTCTTCAGGCCCTGCAGGCCGGTCACTGTGGCCCGGACCATGTTGATCGGGTTGGTCGTGCCCAGACACTTGGTGAGGATGTCGTGCACGCCGGCGAGCTCGAGCACGGCGCGCACACCAGCCGCCGCGATGACGCCCGTGCCTTCGGAGGCGGGCTTGAGCAGCACACGGCCGGCGCCGTAGACGCCCATGATCTCGTGCGGGATCGTGGTGCGGTAGCGCGGCACCTTGAACATGTTCTTCTTGGCGTCGAGGATCGCCTTCTGGATCGCCAGCGGGACCTCGCGCGCCTTGCCGTAGCCGGCGCCGACGTTGCCGTTCTCGTCGCCGACCACGACCAGCGCCGTGAAGGAGAAGCGACGACCGCCCTTGACGACTTTCGCGACACGGTTGATGTCGACGACGCGCTCTTTGAGCTCTACTCCATCAGATGGTGTTCTGGCCACAGGCTTCCTTGCCTTTCTCGCTAGAAAACGAGCCCGCCCTCGCGGGCGCCCTCGGCGAGCGCCTTGACGCGCCCGTGGTACAGGTAACCGGACCGGTCGAAGACGACCGTGGCGATGTCTCTGGCCCGCGCCCGCTCGGCGAGCAGCTTGCCGACCTTCTTGGCCACGCCGGTCTTGTCGAGACCGCCGCCGTCGACTTCGGCCGAGCGCGCCGCTACCAGCGTCGTGCCGGTGGCGTCGTCGATCACCTGGGCATAGATCGCCTTGTTGGAGCGAAAGACCGACAGCCGCGGACGAGCCGCGCTGCCGACCACCTTGCCGCGGATCCGGCGGCGCCTCGTGGCGCGGGCTTCAGCGGTTGTCTTGGTGCTCATGCGTCAGTTCCTTCTGGTCCGATCACGCCTAGGCGCGCTTGCCGACCTTGCGCGCGACGTACTCGCCCGCGTAACGGATGCCCTTGCCCTTGTACGGCTCCGGCGGACGCAGCGACCTGATCTGCGCCGCGACCTCGCCGACGGCCTGCTTGTCGATGCCGCGGACCAACACGACCGTGGGTTGCGGCGTCTGGAACTCGATGCCTTCGGGCGGCGCCACGATGGCCGGGTGGCTGAACCCGACGAGCAACTCGAGGTCGGCGCCCTTGACGCTGGCCCGGTAGCCCACGCCGACGATCTCGAGACGCTTCTCGTAGCCGTCGGTGACGCCCTGCACCATGTTGGCGATGAGCGTCCGCGTGAGGCCGTGCAGCGACCGGTGCGGAGCGCTATCGGTGGGCCTTGCGACCGTGATCACGCCGTCGGCCACCGACACGATCATCTCGCGCGGTATGCGCTGCGTGAGCTCACCCTTGGGGCCCTTGACCGTGACCACGCCGTGGTCGTTCGAGAACTCGACCCCTGCTGGCACGGCGATGGGCGCTCTTCCGATTCGTGACATAAGCTTCTTCCCTACCAGATGAAGCAGATGACCTCGCCGCCCAGGCCGAGGCGCTGGGCCTCGACGCTGGTAACGAGACCACGCGACGTTGAGATGATGGCCGTGCCGAGGCCACCGAGGACCTTGGGCAGCCTGTCCTTGCCGGCGTAGATGCGCCGGCCGGGCTTGGAGACCCGCTTGATGCCGGAGATCACGCGCTCGCGGTTCCGGCCGTACTTGAGGCCGATGACGAGCAGCTCGCCGTGCTCACCGGTCTTGCTTTCGAACCCCGAGATGTAGCCCTGCTCGAGGAGCAGCTTGGCGATGCCCGCCTTCATGCGCGACGCGGGGATCTCGACCTCGGTGTGGTTGGCCTGATTCGCGTTGCGGATGCGCGTCAGCATGTCGGCGATGGGATCGGTCATTGACACTTCTCGTCGCCCCCCTTACCAGCTCGACTTGGTCAGCCCGGGGATGACGCCCTCGTGGGCGAGCTCGCGCAGGCAGATGCGGCACAGACCGAACTGACGGAAGTAGCCACGCGGGCGTCCGCAGCGCATGCACCGGTGGTACTCACGCGTGCTGTACCGCTGCTTGCGGCCGGCCTTCACGATCAGAGATGTCTTGGCCATGTACTAACTCCTAGCTTTCACGAAAGGGCATGCCCAGCAGGGTGAGCAGGGCGCGGCCTTCTTCGTCGGTGGCGGCGGTCGTGGTGATGGTGATGTTCATGCCGCGGAGCTGGTCGATCGAGTCGTAGTCGATCTCGGGAAAGATCGTCTGCTCACGGATGCCCATCGAGAAGTTGCCGCGACCGTCGAACTGGTCGGGTGAGATGCCGCGAAAGTCGCGGATGCGCGGCAGGGCGACCGACACGAGACGATCCATCATCTCGAACATGCGCTCGCCGCGCAACGTGACCTTGCAGCCGATCGACATGCCTTCGCGCAGCTTGAAGCTGGCGATCGACTTGCGGGCCTTGGTCACCACGGGATGCTGGCCCGAGATCAGCGTCATCTCGGCGACCGCGTCGTCGAGCAGCTTGGCGTTGGTCTTGGCCTCGCCCACACCCATGTTGAGCGTGAGCTTGGAGAGCCGCGGGACCTGCATGATGTTGGCGTAGCCGAAGCGCTCGCGGAGCGCCGGTACGATCTCGGCTGCGTATCTGTCCTTGAGTCGTGACATACCTTTAAGCCTTGTCGATGTCTTTGCCGCAGGATGACCGCCGGCAGACGCGCACCTTGCCGCCGTCGCCGGTGAGCCGATAGCCGACCCTGGTCGACTGTCCGCAGGAGGGGCAGACGAGCATGACGTTCGACACGTCGATCGCCGCTTCGCGCTCGATCACGCCGCCCTGCGGGTTCTTCTTGGGGTTCGGGCGCGTGTGACGCTTGATCATGTTCAGCCGTTCGATGACCACGCGATGCTTTTCGCGGTCGACCTTCAGCACCTTGCCGGCCTTGCCCGACTCCTTGCCGCTGATGACCATGACCTGGTCGCCCTTATGGATCTTCAGTACCGACATCTGTGTGCCTCAGCTCCTTGCCCGGGCCCTACAGGACTTCCGGGGCCAGAGAGACGATCTTCATGAAATTACGTTCGCGCAGCTCGCGGGCGACGGGCCCGAAGATGCGGGTGCCGCGCGGGTTGTTCTGGTTGTCGATCAGCACGGCGGCGTTCTCGTCGAAGGCGATGTACGTGCCGTCCTTGCGTCCGAACTCCTTCTTGGTGCGTACCACTACCGCCGTGACGACGTCGCCCTTTTTGACGCTGCCTCCAGGCGTCGCCGACTTGACGGTGGCCACGATCACGTCGCCCACACGGGCGTAGCGCCGCCGCGACCCGCCCCGCACCCTGATGCACAGGATCTCGCGGGCGCCGGTGTTGTCGGCCACTCTCAGTCTCGACTCTGTCTGGATCATCTTTTCGCGTCTCCGCTCTTACTTGGCCTTCGTGAGCACTTCGAGGAGCCGCCAGTGCTTTGTGGCGCTCAGCGGGCGCGTCTCGACGAGCCGCACGACGTCGCCGACGCCGGCCGTGTTGTGCTCGTCGTGGGCGTGCAGCTTGCTCGAGCGGCGCACCACCTTACGGTACTTGTCGTGCGCGCGCACGGCGTCGATGCGCACCACGATGGTCTTGTCCATCGCCGAGCTCACCACGACGCCGCGACGCTCCTTGCGACCAGGTACCCTGGCCGGCGCCGGCCGTGCGGCCTTGACCGGCTTGGCCGCGGCCTTCGGGGCCGCCGCCGGCTTTTTGGCGGCCGTCTTGCGGGCCGTCGACTTGGCCGCGGCCTTCGCGCTGACCGACTTCTTGGCCGCCGGCTTGCGAGCCGCCGAGGCCTTCTTGGCCGGGGTGCCACTCGATTCTGACTTACGGGCCGGCATCAGCCCTCACCTCCGCTCGCATGCGCGTGCTCGCGCTCGGCGCGCACCGTGATCAGGCGGGCGATCTCGCGCCGCGCGTCGGTCAACTTATGGGGATTGTCGAGCTGCCCCGTCGCATGCTGGAACCGCAGGTTGAAGAGCTCCTTGCGTGTGTCGCGGATGCGCAACTCGAGCTCCTCGTCGGAGAGATCTCGAACCTGGTTAGCCTTCAAAGAGGTTCCCCTCCCGTGTGACGAACTTGCACTTGATCGGCAGCTTGTGCGTAGCCAGGCGCATGGCTTCGCGCGCGACCGGCTCGCTGACTCCGGCAAGCTCGAACATGACCTTGCCGGGCTTGACGACCGCGACCCATGTCTCGGGCGACCCCTTGCCGCCACCCATGCGCGTCTCGGCCGCCTTCTTGGTGACCGGCTTCTGCGGGAAGATGTTGATCCACACCTTGCCGCCACGCTTGATGTACCGGGTCATGGCGATACGGGCCGCTTCGATCTGGCGGTTGTTCACCCAGCCGGGCTCGAGGGCCTTGAGCCCGAACTCGCCGAAGGCGACTTCGCTGCCGCCCTTGGCCTGCCCGTTCATGCGGCCGCGCTGGTGCTTGCGGTGCTTGATCCTCTTGGGTAGAAGCATGGTTACTCGCTAACTTCTGGGCGGACGGTCGGTCTGCGGTCGCCGTGGACGACGGTCGCCGCGGCCGCGGTCGCGGCTCGGCTCTTCGCGCTCCGGCGGACGACCGGCGGTCGGGAAACCCTCGGGCATGATCTCGCCCTTGTTGATCCACACCTTGACGCCGATGCGGCCGAAGGTCGTCTTGGCTTCTCTGAAGCCGTAGTCGATGTCGGCCCGCAGCGTGTGCAGCGGCACGCGGCCTTCGCTGTAGTGCTCGCTGCGCGCCATCTCGGAGCCGCCCAGCCGGCCGCTGCACTTGACCCGCATGCCGGCGGCGCCCGAGCGGATGGCGCTCGTGAGCGCCCGCTTCATGGCGCGCCGGAAGCTCACGCGGTTCTCGAGCTGCTCGGCGATGGACTGTGCCACGAGGACGGCGTCGAGCTCGGGACGCTTGACCTCGACGATGTTCACCTGGACGTTCTTGTGGGTCATCGCGTGGAGCTCCTTGCGGAGCGCGTCGACCTCTGAACCGCTCTTGCCGATCACGATGCCCGGACGGGCCGTGTGGATGTCGATCGTCACGTTCGTCTGGTCCTTGCGGATGATGATGCGTGACAACCCGGCGTGGGCGAGCTTGGTGAAAATGTGCTTGCGGATCTTCTCGTCTTCGGCGAGATAGCCCTTGAAATCCTTTTCGGTATACCAGTGCGACTTCCAGTCGTGAATGACGCCGATACGGAAGCCGCCCGGATGCACTTTCTGCCCCACTACGACCGCTTCCTTTCGTCGACCGTCACGGTGATGTGGCTGCTGCGCTTGCGGATGCGGTTGACCCGGCCCATGGCGCGGAACTTCCAGCGCTTCAGGGTGGGGCCTTCGTCGACGAACGCCTCTTTGACGTACAGGTCGTCGGCAGCCAGGTTGTTGTTGTTCTCGGCGTTGGCTACCGCCGAGTTCAGGACCTTGGCGACGATGCCCGAAGCGCTGCGGTTGGCGAACACCAGCGTGGTGCGCGCTTCGGTAACCGACTTGCCGCGGATGAGGTCGACGACCTCGCGCACCTTGCGCGGCGACATGCGCACGTATTTGGCTTGTGCCTTGACTGCCATCGCTACCGTCTGGCCGAGCGGTCGCTCTTGACGTGACCGCGGAAGGTACGGGTAAGAGCGAACTCGCCGAGCTTGTGGCCGACCATGGATTCGCTGATGAAGATGGGGACGTGCTTGCGACCGTCGTGAACGGCGATCGTGTGACCGACCATGTCCGGGAAGATCGTCGAGGCGCGTGACCACGTCTTGACCATCCGCTTCTGACCGGCCTGGTTCATCTCGTTGATGCGGCGCAACAGGCGCTCATCGACGAACGGACCTTTCTTGGCTGACCTGCTCAAGAGGCTTCCTCCTGCCTCACGAATGCTTGCCGCGCTTGCGGCCGCGGATGATGTACGAATCTGAACGCTTGTGCTTGGACCGGGTGCGATACCCGAGGGTCGGCACGCCCCACGGTGTGACCGGATGGCGCCCGGCCGTGGTCTTGCCTTCGCCGCCGCCGTGCGGATGGTCGACCGGGTTCATGGCCGTGCCGCGCACGGTCGGGCGAACGCCGCGCCAGCGCGTGCGTCCGGCCTTGCCGCCGTCGGTGTTCGAGTGGTCGGAGTTGCCGACCTCGCCGACCGTCGCCCGGCACGCCAGACTGATGCGCCGCAGCTCGCTCGAGGGCATGCGGACCACGCCGTAGCCCTTCTCTTTGGCCTGCAGCTGCGCGCTCGTGCCGGCACTGCGCACGAACTGCGCGCCGCGACCGGGGTACAGCTCGATGTTGTGGATGGTCGTGCCGGTCGGGATGGCTTCGAGCGGCAGGGCGTTGCCCACCTTGATGTCGGCCTTGGGACCGGACTCGACGGTGTCGCCCACCTTGAGACCCTGCGGCGCCACGATGTAGCGCTTCTCGCCGTCGGCGTAGTGCAGCAGAGCGATGCGCGCCGAGCGGTTGGGGTCGTATTCGATGTGGGCCACCTTGGCCGGCACGCCGTCCTTGTCGCGCTTGAAGTCGATCACCCGGTAGCGCCGCTTGTGACCGCCGCCCTGATGGCGCGTCGTGATGCGACCGTTGTTGTTGCGGCCGCCCTTGCGCTTGACCGGCTCGACCAGTGAACGCTCGGGCTCGGTGCGGGTGATGTCCTCGAACGTCTCGGTCGTCATGAAGCGACGGCCGGGAGAGGTCGGCTTGTATTTCTTGATGCCCACTTACCTGCCCTCGAAGAATTCGATCTTGTCGGTCGGCGACAGCTGCACGACCGCTTTCTTCCAGGCGTTGCTGCGGCCGGCCGTCCAGCCACGCCGCTTGGGCTTGGGCCGCACGTTGGAGGTCGCGACGCCCAGGACCTTGACGCCGAAGAGCTGTTCGACAGCCTGGGCGATCACGGTCTTGTGGGCCTTCGGGTGCACCTCGAAGGTGTACCGGTGATGGTCGATCTGGGCGTAGCTCTTCTCTGAGATGATCGGCCTGATGACGATCTTTTCGGCGTCGATCATTGGCTTGCTCCAGTCAGCGCTGAGAACGCCTTTTCGGTGACCACGAGAGAGCGGTTGCGCAGCACCTGCTCGACCGACAGCCGGCCGATCTCGCCGGTCTCGGCATACGACAGGTTGCGCACCGACCTGGCCACGACCGGCTCGTCGTCTGTGACGACCAGCACCGGGGCGGCGATGTCGAGCGCGATTAGCAGATCGTTCACGATCGCGGTGGAGGGCGCCTCGAGCTCGAGACCCCGGGCGACGTAGATGTCGCCTCCCTCGGCACGATCGGACAGCGCCATGTCGAGCGCCCTGCGCGCGGCCTTGCGGTTGAGCTTCATCTCGTAGGAGCGCGGCTTGGGCCCGAAGGCCGTGCCGCCGCCCGAGCGCGTCGGCGACTTGACCGAACCGGCACGAGCCCGGCCCGTGCCCTTCTGGCGATACAGCTTGGCGGTCGACCCGGAGATCTCGCCGCGCGTCTTGGTGGACGCGGTGCCCCTGCGGCGCGCGGCCTGCTCGGCCCGTACCGCCAGGTGCAACAGGTTGATGTCGGGCGCGAGCCCGAACCGCTCGACGCTCAGCTTGATCTCTTCGACCTGCTTGCCGTCGGCGTCGACGACCACTGCCACACGCTGGTCGGGAGCGCGGTCGACGACCGGTCGGGCGGGCTTCTTGGCCTTGACCTTGCGCGCCGGCTTGACGGCCGCCGCGGGCTTCGCCTCTGCGACGGCGGCCTCGGCGGTCGCTGCCTCGGCGGCGGGCTTGGCCTTGGGCGCGGCTTTCGCCTTGGGCGCCGCTTTGGCCTTTGCGGCTGCCGCCTTGGGCTCTGCCTTGATCTTGGGCTCTGCCTTGGTCTTGGGAGCTGCCTTGGTCTTGGGAGCCGCCTTGGCGGCCTCGGGAGCGCCTTCGGCGCCGGCGACCGGCTTGGCGCGGCGCGTGGCCGGCTTGGCGGACGCCTTGTCGGCGGCCGGCTTGCGCGGCGCGCGCTTGGGCTTGCTCGCCTTGTCGGCGGCCTCGCTGCCGCCGTCGGCGGGCTTCACGGTCTTGTCTTTTTCGTCGGCCACGGCTAGCTACCCTTGACGATGACGACGGAGTTCTTGGCGCCCGGAACGGCGCCCTTGATGAGCAGCAGGTTGTTTTCGGGGTCGCGTGCGATGACCCTCAGGCCGAGCTGCGTGACGCGCTCGTCACCCATGTGCCCCGACATGCGCTTGCCCTTGAAGACCCGGCTGGGGTAGGCGCTGGCGCCGATCGACCCCGGCTGGCGGATGTTGTGCGAGCCGTGGCTTTCGGGACCGCGACCGAAGTTGTGGCGCTTGATCGTGCCCTGGAAGCCCTTGCCCTTGGACGTGCCGGTGACGCTCACGTGCTGGCCGTCTTCGAAGGCGTCGACGGTGACGGTGTCGCCCACCTTGAGGTCGGCCATGCCGCGGAACTCGACCAGATGGCGCTTACCGTGCTTGAGGCCGGCCTTCTTGAGATGCCCCAGCTGGGCCTTGGTGAGCTGCTTGTCCTTGCAGTCTTCGAAGGCGAGCTGAACGGCGGAGTAGCCGTCGGTCTCGGCGGTACGCACCTGCGTGACCGTGCAGGGGCCGGCTTCGACGACGGTCACCGCGATGCGGTTGCCGTTGTCGTCGAAGAGCTGTGTCATACCTATCTTTTTACCGATGATGCCCGTCATGCCCCTACAGCTTGATCTCGATGTGGACACCCGCGGGAAGGTCGAGCCGCATAAGCTGGTCGACCGTCTTGGGAGTCGGCTGGTGGATGTCGATGAGCCGCTTGTGCGTGCGGATCTCGAAGTGCTCGCGGGAGTCCTTGTCTTTGAACGGACTCTTGATGACGCAGTACACGTTCTTCTCGGTCGGCAGCGGCACCGGACCCGAGATGGTCGCCCCACTGCGTTGCGCGGTCTCGACGATCGACTGCGCGCTCCGCTCGATCAGTTCGTGATCGTAGGACTTCAACCTGATGCGTATCTTCTGCTGAGCCAACTTCTCGCCTTCTTGTCTTGTTCACGCGGCCGGGCGTGTCCGTGTCATGCGCGCACACGCCCCGGCTGCTGAATGACCTGGCCGCCCTTAGGCGATGATCTCTGAGATCGCGCCCGCGCCCACCGTGCGGCCACCCTCGCGGATGGCGAACCGGAGGCCTTCTTCCATGGCGATCGGCGTGATGAGCTTGACCTCCATCACCGTGTTGTCGCCCGGCATGACCATCTCGACACCCTCTTCAAGGGTGATGATGCCGGTCACGTCGGTGGTGCGGAAGTAGAACTGCGGCCGGTAGCCGTTGAAGAACGGCGTGTGACGCCCGCCTTCGTCCTTTGACAGCACGTACACCTGGGCCTTGAAGTGCGTGTGCGGCGTGATGCTGCCCGGCTTGGCGGCGACCATGCCGCGCACGACCTCTTCGCGCTTGGTACCGCGCAGCAGGATGCCGATGTTGTCGCCGGCCACGCCTTCGTCGAGCAGCTTGCGGAACATCTCGACGCCGGTCACGACGGTCTTGTCGATCTTCTCCTGCATGCCGATCAGGGCGACTTCTTCGCCGACCTTGACCTTGCCACGCTCGACGCGGCCGGTGGCGACTGTGCCGCGGCCCGTGATGGTGAAGACGTCTTCGACCGGCATGAGGAACGGCTTGTCGACGTCGCGCTCAGGCTGGGGAAGATACTCGTCGAGCGCCTTGGTGAGGGCGACGATCGAGGAGCACCACTCGCAGTCGTCTTTGCCGCAACCGCACTCGAGTGCCTTGAGGGCCGAGCCCGAGATGACGGGGATCTCGTCGCCCGGGAACTCGTAATCGGAAAGCAGCTCGCGGACTTCCATCTCGACGAGCTCGAGGAGCTCGGGGTCGTCGAGGAGGTCGGTCTTGTTGAGGTAGACGATGATGTTCGGCACGTTGACCTGGTGGGCCAGCAGGATGTGCTCGCGCGTCTGCGGCATGGGGCCGTCGTCGGCGCCCACAACGAGGATGGCGGCGTCCATCTGGGCGGCGCCCGTGATCATGTTTTTGATGTAGTCGGCATGCCCCGGGCAGTCGACGTGCGCGTAGTGGCGATTCTCGGTCTCGTACTCGACGTGAGCGGTGGCGATGGTGATGCCGCGCTCGCGCTCTTCGGGAGCCTTGTCGATCTGGTCGAAGGCCACGAACTCGGTGTTGCCCCCGCGGTTGTGAAGCACAAGCGTGATCGCCGCAGTGAGGGTCGTCTTGCCGTGGTCGACGTGCCCGATGGTGCCCACGTTCATATGTGGCTTGCTGCGGTCGAACTTCTGCTTTGCCATGTACTTACTCCTTTATCCCGGCACCCGAAGGCAATGACCACTCAGGGGGACGTGATACCCAGTCGACGGTCGCGGCGAGGAAACCTGCCCGACCGCAGGACTGGCAGTATACACAATCCGGCTTGGCAAGGGCAAACAAAGCCATTCAGACTCCTTTTACCCTTGCGACGATCTCGGCCGCGATGCTCGCCGGCACCTCGGCGTAGTGCTCGAACTGCATGGTGTAGGTGGCGCGCCCCTGCGACATGGAGCGCAGATCGGTGGCGTAGCCGAACATGGTCGACAGCGGCACCGTGGCGGTGATCACGTGAGCGTTGCCGCGCTGCTCCATGCCGTGGACATGACCGCGCCGCGAACTCAGGTCGCCCATGACGTCGCCCATGAACTCGGCCGGCGTGACGACTTCGACGGCCGACATCGGCTCGAGCAGCACCGGCTGGGCCTTGCGGGCCCCCTCTTTGAGCGCCAGCGAGCCGGCGATCTTGAAGGCCAGCTCGGAGGAGTCGACGTCGTGATAGGTGCCGTCGATGAGCTCGACCTTGACGTCGACCATGGGATACCCGGCCAGGATGCCGGTGGTCATGGCTTCCTGGATGCCCTGGTCGACCGCCGGTATGTACTCGCGCGGGATGGCGCCGCCCATGATGCGGCTTTCGAACTGGTAGCCGGCGCCCGGCTCGTTGGGCTCGAGGTTGATCACGCAGTGGCCGTACTGGCCGCGCCCGCCGCTCTGGCGTACGAACCGCCCGACGACCTTTTCGGCGCGCTTGCGGATGGTCTCGCGGTACGCGACCTGCGGGCGCCCGACGTTGGCGTCGACGCGGAACTCGCGCAGCAGCCTGTCGACGATGATCTCGAGGTGCAGCTCGCCCATGCCCGAGATGACCGTCTGACCGGTCTCTTCGTCGGAGACGACCCTGAAGGTGGGGTCTTCTTCGGCGAGGCGCGCGAGCGAAGCGCTGAGCTTGTCTTCGTCGGCCTTGGTCTTGGGCTCGATGGCCACCGAGATGACCGGCTCGGGGAACACCATCGACTCGAGGACGATCGGCTGGTGCTGGGCGCAGAGGGTGTCGCCCGTGCCGGTGAACTTGAGGCCGACCGCCGCGCCGAGATCGCCGGCGAACATCGCCTCGAGGTCCGCGCGGTGGTTGGCGTGCATCTGCAGCAGCCGGCTGATGCGCTCCTTGCGGTCCTTCGTGGAGTTGTAGACGTAGGAGCCGGCGTTCAGCTGGCCGGAATAGACGCGAAAGTAGGTCAGCTTGCCGACGTAGGGGTCGGTCATGACCTTGAAGGCCAGCGCCGAGAACGGTTCGCCGTCGTCGGCTTCGCGGATGATCTCGCCGCCGCTCGGCGAGAGGCCCGTGACGGGCGGCACGTCGAGCGGTGACGGCAGATAGTCGACGACCGCGTCGAGCAGCGGCTGGACGCCCTTGTTCTTGAAGCTCGAGCCGCACAGGACCGGCGTGATCGAGATGTCGAGGGTGGCCTTGCGGATGGCGTCGCGCAGATCGTCGGGTTCGACGTCGCGGCCCTCGAGATAGGTGACCATGACCTTGTCGCTGTGATCGGCGACGGCGTCGATCAGGCGATGGCGGTAGTCGTCGGCGAGATCGGCCAGGTCGTCGGGGATGGCGACCGTCTCCCAGGCCGTACCGAGCTCGTCGGTCCAGACCATGGCCTGCATGGTGACCAGGTCGACGACGCCGCGAAAATCGGCTTCGCGCCCGATCGGCAGCTGGAGCGGCACCGGCCGCGCGCCGAGGCGCTCGATCATCATGTTGACGCCCTGGAAGAAGTCGGCGCCGATGCGGTCCATCTTGTTGATGTAGCCGATCCGCGGGATGCCGTATTTGTCGGCCTGGCGCCAGACGGTCTCGGACTGCGGCTCGACGCCGCCGACCGAGCAGAACAGCGCGATCGCGCCGTCGAGCACCCGCAAGCTGCGCTCGACTTCGACGGTGAAGTCCACGTGCCCGGGCGTGTCTATGATGTTGATGCGCACGTCGCGCCACTCGCAGGTCGTCGCCGCCGAGGTGATGGTGATGCCGCGTTCCTGTTCCTGCTGCATCCAGTCCATCACCGCCGCGCCCTCGTGCACCTCGCCCATCTTGTGGGTCTTGCCGGTGTAGTAGAGGATGCGCTCGGTGGTCGTCGTCTTGCCGGCGTCGATGTGCGCCATGATGCCGATGTTGCGCGTCTTCTCGATAGTGAATTCGCGCTGTATGGACGTCGTCGAAGTCAAGTGCCGCTCATTTGCTCGAGCTGAATGGGTCCCCCCACGGGGGGCGATCGGTGACGTTGGGCCGCCTCAGCGGCCGCCGGCGTCTACCACCTGTAGTGCGCGAACGCCTTGTTGGCCTGTGCCATGCGGAAGATGTCGTCCTTCTTTTTGAAAGCGCCACCCTGGCCGGCGAGGGCGTCTAGGATCTCGCCGCCCAGCCGTTCGGCCATGACCTTCTCGCGGCGCTCGCGAGCGAAGGCCACCAGCCAGCGGATGGCCAGCGTGCGGGCGCGGCGCCCGGGGACTTCGACGGGCACCTGGTAGGTGGCGCCGCCGACCCGGCGACTGCGCACTTCGAGGTGCGGCGTGAGCGCCTGGATGGCCTCTTGCAGCACCTCGACCGGGTCGCGACCGGTGCGCGAGCGCACGATCTCGAGGGCATCGTGGACGATGCCTTCGGCGACGGACTTCTTGCCGTCGAGCAGGACCTTGTTGACGACCTGCGTGACGAGCTTGTTGTTGTAGACCGGGTCGGGCAGGACCTCTCTACGGGTGACGGTACCGCGGCGTGGCATGAGCAGCTCCCTTTCTCTACGACTTTGCGCCGTATTTGGAGCGAGCCTTCTTGCGATCGGCCACCCCGGCCGTGTCGAGTGTCCCGCGAATGATCTTGTAGCGCACGCCCGGCAGGTCTTTGACGCGACCGCCGCGGACGAGCACCACGGAGTGCTCCTGGAGGTTGTGCCCGATGCCCGGGATGTAGGTCGTGACCTCGATGCCGTTCGTGAGCCGGACGCGGGCGACCTTGCGCAGAGCGGAGTTAGGCTTTTTGGGCGTATGCGTGTAGACACGCGTGCAGACGCCTCGCTTTTGCGGCGATGCCTTGAGGGCGGGCGTCTTGGCCCGCTTGACCTTGCTCTCGCGGCCTTTGCGCACGAGTTGGTTGATCGTGGCCATGCAACCTTCCTGAGTGTCGTTCGGCGACGCCGTCCAGCGGACGGCAGTCGCGTAGTGTACCAAGCTTCACGGGCGGATGGCAAGGCGCGTTCCCCCGCGCCCCGCCATCCGCCCGTCGCGGACGCGACGTGATCTGTTAGTCGAGCGGCGAGCCTCCGTAGCCGAGCGCCTCGATGGCCTCCTGCTGCGCCTCGCGCTTCCAGGCGGGCTCGATCTCGATCGAGCGATAGCGTCGGAGGCCGGTGCCGGCCGGGATCAGCTTGCCGATGATGACGTTCTCCTTGAGGCCGACCAGGTTGTCGACCTTGCCTTCGATGGCGGCGTCGGTGAGCACCTTGGTGGTCTCCTGGAAGGAGGCCGCCGACAGGAAGCTCTCGGTCGCAAGCGACGCCTTGGTGATGCCCAGGATGACCTGCTCGGCTTCGGCGGGCTGACCGCCTTCGGCGACCGTGCGCTCGTTCTCGGTGCGGAACGGATGCCGGTCGACGAGCTGGCCGGGCAGGAAGACGGTGTCGCCCTGCGTGAGGATGCGCACCTTCTTCATCATCTGACGCACGATGATCTCGATGTGCTTGTCGTTGATCTCGACGCCCTGTGAGCGGTAGACCTCCTGCACCTCGTCGACCAGATAGCGCTCGGTACGGGTGTCGCCACCGGTGGCGAGCAGGTCGGCCGGATACAGGGAGCCCGGGGTCAGGGCCGCGCCGGCCTCGACCACGTCGCCCTCTTCGACCAGCAGGCGGGTGCGCCGCGGGAACGAGTACTCCTTCGACGTGCCGTCGTCGGCGATCACCGTCACCTTGGGACCGCGCTCGCCTTCCTGGATCTCGACCCGGCCCGGCTCTTCGGCGATGCGCGCCACACCCTTGGGCTTGCGCGCCTCGAAGAGCTCGACGACGCGCGGCAGGCCGTGGGTGATGTCAGCCCCGGCCACGCCGCCGGTGTGGAAGGTACGCATGGTGAGCTGGGTGCCCGGCTCGCCGATCGACTGCGCGGCGATGTGCCCCACCGCGTCGCCGATGTCGGCCTCTGAGTTGGTCGCCAGGCGGTACCCGTAGCAATGCTGGCAGACGCCGTGCTCGGCTTCGCACTTGAGCACGCTGCGCACCGGCACGACGGGATCGGTCTCCTTGCTCGCGCTGAGGAACTCGATGATGGCCGTCCTCGTCTTCTCGTCGATCGCCGTGTTGCGCTCGAAGGCCACCTCGCCGGTGGTCTCGTCGACGAGCGGCGTGCCGAGGTAGCGGCCGATCAGGTTCTCGTTGGGTTCGTGCGTCCAGATCGACATGCTCTCTGCCTTGGCCCGGGCGCTGGTCTTGACCATGATCTTGGCGTTCGGCAGGTCGCCGAACAGCTCCTTGAGCAGACCCATGGCGCTGGCGTCGATGATCGAGCCCTTCTTCAGCACGACCCGGTCGCTGCGCGGCCGCACGACGTCGTGGGCGAGGATGCAGCCCAGCAGCGCCTGGTTGTCGTCCTTGCGGGTCGACCACGGCGACATCGGGACGGACTCCTGCGTGCCGCAATCCTCCTCGCGGATGATCACGTCCTGGGCGACGTCGACCAGACGCCGCGTCAGGTAGCCGGAGTCGGCGGTGCGCAGCGCCGTGTCGGCGAGGCCCTTGCGGGCGCCGTGGGTGGAGATGAAGAACTCGAGCACCGAGAGGCCCTCGATGAAGCTCGACTTGATCGGCCGCTCGATGATCTCGCCCTTCGGATTGGACATCTGACCGCGCCAGCCCGCGAGCTGACGGATCTGCTTGATGTCGCCGCGGGCGCCGGAGGTGGCCATCATGTAGATCGGGTTGAGCGGGTTGAAGTTGGCCCGTGTCGCGGCCGTGATCTGGACGTCGGCCTCGCGCCAGATCTCTTCGATCTTCTCGCGCCGCTCGGAGTCGGTCAGGAAGCCGGTGTTGTACTGCTCCTGGACCTGCGTGACCATGTCCTCGTGGGCGGTCAGGATCTCGGCCTTGCGCTTTTCGGGGATGACGACGTCGTTCTTCGACACGGTCACCGCCGCCCGGGTGGCGTAGCGGAACCCGACCGCCTTGAAGACGTCGAGCAGACGGGCCACCTTGGTCGCGCCATACTGCGCCACGAGCTCGTTGATGAAGGCCGCCAGGGCCTTCTTTGTGACGTTGTCGTTGAGATACGTGTAGCTCGCCGGGTCGAAGTCGCCTTCGAGCAGCTCGCGCAGCCCGTTCTCGACCTCCATGTTGAAGATCGCGCGGCCCACCGTGGTGATCACGCGGCTGCCGTCGGCCAGGCGCAGCCTGATCGCCTTGCGGGTGAACTCGGCGACGCCCGCCGAGCGCTGCACCGGCACCTGGCGCTGGTCGAGCAGACGCTGCTCGTAGGCCTGGATGACCTCGTCGTAGCTGGCGAAGGCCGGCGGCATCTCGTCGAAGTCCTCGGCCTTGGCCTGGCTCAGGTCGCCCTGGGCATGGAACGTCAGGTAGTAGGCGCCGATCACCATGTCCTGGCTGGGCACGGCGATGGGCTTGCCGTTCGCCGGCGACAGGATGTTGTTGGTCGACAGCATGAGCGTACGGGCTTCGGCTTGCGCCTCCCAGGAGAGCGGCAGGTGGACGGCCATCTGGTCGCCGTCGAAGTCGGCGTTGAAGGCCGCGCAGACCAGCGGATGGATCTGGATGGCCTTGCCTTCGACGAGCAGCGGCTCGAAGGCCTGGATGCCCAGGCGATGGAGGGTAGGCGCGCGGTTCAGCAGCACCGGGTGCTCGGCGATGACCTCTTCGAGGATGTCCCAGACCTCGGGCACCATCGACTCGACCATCTTCTTGGCGGCCTTGATGTTCTGCACCAGCTTGCGGCTGACGAGGCGGCTCATGATGAACGGCTTGAAGAGCTCGAGGGCCATCATCTTGGGCAGGCCGCACTGATGCATCTTGAGATGCGGACCGGCGACGATCACGGAACGGCCCGAGTAGTCGACGCGCTTGCCGAGCAGGTTCTGACGGAACCGGCCCTGCTTGCCCTTGAGCATGTCGGACAGGCTCTTCAGCGCCCTGTTGCCGGGGCCCGTCACCGCGCGGCCGCGGCGGCCGTTGTCGAACAGGGCGTCGACGGCCTCCTGCAGCATGCGCTTCTCGTTGTTGACGATGATGTCGGGCGCCTGCAGGTCGAGCAGCCGCTTGAGCCGGTTGTTGCGGTTGATCACCCGGCGGTAGAGGTCGTTCAGGTCGCTCGTCGCGAAACGGCCGCCGTCGAGCTGGACCATGGGGCGCAGCTCGGGCGGGATCACCGGGATGACGTCGAGGATCATCCACTCGGGACGGTTGCCCGAGCGCAGGAAGGCCGACGTCACGCGCAGACGCTTGACCGCGCGGCTCTGCCGCTGGCCCTTGGCGGTGTCGATGGTGTGCTTGAGCTCTTCCGCTTCGGCTTCGAGGTCGACGGCCGACAGCAGCTCGCGCACGGCCTGGGCGCCGGTGCCGCCTTCGAAGTAGACGCCGAAGCTCTCGGGCTCGAAGCCGGAGTCGCGCCCGAACATGCGCTCCATCTGCAGGTAGAGGGTCTCGTCGCCGACCACGTCGCGGGGAGCGATGCTCTTGAACTGATCCCAGGCGCGGTCGATGTTGTTCTTGGCCACCTCGACGGCCTTGAGGCCGCGGTCGCAGTAGTCGTCGGCGAGCTTGTCGACCTTGGCGCGCTGACCCTTGATCTCGTCGGCGCCGAGCTGGACGGCGTTCACGACGATGCGCCGGTAGGTCTCGAAGATGTCGAAGTAGTTGAAGAAGCCGAACTCGTCGTCGGGCTCGGCGCCGGCGTGGAACTCGTCGGCTTCGAGCTCATGGTCGAGAACGCGCTGGACTTCGCCGCGCATGGCGCGGATGGCCGCCACGCGGTCGTCGGCGTAGACGCCGTAGCGCGCCTTGATCTCCTCGACCTTCTCGGACAGCAGGGCGAGGTCGGCGGTGCGCTTCTCGTCGTCGACCGAGATGATCACGTAGCTACCGCCGAAGTAGAGCACCTTCTCGAGCTCCTTCGGGGCGATGTCGAGCAGATAGCCCATGCGCGAGGGGACGCCCTTGAAGAACCAGATGTGGCTCACCGGCGCCGCCAGGCGGATGTGGCCCATGCGCTCGCGGCGCACCTTGGCCCGCGTGACCTCTACCCCGCAGCGCTCGCAGATGATGCCCTTGTAGCGCACGCGCTTGTACTTGCCGCAGTAGCACTCCCAGTCCTTGGTGGGTCCGAAGATGCGCTCGCAGAACAGACCGTCACGCTCGGGCTTGAGCGTGCGGTAGTTGATCGTCTCGGGCTTGGTGACCTCGCCCTTCGACCACGCCTCGATCTGCTTGGACGAAGCGAGGCCGATCCGGATCGAGTCGAAGTTGTTGATGTCAATCACGTGGATGCTCCCTCTGGCCGCGTCGCCGGCTTACTCATCGCTGTGCTCGATCTCATCGGGCTCGGCGGCGTCGTGCTCGTCGAGCTCGACGCCCAGGGCTTTGACGATGTCGGTGTCGGGGAACTCCACCTCGTCGTCATCGTCGACCGTGAGGTCGATGTCTTCGTCATCGTCGTCGACCACGGCGGTCGGCGTTATCTCGTTGGTGTCGCCGTCACCGTCACCGTCGAGATCGTCGTCTTCGGCCGGCGGACGCGCCCCGAGAAAGCCCGACAGACCGGGCACGCCCAGCGCCGCGCCATCGTCGATGCCTTCACGCTGCCGCAGGCTGGCCGACAGGTCGATGCCGAGCTCCTCGGCGGCCCGCAGAAGATCGTCGTCTTCCTCGTGGACCTCGAGGATGCCGCCCTCTTCGCTTTGCACCTGCATGTCGAGGCTCAGGCTCTGGACCTCTTTCATGAGCACCTTGAACGATTCGGGGATGTTGGGCTTGGAGATGTTCTCGCCCTTGACGATCGCCTCGTAGGCCTTGACGCGGCCGACGGTGTCGTCGGACTTGATGGTCAGCATCTCCTGCAGCGTGTAGGCCGCGCCGTAGGCTTCGAGG
Organism: uncultured Actinomycetes bacterium; assembly: GCA_963733255.1. Taxonomy (GTDB): domain Bacteria; phylum Actinomycetota; class Thermoleophilia; order UBA2241; family UBA2241; genus Bog-752. The sequence goes on from CAVTCH010000002.1 coordinate 185,230, forward strand.
GCCCAGACCTCCATCTCGCCGAAGCGCTGGCCGCCGAACTGCGCCTTGCCGCCCAGCGGCTGCTGGGTGACGAGCGAGTAGGGGCCCGTGCTGCGGGCGTGGATCTTGTCGTCGACCAGGTGGAGCAGCTTCAGGATGTACATGTAGCCGATCGTCACCTTGTTGTCGAAGCGCGTGCCGCTGCGGCCGTCGTACAGCCAGACCTTGCCCGAGCAGCGCCGCCCCGGCGGTTCCTTCTCGTTGATCTTGAACTTGACCGGGCTGCCGCCGTCTTCTTCGGTCGAGCGGATCAGGAGCTCGTCGATCTCGGCGAGCGTGGCGCCGTCGAACACGGGAGAGGCCACGAAGGCCGGCCCGCCCAGACGCGTGCCGTCGGCCTGGAAGCCGCGGTGCGCGGCCCAGCCGAGGTGCGTCTCGAGCACCTGGCCGATGTTCATACGGCTCGGCACGCCCAGCGGGTTCAGGATGATGTCGACCGGGGTGCCGTCTTCGAGGTACGGCATGTCCTCTTCGGGCACGATCTTGGAGATCACGCCCTTGTTGCCGTGCCGGCCGGCGAGCTTGTCGCCTTCGGCGATCTTGCGCTTCTTGGCGACGTACACGCGCACGAGCTGGTTGACGCTCGGTGGCAGCTCGTCGTTGTTCTCGCGGCTGAAGATCTTGACGTCGATGACCTTGCCGCCCTCGCCGTGCGGCACCTTGAGGCTGGTGTCGCGCACCTCGCGGGCCTTCTCCTTGAAGATCGCCCGGATGAGCTTCTCTTCGGCGGTCAGCTCGGTCTCGCCCTTGGGCGTGACCTTGCCGACCAGCAGGTCGCCCGAATTGACTTCGGCGCCGATGCGCACGATGCCGCGCTCGTCCAAGTCCTTGAGCGACTCCTCGGAGCGGTTGGGGATGTCGCGCGTGATCTCTTCGTCGCCCAGCTTGGTGGTGCGGGCATCGACTTCGTACTCCTCGATGTGCACCGACGACAGGACGTCGTCTTTGACGAGGCGCTCAGAGAGGATGATGGCGTCTTCGAAGTTGTAGCCCTCCCAGCTCATGAAGGCCACGAGCAGGTTCTTGCCCAGAGCGAGCTCGCCGTGGTCGGTCGACGAGCCGTCGGCCAGCACGGTGCCCTGCTCGACCTTGTCGCCAAGGTCGACCATGGGCTTCTGATGGATGAGCGTGCCCTGGTTGGAGCGCGTGAACTTGACGAGCGAATACTCGTCGACCTCGCCCTTGCCGACATCGACCACGATGCCGTTGGCGTCGATCTCGGTCACTCGCCCGGGCCGCTCGGCCAGGATGACGTCGCCGGTGTCGCAGGCGGCGCGAAACTCCATGCCGGTGCCGACGTACGGCGCCTCGGTGGTAAGCAGCGGCACCGCCTGACGCTGCATGTTCGAGCCCATCAGGGCGCGGTTGGCGTCGTCGTGCTCGAGGAACGGGATCAGGGCCGTGGCCACCGACACGAGCTGCGTGGGGTTCACGTCCATGTAGTCGACCTGCTCGGGCGGCACGGAGACGACCTCGTCGCCGCCGCGCGTCCGGGCCAGCACCTGGTCGTTTAAGAACTTGCCGGTCTTGGGGTCGAAGGGGGCGTTCGCCTGGGCGATCGTGACGGCGCGCTCCTCGCCCGACTTGGAGACGATGGTGGCCTCTTCTTCGGAGGCGTCGAGATAGACGATCTCTTCGGTGACCTTGCCCTTGACCACCCTGCGATAGGGCGCCCTGATGAAGCCGAACTCGTCGACCGTGGCAAACGACGACAGCGAGCCGATCAGACCGATGTTGGGGCCTTCGGGCGTCTCGATCGGGCACATGCGGCCGTAGTGGGTGGCGTGCACGTCGCGCACCTCGATGGGGGCGCGCTCGCGGGTGAGGCCGCCGGCGCCGAGGGCGGACAGCCGCCGGCGATGGGTGAGGCCCGACAGCGAGTTGGTCTGATCCATGAACTGCGAAAGCTGCGAGGAGCCGAAGAACTCCTTGAGCGCGGCCACGACCGGACGGATGTTGACCAGGGTCGCGGGCACGATCGTGTCGGGGTCCTCGGTGGTGAGGCGCTCCTTGATGACCCGCTCCATGCGCGTCAGACCGATGCGGAAGCTGTCCTGGACGAGCTCGCCCACGGTGCGCAGACGGCGGTTGCCGAAGTGCTCGTATTCGTCGAGCTCGGCGGCGATGTCTTCGCGCCGCGTACCGATGAGGTTCATGGCGGCGTCGGCGAAGTCCTTGGAGTCGTCGGGCACGCCGAGCTTGGGCGGCAGGGCGATGAGCCGACGGATGAGCTCGACGATGTCCATGGTGGTGAGCACGCGCACGTCGGCGGCCGGACGCTCGGCGGCCGGCACGTGACCGTGCAGCCGCGAGTTCAGCTTGTGGCGCCCGACGCGCGACAGGTCGTAACGCTTGGGGTCGAAGAACAGCCCGCGCAGCATGGCGGAAGCCGAGTCGAGGGTCGGCGGCTCGCCGGGACGCTGCTTGCGGAAGAGCTCGATCAGGGACTCCTCCTGCGAGGTCGTGGAGTCGCGCTCGAGCGTGTTCTTGATATAGACCGATTCGTCGAACAGCTTGAGGATGTCGTCGTTCGAGCCGCAGCCCATGGCGCGCAGCAGCACGCTCACCGGGAACTTGCGCTTGCGGTCGATGCGCACGTTGACGGCGCCCTTCTTGTCGATCTCGAGCTCGAGCCACGAGCCGCGCTGGGGCATGAGGTTGGCGATCAGCACCTGCTTTTCGCGCTCGGCCTGCTTGGGCTCCATGATGTAGGCGCCCGGCGAGCGCACGAGCTGCGTGACGACCACACGCTCGGTGCCGTGGATGATGAACGTGCCGCGCTCGGTCATCATGGGAAAATCGCCCATGAAGACGTGCTGTTCGCGGATCTCGCCGGTCTCCTCGTTGACGAAGCGCACCACCATGGTGAGCGGCGCCGAGAAGGTCATGTCCTTGTTGCGGCACTCCTCGATAGGCTTTGAGGGTTCGCCAAACTGATACTCACCGAACTCGACGAGAAGCTTCTCGGAGTAGTCGCGGATGGGCGAGATGTCTTCGATGGTCTCCTTGAGACCATCCTCGAGAAACCACTTCCACGACGCCCTCTGGATGTCGATCAGATTGGGAACCGGCAGCGGCTGATCCAGCTTTGCAAAAGAGGTGCGCGCGCGAGGACACTTCGGCTGGTTCAAGTGGAGACTCCTCTCGGTAGGCTGAAGCAGGGGACGGCAAGCCGCAGGGAGGCTGAGCTATCAATGAACGCGGCGGACGGCACGACCGCTAAGACTATACAAGAATCGGGAGCATGGCAAGGGGGTGCTGGTTGTGGTTGCCCATAACCAGCACCCCCGAAACCAGGGGCCCTGGGGGCGGCACGAGCCGCCCCACGGCGATCGCTCGCCTGATTATTTGACTTCGACCGTGGCGCCGGCGGCCTCGAGCTGCTTCTTGGCCTCTTCGGCTTCGTCTTTGTTGACGCCTTCCTTGATCGGCTTCGGGGCCTCTTCGACGACCGCCTTGGCCTCTTTGAGGCCGAGCCCGGTGAGGGCGCGCACGACCTTGATGACCTCGATCTTCTTCTCGCCGTAGGCCTGCAGGACGACGTCGAAGCTGGTCTTCTCTTCTTCGGCTTCGGCTTCGGCGGCGCCGGCCGCGGGACCGGCGGCGACGGCTACCGGAGCGGCCGCGCTGACGCCGAACTCGTCTTCGAGAGCGTGCACCAGGTCGGCGAGGTCGAGCACGCTCATCTTCTTGATCTGTTCGATGAGCTCTTCTTTGCTGAGTGTCTTGTCTGCCACGTCAATTCACCTCGTTGTCAGGAACGCTGTTCGAAAGGGATGCTCTGAGCGGCGGCCTTCAGGCTTCGCCGGCCGCCGTCTTCTGTTCGACGATCTGTTGCAACGCCCGGGCGAAGCCCGAGATCGTGCCCTGCAGCACCGTGACCAGACCGGTCAGAGGCGCCGCCATGGTGCCGACCACCTGGCCGAGCAGCACGTCGCGCGACGGCAGCGACGAAAGCGCCCGCACGCCGTCGGCGTCGACCGTGCCACCCTGCAGCAGCCCGCCGCGCACGACAAGCTGCGGGTGAGTGCGCATGAAGTCGACGAGCGCCTTGGCGGGCGCCACCGGGTCGTCGCCGCAGAACGTGACGGCAGTGGGCCCGGTGAGCAGGGGCATGATCTGCTCGCGGCCGGCTTCGGCGGCGGCGCGCCGCGCGAGGGTGTTCTTGAGCACGCGGAGGGTCGCGCCGCCGTCACGCAGCTTGGCGCGCAGCTCCGTGAGCTCGGAGACCTTCAGGCCACGGTAGTCGCTCAGGTAGAGCGCCTCGGTGGCGGCCAGCAGCCGCGTCGCCTCTTCGACCACCGCTACTTTGTCCTTGTGCAGCATCTGCGACCTCGCTGTCGTACGAAAAAGCCCGCTCCCGGACGGGAACGGGCGGACTCGTTTCTGCCTCGTTTCACGCCTCGGGTGGGCGGGCCACACCGGCCCCTTAGGTCCCCCGAGGGGGACACCGACCTTCTTCGGCGCGGCGCGTGTGGCGCCGCGACTGCGCAGTATAGGCGCTCGCCCCGCCGCTGGCAACCGCGTCTGCCGTCGACGGCATGGCGGCGGCGCCCACCGCCGCCACGGGCGACGAGGCCTATCGGAGCGACACCCCGGCTCCGCCCCGCGCCGCTGCGCGGCCGCTCGAGCGCTCGGGCCTGCCGCTCAGGCTTCGAGCAGGTCGCGCGTGCGGGTGGAGTCGAGCTCGATCGACGGGCCCATCGTCGAGGTCAGGTTGATGCTCTTGAGGTACCGGCCCTTTGAGGCGGCCGGCTTGGCCCGCACGATCTCGTCGAGCACGGCGCCGTAGTTTTCGACCAGCTGCGTCTCGTCGAAGGACTTCTTGCCGATGCTCAGGTGGATGATGCCGCTGCGGTCGGTGCGGTACTCGACCTTGCCGGCCTTGGCATCGGTGACCGCCTTGGCGACGTCGAAGGTGACCGTGCCCGACTTGGGGTTGGGCATGAGCCCGCGCGGACCGAGGATGCGGCCCAGCTTGCCGACCGTGCCCATCATGTCGGGCGTGGCGATGGCCACGTCGAAGTCGAACTGGCCGGCCTGGATCTGCTTGGCGAGCTCGTCGGTGCCGACGAGGTCGGCGCCGGCGTCGGTGGCTTCGCGGGCCTTCTCGCCCTCGGCGAACACGGCGACCCGCATGGCGCGACCGGTGCCGTGGGGCAGGATGGTGGTGCCGCGCACGATCTGGTCGGCGTGGCGCACGTCGACGCCGAGCCGGAAGTGGACTTCGACGGTCTCGTCGAACTTGGCCGTCTCGAGCGCCTTGAGCAGACGCATGCCTTCGAGGGGACTGTAGACCCGATCAGGGTCGATCGCAGCGCGAGCTGCCGTGTACTTGCGGCCGTGTTGAGCCATGGTCCGAATGCCTCCTGTGGTACCGGCGGCGGCCCCGAAGGCCGCCTCCCACCGCGGACGCCGGTCAGCGCCCGCTCGTTTCTGTTCTGTCTCCTGAACCCTGCCCCGCTACACCGGCGACCGACTGCGTCGCCGCCGCTCAAGCTGGGGTGGCTTCGTTGCGCGCCTACTCCGCGTCGACGGTGATGCCCATGCTGCGGGCCGTGCCTTCGATGATGCGCATCGCGGCTTCGACGTCGTTGGCGTTCAGGTCGGGCATCTTGAGCTCGGCGATCTCGCGCACCTTGTCGCGCGAGACGTTGGCGACCTTGACACGGTTGGGCTCGCCCGAGCCCTTGTCGACGCCGGCCGCTTCGCGCAGCAGCACGGCGGCGGGCGGCGTCTTGGTGATGAACGTGAACGAGCGGTCTTCGAAGACCGAGATCTCGACCGGGATGATGGTCCCGGTCTGAGCCTGCGTGCGCGCGTTGAAGGCCTTGCAGAACTCCATGATGTTCACGCCGTGCTGGCCGAGAGCCGGGCCGACCGGGGGAGCCGGGTTGGCGGCGCCCGCGGGGATCTGCAGCTTGATCATGGTCATGACCTTTTTGGCCACGTCATCCTCGTTTCGTGTTAGAGAGTCACCAGTGTCAGCCGGTCTTCTTGACCTGCTCGAACCCGAGCTCGACCGGCGTTTCGCGGCCGAAGATCGAGACCATCACCTTGAGCTTGTTCTGGTCGGCGTTGACTTCGGATACCTCGCCCGAGAAGTCGGACAGAGGACCCGACGTGACGCGCACCACTTCGCCCACCGAGAATTCGGCCTTCTGCTTGGGGCGCTCGACGGAGGCGGTGTGCAGGATGCGGTCGACTTCGGCCCGCGAGAGCGCGACGGGCTTGTTGGCGGCGCCCACGAAACCGGTCACGCCCGGCGTGTTCTTGACCGCCGACCAGGATTCGTCGGTGAGCTCCATCTGCACCAGGACGTACCCCGGAAAGACGCGCTTCTCGGTGGTGATCTTCTCGCCGTCCTTGGTCTCGACGACCTGCTCGGTCGGCACCACGACGCGCACGATGGCCTCTTGCTGAGCCATCGAGACGATGCGGTGCTCGAGGTTCTCCCTGACCTTGTTCTCGTGGCCCGAGTACGTGTTGACCACATACCACTGGAACACACCGACTCCGTTTCTGTTACTTGGGCAGGATGAGCTGCATGGCGTGACTGAACACCCAGTCGAGCGTGCCCGTGTAGACGCCGGCGATGGCGACCGCGACGAGGACGACGACGGTCGACACCATGAGCTCGTTGCGAGTAGGCCACGTGACCTTCGAGAGCTCGACGCGCACGTCGCGTATGAAGCGCGCCGCGCTGAAGCCCTGCTTCTGGCCCGAGCGCGTCTGGGCGCGCTGCTTGGCCTGACCCGACTTGGTCGAACGCTTGGCGGGCGCCGCCTTACCGGTGCGCCCGTTGCGCTTGCCGGTCTGCGATGAGTCGGACTTCTTGCCCGGCCCGGTCTGACTGTTCTTCACGGCTTTCGCCACGACCATGCTCCGTTTCAGCTGGCAGGGCTGGAGGGACTCGAACCCCCGACCCCCGGTTTTGGAGACCGGTGCTCTACCAATTGAGCTACAGCCCTAAAGGAAGCCAAGCGCCGCGCCGCTTTCGTTCGCGAGGCGGCTTCGACGCTGGTCCTAACGAGTTTCCTTGTGCACGGTGTGCTGTCCACACCAGCGACAGTACTTCTTCAACTCGATGCGGTCGGGATCGTTCTTTTTGTTCTTATTCGTGTGGTAGTTGCGACGCTTGCACTCCTGGCAAGCGAGAGTCACCAATTGGCGCACGCTGTCACCCTTTCACAGAAAGCAAGTTAGGATAGCAGTCCTCCGCGAGGGGGTCAACGAACCGCGGGCCGGTCGCCGCGCCCGCGCGACCGGTCCTCGACCGACGCCACGACGCGGCACCCCCTGGCGAGGCGTGAGTATACCAGACCGCGAGAGCCTCGCAACACGCCGTGGGGGCATCTCGAGAGCCGCGGAGCACGCCGCCGGGCCGTCTCGCGGCGCCGGTCCACGAGTGCTTCCACCTGGGCCGGGGACCGTCGCCCCTTCCCCGGACCCGCCGGCGAGAGAGCGCGGGAGTATAGAATCCTCGGCGACCGGAGATAGGTGAGCAGTGAACGACGATCCCACAGACCTCGACACAGACGACGCCCCCGCCGGCGAAACGTCAGGCTCGCCGGCGGGGGCGTTCGCGCCGCCGGCGCCCTTGCCCGCGGCGGCGCCACCCGGCTGGTGGCGAGCGCCGAACGGGCTGTGGCAGCAGCAGACCGCCGACGGCCGGTGGCGGCTCACGGAGTGGCAGCAGGCGTCGGACGGACACTGGTATCTCGCCTCGTTTCGGCAGGCGCCCGACGGCCAGTGGTACGTGGCGGGCTGGCGGCAACCGCCCGGCGACCCGTGGCCCCCGCCCGCCGCGCCGCCGGCGCCGGTCCCATCGCCGCGACCGCCCGACGCGGCGTGGCCGGCCGCGTCCTCGCCTCCGGCGCCACAGACGGTGGCGCCCGCCAAGGGCGGCCAGGCCTTCGGCGTGACTCGCGGCCTGTCGCCGGGCCAGGTGCCCTGGCACGGGCTCGACGTGCTGAAAGCGCTTCTGATCGCCGCGGCGCCGATCGCCGCCCTGACCGTGCTCGGCACGATCTCCGGCGGCAAGTCGACGAGCCAGACGCCCGACAGCGGCTACGCCCTCGCCGCCATCGTCTCGACCGTGATCGTCGACGGCTGGGTGCTGTTCTGGGCCTGGTTCTACTCGCTGCGCAAGTACCACCTGCCCTGGGCCAGCTTCGGCTTTCGGCGCTACGAGCAGAGAAGCTCCTGGGGCGTGGCCGCCGCGCTCATCCTGGGCGGCCTGCTGGCGACCACCATCCTGAGCGACCTGAGCGACTACGTCTACCGGCGAGTGGTCGGGCCGGTGCCCCAGGAGAACGTGGTGACGATCTTCCCCCACACCTCGGCCGGCCTTCTGCTGTTCGTCGTGCTGGCCGTGCTGGTCGCCCCGGTCATCGAGGAGACGATCTTCCGCGGCTTCGTGTTCCAGGGGCTCGCGCGCTCGTGGGGGCCGCTGCTCGGCGCCCTCTCGTCGGCCCTGATCTTCGCCGCCTGGCACCAGCAGCTCTCGGTGCTGGTGCCGATCTTCTGCCTGGGCGCGCTGCTGGCGGCGGGCTTCTACTGGACACGGTCGATCTACACCAACATCACCTTCCACGCGATCTTCAACGCGATCGGCATCCTGGCCTGGTGGTTCGTCAAGACGAAGTAGCGCAGAGCGGCAGAAGCCGGCCGGGCATGGTGCCGCAAGGCGAGCGGATACGCGCGGTCGTCAGGCGAGCAGCGTGGGCTTGCGCAGCTCGCGGCAGTGACAGCCGGCTTCGTCTCGAGGCAGCGCCGCGGCCGCGTCCAAGACGATGCGACCCATCAGCCGGGCATCGTCTGCGAAGCGCCGCTTCAGCTCGTCGTGGCTCCAGTCGGTGACGACGCCCTCGCCGTAATTGACGATGAGCTGGATGCCGGCATAGCAGGCGCCGATGTCGCGCGCGAGCCAGACCTCGGGCGAGAGACTCTGGCCGACGATATCGCCCATGGTCTGCAGGCGGCGGACTTCGGCGGGCGACTCGAAGCGGGGACCCTCGGTCACCACGTAGACGCCGCGAGCAAAGAGCCGGCGCTCGGGCGCGAGGCGCCGCGCGGCGTCGAGCAGCGCCTCGCGCCCGACCGGACAGACGGGCTCGCGCATGATGAGCAGCCGGCCGCCGACCACACCCTCGCCGGCGCGCTCGGTCGTTAAGTCGACGAAGTCGTCGCAGACCAGCAGGTCGCCCGGGTCGAGCAGGTGGTTCAGGCTGCCGACGCCCGCCTCGGAGATGATGCGGCGCACACCGGCGCGCTGCAGCACGCTGAAGACCTGGCGCGAGGCGAGCCCCCGCGGCACGCCCGCGCGCCAGCCGTGCATGCGGACGTGCAGGACCGGCTCGGAGCCGAGGGTGAAGAGCTGGAACGGCGGGCTCTCGCCGTACGGTGTGTCGAACACGAGATCGCCGTCGGCGGCGGCGACGTCGGTGCGCAGATCGGCCGGGAACGCCCCGCCTTGAGTCCCTGAGCCGCCGATGATGGCCAGCCGCGCGGGCGGCACGGCGACCGCGGGCACGGTCTAGAACCCCGAGACCTGGGTGGGCACGCGCACCGCGACCAGTTGCACGTGGTCGCCCGAGTCGGTCGTGAACTGCCGCAGATCCTGCTCGAGCTGCGGCGGAAAGCCGCGGACGGTGCCGAGCACGGACTCGCCGGCGGTGACGTCGGCGCCGATGGTCACTTGCGCCTTGGCGATGTGGGTGACGATCAGCACCAGGCTGGGATCGTCGGCGAGCTGCAGCTCGATCTCGGTGTCTTCGTAGCGACCCAGCAGCTTGTACTGGGTCACCGCCATCACGCGGCCGTCGACGGGGCTGTAGACGAAGGCCCCGGGCACGGCCCCCACGTCGAGGCCGGCGGTGGCGCTCGAAGCGTCGCTCGCGTCGCCGCCCGTCATGTAGTAGCGCATGCCGCCGTGGGCGAAGAGGTCGGCGAGCGGACCGGAGACGCCCGACGTGTCGCCCGGCTGGCCCACCGGCGTGAGCGCCACGCTGTTGCGGTTGTCGACCGGGTGAAAGGCGACCGCCGTGGTGGCGTCGAGCCTGACCGGCAGCAGGAGGTCGATGCTCTCGAGCCGGGCGACCACGATGCGCCGGTCGACCGATCCCGCCTGGGCGAACTGGGAGACGACGTTGGCCCCGGGGACCCGGGCGGGCTTGGGGGCAGGCCAGGCGTAAGCCGCCCAGATGGCGCCGATGACGAGTGGGACGACCACCGCGATGGCCATGATGCGCCGACGCCTGACTTGATGTCGGCGGGCCTTCTTTGCCTGCCGCCGTGCGTTGCTCAGGCTCTGCATGTGCCCGACCCTACACTCGTCGGGGTCCGTGATGCAACCACGTACGAACACCGCCGTGGCCCCTGCCGGGGGCTGCGGGGGTTGTCATGAGAGACAACGGCTTTCGCCGCTTCTCCCCTCGTGACGACGGCGCCCGGGCTCAAGTGCCGAGGGGCGTCTCCGATACGAAAGGCAGACGTCTCGTGTGAGCGAAAACCCGGCGACCGCGCTGGGGCGAACGTCGGGAGGCGGCCGTGAGACGACTCTCGCTTCTCCTCATCCTGGCGACCTTCGCGCTGCTGACCGTGGCCCCCGCCGCGTCGGCGCACACGACCATGAGCAAGTCCGAGAAGCAGCTCATGACGCTGATCAACCACATGCGCGCGAAGCACCACCTGCATCAGCTCACCATGGTCCGCAGCCTCGAGCTGGCCGCACGCTCACATTCGCGCCAGATGGTGCTCTGCGGCTACTTCAGCCACAACTCCGCCAACGGCGAGGCGTTCGGGGCCCGACTGATCCGCTTCGGCTACACCACCACCGGCTGCACGCGCTGGACCGTCGGCGAGAACATCGCCTACGGCTACCAGTCGACCGGCACGCCCAAGGCCATCTTCATGGCCTGGTGGCATAGCGCGCCGCACCGTCGCGTGATGCTGACCAAGCGCCTGCGCAACATCGGCATCGGCCGCGCCAGTGGCACCTTCAAGGGCGTCGACGGCATCATCTTCTTCACCATGGACTGCGGAGTGCGCATCCACTAGGCGCGCAACGTAGTCACGCCCGCCTGAGCGGCGACGACGTAGACGCTCGCCGGCACCAGGCGCGCAACGTAGTCGCGCCAGCCTGAGCGGCGACGACGTAGGTAGACCAGTGGCGGGGGCGGCACAGGCCGCCCCCGCCACTGGTTCGTCTGGTGGACATTTTGCGCGGTCCGTCGCGGCCATCGGCTAGGATGCAAGCCATGGCCGGGCTCTCCTTTCTGACCGACGGCTCACACGAGCAGGTCGTCTACGTCACGCATCGCGCCGCGCGGCAGGCTCGGCTCGCCGCCCTGCCGCCCGACCTGTCGCCGAGCCTTGCCGCGACCCTCGCCGACCAGGGTGTCACCGCGCTGTTCAGCCACCAGCGCCGCGTCTGGGACCTTCTGGCCGCCGGCCACAACGTGGTCGTCTCGACCGGCACCGCGAGCGGCAAGTCGCTCTCGTTCACGCTGCCGGCCCTGAACGCCTTCGCGAGCGATCCCCACAGCCGGGCGCTCTTTCTCTACCCCACCAAGGCGCTCGCCCAGGACCAGGCCCGCAAGCTCGCGGGCCTGCACGTGGCCGGCGCGGTCGCGGCCCTCTACGACGGCGACACGCCGCAGGCGCAGCGCGCCCGCATCAGGGCCGCAGCCACGATCCTGCTGACCAACCCCGACATGCTGCACGTCGGCATCCTGCCTTCGCACGACCACTGGGCCGAGTTCCTGCATCACCTGCGCTACGTCGTGTTAGACGAAGCGCACGTGTACCGCGGCGTGTTCGGCTCGCACGTCGCCCAGGTCGTGCGGCGCCTGCGCCGGCTCTGCGAAGCCTACGGCGCCCATCCCCAGTTCGTGCTCGCCTCGGCCACCATCGCCAACCCGCAGCCGTTCGCCGAGCGCCTGGTCGGCCTGCCCTTCGCCGCCGTCGACGACAACGGCGCTCCACAGCCCGAGCAGACCATCGTCCTGTGGAACCCGCCGTTCACCGACGTCGCGCTGGGGGTGCGCAAGAGCGCCCTGGCCGAAGCGAGCTACGTGCTCGCCGAAGCGGTCCTCGCCGGCAAGCGCACGATCGGCTTCGCGCCCACGCGCAAGGCCGCCGAGCTCGTGTACCGGTACACGCGGCGGCGCATCGAAGACCGCGACCCCGCGGCGGCGGCCGGCATCATGCCCTACCGGGCCGGCTACACCCCGGCCCAGCGCCGCGACATCGAGCGGCGCCTGTTCGACGGCGAGCTGCGGGCCATCGTGGCCACGAGCGCGCTCGAGCTCGGCATCGACGTGGGCAGCCTCGACGTCGCGCTCGTCACCGGCTTTCCCGGCACCATGACCAGCCTCTGGCAGCGTTGGGGCCGCGCCGGTCGCGCCGGCAAGGGCTGGGCGGTGCTGGTCGGCGGCCAGGACGCCCTCGACCAGTACTTCATGCGCGAGCCCGAACGCCTGCTGTCGCGAGCCGTCGAAGACGCGATCGTCGATCTCGCCAACCCCCAGATCCTCGAAGCTCACCTCTGCGCCGCGGCCTACGAGCAGCCGCTCGAGGCAAGCGACCAAGCCTACTTCGGCGCGCTCGGCATGGCCCGGGCCGAGCAGCTCGGCGCGACTGGCAAGCTGCACCGCGGCACCGGCGGCAGCCTGGCCTGGTCGCAGCCGCGCTCGCCCGCCGGCCGGTTTGGCCTGCGCTCCGCCTCGTCTGAGACGTTCGTCGTGACCGACGGTCGCGACGGCACCGTGCTGGGCACGATCGAAGGCGAGCGCGTCTTTCGGGTGGCTCATCCGGGGGCCGTCTACCTTCACCTGGGCGAAAGCTACCTGGTGCGGCATCTCGACCTCGCCGCCGCGAGCGTCATGGTCGAATCGTTCTCGGACTCCTACTACACGCAGCCCAAGGTCGAAAAGCACGTCGCGATCACCGGCGCCGGCACGCCCCGGCCGCTCGCCGGCGGCGCCGCCCTTTCGTTCGGCACCATCGAGGTCACCGAGCAGGTCGTGGCCTACCAGAAGCGCGGGCTCGAGGCCGCCGAAGTGATCGACACGGTCACGCTCGATCTGCCCGAGCAGGTCTTCTCGACCGAGGCGCTGTGGTTCACCGTGCCGCCGGAGCTGCTGCTGGCCACCCTCGACGAGAGCGCCCAGCTCGGCGCGCTGCACGCCGCCGAGCACACCTGCATCGCCGTCCTGCCGCTCTATGCGATGTGCGACCGCTGGGACATCGGCGGCCTGTCGACCGCCTGGCACTGGCAGACCGACCTGGCCACCGTCTTCATCTACGACGGCCACCCGGGCGGCATCGGCCTTACGCGGCGTGCGCACGAGGCCTTCGGCGAGCTCGTCGCCGACGCCGCGCTCCTGATCTCCGAGTGCCCGTGCGAGAGCGGCTGCCCGTCGTGCGTGCAGAGCCCCAAATGCGGTAACTTGAACGAACCGTTGCACAAGCAGGGGGCGCTCGCGCTCCTGCGGGCCATCGTCGCCGGCGGCCCCGACGAAAGGAACCTCGCATGACGACACCCGACGTGACCATCGAGCGCCTCGACGGCACCCAGATCGACCTGCTCGAGCCCCTCTGGCGGGCGCTGATCGACCACATCCGCGAGGTGGGCAGCGTCGTCTCGCTCGTGCCCCACGAGCAGTCGTGGGCGCGGCGCCGGGTGATCTACGAGGAGCTGCTCGCCGACGGCGAGTCGTTCGCGCTGGGCGCCTGGCGCGGCGAGCGGCTGGTCGGCTACGCGATGGTCCACGTCGCGCCGCCCGACGCGGTGTGGTTCACGGGCAGCCGCTACGCCGAGCTCACCTCGCTCTGCCTGGCGGCCGGCGAGCGCGGCGGCGGCCTCGGCACGGCGCTGCTCGACGCGGCCGAGGCCGGCATGCTCGAGGTCGGTGTCGACCAGTACGTCATCGGCGTCGACGCCATGAACGACGGTGCTCGCCGCTTCTACGAGCGGCGTGGCTTTCGCGACGGCTTCCACCTCATGCACGGCTGGATCGGCGACGCTCGCAAGGCGAACGGGGCCGGCGACGCGGGTGCGGCGGTCGGAGCGGCGACCGCCTCCGGCGCCGTTGTGGAGACCCCCGAAACGGCCGCGCGGGGACTCGACTGATGGCCACGACCTACGTCAGCGTGATCGGCGGCAGCTCCTGCAGCGCCGCGGTGGCCGCGCTCGGCGAGCAGCTCGGAGAGCTGCTCGCCGAGCGCGGCTGCGTGGTGGTCAACGGCGGCATGGCGGGCGTCATGGAAGCGGTCGCCCGCGGCGTACGGCGCGGCGGCGGCACCTGTGTCGGCGTCCTGCCGGGCCTGGATCGCCGCGGCGCGGCGCCCGACCTCACGCTCTCGCTGCTCACCGGCCTCGGTCACGCTCGCAACCTCGCGGTCGTGGCCAGCGGCGACGTCGTCATCGCCCTGGGGGGCTCCTGGGGCACGCTGTCCGAGATCGGCCTCGCGCGCTCGATCGGCCGTCAGGTCGTGCTGCTCGAAAGCTGGGATGTAGCGCCCCGCGAGGGCGATGTGGACGGCTTGCACAGGGCGACCGATCCGGCTCAGGCTGTCGAGCTCGCCCTGGCGCTGGCGGGCGCGGCTACCTGAGCGACCGGCCGCCGGCCGTCTGTTCGGTCGCGTCGGCCGGCGCCCGGCCGGAAGAAAGGGTCTTCGCGGGAGCGCGGGGGCGGCCTCACGGCCGCCCCCGCGCCACGACGTCTCCTACTTGAGCGTCAGTCTCGTCTGGCCGACGTTCTGCTGGATGTTGCCGGCCAGGTCGGTCGCGTACACCGAGGCGGTGTACGTACCCCGCGCGCCCGGAGTCGGGAACACGAACCTGAGCGCGGTGTTGGTCTTGCGCGTGCCGAGCTTCCAAACGGCCACCGTGGCGCCGCGCGCGTTGCGTACGATCACCTTGACGGTGGCGCCGCCGGAGCTCTGCGCCCCGTCATTGATCCTGTATTTGAGCGTCACGTAGGCGCCCGCCTTGGCTTTGAGCGAAGTCGGCACCGAGAGCGTCGGGCGCAGCGTGTCGATGCGCACGGTGAAGGTCTTCGTCGCGGCGTTGCCCACGTTGTCGGCGGACGCGAACGTGACCGAGTGGACGCCGTCGTTCGTATGGTCGTAGGGCGCCGGCACGACGAGCGTGGCGGCGGTGTTGCTGGGCGCCACCGGCCAGGACATGCCCCAGCCGGTGGGGTCGAGCGGCGGGTTCAAAGGGATTCCCGACCCGCTGTCGCCGGCGGTCAACGACACGGTCGTCACAGGAGCGTTCGTCCAGGCCGACGGCGCGTCGTCTTTCAGTGTCGGCTTCGTGGTGTCGACACCCACGTTTTCGGTCAGCGGGTCTTCGACGTTGCCCACCTTGTCCGCGGAGTACTGCTCGAGCGTCGCGCTACCGTCGGCCGAGTGGTCGGCGGGCGCCTTGACGGCGACCGACGTGCCCTTCACCCAATCGGAGGTCTTGTACTCATACCAGGTCGCGCCCGGACCGGCGCCGGTGTCGGTCGGGACCAGCGTCAGGGTCCTGGCGTGGCCGGTCCAGTGGACGAGGACGTTGTTGGAGACGACGGGAACGAACCCCGTGAAGTCCGGGACGGTGACCGGCGGGAACGTGTCGTTCACGAACAGATACAGGCGGCCCTTCGTCGCGTCGCTGGGATCGTGACTGCCGACCAGCAGATCGAGAGCACCGTCGTGGTTGAAATCGGCCGTGGCGAGACTTTCGACCACGTCTCCTGGCACGGTCAGGTTCAGCGGTGTGGCCAGGAACCCGCCGGCGCCGTTGCCGCTGAGCACGCTCACGTCGGCCGTGCCGCTCGTGTGAGGCGTGGTGGCGGCGACGTCGAGCTTACCGTCGGTGGTGAAGTCGCCGACGACCAGGTCGGTCGCCCCCGCCGGACTGGCCATCGAAACGGCGGTGCCGAACGCGCCCGCCCCGTCGCCGGGCAACACGGACACGCTGCCCGCTGCCGTGCCGACCACGAGGTCGAGCTTGCCGTCGCGGTTGAAGTCGCCGAGCCCCACGGCCGACGGCTGCGCGCCGACCGTCACGTCGGTCTTGGTGAAAGCGCCGGTGCCGTGGCCGAGGAGTACGGAGACGGTCGTGCCGCCGCTGTTGGCCACGACGAGGTCGAGCTTGCCGTCGCGATTGATGTCGCCGGCCGCGACGCCCAGCGGACTCGCGCCGACCGTCGTGTCGGCGTGCGCCGCGAACGACCCGGCCCCGTTGCCGAGAAGGACCGACACGGAGCCGGCCGTCCCGTTGGTCGTGACGATGTCGGGCTTGCCGTCTCCGTTGACGTCGGCGACCAGAACACGCACCGGCCCGGTGCCCGTAGCGAACGTCGCCGGCGTCGCGAAGCCGCCGCTGCCGCCGCCGAGCGCTACCGAGACCTGGTCGGCCGCCGTGACAGCGGAGACGAGATCGAGGATGCCGTCGCCGTTCACGTCGGCCAGGCAGACGTCGTCGCCGGCGGCGTGAGCCGTGGCGGCGCCGAACGTGCCGTACGCCGATCCGGCGAAGCTCGACAGGGTCGAGACGGCGTCGGGCACGCCGTCGCCGTCGAGATCACCGACGGCCAGCCGGCTGAACTCGGCGCCCGTCGCCTGGTTGGACTCGACGTACGGCTGGAAGGCGGCCCCGCTGCGGATGGGCCAGAGCTTCGTCAGGACGGACACGGTGTCGGAGCCGTAGTCGCCGACCACGAGGTCGTCGGCTCCGTCGCGGTTCAGGTCGGCCGCCACGATCGGACCGGGTCGTTCGCCGGTGGCGAAGGTCACGGTCGTCTGCTCGCCGGACTGAAGGTCCCAGTAAGGAGTCCTCTCGTAACTCAAGGCGATCATCACCTTGTTCGAGCGCGGCAACGTCACGGCGATGTCGGGCGCGCCGTCGCCGTTGAAGTCCTTCACGACCAGCGCTCCGGGGTAGCCCACGTCGCCCATGAGAGTCGTGGGCACGCCGAACGCGCGGCTATACTTGGCGGTCTCCGTCGTCATCCACACCTGGTCGGTGGTCCAGCTCGCCCCGATGATGTCGGTGAGGCCGTTGCCGTCGACGTCGCAGACGCAGAGGTCCATCACGCCGTCGGGGACGGCCAACATGGTCGGAGAGGGATCGAAGCCTCCGGCCCCGTCGCCGTAGTAGACACAGAGGTCGTCCGTAGCGACTGCCTGCTTGATGAAAGAGGTAGTGAAGACGATGTCGAGCTTGCCGTCGTGGTCGGCGTCGGTGATGGCGATGGCTCGCGGTCCCTGGGCCTCGAACGTGGCAACCTGGGGCACGGGCAGTGTGGTGGCCACGAAGCTGCCGGCGCCGTTCTGAACGAGCACCGAGATCGACTGACCTGTGTAGCAGGTCACGGCGAGGTCGATCCTGCCGTCACGGTTGAGGTCGCCGCTGGCCATCTGCATGGGGCCCGCACCCACGGCAACGGTCTGCGCCACGGTGAAGCCGCCGGCGCCGTTGCCGTGGAGGATGGAGACGGTGTTGGAGCCGTTGTTGGCGACCGCCAGGTCGAGCTTGCCGTCGCCGTTGAAGTCGGCGGCCACGATGGCACTGGGGTGCGAGCCGACGGTCACGGTCTTCGCGGCGGCGAACCTGCCGTCGCCCAGTCCGAGCAGGATCGAGATGGTGCTCCCGCTATGGCTGGCGGTCGCGACGTCGAGCTTGCCGTCGCCGTTGAAGTCGCCCACGGCGATGGCGTGGGGAGCGTCGCCCACGGTGAAAGCCGTCGCGGCGCTGAACTTCGGGGTGACCGCCAGAGCGGGCGCCACCGCGAACACGAGCATGAGGAGCGCCACGGCGACCACCGCGGCTGCGCCTGCCCTGGGATGTGCCCTGCGCACCAATGCCTTCATGCCCGGATCCTCCTCGTAGTGCCTCGTCAGAGCGTGGGCCGTGTCACGCGCGGCCGCGCGCGTCGAAGCGGGGGTCGACCACGGATCTCCCTCGCACTAGCTTCTTCGACAGCGAGGCTCAGTATCCTGAACGGGCGACGGCCCGGAACGGGGAGCGCGGCGCGGGCGCCGCGGCGAGGAGCCGCTACGGGAGGCCGTTACGAGGCGGCATCACGAGCGGCGGTCGGGAGGGGCCGCGAACGGGTCCCGTCTAATGCGTGGCGCTGGGCGACGGTTTGGGCGTCGCCTTGGGCGAAGACGAGCCTGAAGGCGCGGGAGAGGTCGTCGGCGCGGTCACCTTTGTGCCGACGAGCACCACTTCGGGGACCATCCGGTAGACGCTCTTGAAGTCATCGTTCCAGATGAGCTTGCCGTCGGGGCCGTAGACCTTGCGAAAGCAGTCGATGCTCATGCCGCCGACCCCCGGCGTGTCGATGCTGGTCTTGCCCTTGGCGAGGGTCGGATCGTTCTGCTTTTGCACCGTGAAGGCCACGAAGCCATACCAGGCGCTGGTCGAGGCCACGACCTTGCGGTGCAGCGGCGCGCTGTAGAGCGAGACGTTCAGCGACCAGCCCGTGAAGGTCGTCTTCAGGAGGATCCAGTGCGGCGTGTCGTTGCGGAACTTCAGGTCGTAGGAGCCGTAGCTCACGGTGGCGTCGCGGCCCAGCGGATAGTGCGAGATGTAGAGGTCGTGGTTGTGGCGCTCGACGATCTGCAGGCCCGCCTCGAAGGCGGCGTTGAAGACCGTGGTCGAGACCTGGCACATGCCGCCGCCGACCGAGTCGCCGAGCTTGCCGTTGATGATGGTCGGCGCCAGCTTGAAGCCCTTGGCCGCCGTACGTTCGCCGGTGGTCGCGTTGACCGAGAACACCTTGCCGGGACCGATCAGGGTGTTGTTCAGCAGGCTCGCGCCCAGCCCCACGTTGGTCAGCCGGTTGGCCGTGCCCGCGACGCTGGTCGTGTAGGTGCCGATGCGTCGCGTGATGCCCATCGCCTTGGCGTCGGCGTAGCTCAGCACCGGCGGCGCCTTGCCGAACACCGCGACCGCGCGGCGGGCGCCGCCGCTCGCGGCGGCGGCGGCCTCCATGTTGGCGATCGTCGGCAGGGGCACGACCCCGTAGCCCGACGTGCCGGGCCTGATCTTCACATGGCGGCCGTTGGCGCTCGTCGTGAAGCTCGCGTTCTTGCCCGGCTTGCCGACCTGCTGGGTGATGAAGTCGAAGTAACCCCGGGTCACGGGCGAGTCGAACGTCACGCGCAGGCGCGGCGAGTCCTTCTGCGGCACGAAGTCGAGATACTGCCCGAGATCCTGGCGGCTGATCGTCCAGGTGCGGCCGCCGTGGGTCAGCGCCAGCGGCCCCGAAAGCCAGCTGAGCGCCGTCGCGGCGGCCGTCCGGGCGTCGGCTGTGGAGACCTGGGGAGCGACCGTGACCACCGGCAGCGCGGCCGTCGCGTGGTGACCTGAGACGACGGCGCCCTCGAACAGGCTCAAGACCGCCGCCCGGTCGACGGCCCGGCCGTTGCGGGCCTGCCGCACGACGGGCTGCGCGCCCGTCACCGTCACCGACCCCTGTACCGGCCTGACGTCGACGTCCCTCGCGATCGCGGTGAGCCGCTCGGCCGTCCGCGGCTGGGCGAGCACCACGCGCGGGGCGATGTCATGACGGCGGAGCACGAGCCAGAAGCGCGTCCAGCTTCGCGCCAGGAAGTTGCCCTGACGCGTGTACCGGTAGGCGGCGCGAGCCGCCGAGACGGCGGCGATGCGCGCGTGCAGCGTCGCCGCGCTCAGGGTCCACCGGTGGCCGTTCCAGGTGAGCGTGACGGCGCCGTCCTTGGGCGCCGTCCGGGCGAGCTTGAGGGCCGCCTGACCGACCGTGAGCCCGCCGACCTCGACGCCGTGGACCGTCACGTTACTGTGGATCGTGTCGCTGCCCGAAGCGGCCGCCGCCAGCGTGACGACGAGCACCAGCGCGACCACGCCGGCGGCGATCAGCACCGCGACGCGCCGGCGGCGGCGATGCGGGCCGCGCGCGGGACGCACGCGATGCTCTCCGCGACCGCGCAGCTTCTCGAACGGCCACGCCACGGCCGCCACGACGAGGGCGAGGAGGAGGATGACGAGCGGCTCTTTCTGCTTGCGCCGCTGCGGAGGTGTGCCGGGTGACTGCGCCATATTCACCTATTCTAACCGGAGAAACGTTGCGGTCGACTCTACCGCCGGCGACGACGGCGCCCACGGCATCGTCACGCCAGGCTCCTCAGGGTTGTCAACCCATCTCAGCCGGGTCGGCTGAGACACGGCTCGTGCGACTGGTATAGTGGGCACTCTTGTAGGGGGGCATGGGCTCCTCTAACGGGGGCAGGTGCCAGTTGGGGGATCACCAGAGCTCGCCGTCCAGCACGATCGTCGGCGCACCGGCGTTCGTCGCCGCCAAGATCGCCACGCCCGACATCGGACCCGCGTTCGTGCGCCCCGACGTCGTCGACAAGCTCACGCTGGGCGCCGGCAAGCGGCTGCTCATCGTGCGCGCTCCGGCCGGCTACGGCAAGACCGCGGTGGTCGCCGACATCGCGCGCCGGCTCGGGTGGCGCGCGGTCTGGTACCGGCTCGACGTGCTCGACCACGACCCCGCCGTGCTGATCGCCTCGCTCGTCCAGGCTCTGCGCGAACGCGTGCCCGGCTTCGGCGGCATCCTTATCGAGCGCTTCGCCGAAGCCCACGAGGTGCCCATCTCCCCCGCCGAGATGGCGGCGCTCCTGGTCTCTGAGCTGCGCAACGAGGTCGCCGGCGAGCTCCACATCGTGATCGACGATTACCACCAGGCGATCGCGTCCGACGAGCTCAACCGCACGCTCGACTACCTGCTGGCCAACCTGCCCGACACCATCCACGTCGTGCTGCTCACCCGGTTCCAGCCGGCCATATCCACCGCGCGCCTCAGGCTCGACGGCCAGATCGGCGAGGTCACTTTCGAAGACCTGCGCCTCGATGCCGGGCAGGTCGCCGAGATCTTCACCGGGCGCGGCCGCCCGCGCCTGACCGCAGCACAGGCCGCACGGCTCGCGCAGCTCACCGAAGGCTGGCCGGCCAGTCTCATCCTCATCAGCCGCGCCCTCGACTGGACCAACCTCGGGTCCATCGAACACGCCCTTGTCGATCCCCGTCTCACGAGCGACGTCTTCTCGTATCTGTCCGAAGAAGCCTTCCGCCGCGAAGACGCCGACACGGTCTCGTTCATGCTGGCGACGTGCTGCCTCGACTCGATGACCCCCGAGCTCGCCGACACGGTCGCCGGCACCGACCACGGGCAGCGCTTTCTCGAGCGACTCGTGGCCCACAACGTGTTCACCTTCGTCGACCGGGCGACCGGCACGTACCGCTACCACCAGCTTCTGGGCGACTACCTGCGCCAGCGGTATGCGAACGAGCACGGCTCGGCCGCGTTTCGCGACCTCCAGCGCCAGACGGCGGCCGCCGTCGAGGGTGCCGGCGACCCCGAGACGGCGGTCGAGCTCTACCTGGCCGCCAATGAGCCCGGCGAGGCCCTCGACGTCGTCTCGCGGCGCGGCGAGCTCGTCACAGAGAACTGCCGGTTCGATTCGCTGCGCTCGTGGCTCGAAAGGCTGGCGCCGAGCGCCGCGAGCGACGATCCGTGGGTGCTGTTCCTAGCCGGGCAACTGGCGCTGAGAGAGGGCGATCCCTCCAAGGCCCTCGACAGCCTGACACGAGCCGAAGCCTCGTTTCGCGCCCGCGACGATCGCTGGGGCGTGTACCACGCCCTGAGCGCGATCGAAGCCATCTGGTTCTGGAAGGGCGATTTCGAGCAGGCCGCCACCCACTGCGCAGCCGCGCTCGAAGCGGCTACCACCCCAGAGCAGCGCGTGCACACGCTCGTGAGCCTAGGCTCGGCGCGCAGCTACCTGTGCCGATGGGAAGAGGCTGCCGCCTTGTGGGACGAGGCGGAGGCGTGTGCTCCGCCAGGTTGCGAAAGGGAACGTGCGCGCATCGAGGCGCTCCGCGCTAACGATACGTACCTACGCGGCGGCTTCTCCGAGGCGGAGGCGGGGTTGTGTCTGGCACTCCCCCTCGTCCACGCCTTCAGGCGGTAAGGTCCGCCAACCTAGCTACTTCAGCGCTCGGGACATTGGTGGAGATGACGCGATTGCGGTGATACGCGAAGGCGCAAGAGACCGTTCAAGCGGTGTTCGGCGAGTGCGCGCGCTTCGGACTTGACCATATTCAGCACATGTTCGACGACAGTCTTATCCGCCTGGCCTGCGCAACTAGCAGCGAAGAGCCATGCATTGCGGCGTTCGAGCGAGTAGTAAGCTCGTCGCAGATTCGACAGGATTTGGTCGTTCTCGGGGACAACGCTGCTCGTTCGCTACCGTTCTCGCGACATCTGGGGCGCTTGCGCGAGGCACTTTCCACCTACGAACAACGCCGCCACGGTTGGTCGGGCGGTCGGGGCGCCTGTGTCTACCTGGCCGCCGAGGCAGGTGGACAATTCGTCGAAGGTTATCGGAAGGCGAAAGCGACTGCGGCCGCGGCCCTGTAGTAATGAAGAGGAGAGTACCAAGGCTCTCGACATCGCCTTCGTTGCAAACCAGTGTGCCTTCTTCCAGGCTGTCCTGGCGATGCGTGGCGGCGACGACGGCGCGGCGCTCGAAGCGCTTCGCCGTTGCCTTCCGGTCCAGCTCGAGCTGGGCCACATCGACTTCCTCTGCCAGGAGTTCGCGCAATGGCCACGGCTTGCGGCTCTGGCCCTCGTCGACGAGGAACTGGACGTCCTTCGGCCTGCCCTCATCGACGCGCTCGCGCACAGCCCCAAGTCCGTGCCCTTCCTGAGTGAGCTCATGGGTGCCGGCGACGCACCCACGCAGGCGCTGATCATCGACTCGTGCGCGCGGCATGCCGCCTCCACCGTCGGACATCAACTCCTCGACTGGGCTCGGAAGAGCGGATCGGCTCGACAGATCCGATCGCTTCGGAAGGCGCTCGATCTGGGCGACGCCGGCGGAGCGCCGACCGCCGACCTCACCGCGAGAGAGGTCCAGGTCTTGCGCCTGGTGGCCGCGGGGCGCCGCAATGCCGAGATCGCGGAGGAGCTCTTCCTCTCGGAAAAGACGGTGAAGACCCACATCAATCACATCTTCACCAAGCTCGGCGTGGCCGACCGTGTCCAGGCCGTGCTGTACTATCGTGCAAGCATCGACCCGGCCGGCGGACAAGATACAACCACGGGCTGATTCAGCCCGAGCTAGCGACCGGTAGCCTCCCTCCAGCAACCGAATCGGAGGGGGGGTCATGGAATCATCCGCATCGATCGTCTTCGTAGAATCGCAGCGCATGAGCCCACGCAAAAAGACGGTGATCGAGATCCTGCGCGACAGCCCGGGGTTCGTCTCTGGTCAGGCGATCAGCGACTCGCTCGGCATCTCGCGCAACGCCGTCCATAAGCACGTGAACACCCTGCGGGCACGCGGCTTTCGCATCCTCGGCATCTCGCGGCGCGGCTACCGGCTCGAAGAAGAGCCTCGACGCCTGGTGATGCCGGTCGTCGCCAAGCTCACTCAGGCGGCGACGCTGGGCAGTTCGTTCAGATACTACGAGGAGATCGAGTCGACCAACGTAGAAGCCCGACGCCTCGCGGCCGACGGAGCCCCCGAGGGCACTGTGATCGTCGCCGAAAGCCAGCTCAAGGGCCGGGGCCGTCTGGGCCGCACCTGGACCTCGCCGCCGGGCAAGGGTCTGCTCTTCTCCGTGATCCTCAGGCCGGGCATCGCCATGACCGACGCGCACCTGCTCACCCTGACGGCGGGCGACGCCGTCGCCGAGGCGATCGAGGCCCAGGCCAAGGTCCCGGTCCACCTCAAGTGGCCCAACGACCTCATCGTCGACAACAAGAAGGCCGGCGGGATCCTCCTCGAGGTCTCCGGCGAGCAGGACCGCGTCGACTGGGTCGTGGCCGGCATAGGCATCAACGTGAACGTCGATTTCGCCGACCTCCCCGTGGCGCTCAGAAAGACGGCGACCTCTCTCAAGATGGCCACCGACAAGACGATCGACCGCAGCGTGCTGCTGGCACGGATCCTGCTCACGCTGGAGAAGGCGTACTTGGACTGCCTCTCGAACGGATTCGAGCGCTCGCTGCGCGGGTTTCGCGAGCGCGACTATCTGCTCCACCGTACCGTGAGCGTGCAGACGCGAGAGGGGCCCGTGGTAGGCGAGGCTGCCGGCATCGACGACCGTGGCGCACTGCTGGTCGAGCTCCCCGACCGCCACGTGCGGCGGTTTCATTCGGGCGATGTGACGCTGCACCAGTAGCGCAGGCAGGGCGGGCTCTTTGACACGGAGCCCGCCCTGCCCCTACATTGTCAACTCTCCGTGAACGCGATGAGTTGACAATTGGACTCTTCTGTCTCCACCCGCGACATCTCGCTGGCTGCCCTGTTCGCCGCGCTGATCTCGGTCGGGGCGCTCGTTTCCGTGCCGGTGTTCGGCCCCGTTCCGCTCACGTTACAGGTCCTGTTCGTGCTGCTCGCCGGCCTCATCCTGGGCGCCCGCCTCGGCGCCCTGAGCGTCGCCGCCTACCTCGTGGTGGGTCTGGCGGCGCCGGTCTACGCGCAGGGGACCTCGGGGCCGGGCGCCCTGGCCGGACCGGCCGGCGGCTACCTCCTGGGATTTGTCGCGGCCGCCTATCTGGTGGGGACCCTCGCTGAGCGCACGAGCGCCCGGAGCCTGTGGCCGTTGCTGGGCATCGCCGTGCTGGGTCTCGTGCCGATCTATGCGATCGGCGCTTCGTGGCTGGCCTGGCAGCTTCACACGACGAGCTTCGAGACCGTGGTTTGGGGAGGGATCGCGCAGTTCGTTCCGGGCGATGTCGCAAAGGCGGTCGCCGCCGCCCTTACGGCTCGCGCACTCATCAGCCTGCCGCTGGGTCTTCCTTCAGTCTGCCGACCCCGCTGAGGTCGGCCAGCCCTCCGCCGCGAAGCCGGAGGTTGAGGCGGCCGCGCTGGTACTCGTCCATGAAGTCGGTCGCGCTGCCGTCGCGATACGCGAGGTCCTTGTCTCGCAGGATTCCGGCGAGTACCTCGACCCAGCGTGCGTCCAGCGACATACCGGCCATGGTGCGCAGCTCCTTGAGGGCCTCGAACGAGCTCAGCGCCCGCCGGTACGGCCGATCCGACGTCATGGCGTGGTAGGTGTCCGCGACGGCCAGCATCTTGCTGGCCTCGGGGATGGAGTCGCCCTGAAGGCCCTGTGGGTAGCCGCTGCCGTCGAGTCGCTCGTGGTGGTAGCGCACGATGTCCGCCACATTCTGGTAGGCGGCGAGATGCGACAGGACCTCGGCGCCCTTCTCGGGGTGCTGCCGGATATACGCCCACTCGTCCTCGTCGAGCGTTGAATCCTTGCGCAGGATCGCATCGGGCGTGCCGACCTTGCCCAGGTCGTGCAGAAGGCCCGCCAGATGGATCTCCTCTGCTTCGTTATCGTCCATCCCGGCGGCCAGGGCCATGTCGCGGCAGTACATCGCCACCGCCGCGGAGTGGTCCGCGGTGTACTGGTCCTTGCTGTCGAGCAGCACCACCATCGCCACGGCAAGACCAAGGTTCATCTCGAGGTACTTGTCACTGAGCTCTGTCTGTTTGGCGACGTGCGCGCGTTCGCGCACCAAGAGCTTCAACATGTACTGGCTGACGAAGAGCGGAATGAAGAGAAGGACAACCGCCGTGATCCCAGCGGTCGCGTAGAGTGCAGCGACAGCAACCCCGAGTCCCCCGACTACTGCGAGCGATTGGACCAACTGGGCTGGCATACCCTCGCGCCAATACGTGGCAAGCGAAATGTCGTACTTGACGTACCCCGCGACACTTGTCAAAAGGTAGTTGAGTCCCTCGTACACGGCAGCCGCAACTGCGCCGGCTGCCAACAGAGATAGCGTCACGGTGTCCAGTGGAATCGAGAATCGACTCTCCAGAAAGGAAAACGCCGCGGAGGCAAGGAACGCGCAAATCACGAAGGTGGCACAGTTGAAGGCGACGACTGCCCGGGAGTTTTCGCGCCACCCTCCCCAAAGACCAACGATGGCGGCGACGATCATGGCCGGGAGCTGGCCAAGAAACATGACAGCCAGTAGCAATGGCAAGTTGCCGGCCGTCACCGTGAAGCGTTCGTGGACTTCGACGGCCATCTCGTCGGCAATAATCGCAATCAGAACAAGGATGAGAACGTCGACTGCGTTGTGTGACAGCCCGTGGCTCACACCGGACCCACGGGCGGCATAGACAACCATGGCTGCCGCCACGAAACTTGTGACAGCAGCCAGCTTCACGAAGTTACGCTCGCGTCGCTTCAACTCACTCCTGACACCGCGCAGACTGCAACACACTTATATCGGCACGCCGCAGGTGGTGCTTTAGGGCATGTGCTCCATTTCGTCTAGCCAATCTCGCCACCGCCAGACGAAACGACCACCGGTGTTGTCGACGCCAACGTACTTTCGATGTTTCTTACGGGAATCTTTCTTCGGCCGTCGAATTAGTGAATCTTGATCACGATGCCCCCTAAAGTCCTGCGCCAACCTGCCGATATCATAAGGTTGACGATTACTGTGGCCCAGATGGTATACACATGCCCGGAGGGTGCGCAAGTACCCAGTACGCATGCACGCCGAATCCGTACGCTCGTGGGTGCCTAGCTTGACGACAGCGCCGGTCCGCCGGAGGCTCCGCCGGGGGCTCAGCTGGTGACCGTCGCGAGGAATGTGCGTGACCATTCCCTCGCCCGTAACGCCAATTTCGTGCTCCTCGTCAGCGGGCAGTTCATCTCTCAGATGGGCGACCGACTTGCAATGGTCGCCTTTCCCTGGCTCGTGTACAGGACAACTCGCTCGGCACTTTCCACGGCCTTGTGCTGGCGCTATGTTCACCCTCCCATACGTCCTGTTTGGAGCAGTGGCTGGAGGGGTTCTTGATCGCATCGATAGGCGTGGTGTCATGGTTGCCGCGGACATTGTCGCGGGGCGCGTCTGGTTTTGGCAGTGCCGCTTGTCGCCAGCCACTCGCTTTGCGGCAGTGTTCGCGCTCGCCTTTCTCACAGCCTGCGCAACAGTCGTTCTTCGATCCAGGCCTGATGGCGCTACTTCCCGACATCGTTCCTGGAGACGAATTGATGCTGGCGAACTCGGTCCTCGCTGCCAGCGTGAACATCACTGAGATTCTCGGCTACTCTATGGCTGGGTTCATCGTGTACTACGTCGCGCTTCGAACCGCATTCGCCGTCGACGCGGCAACATTCGGGGTTTCGGCTGTGACTCTGCTCGCTATGACGATTAGGAGAGCGCCCGGGATCGCGGGGGACCACAGGGCGACCGATGACGGCGAACGTCGGTCGGCTTTCTGGCCCGACATTCGCGAAGGAATCTCCTACCTGCGCCGGCACGCAGGGCTACGGGCAAACACGGGGCTAATCATCGCGGTTACGGCCGGCGTCGGCGCCTTCTACCCTCTCACCTTCTTGCTCGCCGTCGAGCGATTCCGTGGCCCTCGCACATTCGGTTTCATGGAGGCGGCTATCGCGGTTGGCTACATTTGCGGATCAGCCGCCGTCGGCGCGCTCTCGAGACGGATGCGCAAGGGCCTCGTCATAGTAACCCTGGCCTAATGGTAATGGGAATCTGCTGCGCTCTGCCTTGGGTGATCTACTCTCTGCCTCTGCTGCTCGCAGACCTCGCAGTGCTCGGCGCCGCGAACGCCGCCATGTTGGTCTCCGTCGACACGTACGTCCAGACCGTCGTCCCACACGGACTTCGTGGGCGCGTCTGGGGCGCCCGATTCACACTAACGCAGGGCGCATACGCGGCTGGCGTGCTTGTTGCCGGTGCGCTCGCCGCAACTTTCAAGCTCGGGCCGCTCTTCGGGCTGTGTGGCCTGATCCTTTTCGTGCCCGCCCTCATCGGCCTGTTTGTTCCTAGCGTACGCGACATCTGACCCCCGACCCACTCTTCCGCCAGTCAACCGAATCTTCCGCCGGAATGACGGGGTCTCTTCCACCCAGACGGGGTGCTGGGCGCGTGATCCGCCGTCCGCTACCTGAGCCCGCACGAAGCCGTGATAGCCTGACCGTCTGAACTCAAATGGCACGGGCAGGCTGCACGGCCGCCCGCCGCGAGGAAGGACACCGTGACCCCGGCACCCGACACGAGCAGGACGCCGGTCCTCCGTCAGACCGACTGGACCCAGCTCACGTTGGTCTGCTTTGCGTCGTTCATCGTGTGGACCGGGTTCGGCGCGATCCTGCCCTACCTGCCCGTCTTCTTGCAGGAGCAGGCGCACGCCCCGGTCTGGATGATCGGCGTGATCGCCTCCATGTACTACGCCGGGACGTTTCTGTTCTCGTCGCCGCTCGGCCGTCTGAGCGACCGCATCGGGCGCAAGCCGGTCATCGTGAGCGGCATGTTCCTGTACGCGCTCGCCACCCTGCTGTTCGTGACCACCACGAACGCCTGGTGGTTTCTGCTGTTCCGCCTCTGCGAGGGGATCGGCGCGGCCTCGGTCGGGCCCGCCGGCAGTGCATACATCGCCGACATCAGCAACGACGACACTCGCGGTCGCGCCTACGGCCTGCTGACGAGCGCCCAGTTCGGCGGCCTCGTAGCCGGCCCGGCGATGGCCATCCTGCTCAACACCCTCGCCGGCGGCGGCAGACACGGCTTCTACGCGATCTTCCTGGTCGGCAGCGCCATGACGCTGGCCATGGGCTTCTTGCTGCTCGCGTTCCTCAAGGAGCCCGCGCACGCCACCGCCCGGCGCAAGGAGAAGATCGCGCGACCCAGCTACCGCTCGCTGGCCTCGCCATCGATCGTCGCCTTCCTTGTGGTGGCCGCCACGAGCCATTTCGCGATGGGCGGCTTTGAGGTGCTCTGGAGCCTGTGGCTGCGGCGCCTCGGAGCCTCGATGGCCTATGTGAGCGCCACCTGGATGGCGTTCTCGGTGCCCATGCTGTTCTCGTTCGCCGGCGGCATGCTGGCCGAGAAGGGGAACCGCTTCAGGCTGATGTTCGCCGGCTACGCGTTCTCGGCGTGCTCCTGGATCGTGTACGGCTTCACCCGCAACCTCACCGTGTTCATGCTGTTCAACGTGTTCGAGGGCATCGCCGTAGCCATCTCGATGCCGGCCAAGCAGGCCTTCCTCGTGCAGTGCAGCCCGCGGCGCTGGCTGGGCACCGTCCAGGGCATGGATCAGACCTCGATGCAGCTCGCCGCCCTGGTCGGCACTCTCACGGCCCCTCTCCTGTACACCTGGATCAGCGGCTACGCCATCGGCGTCGGTGGCTTCCTGGCGCTGGCCGGGCTCGCCGCGACGGCGCCGGTCCTCAGTCGCAAGTGGTCGGAGATCTCGCGCGGCGAGGCGCTCAGCCTCGCAGAGGCTGAGCGCCTCGCCGCCAGGCCGTCGCTCGCAGCCTTCGACGACGAGCGCTCGCCGGCGCGCTAAGGCGCGCGCGTTTGAACCCCGATACCCGACGGAGTACCGTGTCTTCAAGCACGAGTCCCCGAGCCAGCTCGCGAGTGTGATGCTCAAGAAGATCCGCCCCGAAAGCGGCGCCCGCCGCACGATCATCGACTACGGCCTCACGGCCCTGATCGCCATCGCCCTGGCGATCGGGGTGCAGTCCTTCCTCGTGAAGCCCTATCTCATCCCCTCGACCTCGATGGCCAACACGCTC
This sequence comes from uncultured Actinomycetes bacterium, assembly GCA_963733255.1. Taxonomy (GTDB): domain Bacteria; phylum Actinomycetota; class Thermoleophilia; order UBA2241; family UBA2241; genus Bog-752. The sequence goes on from CAVTCH010000002.1 coordinate 214,907, forward strand.
GTGCCGGGACAGCGCGTGCTGGTCAACCGCATGGTGTACCGCTACAGCCCCGTGCGGCGCGGCGACATCATCGTCTTTCATCGCCCCGGGCCCGCCGCCGACGTGCTCATCAAGCGCGTCGTCGGACTGCCCGGCGACGTCATCTCGGTACACGACGGGTACCTTTTCGTGAACGGCGTCGAGCAGCACGAGTCCTACGTCGACAAGGTCGACGGCGCCTCCGAGCCCACTGATCCGGCCGACCCCTACGTGAGCGGCGAGCCCGACGCGCCGTGGTCGCTCGACCGGCCGTTCCGCGTGCCCGCCGGACACTACTTCGTGATGGGCGACAACCGCACCGATTCAAGCGACAGCCGGTACTGGGGCACAGTGCCTCGCAAGGCGATCATCGGCCGCGCGTTCTTCACCTACTGGCCGCTGCGGCGGATCGGCAGCCTCTAGACCCTTCCCCGCCGCTCCGCGGCCCGGACTGCACGACCGCCTCGCTTCACCGCCCCACAAGCGGAAGGGGGCGGCTTTGCAAGCCGCCCCCTTCCTGATGTCGTGTGCCGGCCGGTGGTGCCGATCCTCGTGCTCCTCGACCGGCCGGGCACTCTCTTGTCTCTCGCTATCAGGTCCGCCCCTGCCGTCAGACCGCCCTCTTTCGACGGCTCGTCAGGCCGCCTTGCCGGGCGGCTGGAGCTGCGTGGGAGTCTGCACCTCCGGCTGCAGGCCGAGTTGCTCGTCGGGGTTCTCGGCCCAGGGCACCATGGCGTCGACCGTCTCCATCTTGCGCTCGAAGAACGGCCGCGCGCGCTTTGAGAGCCGCCCGTACAGAATCATGCCGACGACGCCGGTCAGGATGAAGGCGGCGCCGAGGATGAAGGGCGGCCCGACGCCGAACCACGACGTCCCCGACGCCGAGTTGGCCGGGTACCACAGGCTGTCGAACGAGGCCGCCAGGACCCACAGCAGCATCAGCCCGCCGACAAGTGGAAACACGCCGAGCAGGAAGAACGTCTTCCAGTTCTGCAGCACGTGGTGGCGGTAGAACAGCGGCACGGCGAAGCCGTTGATGCCGTAGTAGAAGGCGATCGTGATGCCCAGAGCGGCGATCGAGTCGGCCAGCACGTTCTGGCTGAGCAGCGTCAGCCCGACATACCACACGATCGAGAGCACGCCGTAGATGATGGTGCCCCAGACCGGCGTCTGGAACCGGGGGTTGACCTTCGCCCAGATCGACGGGATGGCGCGATGAGAGGACATCGACAGGGTGGTCCTGGCGCCGGGCAGGATGGTGGTCAGAGTCGATGCCGTGGCCGAGGTGAGCACGACCGCGATGAGCAGCTTGTCGAGCCCGGAGCCGAGCACCGCGTTGCCCAGCGGGCTCAGCACGTCGGCCGAGTTGTTGCCCAGGAAGGCCGGACCGTGAAAGGCCTGGGCCGCCGTCGTGGCGAGCACGTAGATGAACACCAGCGCCAGCGTGCTGAGGATCGCCGCGATGCCCGGCACGATCGACTTGCGCTCAGTCTCCTCGTTCACCGAGACCGCGGTGTCCCAGCCCCAGTAGATGAACAGGGCCAGCAGCACGCCGCCGGCCAGCGCCCCGAGGCTCATGTTGGGCACGAACCACGAGACGGCGGGATGGATGGAACCGGGAGGAGCCGGGCTGGCGGTGTACACCTTGGTCAGCGCCACGACCGAGAACACGACCAGCATGAGGTACTCGAAGCCCAGCAGGAACCACTGCAGGCGCGCCGACACCTCGATGCCGATCGCCGTGATCGCACACATGATCACAAGGAAGGCGACCCCCACGACTGTCACCCAGAACAGCGAGCTCGCCAGGCTGTTGGCGCCGATGAGAAGGAAGAAGTAGGTGCCGGTGATCTGCGCGAGGCTCGCCATGACGATGATGTCGGCGGCCACCATCACCCAGCCGGTCACCCAGCCGGTGCGCGGCCCGATGGCGCGCGTCACCCAGCTGAAGGTGGTGCCGCAGTCGGGATCTGCCTTGTTCAGGTAGTAGTAGGAGCTGGCGATCAGGATCATCGGGATGAACGAGACCAGCATGATCGCCGGCGACCTGAGCCCCACGCCGGCCACCACGACGACGAGCCCCAGGGTGACCGCCAGACTGTAGGCGGGCGCCGTCGAGGCGATGCCGATGACGACGCTCGAGAGCATGCCGACGGCGTTGGTCTTCAAGCCCTTGGCTTCGGGCACGTCCGTCGTTGACACCGGAGTGGTCTTGGGCTCAGGAAGGGGTACTACTGCACCTTCCATTCGTCCCCTCCTTTCCAGCGCGGAGGGGCGGAAAACCCTTCCGCCGTGCTATGCGCGTGACCCTGCGACCGGTTGGCCGAAGTGGCTGGCGAAAGGTTTTCCCTTTAGACGTAGTGATAAACGGCGGTCGCCGTCAGGCGGTCGGGTAGCGCCTGACTTCGCCGTCAGGCCGTCGGGTAACGCCTGACCTCGCCGTACAGGGTGTCGCGCTGCACCGGGGCAAAGCCGGCCGCCGCGACCAGGCGCACCATCTCCTCGACGGTCACGGCGTGGGCCACACCGGCGGCGCGCACCACGTTCTCCTCGATCATGGTCGAGCCCATGTCGTTGGCGCCGAACACCAGCGCCACCTGGCCCATGCGCAGGCCTTGAGTGACCCACGAGGCCTGCAGGTTGACCACGTTGTCGAGGAACAGCCGGCTCACCGCGAGCAGCCGCAGGTAGTCGTCGCCGGTGGCCGGCTCATAGCTTTCCTGCAGAGCCGTGTTCGTACCGGCGAACGTCCAGGGGATGAAGGCCGTGAAGCCGCCGGTCTCGTCTTGCAGCTCGCGGATGCGGCGCAGGTGCTCGACGCGCTCCGCCGGCGTGTCGACCGAGCCGAACATCATGGTCGCCGTCGTCCTCATGCCGAGCGCATGGGCTTCGCGCATGACCCGCAGCCAGGTGTCGGTGGGGATCTTGTGCGGGCTGATCTCGCCACGCACACGATCGACCAGCACCTCGGCGCCGCCGCCGGGCAGCGAGTCGAGGCCGGCCGCCCGCAGGCGCCGTAGCGTCTCGGCCGTGGTGAGGCCGCTCTGGCCGGCGATGTGGGCCACCTCCGGCGGTGAGAGGCAGTGGAGATGGATCGGGTAGCGCGCCTTGATGTCGGCGAAGACCTGCTCGAACCAGCAGATGTCGAGGTCGGGCGAAAGCCCGCCCTGCATCATGATCGCCGTGCCGCCCAGGGCCAGCGTCTCTTCGATCTTGCGGAAGATCTCGTCGCGGCTCAGGAGGTAACCGTCGCCGCTGCCCGGCGTCTTGTAGAAGGCGCAGAAGCGGCAGCCCGAGATGCAGTAGTCGGTGTAGTTGATGTTGCGGTCGACGATGAAGGTGACGTCGTTTGCGGGGTGCAGGCGGCGGCGGACTTCGTCGGCCGCCGCCCCCAGCGCGAGCAGGTCGCCGTGCTCGAGCAGGTCGAGCGCCGCGGCGGCGGACAGGCGACCGGACGGCACGTCAGCCACGGTCGGGCGCTCCCGGATTCGTGGGCGTGGGCGCCGTCGTGGGCACGGTCGCGGGCGCGGCGAGGTCGTCGAGACGCAGCTCGAACCTTACGATGGCGCCCTCGGGCACGCCGAGCTCCTCGACGGCCGGCAGACCGTCGACCTCGAAGTCGCCGGGCAGCAGCACGAAGCCGAGCCGCTGGTGAAAGGCGATCGAGTCGTGATTGACGACCGACGTGACGGCTCGCACGCAATGACGTCCGTCGGCGCGCGCCACCTCGCAGAAGCGCCCGTACAGGTCGCGCGCGAGGCCCACGCGCCGCCAGTCGGGGTGGATGCCGGCGAAGTGGATGTAGGCCTCGTCGGCGTGCGTCGGGCAGAGGAAGCCGACGAGAAAGCCGAGCAGCGCCTCGTCGCGCTCGGCGATGAACGACGTGGTGCGAAAGTGCTCGAAGAAGATGCTGGGCAGCAGGGCGCGCAGGTCGCGTCCCCCCCACCACTCAGGCATGACCGCCGTCACGCGCTCCCAGTCGTGAGGCTGCGCGCGCCTGATGACGAGGCCGCTACAGGGGCTCATGCCGGCCCCAGGTCGGGTGCCTGCTCGAGCTCGTGGATGGCTTCTGCCCGACGGTAGAATTCGGCCAGTCCGCGGCGATACTCGGGCGGAAAGCCGTACTTCAACTGGTCGAAGTAGTGGTCGAGATAGGCGGCGCTGAAGTCGTAGAGCTGAGCCGCCGCCGCCGCGGTCTCGAGGGGATGCCGCGCGCAGCGGTCTCGCGAAGCGACCAGCGCCGCCTCGATGGCGCGCGCCTCGCCGGGGCGCTCCTCGAGGAACTCGCGCCGCACGGCGCAGATGGCGTAGACCATCGGCAGGCCGGTGACGAGACGCCATTCCTCGCCGAGGTCGTAGCTGTGCGGGTAGACGCCGGCTCGAAGGATGTGGAGCGCCTCGTCGCCGATCAGCAGCAGCCCGCCGAAGTTGGCGAGCGACTGGGCGAGCGGGCCCTGGCGGGCGGCGTACGACGGCGCTATCCCCCACTCATGGCAGAGCACCTTGAGCAGGCAGACGGAGGTGGCGCTCTGCTCGGTCAGGGCGATGCTCTCGAGCTGGGCGCGCGGGATCTGGGTGAAGAGCTGGATCGAATCGACGGCGCCGAACGAGCTGATCGAGATGCCGGGCAGCAGCGCCCAGCGGTCGGCGTTGCGGGCGAACTCGATCGACGAGGGCAGGGCGATGTCGATCTCGCCGCGGGCCAGCAGACCGTTCAGCTCAGACGGCGTGCCCTCGACGATCTCGGCCCCGTAGCCCAGGACGGCAAGCTCCTCCTCGAAGTGGCAGTAGAGCGGAAAGCAGTTGACGAACGCGATGCGCCCGACACGGGCGAGCCGTGAGCCCGCCCCGGGCCCGCTGGCCGGCGCGCTCACGCCTCGACTCCCGTGTCGTACCGCCGCACGACGTTGTAGAGCGTGTCGCGCTCGACCGGCACGCGGCCGGCCCCGCGGATCACCCGCACGAGCTCGGCGCGGCTCAGCTCCTGACCGGTGTCGACGCCGGCGGCGTGGCTGATCTTCTCTTCGACCACCGTGCCGTCGAGGTCGTTGACCCCGAACGACAGCGAGACCTGGGCGAGCTTCAGGCCCACGTTGATCCAGAAGGCCTTGATGTGGCGGAAGTTGTCGAGCACGAGGCGGCCGACGGCCAGCACCTTGAGGTCGTCGAAGCCGGTCGGCCCGGGCAGCTCGGAGAGCCCCGTGTTGGCCGGCTGGAACGAGAGCGGGATGAAGGCGTTGAAGCCGCCGGTCTCGTCTTGCAGCTCGCGCAGCCGCACCATGTGGTCGGCGAGCTCATCGGGTGTCTCGATGTGACCGTAGAGCATGGTGGCGTTCGACTTGAGCCCCACGCCGTGGGCGGCCCGCATGACCGCGAGCCACTCGTCGCCCGAGATCTTGCGTTCGCAGATCAGGTCGCGTACGCGGCCGCTGAAGACCTCTGCCCCACCGCCGGGCAGCGACCCGAGGCCGGCGTCCTTCAACTGGGTCAGCGTCTCGGGCACGCCCAGGCCGCTGACCTTGGCGAGATGGGCGACCTCGCTCGCGGTGAAGGCCTGGATGTGGACGTCGGGGGCGAGCTCCTTGAGGCCGCGCATCATGTCGAGGTAGTAGTCGAAGGGCAGATCGGGGTGCTCCCCGCCGACGATGTGGATCTCGGTGATGCCGCCGGTGAGCGTCTCGCGGGCCTTCTCTACGACCTGATCGACCGACAGCGTGAAGGCGTCGGCGTCGCCGTCGTCGTGGCTGAAGGCGCAGAACAGGCAGCGGTTGCGGCAGACGTTGGTGTGGTTGATGTGGCGGTTGGCGATGAAGAAGACGTCGTCGCCGACGGCCCGGCGACGAACGTGGTCGGCCAGAGCGCCGACGGCGATCAGGTCGGAGCAGACGAGCAGGTCGCGGGCGTCGTCGCCCGACAGTCGCTGCCCGACGGCGACCTTCTCCCAGACGTGCCCGAGGCCCGCCCGGCGGCTCAACTGGTCGATCTGCTGCTCGTCCACGATCACGCTCTCTTCGCTCAGCTTGCCGGCGCGGCTCCCGCCTCTCCTGCCGCCTTCGTCTTCACTTTCAGCCTACCGGCCCCCGGCACGACGGTCGAGTGTCCGCCTCATCGTTCACGTCAGCTATAGCGGTCGACCATCGAGCCGGCCAGCTCGTCGAGCAGCTCCCGTTCGAAGCCGCCCGGACAGGCCGCCAGACGGCTGCGGGCTTCGTTGATGAAGGTCAGCGCCATCTCCCTGGCACGCTCTATGGAGCCGCTCGCCAGCACGTCGTCGACGACCCCCTCGAGGCAGGTCTCGTTGTCGCGACAGGTCAGCAGGCGAGGGGCCAGGTCGGGCCGCGTCTCGAGGGCCAGCACGATCGGCAGGGTGACGGTCCCGTCGCGCAGGTCGGCGCCGCGACGCTTGCCGGTCACGGCCTCGTCGCCGGTCAGGTCGAGGATGTCGTCGAGCATCTGGAACGACAGGCCCAGCGAATCGCCGAAGTCGCCCAGGGCCGCCACGGTCTCGTCGCTCAGGCCGGTCATCTGAGCCCCCAGCCGGCAGGCCGCCGAGAACAGGTCGGCCGTCTTCAGGCGGCAGCGGCGCACGTACTCGTCGACGGTGACCGTGGTCCTGAAGGCGTCGTCGGCCTGCAGGCGCTCGCCTTCGGACAGCCCCCAGGCGACTTCGGCGAGCACCGCGACCGCCGCGGCGTCGTCGGCGCCGGCGAGCTCGCCGAACGCCTGCGCCAGCAGGTAGTTACCGGTCGAGACGGCCATCGCGTCGCCGTACGTGCGGGCCACGGTCGGCACGCCGCGGCGCAACTCGGCGCCGTCGAGCACGTCGTCGTGGACGAGGGTCGCCATGTGCAGCAGCTCGACCGCGGTTGCGGCGCGCAGCACCGGCTCGTTGAGCGGACCGGTGTTGCGCGCCGCAAGGAGCACCAGCAGCGGACGCAGGCGCTTGCCGCCGGCGCTGAGCGTCGCTGCCCCAGCCTCGGCCAGACGCCCGGGCACCGACGAGACGACCTGCGTGAGCCGGTCCTCGACCGCCGCGAGGCCGGTGGCGACGCGGCGGCGCTGGGCCGCGGAGCGCCACGACAGGATGTCGGCGGGCTTCACGACGGCGCCCGCTTCACGACGGCCTGCTTCACGACGGCCTGCTTCACGACGGCCTGCTTCACGACGGCGCCCGGCCCACGTGGAGAGCCATGGCGCCCAGGCCGTAGAGCCGGTACCGCACATCGGTGAGGCCCGCCCCGCGCATGACGGCGGCGAGGCCCTCGGCGTTCGGGAACGAGCGCACCGAGGCCGGCAGGTAGGCATAGGCTTCGGCCTCGCCGGTGACGAGCGCGCCCAGGGCCGGCACCACGCGAGTCATCCAGACGGCGTGAAAGCGCCGCCCCAGCTCGCTCGTCGGCGTGGTGGCTTCGAGGCACACGACGCGGGCGCCCGGCGTCGCCACGCGCGCCATCTCGGCAAAGGCGAGCTCGAGATCGGCGACGTTGCGCACCCCCCAGCCCACGGTGACCGCGCCAAAGCTGTCGTCGGCGAAGGGCAGCGCCAGCAGATCGCCGTGCACGAGCTCGACGCGCGCGCCGGCCCGGGCCATCTTGGGCCGCGCGCAGGCCAGCATGGCATCCGAGAAGTCGAGGCCGGTCACGGCACTGCCGGGGTAGACCCGCGCCAAGGCCAGCGAGAGGTCGCCGGTGCCACAGCAGGCGTCGAGCAGCGGCGCCCCGGGCGGCGGCGCGGCGGCAGCGGCCGCCGCCGCCCGCCAGCGCCGGTCGAGCCCCACGGTCATCAGCCGGTTCATGAGGTCGTAGTGAGGCGTGATGCGGTCGAACATCGCCGCGATACGCTCGGGGTCGCGGCTGGTGGCGCCGGGCTCGGGTTCGCTTGGCGCGCCGGTGGCGCCGGGCTCGGGGCCGCGGCTTGGCGTGCCGGTGGCGCCGGGCTCGGGCTCAGCGCCAGGCCTGCTCGCGTTCACGAAGGCATGCCCTCCCAGCGCGGCGAGAGGCGCTGCTCGAAGCCCAGCGCCGTGAGCACCTTGCCGACCACGAAGTCGATCGCGTCGTCGAGCGTGCGCGGCAGCGCATAGAAGCCGGGCATGGGCGCCACGATCACGGCGCCGGCGCGACGCGCTTCGAGCAGACGCGCGAGGTGGATCTCGGACAGCGGCGTCTCGCGCGGCACCAGCACGAGCGGCCGCCCCTCTTTGAGGGCGACATCGCCGACCCGGTGAATGAGCGTGCGCGTCGTGCCCAGCGCGATGTGAGCGACGGTCGACATCGAACAGGGACAGATGCAGGCCGCGTCGGGAAAGTTGCTGCCGCTCGCCGCCGGCGCACCGAGCTCGTCGGGGCTGTAGACACGCGCCTTGGCCCCGGCGGCGGCCAGGAACGCCGCCGTCACGTCGGCGCGCCCCGTCACACCCAACCGCAGCTCGTGCGCCACGACGGCCACGCCGGCGTCGGACAGGCACAGCGAGAGCTCGCAGCCCGCGTCGGCCAGCGCCCGGACCAGGCGCACCGCATAGGGTGCGCCGCTCGCTCCGGTGACCCCGACGAACACGCTGGCGGGCGGCTTGCTCAAGAGGCGCTCCTTTGTGGCTGGCGACAAACAGACTTCGGCTGCCCCACGCGCCTGCGCCGGACAGCCTGGCAGCGTCACTATCCTATCGCGCCGGCGACGGCGACGTGCCTGTCGACAGTTGCGGCGCAGTTCACGACGCCTGCTGCATCGAGGTCTGCGGGTGCGTCGGCTGCGGCGGGGCCGGGGGCTCGGGCTCTCGCTTCGCGACCCGGAGCAACGGAGACGCGGCCTGCGGCCGCGGTCTCGCTCACCTCAGACCCCTCGTCCCCCGGCCCCGCCTCCGCCGACTCCGCCCAGCCGCCGTGCAGCACGGCGAGGCGGCCGCTCGTGGCGCTCACTCCCGAAGCGCCCTTCACCCCGAAGTCTCCCGAAGGTGGACGTTATGAATCTCCGCGTTGCGATTCCGTCGGCCCGGGTTATACTTCCGGTATGAAGACTGCGATCTCCATTCCCGATGATTTGTTCGCTGATGCTGAGCACCTGGCTCGCGAACTGAAGAAGTCGCGCAGCCGCCTCTACGGCGACGCCGTGCGCGAGTACGTCGCGCGTCACTCGGCCGAGAGCGTCACTGCCGCGCTCGACAGCGTCTGCGCCGACGTCGGAACCGTCGGCGATTTCACCCAGGCGGCGGCGCGGCAGACGTTGGAGCGCTCCGACTGGTGATCGCCCAGGGCGAGGTCTGGTGGGCCGACCTCGCGGAGCCTTCCGGCTCCGAGCCCGGCTTCCGACGCCCGGTCGTGATCATCCAGGGCGACGCCTTCAATCGCAGCCGCATCGCCACTGCGGTCTGCGTGGCGCTCACCAGCAATCTGCGCTGGGCCGAAGCGCCCGGCAACGTCCTCCTGAGCGCTCGGCTCACCGGCCTGCCAAAGGACTCAGTCGCCAACGTCTCGCAGATCGTCACCCTCGACCGTGCGGCTCTCGCTGAGCGCGTGGGGGCGTTACCCGCGAAGAAGCTCGAGCTCATTCTCCTCGGGGTCGGCATCGTCCTGGGACGTTGACGCGATTGCCGAACAAGCGCAAGAACCTCACGCGCCCGGCCGCTGCGCTGGACTCCGGCCATAGCCCGCAGGTCGTGCGCACCGCGTCAGGTGACAATGAGGGTACCTGAGCTCATCGGACGTCTGGTGAAGGTCTACGTCGACCGGCCTCTCGGCTCTCTGCATCCCGAGTTCGGGTCCGCCTACCCGGTCAACTACGGCTTCGTCCCCGGCGTTGCGGCACCCGACGGGGACGAACTCGACGCCTACGTGCTCGGCGTGGCCGACCCCCAACAGCGGTTCGAAGGCCGCTGCATCGCAGTCGTGCATCGGCTTGACGATGACGACGACAAACTCGTCGTCGTGCCCGATGGCACGCGACTGACCGACGCCGAGATCCGGCAGTCTACCCACTTCCAGGAGCGGTACTTCACCTCGACCATCCTGCGGGCCTGATCGCTTCGCGGCACACGCATGCTCGACGGCTCGACCGTCGAGGATCGGGGCGACACGAGCCGAGACGGGGCGGGTAGAGCACCTCGCGTGAGCGCTGGCCGGCGGCGTCGTCACGCCGCGCAGCGTGCGGCGGAGTCGCAGGAGGCGGGGCCGGGGGACGAGGGCGAACTCTGAGCGTGAGCGAGACCCGCGGCCCCGCCTTCGGCGACGTGTCACGCCGCGTTGCGTGTGGCGGAGTCGCAGGAGGCGGGGCCGGGGGACGAGGGCGAACTCTGAGCGTGAGCGAGACCCGCGGCCGCAGGCCGCGGGTCTCCGTTGCTCTGGGTCGCGAAGCGAGAGCCCGAGCCCCCGGCCCCGCCGCAGCCGACGACCCGCGACCGTTGCTACTTCAGCAGCACCGCCACGATCGCCACGACGCCGTACACGAGCCCCACGACGCCGTTGACCGTCATGAATCCCATGCCGACCTGCTGCAGCCCGCGGCGGGCTATGTCGACGTGCGACCAGGCGAGGAGCGCCGCGACCAGCAGGCAGCCGACGATGTAGACCCAGCCCAAGCCGAGCAGCGGCCCGACGGCCAGCAGCAGCGCGACGGCGGCGATGTGCGACAGCGCCGCCACGAGCAGGGAGCGGCGCCAGCCGATCTTGACCGGCAGCGAGTGGATGCCCTCGCGGCGGTCGAAGTCGAGGTCGAAGATCGCGTAGATCACGTCGAAGCCGCCGACCCACAGCCCCACGGCCAGAAAGAGGAGCACCGGCGAGAGCGCGATGTGACCCGAGACCGCGACCCAGGCGGCGGCCGGCGCGAGGCCGTCGGTCAGGCCCAGGGCGTAGTGGCAGAACCAGGTGTAGCGCTTGGCGTAGGGGTAGGCGATGAAGGCCGCGACGACGATCGGCCAGAGGTAGCGGCAGGGCGGCGAAAGAAAGAACGTGGCCGCCACGAGGATCGCGAGCGAGACGATGGTGAAGCCCACGACCTCGGCCCGCGAGAGCTTGCCGGTGGGCAGCTCGCGCCCGGCCGTGCGCGGATTGCGGGCGTCGATGCCGGCGTCGATCAGGCGGTTCAGGGCCATGGCGGCGCTGCGCGCCGCCACCATGGCGACCGTGATCCAGAACAGCGTGCTCCACGAGGGGATGCGCTGCTGCGCGAGCACGGCGCCGGCGTAGGCGAAGGGCAGCGCGTAGACGCTGTGCTCGACCTTGATGAGGCGCGCGAACAGGGCCGTCCGCACGGCGGCGCTCGAAGGTTGAGGCGCCGGCTGGGCCATCAGGCCTCTCCGGGCAGGGCTGCCGGCAGTGTCGGGAAAAGGCGGCCGGAGCCGGTCACCTGGGCAAGTCTCACGCTCTACCTGAAGGGGAGACCGAGCTCGGACCAGCGCTGGTCGACGCGCGCCTTCACCGCCGGGTCCATGGCGAGCTCGTCGGGCCACTCGCGGGGGTGGCCCTCGGCGGGCCAGGCGCGGGTGGCGTCGATGCCCATCTTGGCGCCGTAGCCGGCCGTCGGGCTGGAGTGGTCGAGCACGTCGAGCGGGCCGTCGACGATCATGGTGTCGCGCCGCGGGTCGACGTTGTTGAACACCCGCCAGGCGACCTCGCGCGGGTCGTGCACGTCGACGTGCTCGTCGACCACCACGACGAACTTGGTGAACATCATCTGCCCCATGCCCCACACCGCGCTCATCACCTTGCGAGCGTGGCCCGGGTAGGCCTTGCGGATCGAGACGATGGCGCAGTCGTGAAAGACGCCCTCGATGGGCAGCTCGAGGTCGACGATCTCGGGCATGGTCAGGCGCAGCAGCGGCAGGAACAGGCGCTCGGTGGCCTTGCCCAGGAAGCAGTCCTCCATGGGCGGGCGGCCGACGATGGTCGCCGGGTAGATGGCGTCGCGTCGCATGCTCATGGCCGTCAGGTGAAAGACGGGGTAGTCGTCGGCCAGCGAGTAGTAGCCGGTGTGGTCGCCAAAGGGCCCCTCGCGGCGCGTCTCGGCCTTGTCGACGTAGCCTTCGAGCACGATCTCGGCGTCGGCCGGCACCTCGAGGTCGACCGTGGCGCACGGGGCGAGCTCGACCGGCTTGCCGCGCAGAAACCCGGCGAACATGAACTCGTCGATGCCGGCCGGCAGCGGCGCCGTGGCGGCATAGGTGACGGCCGGGTCGGTGCCCAGGGCGACGGCCACCTCGAGACGCCCGTCGGCCTCGCGGAAGTTGGCCGCGCCGTCGTGGTGCACGTGCCAGTGCATGCCGGTCGTCGCGGCGTCGTAGACCTGCAGGCGGTACATGCCGGCGTTGCGGCGCCCGTCGCGGTCCTTGGTGACGACCACCGGCAGCGTCACGAACGGGCCGCCGTCGCCGGGCCAGGTCGTGAGCACCGGCAGCCGGCCCAGATCGGGCGGCTCGACGACGATGTCGCGGAAGGCCGCCTTGCCGACGACCTTGGGCGCGAACGAGGCGAGCTCGCGGAGCTGCCCGAGGGCCTTGACCTTGCCGACGAGTCCCTTGGGGATCTGCAGCTCGACGAGCTCGCCGATACGTGCCGCGAGCTCGTCGAGCGGCGCCCCCAGGGCCAGCTCGAGGCGGCGGTACGAGCCGAACTGGTTCATGAGCACGGGCAGCGGCGGGCCCGACAGCCGGTGAGCGTTGGCCGGCAGCGCACCGCCCGAGACAGCGGCCGTGACCGGCCGCTCGAACAGCAGCGCCGGCCCGCCGGCCTTGCTGGCACGGTCGGCGATCTCGGCCATCTCGAGATACGGATCGACGGGCGCCGTCACCACCGCGAGCTCGCCCTCGCGGCGCAGCAGCTCGACGAACTCGCGCAGGCTCACAGGGCGACCTCGGCGTCGGGTGCGGTCGCGGCTCCGGAGGCGGAGTCATATCCGACGGCCGGGGCCGGGGCTGCGGCGTCGGCTGCAGGCTCCGGAGCAGCGGCGTCGGCTGCAGGCTCCGCGACCGGCCCGGTCTGCGCCCCAGCTCCGGGCGCCTCTTCAAGGCCGAGGGCGGCGCGCAGCGGCGAGGCGTGGCGCAGCCAGAGCGTCGCCGCCCCGCGCCGCACGACCTCGGGCAGCCGCTCGACCCGGTCGCGCTCGAACAGACGGCCGACATCCGTGAACACGCGCAGCGCCGCGAAGGCGTTGCCGCCCGACGCCGACGAGGCTATGCCGGCCACGCACAGAGCCCAGAGATCGTCGTCGTAGGCGAACGGCTGCCGCTCGGCGCGCAGCCACGAGCAGCTCGCCATGAGACGGGTCAGCAGGCGCACCGCGTCGAGGTCGCCCGCGCGAGCCACCAGACGCAGGCCGCTGGCGTCGAAGTGGTCGCCGGCCAGCAGCCTGGTCGTCGGCAACGTCTCGGGCCCCAGCAGCCGGCCGACGCGATGGTGCGAGAGGTAGCCTTCGTAGACGAACTCCAGCGCCAGCGGGTAGACCTCGGGACCCACGTCGGGGGCCAGCGCCCGAAAGAGCGGAGCGTAGACGAGGGCCACGGCGGGCGGCGACGTTACGTCGGGCGCCGGCGCCGCGCTGGGCGGCGCCGTCGCGAACGGCGCCGCCGCCGCCGCGAGCGTCGCGCGGATCGTGGCGTCGTCCACGGCCTCAGGCCTCGCGATCGAGGTAGAACGACAGGAACATCAGCTCGCTCGAAAAGTCGACCTGGCGCACGATCACGTCGCGCGGCGCGAACACCTTGACCGGCGCGAAGTTCAGGATGGCGTGCACGCGCTGGGGCGGTTCGAGCCCGACCAGCCGGTCGATGATCGACTGGGCGGCGTGAGCCGGCACCGAGACGATGGCGATGTCGACGTGCTCTTCGTGGCAGAACGACTCGAGATCGGCGGCGTCGCGGATGGTGCGGCCGTCGCCGTAGCTCACGCCGACCTTGCGCTGAGACGAGTCGAACATGCCGACCAGCCTGAAGCCCTGCTCGGCGAAGCCCCGGTAGCGCGCCAGCGCCGTGCCCAGCGAGCCCGCGCCCACGATGATCACGTTCCACGAGCGCTCCAGGCCGAGGCAGCGCTTGATCTCGGTGACGAGCCGGTCGACCTCGTAGCCCACGCCGCGCCGGCCGAACTCGCCGAAATACGAGAAGTCCTTGCGGATCTGGGCGGCGTTCAGGTCGATCAGACCGGCGAGCTGCTTTGAGGAGACCCGCTCCGTGCCCCGCGCCTGCAGCTCGCGCAGCTTGCGCAGGTAAACGGTCAGGCGCGGCACGGTGACCGCCGGGACCGCGCTCTTGTCGACGGGACGCGCCATCGGCTCCAGCCTAGAGGCCCTCGAAGAACGACTGCGCCGCCGCCGTGGCCAGGGCGACGTCGGCGTCGGTGAGCGCAAGCGACACCATGGTCGACTCGAACTGCGAGGGCGCCAGGTAGACCCCATGCTCGAGCATGTGGCGCCAGTAGCGCGCATAGAGGGCCGTGTCGGCCCGCCTGGCGTCGCTGAAGTCGGTCACCGGGCCGTCGCAGAAGAACAGCGTCATCATGGCGCCGACGCGGTTGAGCGTGGCCGGCACGCCGGCACCAAGGGCCGCTTCGACCAGACCCTGGCAGAGCTGCCGGGCGCGGCCCTCGAGCTCTTCGTAGACGCCGAGCTCGCCCAGCACGTCGAGAGTGGCGATGCCGGCCGCCATGGCGAGCGGGTTGCCCGACAGCGTGCCGGCCTGGTAGGTGGAGCCCAGCGGCGCCACCGTCTCCATGATGTCGGCGCGACCGCCGAAGGCACCGACCGGCAGGCCGCCGCCGATGATCTTGCCCAGGGTCGTGAGGTCGGGGATCACGCCGAAGCGCTCCTGAGCGCCGCCCCAGGCGACCCGAAAGCCGGTGATCACCTCGTCGAACACGAGCAGCGCGCCCGCGTCGGTGCACAGCCGGCGCGCCGCCTCGAGAAAGCCCGGCTGGGGCGGCACGACGCCCATGTTGCCGGCCACCGGTTCGACGATGACGCAGGCGATCTCGGCGCCGCGCGCGGCGAAGACCTCGCGCAGCGCCGCGGCGTCGTTGTACTCGACGAGGATGGTGTCGGCGGTCGTGGCTCTGGGCACGCCGGGACTGTCGGGCAGCGCCAGCGTGAGCACCCCGCTGCCCGCCGCGGCAAGGAACGGGTCGGCGTGCCCGTGGTAGCAGCCGATGAACTTGACGACCTTGTCGCGCCCCGTGAACCCGCGGGCCACGCGCAGGGCGCTCATCGTGGCTTCGGTGCCCGAGTTGACCATGCGCACGAGCTCGACCGACGGCAGCGCTTCGCAGATGCGACGCGCCAGCTCGCTCTCGAGCTCCGTCGGGGCGCCGAAGCTCGTGCCCAGGTCGACCTGGGCGTGAAGCCGGCCTACTACGTCGGGGTGGCCCCAGCCGAGGATCATGGGGCCCCACGACGAGACGAGGTCGACGAACTCGTTGCCGTCGGCGTCCCAGACGTGAGCGCGGCGCGCGCGCGAGATGAACAGCGGGTACGGCATGCCGACGCCCTTCATGGCGCGCACCGGCGAGTTCACGCCGCCGGGAATGTGGCGCTGCGCATCGGCGAACAGGCGCTTCGACGTCTCGGTGTTCAGATCCCCTCCCCCGCTCATGCTCGTTGCGCGTCCGGTGTGTTCGTTCCCCTCAGTCATTTCAGCTTATCTTGTGATTGCAGGTACATGATACTGTCTCGTGCCGACAGGACCCGTTGCCCGGCGAGGAAGGACACGATGAGCAAAGAGAGCGAGACCGCCGGTGTGATCATCAGGGACGCGCGGCCGGGCGACGAGCCGGTCGTGGTCGAGCTCATCCGCGAGCTCGCCCGTACGGAAGACGTCGAGAGCGGCGTCACAGTCGAGCTACTGCGCGAATACCAGGCGCGCGACGACAGCGGCATCCTCGTGGCCGAGCTCGGCGGCGAGGTCGTCGGCATGCTCTCGTTCTTCCGGCGGCCCGGCCTGTTCCACGGCGGCCACTGGGGGTACGTGGACGAGCTGATCGTGACCGCGACGGACCAGGGCAAGGGGATCGGCGACGCCCTCATGACCGCGGTCATGGGCCGCTTCGAGGCGGCCGGCTGTGTCGAGGTCGCCGTCTCCACCGTCTTCGGCAACGACCGCGCCGCGGCCCTCTACCGCAAGCACGGCCTGGTCGACGAAGCGCTCCAGCTCGAGAAGCACTTCTGACCGCGAAGAAGCACTTCTGACCGCGGTCGGCGAAGAGGCACTTCTGATCGCGGTCGGTGGCGTGAACGCGCCGGCGCCGGCGCATCGACCGGCGACGCGGCGTCAGTCGACGGCCGGCGACCAGCCGCGCGGCTGGTAGGCGCAGTAGGGCTCTTCGGCCAGATAGTCGCCGGTGCGCTCGTAGGCGCGCGCGCGGCAGCCGCCGCAGACCCGCTTGTACTCGCAGGCGCCGCACTTGCCCTTGAGCGCGTCGAGGTCGCGCAGCTCGCCGAAGAGCGGCGACCCGCGCCAGATGTCGGCGAAGGGCTGCTCGCGCACGTTGCCGGCCGGCATGTCGAAGTAGCCGCACGGCTGCACGTCGCCGACGTGCGAGACGAAGCAGAAGCCGACGCCGGCCAGGCAGCCGCGGCTCAGCGTGTCCATGCCGCCGTGCGAGTGGGGGTGCACCTCGAGCTTTCTGCCGTCGGCCCGCGCGCGCTGGCGCATGACTCGCCAGTAGTGGGGCACGTCGGTCGGCTTGAAGAACAGACCGCTCGTCTGCTGGGCGTCGTAGAGCCAGTTCAGGGTGCGTTCGTAGTCGTCGGGGTCGAGCTCCTGCTCTGCCAGCTCGCGGCCGCGCCCGGTGGGCACCAGCAGGAAGGGGTGGAAGCTCACGGCGCCGAGCTCTTCGGCGAGCGCCAGCAGGCGCGGGAGCTGATCGACGTTCAGCCTGGTGATGGTCGAGTTCACCTGGATCTCGATGCCGGCGTCCTGGGCCACGCGGATACCCCGCAGAGCGGCGTCGAAGGCGCCGGGGCAGCCCCGGAACCGGTCGTGGGCGACCTGGTCGGGAAAGTCGATCGAGACGCTGATGCGGGCGATGCCGGCGGCCTTCATGCGGGCCGCGCTCCGGGCCGTGATCAGGGTGCCGTTGGGCGCCATCACGGCTCGCAGTCCGGCGTCGCGGGCGGCCTCGGCGATCGTGAAGATGTCGGGTCGCAGCAGCGGTTCGCCGCCGGTCAGGATGAGGATGGGCTTGCCGGCGGCGGCGATCTGCGCGACCAGGGTCAGGCACTCGGCGGTGGAGAGCTCGCCCTCGTAGGGACCGTGCTCGGCGGACGCGCGGCAGTGGGCGCAGGCGAGGTTGCAGCTGCGCGTGACCTCCCAGGCCACCACCCGCGGCGCGCTCGAGTCGAGCGCCTCGCGCCGGCGCCGGGGCTCGCGGGCGGCCGCGTCGGCGGCCGGATGGCCGCTGTCGCCGGCCGCCGGGCCACCGTCGGAGATGCCGTAGCGCATGGCGAAAGCCGCGGCTGCTCTAGAGCTCGTTCTGCAGCCAGCGCACCGCGTCTTTGGCGTGGTAGCTCACGATCAGGTCGGCCCCGGCCCGCTTGATCGACATGAGGGCCTCCATGACGCAGGCGCGCTCGTCGAGCCAGCCGTTGGCGGCGGCGGCCTTGATCATCGCGTACTCGCCGCTCACGTTGTAGGCGGCGAGCGGGAACTTGGTCTCCTGCTTGACCATCTTGACGACGTCGAGGTAGGCCAGCGCCGGCTTGACCATGACGATGTCGGCGCCCTCTTCGATGTCGAGCAGCGCTTCGCGCACGGCCTCTTCGCCATTGGCCGGGTCCATCTGGTAGGACTTGCGGTCGCCGAACATGGGCGGCGATTCGGCGGCGTCGCGGAAGGGGCCGTAGAAGGCCGACGCGAACTTCGCCGAGTAGGCCATGATGACCGAGTCGGTGAAGCCTTCGTCGTCGAGCGCGCTGCGAATGGCGGCCACGCGGCCGTCCATCATGTCGGAGGGCGCCACGATGTCGGCGCCGGCCTCGGCGTGGCTCACCGCCATCTTGGCGAGCAGCTCGAGCGTCAGGTCGTTGATGATCTCGCCGTCCTGCACCACGCCGCAGTGGCCGTGGTCCATGTACTCGCACAGGCAGACGTCGGTGATCACGACCAGGTCGGGGGTCTCGTCCTTGATGGCGCGCACGGCGAGCTGCACGACGCCTTCGGCATCGTAGGCGCTGCTCGCCGCCGAGTCCTTGTGCGAGGGGATGCCGAACAGCAGCACCGCCGGAATACCGAGGCGCTGGATCTCGCGTACCTCGGGCAGCAGGTTGCCGATCGAGAGCTGCTCGCAACCGGGCATGGAGGCGATCGGCCGCTTGACGTTCTCTCCGTGCGAGACGAACAGCGGATAGATGAAGTCGTCGGGCGAGAGGGCCGTCTCGCGCATCATGCGACGCAGCGTGGGCGTGCGCCGCATGCGCCGCATGCGATAGGTGGGAAAGTACATGTGGTCAGGTCCTTCCATGAGGCGAGGCGTCGTCGGGGCTGCAACGGACAACAGGTGCAATCTACCCCCGCGTCCGCCGCTCTGACAAGGTTGCCGTCCGCGCCGGGCGGCGCGGGCGATCGTGGGACGCGGTCGGCGCACGGCGCAGGTCGGCCGCCGCCCTGCGCGCCTCAATCCTTGGCGCCCACCAGCTCGAGCGCCTTCTTGACGACCGCCTCGACCGACTGATGGTCGCGCAGGCTGCAGGGCAGGATGGGCATCCCGTCGGAGAGGTTGAGCGCCTTGGCCACGGCGGCCGGATCGAGCGAGTCCTCCTCCATCGAGACATACGTGGCCACGACGATCGGCATCGTGCCCAGCTTGCGCACGAAGCCCAGGTCGCGCACCGATGCCTTGAGACTGTCGAGCGAGTTGGCGTTGGCCAGCACGATGAACGCCGAGCTCTGCTCGGCGAAGCGCCGCCAGATCTCCTCGGGCGAGCTGACCGTGGCGGTGAACACCAGGGCTTCGTCGCTCGTGGCCGCCGGCATGTCGTCGTCCAGGTCGGGCTCGTGGCCGTTGGGCGTGTAGCTCGCCGCCACCATGGGGATCTCGATCTCGCGATCGTCGATCAGCTCGACCCGCAGGTGCTCGGTCACGTTGCTGTCGGCGAGGGTGCTGATGAAGACCTGGTTGTAGACGTCGATCGGACCGCGCACCACGATCGAGCAGCCGCGGCCGATCTCTTCGATGGCGGAGTCGCTGACGGTGAGCAGGCCCGCCTTGTACAGGTCGTAGATGACCTTGGCGCCGTTGAAGCGGTCGAGGCCGCATTCCTTGAGCACCGTGTTGATGTCGTGGCGGCCGTCGACCCAGCACACCACGCGCCACTGGTCGGGAGCGAGCTTGACGCCGCCGTCCTCTTCGACGATGTCGTTGTAGCGCAGACGCGGCACCCGCTCGAGCGAACCGAGCGAGTTGAAGATGAGCTCCCATTCGTCGATACGCCGGCAGCCCTCCATGATCACCGACTCGACGTTCATCTCGACGTGGATGTCCTCGTCGGTCACCGTCTCGTCGGCCTCGAAGGTGAAGTCGCCGTCAACCCAGCTGAAGAAGTTGAAGGTGACGTCTTCGATCTGGTCGCGCACGGACTGCTCGAGCGTCTTGCGGTCGATGTAGCCGTGCTCGAGCAGGATCGCGCCGATGCGCCCCTTGGACGATTTCTTCTTCTGTTCGGCCAGCGCCGCGCGAAGCTGCTTGCTCGTGACGTGGCCCGACTTCACGAGGCGCTCGCCGAGCGGCATGGTGCCGGGGTGAGCGGTGGCGAAGTAGATCTGTCCGTTGCGGAAGAAGATCTTGCCGGACTCGCCCTCGCGATTGATCGAGAGCGCCCCCGTCTTGGCGCTCATCTTGACGAGCTGAAAGACGTTCGGCAGATTGAATTCCCTGAGATTTCCCTGCAGGAGCACCCGTGCACTCTCCTTGCGCCGCCCGTCGAGGTCGCCCCCGCTCCAGCGGCGGCCCGTCACCCACGTTCCTTCATCGGCCGAACAGTGCCGTTGGTTAAGGTCGGAATGAGGCAGATTTCAAAGACTGCCGCGCGCAGTCAGACGCCGAGGCGCTCCCGAGGCGCCGTCGGCGGCCGGCGGTCCTCGCGGGACCGGGCCGGCTCGAGGTCGCCGATGGCCTCGTCGGGCTCGGGATCGTCGGGCAGGCACACTCGGGGCAGCAGGGCTCCCGCGGCGGCTGTGCGGCCCGGCGCGCCCACGGCGACCGGCGCGCCCACGGCGCCGAGAGGCCAGCGTCGCCGGCGCAGCGCCGCGTAGGCACCGACGCCGGCCGCGAACGTCGCCACGCCGCCGGCGGCGAACGCGACGCGCGGGCCGAAGGCGGCCGAGAGGCCGCCGATGATCAGGCTGCCGAACGGCGTCGCCCCCAGAAAGACGACCGCCCAGAGGCTCATCACGCGACCGCGCATGGCGGGCTCCGAGTTCAACTGCAGCAGGGAGTTGGTCGTCGTCACGAAGAGCACCGAGAAGACGCCGAGCGGCACCAGCACGACGATCTCCCAGACGACGGTCGGCATGAGCGCGCAGGCCACGGTGAAGGCCCCAAACCCGAGGGTCGCCGCCACCAGCAGACGCCGGCTGGGCAGCCTGCGGGAGGCGGCGTACAGCCCGCCGGCGAGCGCGCCGACGCCCATGGCCACGAGCAGCGCGCTGTAGGTGCCGCCGCCGCGATGAAACGCGGTCCTGGCCATCAGCGGCAGCAGGATCGAGAAGTTGTAGCCCAGCGTGCCGACCACCACCATGATCAGGAGCGGCACGCGCAGCTCGGGTGTGCGCCGCACATAGGCGAGACCGGCCCGCAACTGGCCGCCCTCGCGTGGCAACGGCCGGACGCGATGCAGCTCCGCCGTGCGCATCGCCACGAGCGCCGCGATGACGAACAGATACGAGACGGCGTTGGCCAGAAAGCAGGCGCCGAGACCCAGCGTGACGATCAGGATGCCGGCGAACGCGGGCCCCACGACCCGCGAGGCATTGACGATCACGCTGTTCAACGACACGGCGTTCACGACGTCGTCCTCGCCGACCATCTCGGTCACGAAGGCCTGCCGCGCCGGATTGTCGAGCCCGTTCGTCACGCCGTAGAGCGTCGCCAGCACGAGGATCATCCAGACGCGCACCACCCCTGTGAGCGTGAGCACCCCGAGGACCGCCGCCAGCACGGTCATGGCCGTCTGCGTGGCGATCAGCAGCTTGCGCTTGTCGGTGCGGTCGGCAATCAGGCCTCCGACGGGCCCGACGACCAGCACGGGGCCGAACTGCAGGGCCACGGTCAGGGCCAGCAGCAGGGCGCTGCCCGTCAGGTGCACGACGAGCCAACCCTGGGCGACCGACTGCATCCAGGTGCCGCTCTGCGAGACGATCTGGGCGCCGAAGTACAGCCGGTAGTTGCGCACCCGCAGGGAGCGGAACGTGCGCGCGATCGTGTTCGTGATGCCGTTCTGTAGGGCTGACATTCCTTCTCAGCGTACCCCGGAATGCGTTTACCAAAGCTAATTAGTCTGGTAAACTTCTTGTCGTGAACGCTCCCGTCTCATCTGCCGAGCCCCCGCGGCGCGAAGGCGCCGGTCAGCAGGGCGCCGGTCAGCAGGGCGCCGAGTCGGCCGCACGCGCCGCCGCCGGCGTCGAGGCGCGCGACGACGCCGCGCTGGCCGCGCGGCTGCGCCTCACGGTCATGCGCCTCACCAGACGGCTGCGCGGGCAGGCCGGCAGCGACCTGAGCCCGTCGCTCACCGCCGCCCTGGCGAGCCTCGAGCGCCACGGCCCGCTGACCCTGGGCCAGCTCGCCACGCTCGAGCGCATCAAACCACCGAGCATCACCCGCATGGTCGCCACCCTCGAAAGCGCCGGCCTGGTGAGCCGCGAGAGCAGCCCGGCCGATCGCCGCGTGACCGTCGTCAACGTCACGGCCGCCGGCCGCCGCACGCTGCAGAAGAGTCGCACGCGCAAGACCGCCTACCTGACCAGGCGGCTGCGCGCCCTGAGCGACCCCGAAGCGGCGACCCTCGACGACGCCCTGCGGCTGCTCGAGCGACTCCTCGAGGAAGAGTAGTGGCAAAACGGCTTGCGGCGCGGCCCGGGCCGAGCGCCGGTCCAGACCGGCAGGTCGGGCTTCTGCGCCGCTCGTTCAGCTCGCTGCGCATCCGCAACTACCGCCTGTGGTTCGTCGGCCAGACGGTCTCGCAGAGCGGCACCTGGATGCAGTCGACGGCCCAGATCTGGCTCGTCTTCAAGCTG
Organism: uncultured Actinomycetes bacterium; assembly: GCA_963733255.1. Lineage (GTDB taxonomy): Bacteria > Actinomycetota > Thermoleophilia > UBA2241 > UBA2241 > Bog-752. The sequence continues at coordinate 237,129 of CAVTCH010000002.1, forward strand.
ACCCACCACAACGCCTTCGACGTCGGCCTGACCGCCGCGCTGCAGTTCGCGCCGGTGCTCGTGCTCGGCGCCTTCGGCGGCCTCGTGGCCGACCGCTTCGACAAGCGCCACGTGCTGGTCGCCACCCAGACGGCCTTCACCGTTCAGGCGGTGGCCCTCTTCGCGATCGTCGTCACGGGTGCCGTGCAGCTCTGGATGGTGTGGGCGCTGGCCCTGATGATGGGTCTCATCAACGCCATCGACAATCCTTCGCGCCAGAGCTTCGTGGTCGAGATGGTCGGGCCCGACGACCTCGCCAACGCGGTCGGCCTGAACAGCGTGATCGTCAACTCTTCGCGTCTCGTCGGGCCGGCGCTCGCCGGCCTGCTCATCATCATCACCGGCGACACGGTCGCGGGCCTCTCGTGGATCTTCCTCGTGAACGCGCTCTCGTTCGCCGCCGTCATCGGCGCGCTGCTCGCCATGCGCCCGGGCGAGCTGCATCGCAGAGCCCCGGTAGCCCGCGCCGCCGGCCAGGTGCGCGCCGGGCTGCACTACGCCTGGCACAAGGAGGAGCTGCGCGTGCCGCTGCTCATGATGGCCGTGATCGGCACCCTGGCCTACAACTTCAACGTCTTCCTGCCGCTGTTCGCCGGCACCGTCTTTCATCGTGGCGGCGGCACCTACAGCGCGCTGCTCGTGGCCATGGCCGTCGGCGCCCTCTCCGGCTCCCTGTTCGCGGCGTCGCGCCGGCGCCCCAGCTACCGCCTGCTCGGCGTGGTCACCCCACTCTTCGGCGCGTTCATCGTCGCGGTCGCGCTCGCGCCGTCGCTGCCCCTCGTGGTGCTCCTGCTCGTGCCCATGGGCGCCGCCAGCGTCGTCTTCATCGCCACCGCCAACTCGCTGCTGCAGCTCCACTCCACGCCCGCCATGCGCGGCCGCGTCATGGCCCTGTGGGCCATCGTCTTTCTGGGCTCGACCCCCATCGGAGCGCCCCTCGTGGGGTATCTCTCGGGTCGCCTCGGAGCGCGCGCCACCCTGGCGATGGCCGGCGCCGCCACGCTGCTCACCGCGTTCGGCGCCTGGCCGGCGTTGCGCCGCGTCAGGCGCGCCGCTCGCCCGCACGCCGCGCTGGGCGAAGTCGCCCCGCAGGACAAGGCGCCCGCTCCGGTGACCACCGGCGCGACCGCGCCGGCGCGCGCCCGCTAGCGCGCGCTCGCGAGCAGTTACAATGACGGCCCAGGGCGTGACGACCCGGGGCAAAGTCGGCCCAGGGAGTGAAGACCCCGGGCGAGTCGGCCCAGGGCGGCGCCCGCGAGCCTCGTAGGCGCGCGGACCCGCAACGACAAAAATGACGGAGGCCCAGTTGAGCACAGCGCCGCAGAGCGTCGTCGTACTGCAGCACGAGTCGGGCGCCCCGGCGGCCATCCTCGGCGAGACGCTGCTCGAAGCCGGGCTGCGGCTCGACGTACGCCGGCTCTGCGCCGGCGATGAGGTCCCCGGCAGTCTCGACGGCCACGCGGCACTGATCGTCCTGGGCGGCGAGATGAACGTCGGCGAAGAGGCCGACTACCCCTTTCTGCTGGCCGAGCGGGAGCTGCTGGCCGCCGCCGTGCGCGGCGGCGTGCCGACGCTGGGCATCTGTCTGGGAGCACAGCAGCTCGCCACGGCCTGCGGCGGCGGAGTCGTGAGGCGCGCCGAGACGGCGCTGGGCTGGTATCCGTTCGTCGTCGAGCGCGACGATGCCCTGCTCGCCGGCATCGCCCCCGGCACGCTGGTGTTCCACTGGCGAGATTATGCCTGTCGTCTGCCGGCCGAGGCCGTGCTCATCGCTACCGGCGACGGCGACCCCCAGGTGTTTCGTGTGGGCAGCGCCGCCTGGGGCATACAGTTCCACCCCGAGCCCAGCCTCGAAGTGCTGGCCGGCTGGTTTGTCGAAGACCCCGAAACGGTCGCCCGCAGCACGGCCGGCGGCGTCGACGGGCTGCTGGCCGAATGCCGCCGCCGGCTGCCCGCTTCGGCGGTGCTCTGCCGGCAGGTGGTCGCCAACTTCCTCGGCGCCACCGGACTCGCGCCGCGCTGACCGCAGCGGCGACCGGCGGCGGCGACCGGTTGGACGAGCACCCTCGATCTGATACATGATTGACGACTCCGTTGGGGAATCGAGGGCGCCTTCGGGCGCGTGAGAAGACGGTCGCGGCGACCGCCAGGTCCGCCCGCAGCCACCGTCTTGGAGGAGGGTGACGATGCCTGCAATGAATCGCTCGATGCGCGGTCGCGGCCTGGTGCTCTGCGTCGTGCTGGCGCTGGCCGCCGGCCTTGTGTTCGCCGCCGGTGCGAGCGCGTCGAGCCCGAGCCCGAGCGCCACGTTCGCGAGTACGACGCTCCATGTCGGCTGGGACACCGAGCCCGACAACCTGAACCCCTTCGTCGGCTACGAGCAGTCGTCGTATGAGCTCTTCCACGTCGAATACGACTTTCTCACCGACTACAGCCCGGCCCACCTCGAGACCGAACCGGGGCTCGCCACGAGCTGGACCCACTCGCCCGACGGCCTGACCTGGACCTTCACGATCCGCAGCGGGGTCAAGTGGCAGGACGGCGTGCCGCTCACCGCTCACGACGTCGCCTTCACGTACACCTTCATGATGAAGTACAAGCTGCAGGCCTTCCTGGCTTCGCTGCAGGCCATCAAGACGGTCACGGCGCCCAACGACACCACCGTGGTCATCACCTGCACGCGGCCCAAGGCGGACATCCTCTCGATGTGGGTGCCGATCCTGCCGCAACACATCTGGGGTCGCTTCCACAGCTACAACGCGGCCTACAACTTCGCCAACAAGCCGCCCATCGTGGGCTCCGGCCCCTTCCAGATCGTGCAGTGGGTGCGCGGCCAGTACATCCGCTGTGTGGCCAACAAGAGCTACTGGGGCGGCGCGCCCAAGGTGAACCAGCTCATCTTCAGCCTCTACACCGACCAGATGACCATGGCGAGCGACCTGAAGAGCGGGGTCATCCAGCTCGCCATCGACCTGCCTCCGGCCCAGATCAAGGGCATGCAGTCCGACACGACGATCAGCGCCCAGGCCTGCGCCCAGAAGGCCTTCGACTACCTCTCCTTCAACTGCTACGCCGGACCGTCGGGGGGCAACCCGGTGCTGCGCGACTGGAAGTTCCGCAACGCGCTCAACTGGGCGATCGACCGTCAGAAGCTCGTCAGCCTCGCCTACGACGGCAACGCCACGCCCGGCTCCTCGCTCTTCGAACCGAACTTCTACGACCCGGCGCTCGACTGGCACTGGACGCCGCCGGCCGCCGAGGCTTACAGCTTCAGCCTGCAGAAGGCCGGCGCCGCGCTCACCGCGGCCGGCTATCCGCTCGTCAACGGCGTGCGCCTGAACAAGCAGGGCAAGCCCATCGTGCTGCGTCTGTGGGCGCGCACCGAGTCGCCGCAGAGCCAGGTGATGGGCAAGCTCATCACCGGCTGGTTCTCGCAGCTCGGTCTGAAGATCCAGTACTCGGTCCACGACGACTCGACCTTGACCGACGGCCAGCTGAACTACGTCGGCAAGACCTACAAGCCCGATTACGACATGTACATCTGGGAGTGGGAGCCGAGCGGCTCAGACCCGCAGCGCCGCCTGGGCTACTTCACCACCGACCAGATACAGAACCAGAACGACGCCTGCTGGTCGAACCCGCAGTACGACAGCCTGTTCAAGCAGCAGTCGACGACGCTCGATCAGCAGCAGCGCAAGCAGATCGTCTGGCAGATGGAGCAGATCATCTACCAGCAGTCGCCCTACGTCGTGCTCGACTATCCCAAGCTGCTCGAGGGCTGGAACACGGCCACGTGGACGGGCTGGAAGCGCATCCCGCAACCAGACGGGGCGGTCGCCTACCTGAGCGACAACGTCGACAACTACAGCCTCGTCGGCCCGGCGCCGGCGGCGGCGACCGGCGGCGGTTCGTCGAGCGGCGCCGTCATCGGCGTCCTCGTGGCCGTCGTCGTGGTGGCCGGCATCGTCATAGCTATCGTCGTCCGCCGGCGGCGCAAGGTGGTCGAAGAGACCTGAGGCCGCAGCTCACATGACGCAGGCAGGCCACATGACGCAAGCCGGCCCCATAGAGGTGCAGGTGTGGCGCGGGCCGGCCGTCGAGAGCCGGCACCTGGTCGTCGCTGCGGTGTGCGACGCGGCAGGCCGTGAGCTCGAGCGCTACGGCGACCCCGACCTTGCGACCTACTGGCGCTCGGCGGCCAAGCCGTTTCAGGCGCGGCCCTGGGTGCAGGCCGGCGTCGCCGAGCGCTTCGGCTGGGGCGACCGCGAGGTCGCCATCATGTGCGCCTCGCACGTGGGCTCAGACGAGCATGCCGGGCTCGTGCGCGCCATGCTGGCCGACCTGGGCCTGAGCGAGTCCGACCTGCAGTGCGACGACGGCGCCCTGCGCGCCCGCCACAACTGCTCGGGCAACCACACCGGGTTTCTGGCCGGCTGCCGGCTGCACGACTGGGACACGGCCACCTACCGGGCGCCCGACCACCCGGCCCAGCGTGCGGCGCTGGCGGCGACCGCCGAGGCCGCCGGCTGCGCCGTCGACGACATGGTCCTCGCCACCGACGGCTGCGGCGTCGTCGTCTACGCCACACCGGTCACGGCACTCGCCCGCGCCTATGCCCGGCTGCCGCTGGTAGCGCCGCGCATCACCGCGGCGATGCGCGCCAACCCGGTGCTGATAGAGGGCGAGGGCGAGCCCGACACGCAGACGATGCAGGGCTACGCCGGGGTGATCTCAAAGGCCGGCGCCGAGGGCGTGGGCTGCGCCTCGCTGCCCGACGGCCGTGGCGTGGCAGTCAAGGTGCTCGACGGCAACGACAGGGCCACCGGCCCGGCGCTGGCCACTCTCCTGGCGCGTTGTCTGGGCCTGGACGGCGTGCCCGACGGCGTCGTGGCGGTCGCGCGACCGCCGGTGCGCAACGACCACCACGACGTCGTGGGCGAGATCCGCGCCGTCCTGCCGGCCGCGAGGCTCTAGGGCCGGCCCCACCAGCGCTCGTACGACGCCGGCGGCTTCAGGCCCGCGGCGAGCTTCTGGCGTTCCGCGGCCAGCTCCTTGGCCTCGACCAGCGCCGCCGCGATCGCCGGCACAAGACTCTCGTTGAACTCGCGCGCGATCTGGTTGGCCTGCTCGACTTCGGTCTCGATGATGCCCACGCTGTGTTCGAAGAACTCGTTGGCGCGGTGCGCGGTCGCATGCTCGGCGACGTAGCCGACCACCAGGCGGTGTTCCTTCAGGTCGATCTCGATGCTGGCCTGCTCGAGATCGTCGTCTTCCTCGTGGATGAAGGCGAGCGTCTCGCCGCCGTCGAGGTCGATCCACAAGCTGACCCTCGTGCCCGGCACGACGACCGGCGTCTCGTCGCCGACCTCGCCGGGGACGGCCATCTTGATGGCTCGCACCGAGTCGAAGCTCGCCCGGCCCAGGCGCACCGGCGTGAGGTAGTGGCGCTCGGCGATCTCTTCGGGCAAGACGCCGTGCCTCGCGGACAGCAGGACGTCGTCGTCGATCGTGCTCAGATCGCGCTGCGCCCGCTCGCGCAGCGCATCGAGACGCTTGGCCAAGCTCATAGGATTCCCCTTGGTCTTGTCGTTTTCTGCAGAGCCGGCCGTCAGTCTATCGCGACCGGGGCTCCGGTGCGCACCCGGGCATGGACTGCCTGCGCGCCTCGACGCCCGCCGGTGCATCACGGCGTGCGCCGCGTCGCGGCGCCGCGGCGCGGCGCACGACCCGAGGCAAGAAAGCTGCGGCGCCCGGCGAACTAATGGGGAAGCAGTCGACCGGGAGCCTGAGGTGAGCGTGACGGCGGAGGAACACACCGCAGACAAAGGTCGACGTCTCGAGGCCGAGATCGCCCGTCTGCTGGCGGCCGGCGGGTACGCCGCCCGTCGCAACGTGGTCTGCGAGGGCCGCTCCGGGGCGCGCCACGAGATCGACGTCTTAGCCGAGAAGAGCGACGGCCTCACCACCTTCTCGATCATGGTCGAGTGCAAGGCCTGGGACAGGCCCGTCGACAAGGAGGTGCTCGCCAAGGCCGCCTTCGTGGGCGCCGACGTGGGCGCCGACAAGACCATCGTGGTCGCCCTGCGAGGCGCGACCGGCGGCGCCGGACTCTCCGCCGCTCAGCTCGGAGTCGAGCTCTGGGGCCCCGACGAGCTCGAGAAACGCCTCGGCCGGGCCCAGCTCGCCGAGCTCGGAGCGGCCCGCGCTTCGACGGCGCTCGGCTTCGCCGTCGCCGTCGACGAGGCGCGGGCCGGTCGCCTCGCCGAACGGGCTCGCGGCAAGGGCGTGCTCGGGCTGGGCGCCGAAGAGGTCGCCTGGTTCGGCCTCGTCTGGCTGCCCTGCCTGCTGCTGACGCTGGGCTGCACGCGCGAGGACGGCCGCCTGCGCAAGCGCTCCCGGCACTCGTCCGTGTTCAACCTCTACGAGGCCCTCGACGGTACGCTGCTCGAAGGCTTCGCGGTCGATCCGGCGATCGGCGAGGTCGAGGTGGGTCCCCCGGTGCTGGCCCCGCGCCTGAAGCAGCGCGCCCTGCGCGCCGAGGTCACGACGGCTTTCGAGAAGTGGCAGTCCGTCGTGCAGGGCGCCGCCCGCGAGCGCTGGGCTCAGACGGCGCTGCGACTCGGTGTCCCGCTGCCGCTCGACGCGCTCTCCGTCGACGACGCCACGGCCTGTCACCTGCCGGTCTACGTCACCATCCTCAGGCAGAGGGACAGCCGTCGCGTGGTAGTGATCGACGGCGGCGACGGCACGCTCGACGAACCCCTGTCGGCCGTGCTGACCGCCAACCTCGGGTACCTGACCGAGGCCCTCGGCGAGCCCCGCCCACGCTCAACGTTCGAAGACGCGCAGGGACGGCCGCGATCGGGTATCTGACACCAGGGGGCCAGGCTCCCTTGTGAGACCGGCGCGCACAGCGCGCCAGGCAGGTATCCCATGAACCAGGACCATGAACCTCGCGACCGCAGCGCCGCCCTCGCTCAGGTCCTCGAAGACACCGAGGGCTGCCGCGCCGTGGTGGCCAGCATGTTGCTGCTCGACCTACCCGACGACGTGATCGACGAGCTCGCCGCCTGCGACGAACAGCTCACGGCGCTGCTCGTGGCCGTGTCGCGCCACCTCGGGCTCGGTCCAGGCCGAGACCAGGGCCGCCACGCCGCCTGACACCGACATGCCGGACAGCAGGACCACGTGACCGCCGACCCCGAAGCGCGAGCGTCGGGCGACATCGGGCTGGCGTTACACTCGGCGCCCGGCCGTTGGGTGATCGCGGCCACCGTGCTGGGCTCGAGCATCGTGCTGATCGACAGCACCGTCGTGAACGTCGCCCTGCCGGCCGTAGGCCACAGCTTTCACACCGGTCTGCAGACGCTCCAGTGGACCGTGACCGCCTACACGCTGACCCTGGCGGCCTTCATCCTGGTCGGCGGCTCGATCGGCGACCGCTACGGGCGCCGCCGCACCTTCGTGGTCGGCGTGCTGTGGTTCGCGGCGGCCTCGCTGCTGTGCGGCATCGCGCCCAGCGCCGGCGTGCTGATCGCGGCGCGCGCCCTGCAGGGGGTCGGCGCGGCGCTGCTCATGCCCGAGAGCCTGGCCATCATCCAGGCCGTCTTTCGCCCAGCGGACCGCGCCCCGGCGATCGGCGTCTGGTCGGGCCTCGGCGGCATATCGGCCGCCGTCGGGCCGTTCATCGGCGGCTATCTGATCCAGGCGGTCTCGTGGCGGCTGATCTTCCTCATCAACCTGCCCCTGGTGGCCGCCGTCCTCTGGATCGCCGTGCGCCACGTGCCCGAGACGCGCGACCCGTCGGCGACGGGCCGCCTCGATCTCGCCGGGGCGGGGCTGGCCACGGTGGCGCTGGGCACGCTGATCTACGGGCTGATCGCGGGGCCCGACCGGGGCTGGACCACCCCTGGCGTCGTGGCCGCGCTGGCGGTCGCGGTCGTCGCGGGAGCGGTCTTCGTGGCGCGCGAACGCACCACCAGGCACCCCATGCTGCCGCTCGACATCTTCCGTTCCCGCCAGTTCACGAGCGCCAACGTGGTGACCTTCGCCGTCTACGGCGCCCTCGGCGGCGCCCTCTTCCTGCTGCCCATCCAGCTCCAGCTCACGCTGGGCTACTCGCCGCTCGAAGCCGGCACGGCCCTGCTGCCCATCACGCTCGTCATGCTGGCCCTCTCGGCGCGGGCCGGCCGGCTCTCGCAGCGTATCGGCCCGCGACTGCCCATGACGCTCGGGCCGATCGTCGCCGGCGGCGGCCTCGCCCTGCTGTGCTTCGTCCAGCCGGGGACGAGCTACCTCACGACGTTCCTGCCGGCCATCACCGTCTTCGCGCTCGGCCTGGCCCTGACCGTGTCGCCGTTGACCGCCACGGTCCTCGCCGCGGCGCCGGTGGCTCATGCCGGTCTCGCCTCGGCGGTGAACAACGCCGTGGCCCGGGCGGCGGGACTGATCGCGGTGGCCGTGCTGCCGGCGGCCGCCGGCCTGACCACCGCGAGCTTCGCGCGACCGGGGGCCTTCGGCTCGGGCTTTCGCACCGCCATGATCCTGGCCGGCGCGGTGTGTGCGCTGGGCGGCGTGATCTCGGCGCTCACCATCAGGCGCGAGCCGGTGACGGCCGAAGAGGCGCAGGAGAGCTCGCGCTACTCGTGCCCGGTCGACGGGCCCCCGATGTGCGTTTCGGAGAGCGAAAGCGCTTCCGGCGGCGGCGCGGCCGGCGGCCAAGCCGCCGGCCGCGCCGCCGCCTAGGTGTTCCGCACCATGACCTCGTCGACGGCTTCGACCCACGCCTGATCGAGACCAGGCCGGGACCGCCTCGGCGTTGCCCGGGCGCCGGCGGAGACCGGCGCGAAGCCGTCCGCGGCGCCGGGCGTGCACCAGACCGGCAACACCTGACGGCGCGACGCGTTACCCGCGACCGTCGCCGGGGAATCAGCGGGTCACAAGGCCGCCGAGAGGCAACGGCGGCGTGGCGCGGAAGGCAGGGCGGGTCGTCATGGGAAGCACGGTCTACGGGGACGTCATGGTCGGTACGAGGACGCGGTCGCTGGTCGCCCGAGTCAGGGAAGTCTTCCCGGCGAACGACAGAGACCCGTCGGCGCGAGAGGTTCGCGAACGGCGCGTCCTCGAGCACGGCTGGGGCGTCGAAAGCTGCGCGCGGTGCGGGCAGACGCTCGTGCTGGGCGAGCCGAGCGCCCGCGTACGGCGCGACGGCCGCACGATGCTGCTCTGCCCGGAGTGCCTCGAGCCCGCGCCGGCGACGCCGACCTGGGTCGCCGCTCCCGCGCGCCCCGGCAGGGTGCCGGTGCGCCTCGGCGAACCGCGGACCGGACTGCGCCGGGTCGCCTGAGGCCCTACTCGACTCCCCGACCGCAGCCGGCGGGTCGACCGGAACGAGAGCTCACCTTCGTTTCAGTACACGTAGACCTGGGCGCCGTAGTACAGGAAGTTGTAGACCCACGGCGCTTCGGGCATCGAGATGCGGCAACAGCCGTGCGACGCCGGGTAGGCGGGCACGTCGGGATAGCCGTGGATGGCGTCGCCGCCCGAGAAGAAGCTCGCGAAGGGCATCCAGTCGAGGTACTTCGTCGACCACCAGTCGGGCGACTTCAGAAAGATGCTGAAGTGGCCCGCCGGCGTGGGCAGGCTGGGCCTGCCGGTCGAGCAGTGGACGACGCGCACGAGCTTGCCGTTGTTCACGCACAGCAGCACTCCCAGGCTGCGGAAGATCTCGGCGTAGTGGCCGCTGGCCGACTCGGCGCGCGGCTTGGGGGCCGAGGCGAGCTCGAGCTTGGCGCGCGTCGCGCGACCGGCGACGCCGTCGCGCGTGAGGTGATTCCAGGCCTGAAAGGCCATCAGGGCCTGCTGGGTGCGGTAGTCGTCGACGCCGGTCACGGCGCCGCTCGGCAGGTAGTCGAGCGCGATCAGGCAGCGCTGCACGTCGGCGGTGGTGTGGATCACCCAGTTGACCACCCGCAGCGACTTTCTGCCCGCCTTGATCTGGACGTTGCCGGCGATGTCTGTGGCCCTCACGACCCAGGTGTAGGCGCCGCGCGCGAGCTTCACGCGGTAGGAATAGACGTGGCGGCGTTTCAGCGTCACCCTCTTGAGCAGGATGGTCTTCACGACGACCCGGCCGCGGTAGATCTTGATCGTCACGTCGGCCTTGCCGCAGCTCGGCGACGGATCGTTCACGCGGAACGGGAACTTGGCCACCTTGCCCGGCTTGACCTGCACGTCGGCGAGCGCCAGGCAGGCGGGCCGGCCGGTGTCGATGTTCACGTAGGCCGTATGCGTGGCCTCGATGTTGCCCACGCCGTCGACCGACCAGTACGAGACCGTGTGCGAGCCGGCGGCGCTGATCTTGAACGGACCCGCGTAGGTCTTCTGCTTGCCGTCGACCACGTAATAGGTGGCGGCCACGCCGGAGCCGGCGTCTGAGCCGTCGAGGGCGACGGCCTGCGGCGTGTTGCGCCAGCCCGTGAGGCCGTCGGCCTGCAGACCGGTCGCGGTCGTCACCGGAGCGGTGACGTCGGGGACACCCGCGCTGAGCGTCTCAAAGACGCCGCCGGCGCCGCCGACGGCCAGGCCGTGCTTGCCGCTGAAGAAGGCTGCGCCGGCAAGGTCTGTGCCCGTGCCCGATAGCTGCGACGCCCAGGTGACGCCACCGTCGGTCGTGGCGAGGATGACGCCGCCGGCGCCCACGGCCCAGCCGTCGTCTGAGCCGGCGAAGGCCACGCCCGCGAGGTCGGCGCTCGAGTGCGAGTTCTGCGACGCCCACGACGCACCGCCGTCGGTGGTGGCCACGATGTGGCCGGCCGCGCCCACGGCCCAGCCGTCGTCTGCGTCGGCGAAGGCGATCGCGCTGAGAGCGCTGGTCACCGGCGAGGGCGGCGCGGTCCAGGTGGCGCCGCCGTCGGTGGTGGCGAGGATGACGCCGCCGGCGCCCACGGCGCAGCCGTCGTCCGCGTTGGCGAAGGCCGCGCCCGCGAGGTCGGCGCTCGAGTGCGAGTTCTGCGACGCCCACGACGCACCGCCGTCGGTGGTGGCCACGATGTGGCCGGCCGCGCCCACGGCCCAGCCGTCCTGGGCGTCGGCGAAGGCGATCGCGTTGAGAGCGGTCGTCACGGGTGAGCTCTGCGACCCCCAGGTAGCGCCGCCGTCGGTGGTGGCCACGATCGCGCCGCCCGCGCCGGCAGCCCAGCCGTTCTGGGCGTCGGCGAAGGTGATCGCGTTGAGAGCGGTCGTCACGGGTGAGCTCTGCGACGCCCAGGTGGCGCCGCCGTCGGTGGTGGCCACGATCGCGCCGCCCGCGCCGGCGGCCCAGCCGTCGCCCGGACTCGTGACCGCGACGGCGTTCAGCACGGCCGTCGTGCCCGGATCGCGCGAGAGCCAGCCCGCCGCGGCCAGCGCGCCGGCCGCCGCCACGAGGAACGTCAGACACACCGCCGCCGCGATGCCGCCACCGGCCAGCAACCGCCGTCTGCGTCGTTTCGTCATGGCATCCGCTCCCTGTTGGTCCCCTGTCCCCCTACTAGTTTACGAGAGGCAACGCCGCAGGGCGAGCCCGACCGCGCGCCGACGCGTCGCGCGAGCACTCTGCCCAGGCGCCGCCCCCGGACCGCCGGTTTGATTCCGTCATGCCCGGCGGCTAAGGTCGAGGACCGCCGCCGGGCGGACGGCCGGACGGTCAGCGGGGCGGCCGGACGGTCGGTGGTCGGCGGACGGACGGTGGTCGGCGGACGGACGGACCGGCATCCGCGACGACCGTGGCAGGGAGGTGAGGCGTGTCGCGCAAGGGCTGGCTGCTGTTCTGCGCCCTGTGCGTCATCTGGGGCATCCCCTACCTTCTCATCCGCATCGCCGTGCGCGAGCTCTCCCCCGCCCAGCTCGTCTTCTTTCGTACGGCGCCGGCGGTGCTGATCCTGCTGCCCTTCGCCCTGCGCCGCGGCGAGCTGCGCACGGTCTTCGGGCACTGGCGCTGGCTGCTCGCCTACACGGTCGCCGAGATCGCCCTCCCCTGGTTGCTGCTGGCCCACGCCGAAGTGCGGCTGCCGAGCTCGATGGCGGGGCTGCTGGTGGCCGCCGTGCCGCTGATCGGCGCCGTGCTCTACCGGCTCGCCGGCACCGAGGAGCGCCTCGACCGTCGCCGCCTGTCCGGCCTGATCGTGGGATTCGTCGGCGTGGCCGCCCTGGTGGGCTTCGACGCGAGCGGCGGCCATCCCCGCGCCGTGGCCGAGGTGCTGGTGGTCGCCCTCTGTTATGCGACCGGACCGCTCGTCATCAGCCGCCGGCTGACCCATCTGCCCGCCCTGGGCGTCGTCACCGCCTCGCTTGCGATCACCGCCGCGGGCTACGCGCCGTTCGCCCTGCGGCATCCGCCGAGCGCCGTCTCGGCAGAGACGATCGCGGCGGTGGCCACGCTGGCGGTCGTCTGCACCGCGCTCGCCTTCGTGCTGTTCTTCGCGCTGATCGTCGAGGTCGGACCGGCGCGCGCCACGGTGATCACCTACATCAATCCGCTGGTGGCGGTGCTTCTGGGCGTCGTGATCCTCGGCGAGCCGTTCACTGCCGGCATCGCCGTGGCCCTGCCGCTCATCGTCGGCGGCTCGATCCTCGCGACGTCGCGCAGCAGTTCGGCAACGGCGTCGGGACCCTGACCGCCGCTTACAATGGGGCGCATCGTCTCCTGCCGCGACGCTCATGGGGGGTAACGTGCCGCAGACGAGCGCGAGTCGACAGACCGCATCGCCGCAGTTGCGCTTCCATGTGCCGCTCGAAGCTTCGCACCTGCTGCGCGCGCGCGAGCGGCTGCGCGACTACCTGGGCGAGTACTGCGCCTCGAGCGAGCTGATCGACGACATCGTGCTCTGCATCGAGGAAGCCTGTGCCAACGCCATCCGCCACAGCGGCGCCCACGACGACATGGAGATCGCCCTGCGATTCGCCGACGACGGCCGGCTCGTGGCGCTCGTCAAGGACGCCGGGCAGGGCTTCGACGTCGAGAGCTTCGACCCGCACGCCGCGCCCGACCCGGCGTGCGACCACGGCCGCGGGCTGTTCATCATCGCGAGCTTCATGGACGAGCTCGAGCTGCGCTCCGACGCGGGCCTCGAAGTGCGCATGGCAAAGAGAGTCCTGGCGCAATGCGAGAGCGACACGCTCGAAAGCGGTCTCGGCGAGACCGGGGGCGAGACCGGCGGCGTGGCCGGCCACCGGCAGAGGCGACTGCGCGCCATGCTCGAGGAGATCGACGAGGGCTTCCTGGGCCTCGACTGGGAGTACCGCCAAGTCTACGTCAACGAGACCGCCTGCCGCATGGTCGGTCGCACGCTCGACGAGCTGCTCGGCAGGACACCCTGCGAGGTGTGGCCCGAGCTCGTGGGCAGCGACGCCGAGCGTTCGTGTCGTCAGGCGATGGAGCTCGGCAAGCCGTCGACCGTGGAGTACGCCATCGACGCGGAGCACTGGTTCGAGCTGCGGGTCTACCCCACCGCGATCGGCGTGAGCGTCTACCTGCGCGATGTGAGCGAGCGCAAGCGCAAGGAGGCCGAGCGCGACCGTTACCTGGCCGACCTGCGCGAAAGCGAGGCCCGCAGCGAGCTGCTCGCCCACGTCGCCAGCGAGCTGCTGGCAAGCGACGACCCGCAGGGCCTGATCGAGGATCTCTGCCGGCAGGTGATGGCGCGCCTCGACTGCCAGGCGTTCCTGAACTTCGTGGCCGACAGCGGGGCGGGCCGCCTGCACCTGAACGCCTACGCCGGCATTCGCTCTGACGAAGCGCACGCCATCGAATGGCTCGACTACGGCGCCCGGATCAGCGGCCTCGTGGCGCGCGATCGCGTGCGCCTCGTGATCGAGAAGATCGGCGCGACGTCCGACGCGCGTACCGACCTGCTGGCCTCGTACGGTCTGCGGGCCTTCGCCTGCCACCCCCTGCTGTCGCAGGGCCGGGTCCTGGGCACGCTGGCCTTCGGCACCCGCACCCGCGACCACTTCTCCGACGACGACCTCGCTCTGATGGCCACCGTCGCCGACCACGTCGCCAGCGCCGCCGTACGCGCGACCGCCCAGCGCGAGCGGGAGGAGCTGGTGGAGCGCCTGCAGCGTCAGGGCGAGGAGTTGCGGGCGCGCACCGAGACCCTGCGCGCCCAGGCACGGGAGCTGCGCGCCCAGGCCGACCTCGCGCGCCGGCAGACGGCTCTGGCCGACGCGCTCAACACCATCAACGGCCTCATCCATTCGACGCACGACTTCGACGAGATCATGCGGCGCGCCCTCGAGCAGGGCGCCCGGGTGCTCGGCGCCGACGCCGGCACGATCGAGGTGCTCGAAGACGGCTTCTGGGTGGTGCACTACCAGTACGGCTTCTCGGCCGACGAGATCGGCCTGCGCCAGAGCGAATCAGACGCGCCCAGCGCCACGCGAGCCTGGGTGACCATGCAGCCCGTGGCCGTCGGCGACCTCGCCCTGGACGAGCCGCTGAACGGCGGCTTCGTGCGCGCCCGCGGCCTGCGGTCGGTCCTGGCGGCCCCGCTCATCGTGCGGCAGCGAGTGACCGGCTGCCTGCTGTTCTACGGACGGCGCCCGCGAGAGTTCAGCGAGCCCGAGCTCGACTTCGTGCGCAAGCTCGGCGTGACGGTCTCGCTGGCCACCGACAACGCCCGTCTCTATCAGCAGGAGCACGACGTCGCCCAGGTGCTGCGCGCCGCTTTGCTCAAGCTGCCCAACAGGATCGCCGGCCTGAACTACGCCCACCGCTACCATGCCGCCGTCGAGCCCGCTCACGTGGGCGGCGACTTCTACGACCTCTTCGAGCTCGACCACGGCCTCGTCGGCGTGGTGATCGGCGACATCTCCGGCAAGGGCATCGCGGCGGCGGTGTTGACGAGCCTGGTCAAGAACACGCTGCGCGCGCACGCCGCCGAGAAGGGCAAGACGCCGGCCGACGTCGTGGCCCTGACCAACGTCGTGCTGACCCGCGAGACGGCCGCCGAGATCTTCGCCACCGTCTTCTTCGCCATGCTCGACCGCCGCGACGGCCGGCTCGTGTACTGCAACGCCGGCCACCCGGCGATCGTCGTGGCGCGCGCCGACGGCGAGGTGGCCGTGCTGCCCGCCACCTCGCCGCTGATCGGCGCCTTCACCGACTTCAGCTACGCGAACGCCGAGACCACGCTGGCGTGCGACGATCTGCTGTTCCTCTACACCGACGGGCTCACCGAAGCGCGGCGCGAGCAGACGGTGTTCGGCGAACCCCGGGTCTACGAGATGGTCCGCAGGCTGCGCGCCTTCGCGCCCGACGTGCTGATCGATCGCGTGATCGACAGCGCCGTGGCCTTTTCGGGCGGCGGCTTGCGCGACGATCTGGCGGTCCTGGCCCTGCGGCGTCTCGAACTGCCCGGACCGAGCCAGCAGAAGCTGACCTACGCGTCGTGACGGCTGCGGCCACTCGCGTGTGAGTGACTGCTCCGGCCGCTCGCGTGTGGGGCGACCCGCCTAGCGGTCGGGGCCGAGAGTGTCGAGGGCGGCGACGCGATCGGGCCGGATGGCGAACACGCCGTCGAGACCGGTGATCTGGAGGATGCGCCTGATGTTGCCGTCGGGGCAGGCGATCGCCAGCGCGCCTTGCCCGGGCCGCAGTCGCTTGCCGGCGCTGACCAGCACGCCGAGGGCGGTCGAGTCGATGAAGGTCGCGTCGGTGAGGTCGACGACCACGCCCCGGGCCCCTTCGTCGATGCTGCGCATGACGGCGTCCTTGAACGTGGGAGCGGTGTAGAGGTCGACCTCGCCGGTGAGGGCGACCACCGCCACGTCGCCATCGAGTCGCTCGACGTCGACGGCGAACTGCGGTGCCTCAGGCATGATGGCCCCTCTCGTTCTGGCCCGGCGTGACTGCTGGCGACCAGCCCTGGAGTGTGCGGCCGGCCTCGCACGAGTGCCTTTGGCGATGATTCTCCGATTTCGAGGGTACCTGCGTCAAATCGGCCTCTCCCGGCGGCGCCGCGGAGGCCGGTCCCGCGAGCCCTCCGCGGCACGTGTCAGCCCTGCGGCGCGTGTCACCTCTGCGACCCGCGCCGCGCGGCGGCGAACGCTCGCGGCAGCGCGACGAGCGACCGCGGCAGGTCGCACCGCGAGCGGGCGAGAGCCTCGCGGAGCGCGGCCGTCGCCCGCGGACCGTGCACCGCAGGCCCGTGGCCGACGAGGAGATGCTCCGGCTCATAGGCGGCCAGACGACGGGGCGGCCACAACCGCAGCCCGATCGAGACGCCGGCGCCCTGCGGGCCCGGAGTGTAGGTGGCGGCGGTACCGATCGCCTCGGCGACCACCAGGACGCGCGCCGCGGCCCACCACAGCGCGACCTCCCGCCAGAACCCGGCGCTCACCACCGGGACGACCTCGAACGGCGTACCCGGCAGGACCGCCGGCACCCTGAGATGCGGCACGCCTAAGCGAGCCGCCAGCGCGGCGCAGTCACGGTTGTGACGGTCGAGGAGCTGCACGACCGCCGCCGGCGACCCCAGAGCCAGCACGCGCTCCAGCGCCGCCCGGTCGTCGGTGGGGTCGACGAGCCACACCCGGCCCTGGTCGACGAGCGCCTGCGAGGCGCGCTCGATCGGCTCGTCGACCACCCAGGTAAGGCCGACTGCGCTCTCGTCGAGTGACACGCCCCTATACCTTGAGCGTCAGCGGCTGACCGCAGCACGAGACCGGCTCGGTGCACGCGCAGGCGCCCGTGTCGCCGCACGAGCTCACGACCTGTATCTCGAGGCCGCAGCTCTCGCAGCGGTAGACCTCGCCGGTCTTCATCTCGTGACAGTGAGCCATGGTCGGTTCCTCCTCGTCGTGGCGGCGGTCGTCGCGGGCCCGCGACGACCCAGACCTTGCCGCTGCTAGATTCCCCTTCTGGGGAACTCCCAAAAGACGGCAGGTGACAGACTGGGTACGCTTCCCTACGGCGATGCTTCCCCGCGGCGATGCTTTGCCTCGGCGACGCCTCCTCTCGGCGGACAGAAAGGACGAGCTCCATGACAGAGCCGCACACAGGCAAAGAAGACGAGGACCGGGTCGGCCTGCAGTTCTCGGTGTACCCTCTGCGGCAGCCGCACCTGCGGCCGGCCGTCCAGGCCGCCGTGTCGGCGGCCAGGGGGGCCGGCCTCGACGTCAGCGTGGGCCGGCTCAGCACGTTCGCCCCGGGCGAGGAGGAGGCGGTCTTTCGCGCCGTGCGGGCGGCGTTCGCGGCGGCGCGGGCCTGTGGGCCGACGGTGATGGTCGTCACGCTGTCGAGCGGCCTGCCGGCCGGCGAGACGGTGGCGGAGATCCAGGCCGCGGCCCAAGCCTGAGGCGGCGGGTGCCGTCTCAGCGCCCGACGGCGCCGAAGCACGGCGGGCGGCCTCAGTGCCCGTTGGCTATGAACAGCAGGGCGCGCTGCAGGGCCTGGTCGACCTTGCTCCTGGGGCTCTGCTTGACGACGATGTTGGGCTCGATGCCCTTGTGGTTGATGTTGCGCCCGAGCGGCGTCACATACGAAGCGATGGTGATCTTGAGGCTCGCCCCGCCGGACAGCGGCAGCACGGTCTGCACGACACCCTTGCCGAAGGTCCGCGTGCCGATGATGGTCGCCCGCCGGTAGTCCTGCAGCGCGCCGGTGACGATCTCGGAGGCGCTCGCCGTGTTGCCGTTGACCAGCACGACGAGCGGCAGGCTGGTCGGATGACCGCCGACCGCCCGCAGGACGTCCTTGGGCGCGTGCAGGCCCTGCGTTGTCACCACGACCTTGCCGGCTGGCAGAAAGTCGCCGGCCACCCTGGTGGCCTCGTCGACCAGCCCGCCGCCGTTGTCGCGCAGGTCGAAGACGAGCCGCTGCGCACCCTTCTTCTGCAGCCCGGCGATCGCCTGCCCGACCTGCGCCCCCGCGCCCTGGGCGAAGGTGGAGAGCGAAACGTAGCCGACCTTCGTGCCGTGGTCGTTCAGCAGCCGCGAGGTCGTGAGGGGCGGAGAGATCCTGCGGCGCGTCAGGGACAGGTCGATCAGGCCGGCCACGCCGGGGCGCCTGAGCTGCAGACGGACCTTGGTGCCGGCCGCGCCGACGATCCGCGCGACGCTGGCGTCGATCGTCTTGCCGGCGGTCGGCACGCCGTCGACGGAGATGATGGCGTCGCCGGGACGGATGCCGCCCTGGGCGGCCGGCGAGCCGGCGAAGACCTGGGTCACGGTGACCCGGCCGTTCTTGGTGTCGACCGCCGTGCCGATCCCCGTGTAGCTGCCGCTGAGCAGCGCCGCGAAGGCCTTGGCCTGCTGCGGCGTGAAGTACACCGTGTAGGGGTCGTGCAGGGGAGCCAGCAGACCGTTCACGCCCGACTGGCCGAGCTTGGCTACGTCGATCGGCTTGTAGTAGTTGCGTTCGAGGTCGTTCAGGACCTGCCGGTAGAGCGACGCCTGGCCCCGCACGCTCGCGGTCGTGCCGGCCCGCGCCAGCTCGCTGGCCAGCCCGAAGCCCGCGGCGAACGCGAGCACGACGGCAAGGATGACGAGGAGTCTCTTCGAGACGTGCATGGACCGATAGTACCCGCTCGTCGCCGTCTTCACCTAGGCCGGCGATCCACTCCTGGGCCGCCGACCGACTTCGTCGTTGCCGCTCGGGCCGGCGCGACGTTCGTCGCGCGGCTAGCGGGCACCCCCGGTTCCCCGGCGCGGAGCGAGACCGACGATGGCGTCGAGGCGGGCCATGTCGAGATGAGCCTCGACGTGGTCGGCCAGGCGCTCGATGTCCGAGCCACCCGCGGCGGCAGCCCGCGCCGGCAGACCGGCCGCGGTCCGCAGCCGGTTCAGGAACGCCGCCCTGAAGGCGGCCTCGTCGAAGAGGCCGTGCAGATACGTGCCGCAGACGTGACCGTCCGTCGACACGGCGCCGTCCGGGTGAGCCGGCCCGCCCTCCCCCATCGCCGTGCGCAACCACGCCAGCGGCCGCACGCCGGCGGCGACCGCGGTACGACCCTGGTGGATCTCGTAGCCGTGGAGCGCCGTGCCGGCCGCCGCCAGCGCCGCGCCGCTCGTCTCGCCGACGGCCCGCGCCGTGCGCTTCTCGCCGGCGAACGTGGTCTCTACGTCGAGCAGCCCGAGTCCGCCGATCTCGGCCACGCGCGACTCGACCGCGTCGGGGTCGAGGATGCGGCGGCCGAGCATCTGATAGCCGCCGCAGATGCCGATCACCGGCACACCGGCGGCGGCGGCCTGCGCGAGCGCGGCCGCAAGGCCGCGCTCGCGCAGCCAGGCCAGGTCGGCCACCGTGCTCTTCGTGCCCGGCACAACCACGGCCGCCGTCCCACGCAACCCGGCGGGGGAGCTCACGAAGTCGACCGCCACATCGGGCTCCGCGGCCAGCGCCTCGAAGTCGGTCGTGTTGCTCAGGTACGGCAAGCGCACGACGGCGATGTGCAGCACCGCGTCGCGGCGAGAGGCGGAGCGCTCGACGCGTGGCGGCTCCTCCTCGGCGAACGCGAGCGAGCCCTCGGCGAACGCGAGCGTGCCCTCGGCGAGATCGAGCGAGCCCTCGGCGTCGGTGGCCGGCTCGTCGCTGTCGCCGGCGGCCCGCGAACTCCGCGCGTCGAGGGCCACCGAGTCCTCCTCGTCGCCCCGCCAGCCGTCGAGCCAGGGCACGACGCCGAGCGTCGCCACGCCGGTGCGCTCCTCCAGAAAGGTCAGACCCGATCCGAGCTGGGCCGCGTCGCCGCGGAACTTGTTCACGATGAAGCCGCGCACCAGCTCGCGTTCGGCCGGGCTGAAGAGCTCCATGTGACCGACCAATGACGCGAACACGCCGCCACGGTCGATGTCGCCCACGAGCAGCACCGGAGCCTGCGCCTGCAGGGCGACCTTCATGTTGACGATGTCCGAGTCGCGCAGGTTGATCTCGGCCGAGCTGCCGGCGCCCTCGATGACGACGAGCTCGCAGGCCGCGCGCAGGCGGGCGAGCGCCGCGGTGACGACGGGCCAGACTTCTGCCTGATAGGCGTGGTAGGCGGCGACCGACAGGTGCGCCACCGGCTTGCCCATCACGACCACCTGGCACGCGCTGCCGCTCGACGGTTTGAGCAGCACCGGGTTCATGTCGACGTGGGGCTCGAGGCCGGCCGCCTGGGCCTGGTAGACCTGGGCGCGGCCCATCTCGTCGCCCTCGGCCGTGACGGCCGAGTTCAGCGCCATGTTCTGGGCCTTGAAGGGCGCCACGGCGTAGCCGCGGCGCGCGTAGATGCGACACAACGCCGCGGCCAGCACCGTCTTGCCTACATGCGACGCGGTGCCCTGCAGCATGATCACGCGCGCGGCAGGCTCTCTCATGGCGTCACTGTATCGCGCCCGTACGACGACCGCCTCCCATGAAGGCGGCCTGGCGCGACCTCGCCGGTGCCGGTCGGCGCCCCCGGTTTTCAAGCGCCGCCACGGCGAAGCCGATACCTTGAAGGATGCGGTCCGACCTACTGACAGGCGTAGCTGGGCCCGTGTGGCAGCAGAGCTCGGTCACCTGGGTCCTGGTGGCGATCACCTGCGGCCTTCTGGCCGTGGCGTTCGTGGCCTGGCGACGCCGTGCCGTGCCGGCCGCGCCCTGGCTCGCCGCGCTTTGCCTGGCGGCGGCCGCCTGGACGCTGACCGACGGCCTGGCCGCCGCCGCGGTCCCCCTGACGCTCAAGCTCGATCTCGCCAAGATCGGCTGCCTGGGCGTCCTGGCCCTGGGACCGTGCTGGCTGCTCATGGCGCGCGCCGCCGCGCGGCGGCCGCCGCTTCGCTGGCCGTGGATGCTGGTGCTGTGGGCGATCCCCGCCTTCTTCGGGGCCGTGATCGTGTCCAACTGGCGGGGACTCGTGTGGACGCACGTGAGCGTCGTGGTCACGTCGCACGGCGTCGAGGGTCACTATCCCTTCGGAGCGGTCCTGTGGTCCGTGATCGCCCTCGACTACGTCCTCGTCGTGATCGGCATGGTCTGGCTCGTGCGGTCCTCGCGCGAAGGGTCGCCGGCCGACCGGCGGCAGGCGTGGGCGCTCGTCGCCTTCGCCACCTTGCCGCTGATCGCGAACATCGCCGACGTGGCCGGCCTCAGCCCGTTTTCGACCGACATCGATCTCGCCCCCCTGGCGTTCGGCTTTGGCCTCGCGCTCATCGCCTGGATGCTGCTGCGCGAGCGCTTCCTCGAGATCGTCCCCCTGGCCCGCGACGCGCTGCTGCGCACGCTGCCCGACGGGGTCCTGGTCATCGACCGGAAGGACTGCGTGGTCGAAGCCAACCCGGCAGCCTGCGGACTGCTCGGCGCCCGCGCCGGAGCGCTGACGGGCCCCCTGGGCGCCACCCTGGAGTCGTGGCCGGCCCTCGTCGAAGCCTGCCGGGGACCGGCGCCCGTGCGCCGCGAGCTCAAGCTGGGCGGCGGCGCCGTTCCGGAACGGCGCCTCGAGGTGCGCGTCACCACCATCGCCAACAGCGCCGGCCGGCCGCAGGGCCGCCTCGTCACGCTGCACGACATCACCGAGCGCGCGCAGACCCTGAGCGACCTGCGTCTGCAAACGGCGCGACTCAGCGCCCTGCTGCGCTCCGGTCGCGCCATCGCCGGCTCGCTCGACTACGACGAGGTGCTGCGCCAGATCGTGAGCCAGACCCGTCTGGGCCTCGCCACGAGCGCCTGCCTGCTCTACGAGTACGGCGCCGCCGAGAAGACGCTGCGGCTGTGCGCCCGCAGCGACGCTCCACGCGACGGCCGGGCGCCGCTCGCGGCTCCCGAGCAGCGCAGCGCGAGTCACCTGAGGGTCTCGGCCGGCGGACGCCCCGGCGGGGAGCCCCTCGTCAGGACGAGCGCCGACGACCTGAACGCCGAGGACGTGCCGGCGAGCCTGCTCGCCGCGCCGGGCAGCAGTGTGTTGCTGGCGCCGCTCAGGCACCGCGGCCGCCTGCTGGGCGAGATCGTCTGCATCGCAGCCGGGGACGGGCGACCGTTCGGCCCGGCCGAGCGTGACCTCGCCCGCGGTCTCGGCGAGCAGGCCGCCCTGGCCATGGCCAACGCCGGCCTCTACGACCAGATCCGCCACCTTCATCTCGGCAACCTGCGCGCCTTGAGCTCGGCCCTGAACGCCAAGGACTACTACACCCTGGGTCACGCCGGCCGGGTGGCCGCCTACATGACCCTGCTCGGGCGCGAGCTCGGCTGGCCGGAGGAGCGCCTCAGAGAGGTCCAGGACGTCGCCTACCTGCACGATATCGGCAAGATCGGCGTTTCCGACCGGGTGCTGCACAAGGCGGGACCGCTGAACACCGAGGAATGGGATCTCATCCGCCAGCACCCGACGATCAGCGCCGAGATCGTGGCGCCGCTCTTCGAGGCGAGCCTCGTCACCGGCATCCGGCACCACCACGAACGCTTCGACGGCACCGGCTACCCGGACGGGCTCAAGGGCGAAGACATCGCGCCCATCGCGCGCGCGATGTGCGTGGTCGACTCGTACGACGCGATGTCGTCGCAGCGCCCGTATCGCAGTGCCCTCTCCTACGACGAGTGCCGCGCCGAGCTCCGCCGCTGCAGCGGCACGCAGTTCGACCCCGCCATGGTGAACACCTTCCTGCGCGCCCTCGAGCGCCTCGAGACGGGTCGCCGCCGGGCCCACGACCTGGCCGCCGAGGCCGCCCTCCTGGTCGACCCGGTCGCTCACGCGCTGCTGCGCAGCCACGACGACGAGGCGCGGCCGCAGTACGGCGAGATGGTCGCGGCCCTGCGGGACTTTCGCCGCGCCCACGCCGACGTGCGCTTTCTCACGACCTTCGCGACCGTCGACGACCGCTGCGTGACCGTGCTCGACACCGGTGAGACGAGCGACGAGGTCTCACACTGCGGCGATCCGTGGTTTCCCTGCGACCAGCTCGCCGCCATCTGGGACGGGCGCAAGCTCGACGCCAACGTCCTGAACGCCGACGAGTTCGGCGTGTGGATCACCGGCATCGTGCCGCTCATCGCGGCCGACGGCAGCCCGGCCGGCGCGCTCTCCGTCGATCTGCCGGCCGTCGAGTCGCCCGGCCTGCAGCAGCTCCACACCGACCTGTCACGCACGCTGGCCTCGATGCTGCACGCCACCGCTCTGCGCATGAGCCGGGCGGAGCTCGAAGCCCTGAGCGACGGTCTCACCGGCCTCTACAACCACCGCTACCTGCACGACCGCCTCCACGAAGAGCTCGACCGCGCCCGCAACGACGAGACCGAGCTGTCGCTGCTGTTCATCGACCTGGACCGCTTCAAGGACCACAACGACGCCCTGGGCCACAAGGCCGGCGACGAGGCCCTGCGGCGCGTCGCGCGGATCCTGGAGCAGTTCAGCAGACGGATCGACCTGGCGGCGCGCTACGGCGGCGACGAGTTCGCCCTCGTGCTCGTCGACACCGACGACACCGGCGCCTGCGAGGTGGCCGAGCGCGTGCGCGAGGCCGTCGCCGCCGACGGCCCCGACGGCGCGCCGCTCACGGTGAGCATCGGGGTCGCTACCTTCCCCGGCGACGCCCACACCAAGGACGAGCTGCTCGACAAGGCCGACTGGGCCCTGTATGCGGCCAAGCGCGCCGGCCGCGACCAGGTGGCGCGCTTCGCGCCGGCGGCGGCCGGCGAGCGGCGCGTGCGGCGCTGAGGCGCCGACGCGCAGTCGCC
This sequence comes from uncultured Actinomycetes bacterium, assembly GCA_963733255.1. Taxonomy (GTDB): domain Bacteria; phylum Actinomycetota; class Thermoleophilia; order UBA2241; family UBA2241; genus Bog-752. The sequence continues at coordinate 260,839 of CAVTCH010000002.1, forward strand.
GCTGAGGCGCCGCCGGCGAGCCGGCCTTACATCCCCTCGTCTTCGAGGTACACGTGGGCGACCTTGTCGACCGCCTGCGGGTTGCGCGAGCGCAGCACCAGCACGGCGACGATGCCGACCACGACCCAGGCGGCCATCACGTACGGCGCGTACTTGTAGGGCGACGTCAGCGCCGAGATGAAGCGCAGACCGGGGACGCCGGTGATGCCGGCCACGCTGAAGAAGCCGGGCACCAGCAGCAGGGCGCCGATCACCGGCACGACGATGTGGGAAAGCCAGTGCTGCTCGGTCCTGCGATGTCGCGAGAAATACCCGATGCAGGCGATGTTGCAGGCGATGTAGACCGGCACGACGATGACGACGATGGCCGTGCCGAGAATGCCGAAGGCCACCTGCGGCGTGTACTTGAAACCCAGCGCCAGCCCCAGCCCCAGACTCAGGATCAGCTCGACCAGGATGCCGACCCGCGGACTCTTGAAGCGCGGGTCCAGGTCGGCGAACACGCGCGGAAAGGCGCCGACGCGCCCGAACGCGTAGGCCGTGCGCGTGAACACGTTGGCGCCGGCGTTGGCGTTGGCCAGCGTGGAGTTGATGATGGCGAACAGCACCAGCGCCCAGAAGACCGTCGAGACGGTGCGCGCCAGGCCGTCCCAGGGCACGCCGTTGGCGTAGGCGGCAAAGCCCGAGAAGCGTGCCGGCCCGTAGGCGACCGTGGCCGCGTAGGTCGTGAAGATGTAGAGCGCGCCGATCAGGATCGTCGAGAGCAGCACCGCGCGCTGCACGTTGCGCCGCGGGTCTCTGGTCTCTTCGGCCAGCGGCGCGGCGGCCTCGAAGCCCGAGAAGGCCAGCAGGGCGCCGACCGCCCCGGCGATCACGCCCGTCATGCCGGCGTAGCCTTTGGCGTTGGCGTAGTGGGTGGTGAAGACCTGCAGCGTGTTGTGGTGGCCGGCCTTGATGACGAGGGCCACCGACAGGCTGACGAACACGATGATCTCGATGAAGCCCAGCACGACGCCCACCCTGGTCGAGGTCTTCACGCCGCGATACACCAGGAAGCACATGAGCACGGTGCCGGCCACCATGAAGATCCACCACAGGCTCGTCGGAAACGACGACTGCTCCGAGTGCCACTCGCCGGCCACGGTGTAGCCGAGCTGCAGCATGACGAGCGGCACGATCAGTACCTCGACCGCGGCATAGGCCCAGCCGACCAGAAAGCCGACCCACGGCGCGAGCCCGACGGCGTTGTAGGTAGCGACCGAGCCGGCCGCCGGGATGTGCTTGGCGAGCTGGCCTATGCTCCAGGCGGTGAACAGGATCCCCACGAAGGCGATGAGGACGGCGAGCGGCAGCGCCCCCGAAGCGAAGGCCGCGCCGAGGGGGATCGAGGCGGCGATGGCGGCGCCGGGGGCCATCGAGGTGATGGACTGGAACAGCACGTCCAGCAGGCCGACCGCGTTGCGCTCGAGCGGCGCAACGGAGGGGGTGGTAGCCACGTTCGTACCTTTCAACGGGAATTGCAGGGGTTTCCGTCGAAAATGCGCGATTACGCGCGGGCGCAAACCGTGGACGCCGGGTGGGTGCGCGGATCAGACCGGCGCGCGGGTCAGATCAGCGTGCGGTCGTACGGCTCGACGAGCGCCTTGGGCAGGGCAAAGCGCGCCGTCTTGAGCGGGTCGACGATCTGCGAGACCTGGAGCTGTCCGCCGGCGCTCATCAGCATGGTGGCGTCGGCCGCCGAGAGCCCGAGCCGGCTCCAGAGAAGGTCGGCCATGTCGCGCGTGGCGAGATCGGCGGCCTCGTCGAGCGTGGCCGCCGAGGCGATGGTGGCTACCACGTCGGCCGTCTCGACGATGGGGTTCTCGATCCGCAGGTCACGGCGCACGTCGATGCGCAGGGTGACCGCACCGGCGACCTCGATGCCCGTGCCGCAGATCTCGCCGTCGCCCATGGCGGCGTGCAGGTCGCCGGCCGCAAGCAGGCCGCCGGGCGCGAAGACGGGCAGATACAGGGTCGCGCCCTCACCGATCAGGCGAGTGTCCATGTTGCCGCCGTGCGCCCCGGGCGAGCCGCACGGTACCGGCTCGCCGGCCGGCGCCACGCCGATCACGCCGATCATGGGGCGCACGGGCACGTCGGCGCCCGAGACGCGCGCCGCGCCGCCGGCGATGGGCACGATCTGAAACGACATGCCGGTGAAGCGCTGGCGCAGCACGCCGAAGCCGTCGCTGACCGCCATGACGCCCTGCGGCGCCACCTCGATCTTCTCGATGTACACGCTGAGCACGTCGCCGGGCTCGGCGCCCTCTACGTAGACGGGACCGGTGGCGGGATTGATGTGGCTCCAGTCGACGCCGCCCGGCCCGTCGCTGGCCGAGCGCACCTGGCCGCTGAAGCAGTCGGCCGTCTCGAGGATCAGGCCGTCGCCCGGGTGGATCCGCGCCACGGGGGCGGCCTCGGTCGAGAGGCTGAAGACACTGTGGTCTGAGCTCACGCGGATCACGGCCGGACCATCCTTTTCGGTTACGGACATCATGTACCCACAGCGCCCTCGAATGAACAGACGTCGTCTACGACATGTCCGACCGGCAGCCGGCGGCGTGCGTCGTCGTCGTGCCCCATCGGACGGCGCTCGTCCCGTTCTTCTCGCCCTGCGACCTCGCGCCGTGCGCGTCGCGCCCGGCGCGGGCACCGCAGCGCACCGCGCCCCGTACTGGCCAGCGCCGCGCACCTGCTGTAGGTTTGCTCGCGAGGCGTGCCCAATGACACTGGGGGGTTCCGATGAAGGCTCTGCGCAGGTTCGTGATGCCGGCGGTCGTGGCCGGCGCGCTCGCGGTAGTGGCACTGGCGCCCGGTCTTGCGAGCCCGGGCCGGGCCGCGGCGAGCGCGGCGGCCACACCCACCCCGACGCCGACGCCGACGGCAGTCGCCTTTCCGGCCTACCGCATCCCGCCGCACCCCCCGACGCCGCACACGGCGCGTATCGCGGCGCTGGTGCGCGGCGCTCGCGTCAGCGCCGACGGCCGCTGGATCGTCGCCACTCTGCACGGCGGCCCCTACCGCATCGGCTTTCAGGACGGCTACCTCCTGGCGCAGTCGGCCGACTACTGGATCCGGGTCGACATGGGCGATCCGGGCAGCGCCGCACGCCGGGCGGGCGACCTGATCGCCCGCAAGGTCGTCTGGCAGAAGATCCCCCGGCAGTATCAGCTCGAGCTCAAGGGCATCGCCGCCGGCCTGCGCGCCGCCGGCTACGGCCGCGACACGCTCTGGGACGTCGTGGCCGGCAACGACTGGGCCGATCAGGACTGCTACGCCGAAGCCCTCCACAGCCCGCTGACCACGACCGCGTTCGAGACGGCGCTCTCCGGCCGCGCCCGCAAGGGCGGCTGCAGCGCCTTCATCGCCACCGGCACGGCCACCACCGACGGTCGCCCCGTGATGGGCCACAACACCTGGTCGGACTACGACGAGCAGTTCATGTACAACGTCATGTTCTACGTCTACCCCACCCGCGGCCACGCCTTCGCCTACCAGGCGGCCGGCGGCCAGATCTGGAGCGGCCAGGACTGGTACGAAAACAGCGCCGGTCTGCTGCTCACCGAAACGACCCTCGCCGACACCCGCTACCGGCCTTCGGGTGTGCCCTGCTTCGTGCGGGCGCGCGAGGCCGCCCAGTACGCCGGCACGGTCGGCCAGGCGGTCAAGCTGCTGCTCACCGGCAACAACGGCGCCTACTGCAACGAGTGGCTGATCGGCGACTCGAGCGGCGCGATCGCCTCGCTGCAGATGGGTTACAACGTCCACGACCTGCACGTCACGCACAACGGCTTCTTCGGCTCGAGCAACTACGTCTGGGGCAAGCAGGTGCGCAAGGAGGAGGGCTCAGAGGCCGATCCGCCCAAGCCCGCCAACGACGACTACGCGCGCTACGTGCGCTGGGGCCAGTTCAAAGCCCAGTATCTGGGCTCTGGCCTCGTCTCCGCCGAGGTCGGCAAGACGATGGAGGCCGACACCTTCGACACGTACTTGAAGAAGATCTGCCCCGACGAGCGTACGCTCTGCGGCGAGACCGAGAACGGCACCACCGGCGTGCCCTACAGCAGCGACTACGAAGGCGGCGCCTACGACGCCAAGGTCTGCACCGAGTCGATGGCCCTCGACGGCCTGCAGATGTGGGCCCGCTGGGGACACCCGAACGGCGACCCGTTCAGCGCCACGGCGTTCCTGCAGGCCTTCCCGAAGTGGGGCAAGCAGTACGGGGCGCTGGCCGTCTTCGGCCTGAAGACCTTCTCGGCGCAGACGCCGAACCCCTGGGTGCTGCTCGGCAAGTAGCGCTCAGTCCGGCGGCGCGCCCAGAACCGGCAAGCGACTGCGTCGTCGCCGCTCGGGCCGGCGCGACTTCGTTGCGCGCCTAAAGGCCGAGCGTCTTGGCGGCGACCTTCTGCAGGTAGGTCCTGTCGCCGCCGCCGACCGCGCCGGCCGCGATGCCGACCGGGCTGCGGTGGAACAGCGTCCCGTAGAGCACGCAGGCCGCCAGGTACGTGCCGGCCATCGTGGGGTGCCCGTCCCCGATGTTCAGCGTAAGGTCGGGCCGCCCGGCGAGTGAGCGCGCGAAGGCAAGGCCGGCCGGCGCCACCCGGGCGCCGAGCTGCGAGCCGATCTGATCGTAAGCGGCGGCCAGGTTGGCGGTCGTCACGCCGTAGCCGAGGCTGTCCGGCCGCTGCCAGGTCATGAGCAGCACGGTCTTCGCGCCGCTGGCGCGGATCTCGGCGTCGAACATGCGCACGAATGCGTCGAACTGCCCCTGCCCGGTGACCGAAGTCTGGCTCTGCTCCTGCAGCACGACGTACGACCAGCCGCCCCGGCGGATGTCGGCGAGGGCGAGGCCGGCGTTCCAGTGGTCCTGCAGCGTGTAGCCGCCGACCGCCTCAGTCACGGTGACCGCCGTGGGGTCGAGCGCCTCGAGCTGCGCGGGGATGCCGCCGTTGATGAACGTGTAGCTGTTACCGATGAACAGCACGCGTGCGGCGGCCAGGTGAGGCGGCGCGCTGTGACAGGCGCTCAGCGACAGCGCCAGACAGGCGAGCAGCGCGAGCGGTGCGAGGCGGACGATCCGCGCGAGGCGTGACGGCAAAGCCGGACGGGCCCAGCGCACGGGCGGTGCAGACCTTTTCTGCGCCCTCGATCTCACGGAGACTCGCCCTCGCTTCGTCGCCTTCAGCGGCTGAAGCCGCCGCGACTGGTATCGGACGGCGGCCCGCCAAAGTGGAGGGCGACTTCGCGAGCTACTCGCGAAGCGGCGAGGCGTGCCGGGGCTCGTAGAGCTGCACCAGGCCCGCGCCGGGCACCTTCATCGCCGTCAGCCGGCCCCAGTCGCGCTCGTTCACCGCGCCGTCGAACTCCACGCCCTTGGCACGCAGCTCGGCCACCGTGGCGTCGATGTCGTCACACATCAGGTAGAGCTCCTGGGTGACCGCGCCATCGGTCGGGTGAGCGGCCAGCTCCGCCGGCGGCAGGGCGAAGATCAGCCAGCCCTCGCCGGCATCGACCGACGGCAGGTCGAGCTTCTCGGCAAAGAAGGCGCGCGTGGCCTCGGCGTCCCGCGAGAAGATGATGAGGTGGGCTCCGTTGATCATGGTCTCCTCCTCGAGTGTCGGGCTCTGTCTGCCCCGCTTCGCCTGAGCCGTGGCCGTTGGCGGCCGACGCGAGCTGCCCGGACCGCTGCGGGCCCGGCGGACCACGCCGGGTTGAGCGGACCGCGACCGCTGCCGCGGGCTGCGCCCGCTTGAAGCGGCGCGCCGATAGTGCGAGTCTTGCGCGGTTGCACTGCGGACCACAAGGAAGGCTGGACAGACATCATGGCGATCCTGCTCGACTCAGCATCTCTGAAAGACGCCGCGACGGCGGCCGAGCTCGGCTTCGTCTCGGGCATCACGACGAACCCCGCGCTCATGGCGCGCGAGACGGCGCAGCCGCTCGCCCATCTCGACACGCTGCTCACCATCTTCCCGCGAGGCCCGATCTGCTTTCAGCCCGTGAGCAGCGCGTTCTCGGACATCCTCGACGAGGCCCGCGGCGCGGCGGCCCTGGCGCCGCAGCGCGTCGTGATCAAGCTGCCGGCCACCCTCGAGGCGATCAAGGTCGCGTCGCCTCTCGTCGGCGAAGGCGTGACCTGCGCCCTCACCGCCGTGTACTCTCCGGCCCAGGCGCTGCTCGCCCACGAGACCGGCTGCAAGTGGATCATCCCCTACGTCGACCGGGCGGCGCGCCAGTCGGTCGGCGGGCTTGTCGTGGTAGACGCACTGGCCGCCATCCTCGAGCGCCTGCAGAGCGGCACGCGCATTTTGGCCGCCAGCCTGAAGAGCGCGCCTCAGGTGGTCGACGCCATCCTTCACGGCGCGCACGACGTGACCGCGCCGCTCGACGTGCTGCTCAGCCTGCCGGCGCACCCGCTGACCGAGTCGGCCGTGCGCGAGTTCGCGGCCGCCCAGCCGAAGGCGTAGCGGCCCAGACAACGTCGGCGCGGCCGGGCGCGGGCGCTGCGCGCGGTCGCTGCCTGCCGGCGGCGCCGCGGCATCGCTCACTCGTAACGCAGCGCCATGGTCGGCTCCACCGATGCGGCCTGCACGGCCGGACCGATGCCGGCCAGGATGCCCACGGCCGCGGCCACCACCAGCGCCAGGCTGACCGTGGCTACCGAGAACACCGGCGAGACGCTCAGCGCCGAGCCGCCCAGGAACGCGCCGGCGATGCCCAGCCCGAGGCCGAGCAGACCGCCGATCACGCTGATCACGATCGCGTAGACCAGGAACTGGATCACGACGTTGCGCCGGGTGGCGCCCACGGCGCGCCGTACGCCGATCTCGCGGGTGCGCTCACGCACCGTCACGAGCATGACGTTGGCGACGCCGATGCCGCCCACGACCAGGCTGATCGCAGCGATGGCGGCCATCAGGCGGGTCAGGGTCTTCGTCGACGACGAGACCGCCGAGGCGATCGAGCTGGCGTTCACGATCTGAAAGTCGTCCTGCTCGCTGCTGGTCAGGTCGTGCTGCGTGCGCAGCGTGCTTTCGACGGCCGCCTGAAAGGTCTTCACGGCGGCCGGCTCGGCCTGCACGCGGACCTGCGAGATGCTCGGCCGGAAGGCGACCAGGCGGCCTTCGATCGAGCCCAGCGGCACCAGCACGCTCGAGTCGACCGAGCCGAAGCTGATGCCGCCCTGAGACGCCAGCACGCCGATCACCTTGAACTGCACGCCGCCGACGTCGATCGTGCGACCCAGGGCGCCGCGGCCGCTCAGGCCAAGGTCGCCGGCCACCGTCGAGCCGATCACCGCGACCGGCAGGCTGTGGTTCGAGTCGAAGTCGCTGAAGAAGGTGCCGGCCGCCAGGGTCAAATTGTCGATCGAGTAGATGCCCGGGAAGGTGCCGGTGACGGTCGCCATGGCGTCCTTCGAGCCGGCCGTCACGGTGGCGCTGGTGTCGACGGTGTAGACCGTGCTCTTGACCCCGGTGGTCGCCTTGACGGCGGCCAGGTCGCTCGTGGTCAGCGCCGTGGCGTTCGAGCTGAAGCTGCTGGTCTTGACCGTGATCGTGTCGGTGCCGAACGAGTTGAAGCGGTTCTCGACGGCCCTGGTGGAGCCGCTGCCTATCGAGGTGAGCGCGACCACCGCGGCCACCCCGATGACGATCCCCAGGATGGTCAGCACGGCGCGCAGCGGGTTGGCGCGCAGGCTCGAGAAGGCCAGGCGCAGCGACTCGAGGGCGACGATCATTGGCCGCCACCGCTCGGTGGCGCGCCGCCGCCGGACGGGCCGCCGCCCGAGCCGCCGGTGAGGCTCTGGATCACGCTGTTGGACGTGCTGGAGGTGGCGCTCGCCGTCGCGCTCGGGGAGTACGTGCCGGTCATGACGACCTCGCCGGCCGTCAGGCCGCTCAGGATCTGCGTGAGCGACGACGTCGCCATGCCGGTCGTGACCTGGCGGTAGACGGGCTTGCCGTGGACCATCACGCGCACGTACGAGGTGCCGGTGAGGGCGCTGGTCGGCACCAGCAGCACGCTGCTGCGCTTGGCGATCGTCACGGTGAGCGAGCCGGTCATGCCCGACTTGACGGTGGCGGGCACGCTCCCCAGACGGAAGGTGACGGTGTAGTCGACGGTGCTCGACGAGCTGCTCGTAGTGCTGCTGCTCGACGAGGCCGGTTCGGTGCCGATCGTGGCGACGGTGCCGCTGAACGTGACGCTGGTGGCGCTGGTGACGGTGAGCGTGGCCTTCTGGCCCACCTTCAGCGACGAGATGTCGGCCTGGCTGACCTCGGCGGTCGCCACCAGCGGCCGCGGAAAGGTGACGGTGGCAAGCGCCGTGCCGGAGCTCGCGCTGCTGCCCAGGCTCACGTTCCACGACGAGAGGACGGCGCCCCTGGGCACCCAGACAAACCGCGAGGTGGTGATCGTGCCGGTCTCGGTCAGGCCCTTGGCGGCCTGCCAGTCTTCGAGCGCGGTCCTGGTCGCCGTGCTGAAGTCGCCGCTGATCGTGCCGGTGTAGTAACCCGCCGCCTTGAGGGCGCGCTGCAGCTCGGCGACGTTGACCTTGTCGGTGCCGGAGCTGAGGCTCGTAGAGAGCGTCTCGTACAGCGGCTTGGAGCTCACGAAGGCGTACACGGGCTCACCGGAGATGGTGAGCAGATGCTCCAGGGTGTGCGGCGTGGCGCCGGCCGCCAGGGCGATGCCGGTGACGACGCTGGTCGAGCTGGTCGACGAGGTCGTGCTGGCGGTGGTGCTGGTGTCGGCGCTCGTCGTGCTGGCGGAGCTCGAGCTGCTCGTGCTGCTGGAGCTCGAGCTCGACGAGCTGGTCGTGCTGCCCAGCCCGATGGTCGTTGAATCGCGGGCGTTGCTCAGCGTGAAGTCGGCCTGCACCGTCTTGGCGATGGTGCCGGTGCCGGCCTTGGCGGTGAGGTAGCGCACGGCCTGCGCCTTGCTCGAACCCAGCAGAAGGGCCCCCGCCGTGACCGCCACGGCGACCACGACGGCGATCACACCGATCTTCCACCAGCGTCTCTTGCCTCGTTTCATGAGCCTTCAGTCTCCTTAGTTCGACGAACCGGTGGATGCCGGGGGACCCTGGCCTTGCGGGGCGCCGCCGGCGCCGCCGCCGGCGCCGGGTACGCTCATGCCGGTGCGCTCGTAGACCACGTTGTCGCCCACGCTGAGCCCCGAGACGATCTCGGACTCGGCCCGGGTCTGCGTGCCCACGACCACCTTGGTGGTCGTCGTCTTGCCGTTGGCGACCACCTGGACTGAGGCGTTGTCGCCGCTGCCCTTGATCGCCGCCGTAGGCACGAGGAGCACGTTCCTGGCGAGCACGCCGGCATTGATACTGGCCATGCCGACCGACTTGGCGGTGACGCCGGTGGGCAGCTTGGCGATGGCGATCTGCACCGTCGCCGACGTGGTGCCCGAGTGCTGCACCGAAGTGACGGTGCCCCTGACGGTCGTACCGCCCATGCCGCCCTGCGCGCCGCTCGGGGCGCCGCCGCTTGCGTTCGGAGCGCCGCTCGGTGCGACGCCGCTCGGTCCGCTGCCGCTCGCCGCGGAAGGCGCGGCGGTGGGTCGCGGCGACGAGGCGGAGCCTGAGCCCTGCCCCGTCGTGCCGCCCCGCATGAAGACGAGCGTGACCGTCTGGCCCGTGGCCACGTCGGCGGCGCCGGCGCCGGTGAACGTTGTTGAGGCGGTCGCCGTGCTGCCGCTCACCGTGAGCGTCACTTTGCCGGTGAGGGTCGCGACGAGGTCGCCGCGCTTCACCGTGGTCATGGTCTGGACCGTCTGGCCCGACTTCGAGCTGCCCGTGGTCGTCGCGGCCTGGCTCGTGCCGCCGCAGGCGGCAGCCGCGCCGGCCGTGGTGGCCACGAGCGCCAGCGCCACGACGCAGCGGGCGATGCCGGCGCGCCGGACACGCACCCGGCGCACCCGTGCGGCCGTTCGTTCCACCCGGCGCACCCGTGCGGCCGTTCGTTCGGTCAGGTGCATCATTCGTATCCCTCCATCATGTGTTCGTCGTGCAGCTTGCCGCCGCTCAACACCAACCGTCTGTCGGCGTGGGCGGCGACGTCTTGCTCGTGGGTGATCATGACGATGGTGCGGCCCTCGCCGTGCAGGCGGTCGAGCAGCTCTAAGACCTCGTTGGTGGCCTTCAAGTCGAGGCTGCCGGTGGGTTCGTCGACCAGCAGCAGCTCGGGGTCGCCGACCAGCGCCCGGGCGATGGCCACGCGCTGCATCTGGCCGCCGGAGAGCTGGCTTGGGTCGTGGTGGGCGCGGTCGGCCAGATCGACTGCCTCCAGGGCCGCCCGGGCGCGCTGCAAGCGCTCGGCACGCCGCACGCCGCGATAGATCAGGGGGGTGGCCACGTTCTCTAAGGCCGAGGTGCGGGCCAGCAGGTTGTGGAGCTGAAAGACGAAGCCCAGAAGCTCGTTGCGCAGACGGGCGCGCTGGGAGTCGTCTAAGGCCGAGACGTCGTGGCCGGCCAGCAGGTAGGAGCCTGAGTCGGCGCTGTCTAGGAGACCCAGGACGTGCAGCAGGGTGGACTTGCCCGAGCCCGAGCGGCCGGTGCAGGCGACCCACTCGCCGCGGCGCACGTGCAGGTCCAGGCCCTTCAGCACGGGCACGGCGATCTCGCCCTGGCCGTAGGTGCGCTCGATGCCGCTGGCGGCCAGGATGAGGTCGTCGCGAGGGGTGGTGGGGGCAGCCGGAGTGGCGGACGCGGCGCCGGCGACGGGCGGCGCGGGGGTGGCGGGCGCGGCGGGCGCCGGGTCCATCCCGTCTGCCGGCGCGAGCGTGACGTCGCCGTCGAATGTGTCGTTGCTCAACGCTCTCCTTTCCGTGAACCGTCTCTTCGGGCGAGCGGCCCGGACCGCGGGGGGGTCTCCGGCCCGAGCCGCTCAGCAGCTACGAAAGGAGTTGTACAGGGCGAGCCTGTGCGGCGATGCGGACGAACCCGAGAGTTTCCTGTGAGCTGTCTTACGCCGGCAGGCGCACGGTAAAGACGGCGCCGCCGCCCGGCGCGGTGCCGGCGGTCACCTGGCCGCCGTGCGCGGCAACGATCGCCTGCACGATCGAAAGGCCGAGCCCCGCCCCGCCGTGCACGCGCGAACGCGAGGGGTCGGCCCGGTAGAACCGCTCGAAGACCTGGTCGGCCTGCTCGCCGCCGAGCCCCGGTCCGTCGTCGGCGACTTCGACCACGGCCTCGTCGTCGCACCGCGACAGCTTGATCGTCGTGGAGGTGCCCTCTGGGGTGTGCGTGCGCACGTTGACCAGGAGGTTGTCGAGGACCTGGCGCAGGCGGTCGCGGTCGCCCGTGGTCTCGACGGGCTCGGCGGCCTCGATGCGCACCGGCCATGCCGCGCCGACCGTCTGCGCCGTCTGCGCCGCTTCGGCGGCGAGGCCGACGAGCTCGACCGGCTCCTTCTGGATCGGGCGGCCCTCGTCGAGTCTGGCGAGCAGCAGCAGGTCTTCGACCAGCGCCTTCATGCGGCCGCTCTCGCTGCGGATGCCGCTCATGACGCGGGCCAGGTCGGCTTCGTGGTGGTCGGCGCCGCGCTCGAACAGCTCGGCGTAGGCCGACACCGCCGCGAGCGGCGTGCGCAGCTCGTGCGAGGCGTCGGCCACGAAGTGGCGCATGCGCGCCTCAGAGGCGCGCAGGTCGCGCTCAGTAGCGTCGCGTTCGGCGAAGGCGCTCTGTATGCGGCCCAGCATGACGTTGAGGGCGCGCGCCAGCCGCCCGACCTCGGTCTTGCGGTCTTCGCCGGCCAGGCGCTGGTCGAGCTCGCCGGCGGCGATCGCGCTGGCCGAGCGCTCCATGTCGCGCAGCGGCCGCAAGCCCACGCGCACGAGCCACCAGCCGAGCAGGCCGGCCGCCAGCAGGGCGACCGCCGTCACGGCCAGCTCGACCGCGAGCAGGCGGTGCAACGTGCCGACGGTGTCGCCCAGCGGCGTGGCGACGATCAGCTCGCGGCCGCCGCTGACCGTCGACACGCGCACACGAAACTGAGGACCGCCGGCCTGCCTGGAGCTCACCGTGAGGTAGACCGGCGTCGTGCCGCTGTCTTTGGTGAGAGTCGAGACGTCGGCGGGCAGCCTGGGCGAGTAGGTCCTGCCGCCCGGCGCGATCGCCGGCTGGCCGATGCTGGGGACGACGGCGCCACTCGCCGAGCGTAGCTGCACGAACGTGCCGGGGGCCACCGCCGACAGCGAACCGGGCGCCGGCGGCGACAGCGAGCTGGGCGTGACCTGCGACCGCGAGCTCGAAGCGGCCCCCGACGACGAACTGGAAGCCGCGCCCGACCGCGAGCTCGAAGCGGCCGTCGACGACGCGCTGGGCGCCGGCTGAGGCAGCTTCGCGGTCGAGCCGACGCGCGGCACCGGGCCGCCCTGCAGGGCGCGCTCGATCGACAGGGCGGTGGTATCGAGGGTCTGGTCGACGCGCTCGAACAGGAACGAGTGCAGCAATGAGTAGGTGGTCACGTCGGCGGCGACCAGCGCCACCAGGGCGACGGCGCCGACGGCGAGCAGCAGACGGCCGCGAAGAGACAACGCCCGCCCCTACACGGCCGCGTCGCGCAGGATGTAGCCGAACTGGCGGATCGTGTGGATGAGCTGCGGGCCGTACGGGTCGAGCTTCTTGCGCAGGTAGCCCACGTAGGTCTCGACGACGTTGCCGTTGCCCTGAAAGTCGTAGTGCCAGACGTAGTCGAGGATCTGCATCTTGGACAACACGCGGCGCGGGTTGAGCAAGAAGAAGCGCAGCAGGTTGTACTCGGTGGCGGTCAGCGGGATCTCGACGCCGGCCCGTTGCACCACGTGGGTGCCCTCGTCCATCTCGATGTCGGCGAAGCTCAGCCGCACGGCAGGTTCGGGCTCGCCGACCGTGCGCCGCAGGATGGCCCGCGTGCGGGCCACGATCTCGGCCAGGGCGAAGGGCTTGGTGACGTAGTCGTCGCCGCCGACCGACAGGCCGGCGATGCGGTCGCTCACCGAATCGCGCGCCGTCAGAAAGAGCACCGGCGTGTCGATGCCGAGGGCCCGCAGCCGGCGCGTCACTTCGAGGCCGTCGAAGTCGGGCAGCATGATGTCGAGCACGATCAGGTCGGGGCGGCGCTCTTTGGCCTCGTCGAGGGCCGCTTGCCCCGTGCTCGCGCGAGCGACGTCGAAGCCTTCGTAGTGCAGCGACGTCGCCACGGCGTCGACGATCGACGGTTCGTCGTCGACCACGAGGATGCGCTGGGATCCGGTTGTTCCGCTCATGGGTGACCACCTCCAGCGAGAGCATGGCACGGCGAGCTGAGCGCCCGCTCGGAGAACGCTGGGAACTCCCTGTGAATATGCTGCGGACCCGCGGAACGTTGGTCCGAGAGCGCCCAACGATCCCTCGGTCGTCAAGCCCGGCGATACGCCTCAGCCAACTCCCTCAGGACGCGTCGTCGTGGCCGACGAGCTCGTCTTTAGTACGAGCCCGCCAGGACGTCGGATAGGGCCGCCTCAGTGGCCAGGCGTGTGGCGCCGATCAGCGTGGCATCCGAGCCGAGCCGACCGTTGCGGATCTCGGTGTCCCAGGTGAGTCGTCTGATCTGCGCGCTTACGCCACGCAGCAGGATCGGGTTGAGGCCGACCCCGCCTCCGAGGATGATCAGACCCGGATCCAGGAGTGCGACGACGGCGGCGGCCACCTCGCCCACCTCCCGCGCGTGCACCTCGATCAGCTTGCGCGGACCGGGCTCGCCCCGGGCCGCTCGGGCGAAGAGCGCCGCGGCATCGGTTCGAGGCGGGGTGTCGATGTCAGGCATCGCGCGCGCCCGGGCGACGAGGCCGGCTGAGCCAAGATGGTGCTCGAGCGCGAGGTGACTGGGCCGCTTGTTGCCCCCCCACGGATAGGGCAGGCACGCGACCTCCCCGGCGCCCCCTCGGCCGCGCAGCAACCGGCCCTCGTAGACGAACCCGAGGCCGATCTTGACTCCCACCTGGAGATAGGCGAACGTGGAGACGCCCTCTGCGGAGCCCTCCGCGCCCTCGGCGATTGCCGCGCAGTTGACGTTGTTTTCGACGTCGACCCGAAGGTCGGGAAACGACGGGAGCCGACGGACCGCCGCCAGGACCGATTCCAGCTCGGGCGGCTCGGGAATGTCGAGGCTCACTTTGATCGGAGCGGCGATCACACATCTGCGCAGCCGAGTTCCGCCGAGCCTGAGCACGTGCTCCGCTTCGTCGATGAGCCGGAGCGCGGCGGCAAGCCCCTGGCGGGTGACGTCCTTCGTCGACGGCCGCACCTGCTCCTCGGCCTCGCCCAGGATCCGGCCGTCCAGAGCGACGATCCGGACCCGGATGTGGGTCGTGCCCATGTCGATGGCCAGGCAGCAGCCGGCCTCTTCGGAGATCCGGTAGACGCCGGCGGGACGGCCGAGGCTGCCTTGCGTCAGGCCAAGCTCGGTGACGAGCCCGGCCGTGAGCAGCCGCTTCATGCTCGTCGACATCGTCGCCTTCGACACTCTCACGCGCTCGGAGATAGCCGAGCGAGTCGTCGCCACCGACGAGATGATCTGCTGGAGGATCGCCTGCTCGGTTTCGTTCAGCCGAGACGGCTGCATCCGTCGATCGCCCCCATCCGTCCGGTCATCTGGCTTCTCCCGGACGACCACGTGGATCTCCGTCACGGGCGCAACATTGTCAATGGCCACATCCTGATCGTCACTGCAGCGTGAATCCCGTGGCCGGATCGAACAGGTGCATCCGAGTGAGGTCCGCTGCCAGCCGCACTGTATCACCGACCCGGACCATCGACCGCGGTGGAAGGCGCGCGACCCAGTAGTCATGCGCCGAGACCTCCGCATCGGGAAGTCGAAGCTCCTCGTCGTGAATGACGGTCCCCGGTCGCACGCGCACCGCGTCAGACGAAATATGGACGAGAAGATCGGAGCCAAGTGTCTCGACCACCTCGACTCTGCCCGCCACCACCGCGGCCTCGCCATCCTCGGCCAGACGCAGGTCTTCGGGACGCAGTCCAAGCACAGTCGGTCCGGGCCGCCCGGGCGATGACGGTGCGGAGGGCAGCTCGATCGTCTGCGAGCCCACCGCCAACCGCCGGGCGCCGTCGGCGAGCGTGGCCTCGAACAGGTTCATCGCCGGGGACCCGATGAACCCGGCGACGGAGAGGGACGCCGGGTGGTCGTAGAGAACTTGCGGAGTGCCGCACTGCAGCAGCCGGCCCGCGTCCAGCACCGCGACCCGATCGCCCATCGTCATCGCCTCAGTCTGATCGTGGGTGACATAGACGGTGGCGACGCCGAGTCGCCGCTGGATGCTGAGGATCTCGGCTCGCATCTCCACCCTCAGCCTCGCGTCGAGGTTGGACAGCGGCTCGTCCATGAGGAACACGTTCGGATGGCGCACGATGGCCCGCCCCATCGCGACTCGTTGCCGTTGTCCGCCGGACAGCTCGATGGGACGCCGGCTTTCCGACCCGCTCAGCCCGAGCAGCCGCGTGGCGACCTTCACCCTGTCTGCGATCTCCGCCTTCGGCACCCCGCGCAGCCGCAGCGGGAAGCCGATGTTCTCGGCCACGCTCATGTGTGGGTACAGCGCGTAGTTCTGGAACACCATCGCGACGTCGCGCTCCTTCGGCGCCGTCGTGGTGACATCGCGCTCGCCGATCAGGATGTGCCCGCTGCTGACCCGTTCGAGCCCGGCGATCATGCGCATCAACGTCGTCTTGCCGCAACCCGAGGGACCGACGAGCACCATGAGCTCGCCGTCACCGATGTCGAGGCTGACGTCGTCGACCGCCTTCACGTTGTTGGCGTACGTCTTGCAGACGGAGTTCAAGGCAATCGAAGCCACCGAGCGTCCCTCCCATTGGCAGTTCTTTCGTTGGTCATTCGACGGCACTTCCGGCGAACATGCCGGTGAGGAAGCTTCGTTGCGAGAACAGGTAGACGGCGACCACGGGGAGGGCAGCAAGCACGCTCCCGGCCGCCAGGGCGCCGTAGTTGGCGAAGTGCGCCCCCTGGAACGTGGAGAGGCCGACCGTCACCACGAACCGGTCCGGATTCGACACCATCACGAGGGGCAGCAGGAACGCGTTCCAGGTCCACAAAAAGACAAGAGCCGCCATCGTCTTCAGCGCGGGCGACACGCTCGGCAGGAGCACGAAACGGAACATCTTCAGCCGCGAGGCGCCGTCCAGTGTCGCGGCATCGATCAGTGACACCGGTACCGCCAGGAACGCCGCTCGCATCCAGAAGATCCCGAACGCCACCGACTGAGCGACCTGGGGCACGATCAGCACGGTGTAGCTGTTCAGCCAGCCGAACGTACGGAACTCGTAGAACCACGGGGTGATCAGGACCTCGACGGGAAGCATGAAGCTGAGGATCGAGACGTAGAACAGGGTGAGGCTCAGACGTGGCCGCAGCAGGGCCATGCTGTAGGCGGCAACGGTCCCGATGATCAGCGAGAGCACCACGACCGACACGGTCATGATCGCGGTGTTGACCATGTACGTAGAGAAGCCGCCGGCATGCCAGGCGTAGCTGAACGACGAGAACGACAGCGAATGCAGAAAGTTGATGCCACCGGTGTCGTGCCCGGGCTCGAGCGCCGTGCTGAGCAGCACGACGAGCGGATACAGGGTGACGATAGCCGCCACGATCAGCATCATCCAGGTGCCACAACGCTCCGCGCGCGTGAACATCGGCTCAGCCTCCTCGCGCTTCGGACTGGGGTTTCAGCGTGGACTCCTGGGCCGCTCGAGCAGCGCGCGGATGACCAGCACAAAGACGAAGATCAACACGGTCATGGCAACGCCAAGCGCGCTGGCGGCGCCGACCGAGCCGAGCTGGAACGCGTCCCGGTACACGAGAAGGCCGGGAACGATGGTGCTGTTTCCCGGCCCGCCGTTGGTGGATGTATAGACGAGGGTGAAGTTCTGCAGCGACGCCACGATCGTGATCGTGAGGGCGATCCCGATCTCTCGGCGGAGCATCGGGATCGTGATGAACCACATCTCCCCGAGCAGCCCGGTCCCGTCGACTCGAGCCGCGTCGTACAGCGACGGTGAGATCCGCTGGACCCCGGACAGAAACAGGACGAAGCACAGGCCGAAGTCGAGCCACACCGCGACCAGCCCCAGGCTGACGAGCGCGGTGTTGAAGTTTCCCAGCCAGGGTGTCCCGACCTTGGCGCCCAGCCCGAGCCCATGGAGCATGGCGTTGAGGGTGCCGGCTCCCGACGGAGCGAGGATCCAGGTCCACACGATCGCCACCACGACCGTGACCAGCACCTGCGGCAGAAAGTAGATCGCCCGCAGGATGCCCATCCCGCGCCGGGGAATGCGCGCGATCAGGCTGGCGGCGATGAGACCGAGGCCGGTCGGGATGAACGCGAAGAAGACGATCAGGATCCCGGCGTGGATCAGCGATGCTCGTTCGACCGGATCGCGCCACAGCGCGGTGTAGTTCGCGAACCCGGCCGGGGTCGCCGGGCCCACGCCGTCCCAGTTCAGAAACGAATAGCCCACGGCGCGGATGAGCGGATACACGATGAACACGGCCAGCAGCACGACGGCGGGGAGGATCAATACGAATCCGACCCGCCGATCGGCGCGCACATCGTTGGCCGGTCCGTCGCCCAGTCCGCCCTTGCCGCCCGGGCGCCGCAGCCTTGGACGCCCGGCGAACGCCGGGAGCCGGCGTGTCCGCCGGCTCCCGGCATCGACCGTGGTCGAGACGCCCTGGTTCACTTGCTCGACCAGTACGTTTCGTAGTCGGACTGCAGTTCGTTGATCATCGACTGGGGCGCGAGGCGACCGGCTTGCAGCTCCTGGATCGCCGCCGTCAGCTGGTTGAGGTAGTTCGGGGTCGCGTAGTCAAGGTAGGGCACGAGGGTATTGGCCTTGACGTCGGTCTGCCAGCCACGGGTCGCCGCCTGGATCATCGGCGGGAACTTCGCGAGCACCTGGTCGCTCGGAGCGACGACCGGCACCTCACCCTCCTTGAGCGCCATGGTCTGCATCGTGGGGCTGACGAGGGTGTTGATGAAGGCGGCCGCGGCGTCCGGCTTGGAGGACTTGACCGGGATCGAGTAGCCCTCGCCGGGCCCTCCGGTGACCGACGCCGGCACCCAGAAGCCGGCTTTCGACCCAAGCGCCTGCTGAACCGCCGAGATATACCACTCGCCTTCGATGAAGAACGCGGCCTTCGACGAGGTGAAGGCGCTCAGCGCCTGATCACCGGACAGGCCCGAGTAGCCGGCCGGGAAGTAGCCCTCCTTGCTCCAGCTGGCCATCGTCTGAGCCGCCTTGACGTAGCCGGGCACGTTGATGGTCGGATGCGCGCCCTGGTGAAAGACGAACGTGATCGTCGTCGACGGCGGCGCGTACGCGTCGGCGATCGTGTAGAAGACGTGAACGGGTTGATAGACGGTCGGCTGGCCACTGCCGTAGGCCAGTGGCGTGATCCCGGCCTGCTTGACCAGAGCAAGGTCCTTGACGAAGGTCGCCCAGTCGGTCGGGACCGTCGCACCCGCCTTGGCGAGCAGCGCCTTGTTGTAGAAGATGCCCAGTGGCGCGGCCGTGATCGGGATGCCGTAGAGGTTGCCCTGCCCGAACGACTTTCCGTCGGGCGTGAAGGAGTTGTACTGCAGCGGCAGGCTGCCGATCCTCGCGGACCAGTTATAGAGCTTGTCGTAGCTCTCGAGCGGCATCAGCTCCCCGTCGGCAACGAGCCTGCCCATCGACTGATACCCCTCGTTGGTCTCGGTCACATCGGGCGAGCTGGACCCGGAGGAGAGCGCCAGCGGCAGCTTGTTGTTCTGCTCGTCGAGCGTCATCTCGAGGTTGGTGACCTTGAGGTTCGGGTACTGCCGCTCGAAGAGGTTGATCGCCACCGGCATCATGGCGTGGGCGCCCGGGTCGTCGGCCTCGGTGTTCCAGTTCCACTGCGTCAGTGTTCCCGTCGCGGCCGGGCTGAGTGTCTGCACGGCCTGCGTCGTCGGCGAGGCGCTCGGGCTGGCGCTGCCGCCGCAGGCAGCGAGCGCCAGGGCGATACACCCTGCGAGCACGCCCGCAGCGACCCACCATCCGCGGTGGACCTTGTCTTGCCCTGCTGGTGATCCTTGAGCGAACATATGCGATCACTCCTCTGGATGGGTCGGCTAGCGTGCCGGAGACGGCAGCGCCGACACGCCCGCTAGTTGGCCTGCTTCAGTTTGACTTGTGGCTGGGGGTAGCGGAAGCGACCGCTGGTCAGCTCCAGCCGTTCGGAGACGTGATGGGTGAGAACCTGCAAGGCGACCATCTCCAGCGTCTGGCGGACGAGCGCGCCCTGGGCGTCCGGCACCACCAGCTGAGGGACCTCGGAGTGGTCGGCGGGGCGGGACGTGATGACGACGCAGCTGCAGCCGATCTCCTGAGCCTGCCGCCGGATGATGGCGATTCCGTCGTCCGCCGTGTCGCCCACCAGAATCAGCCCCCGGTCGCGATCGAGAGCCTCCATCGGGCCGTGCAGATAGGACCGGGAGTCGAACCAGCTCGTAGCGATCCGCGGTGCCTCGCGAAAGAGGAGGGCACCTTCGGCCGCGGAGCCGCACGAGTCCTTGTCGCCGACGAAGTCGATCGAGACGGCGCGTGATAGAGGCTCGGAAAGCATCCTGGCCTCATCGTCTATGTCCGCGATCAGCTTCGCAACCGCGTCTGGCACGACCGCCCAATCGGCTTCGAGCGCGGACAGGTCGCCGGCGCCAAGCGCAGTGGACAGGAAGGCCAGCGCCTGCAATGCCCCGAGGTAGCTGATGGTCGCCGGAACCGAGCACTCGGGGTCCGCGCACGGAACGGACTGGTCGGCGAGGGAGCCGAGTGGGTCGGCGTCCTCGGCCATCACTGCCACGACCAGCGGCGACCCCGCTTCGCGCAGTCCGCGGATCGCTTCCACCGTCTCGAGGCTCTTCCCTGATGCCGAGACGGCCAGGTAGACGTCGGCGATGTCGAGCTCACCGTCCATCCATAGCTGGCCGGCATCGACTGCCTGGGCGCGCACGCCCATCCTCCACAGCTCGCGCACCGCCGTGAGGCCGGCGTAATAGCTGGCGCCGATGCCCACGATGCCGACCACGGGCCTGGCGCTCACCCGCGTCCCGAGCTCCGTGGCCGCAGCGACCAGGCCGGCCCGGTTGCGCTCGAGGACCTCGGGTTGCCGGTGGATCGCGCGGGCGTAGGGAATGAACTTCATCAGGTCTCCTTCTTCATCCGGTCTCCTTCTTCGTCAGGTCTCGATGCAGTGTGGGCGGTCGCCGAAGCGACGGGCATGAAACGAACGAGAGCCGAGTGGTGGGCGCCGTCGGCCGAAGTTCCATCGGCCGGGGCTCCGGCGGCCGGAACTCCGCAGCGCACCCGGGCGAGCTCCGTCGCAAGCGCGAGCGCGCCGTCGACCGGAGGCGAGGTCAACACCACGAATTCCGAGCGCGGGCACGCTCGCGCAAGCGCGTGCCGAAGCGCCTGCTGCAACCACGGGGCGTTGGCCACGAGTCCACCGCCCGCGACCACCGTGGTCGTGTCACAGCCTCGCGATCCCGCCAGGACGACCAGGCCGACCAGCGCCTCGGCCGACGCGTCGATCACCTGTTGGGCCAACGGCGACCCGGCATCGAGGGCGCGTTCAAACAGCGGCGGCGTGAAATGAGCCCAGGCCGTGGGTCCTCTCATGTCTCCCAGCGCTGCCGGCAGGTCGCGCAGCTCCTCGAGTCCCAACAGCTCGAGCAGGAGGTCCTCGAGCGGATCGCGCGGCTCGCCGCGGTCGTGGCCTTCGACCACGGCCCGCGCCGCATCGCGGAACAGCCCGGTGCCACTGCCCTCCTCAGCCAGATACCCGCCCCATCCGCCCACACTGAGCAGGCTGCCATCGGCGAGATACCCGATGACGATCGATCCCGTCCCGCAGACGATTCCGACCCCCCGCGCAACGTCGGCGGCGGGAAGCAGCAGCTCCGCGTCGTTCAGGACGACCACCAGCGACGATCCCAGCTTTCGCTCGATCGTCGCTGCCACGCGCCGGCCCTGCTCGGTCGTATCGCAGCCATGTGCGCCTATCACGACCGTGGCCCCGGGGCCCGCCTCGCT
The DNA here is from genome assembly GCA_963733255.1 of uncultured Actinomycetes bacterium. Classification (GTDB taxonomy): domain Bacteria; phylum Actinomycetota; class Thermoleophilia; order UBA2241; family UBA2241; genus Bog-752. The sequence continues at coordinate 281,996 of CAVTCH010000002.1, forward strand.
CAGGATGAGCGCCGCAGCGCCGTTGGCGACACCGTCGGCACCGGCGCGATGCCACGCCGAGCACGGCACCACGACATCGCGTCGCGCACCTTCGCCGTCGACGACGGCGAGGGCCGCCTTCGTGCCGCCGACATCCAGCCCGATGATCGCTTGCTCGACGATGACCGCCTCCTCCCCAGATCTTTAGTTCGGTCAGCGTATCGAATGATATCGCTGGGTGTCAAGGCGCCCTGTTCATGCGCAGCGGCCGGGAGAGCTGCCGCAGCCGGAGCGGCAGCGGCCGGGCGAGCTGCCGCAGCCGAGGCGCAGCGGCGCCGAGTTGCCAGCCGCTCTCCCGGGCATGTAGCTTCTGCTCGTCGCGGGCACGGGCCGCAGCGACAGCGCCGCAAACGACGTCACTGGAGGACGCGCATGGTCGGTCACGCCGCCGAGATAGAAGGCCAGCCGCTCAGCGGCGAGGGCATCGAGAAGGTCGTTAAGCGCCTGCTCGTAGGGCCCGCCGACGGCTGGGACGGCTGGGCCATGCGGCTCTTCGAGCTCGAGCCCGGCGGCCACACGCCGCGCCATCAGCACCCCTGGCCACACATCAACTACATCACCGAGGGGCGCGGCACGCTGCATATCGACGGCGTCGACCACCTGGTCGACGAAGGCTCGTTCGCCTACGTGCCGGCCGGCGCCACCCACCAGTTCACCAACGCCGGCGGCGAGACCTTCGGCTTCATCTGCATCGTGCCCGAAGAGGGCGAAGCCTGAGGGGCGAGGCTTGAGGCGAGGCGTGTGACGCGAAGTCTGAGGGCGCGAGGCCTGTGGCGCGAAGTATGAGGGGCGAAGCTTGGGGGCGGTGGGCCGGGGGGTGACTGCCGCCGCTCACGTTTTGTTGCAAATTACACCAAAACGTGAGCGTCCCACACGGTACATGCCACCTCGCCCGATGCCGAGCGACGAAGCCTGCGACCTGGTCTGAGGGTGGAACGGAGCTGGGCGACGGCCTACCCAGCGGCCTCGAACTGCTCCCTGGCCGCCATGACCGCGTTGACGATCTCCCCGACCTCAGCTTGCGCAACGGCGCCGCGCCCGACGAAGACCTCGTAGACCTTGAGCGCCAGGATCGCCACGCGCACCGGGTCGCGCAGCGCCGCGGCCGCCGGGAAGCCGTCGGCATGCGCCTGCAGGAACGCGGCGGCGGCCCGCACGGCCGCGTGCCGGTCGCGGTCGTCCCGGCCTGCGTAGCCGAACTCCCAGCGACGCGCACGCGCGGTTATCTCCGGCTTGTCGGCGGCGATGGCGGCGGCCGCGAACACGCGGCAGTCGTAGGTGCGGCAGGTCAGCGGGCGACAGTCGTAGATCGAGCACCGCGCGCTGGTCAGCATCGGGCAGTGGCCTTCCTCGTCGTAGCCCATGAGCACGTTGCCCCTGGGCAGGCCGGGGGCCCGGAACAGAAGCTCACGAGGGATGCGCGCGAGAGCGCCGGTCTCTTCGGGGCGCACGTGGACGAAGTGCGACGACGCACAGCAGGCCACGCACTCGCCGCAGGGCACGTCGGCGACCGTCTCTTCGCGCAGGCTGATGCGCGCGCCCTCGAGCCAGGTCGAGAAGTCGCCGGCGGGCAGGTCTTGATCTGGCAAGCGGGTCATGAGCCGCGCATCCTCAGACCGTCGGGGTCGTAGAACGGACGCTCGCTGAGCGTGGCCGACACCCGCATACCGGCGATGTCGACCTCGACGGCGCCCGACGCGATGATGGCCTCGAGCCAAGCCGCGCCCGACTCGCCCGCGCTCGGCGCGCCCGCGGCGACGCTCGGGTCGCCCGCGGCGACGCTCGGCGCGTTCGCGGCGACGCTCGGCGCGTTCGCGGCGACGCCCGGCTCGCCCCCGCCCGGCCTTTCGACGAACGCCAGCCCCACCGCTGCTCCCAGCGTATGCCCGTAGGCGCCCGACGTCACCCGGCCCACGATCGCGCCCTCGCACAGCAGCGACTCGCCGCCGTAGAGCAGCGGCTCAGGGTCATCGAGCTTCACGCAGACGAGGCGGCGCAGCGGAGCCGCGGCGGCAGCCGGGGCCGCCCCATCCGCGGCCGCGCGCAGCGCCTTGCGCCCGAAGAAGCCGCCGGGCTTGTCGAGGGCGACGGTGAAGCCGAGGCCGGCCTCGTAGGGAGTGTCGGCCGGCCCCATATCTGCGCCCCAGTGTCGAAAGCCCTTCTCGGCACGCAGGCAGTCGAGCGCGTGGTAGCCGGCGTGGCGCAGCCCGGACTCCTGCCCGGCGGCCACGATCTGGTCATACAGCACGGTGAGCGACTCGACGGGCGCGTACAGCTCCCAGCCCAGCTCGCCCGCGTACGAGATGCGCAGCGCCAGCACGGTCGCCCAGCCCACGTCGATCTCGCGCCCGGTCCCGAACGGGAAGGCCGCGTCGTGCAGGGGTGCGTCGGTCAGCCGGGCGAGCAGCTCGCGCGAGCGCGGGCCCGTCACGGCCAGTGTGCCGAGACCTGAGGTGACGTCGACGATCGCCGTCGTGGCCGGGTCGCTGTGGCGCGTGATCCAGTGGAAGACCTTGGTCTGGGTGTCGGTCGGCGCGACCACGAGGAAGCTGTCGTCGCCGAGTCGGGTGACCGTGGCGTCGAGCTCTACGCCGCCGCTGCCGTTCACGAGGCAGGTGTAGGTGACCGCGCCCGGCGGGCGGTCGAGATCGGCCGTGCAGAGGGTCTGCAGCCAGGCCGGCGCTCCCGGGCCCTGCACGCGGATCTTGGCAAACGACGACAGATCGAACAGCGCCACCGCCTCGCGCGCCGCGCGGTGCTCCTCGGCGACCGCCGCAAACCAGTTCTGGCGGCCCCAGGAGTAGCGGTAGACGGGCGCGGCGCCGCGCGCGGCGCCCGGGGCGGCGCCGGACTCCGCGCCGGGCGGCGCATACCAGTTGGCGCGCTCCCAGCCGCTGCTCTCGCCAAAACAGGCGCCGGCGGCGGCGAGGCGGTCGTAGAGCGGCACCCGGCGCAGGCCGCGTGCCGTCTCGGGCTGCAGGAACGGCCAGTGCATGGCGTAAAGGCGGCCGAGCGTCTCGCGCGTGCGCTCAAACAGGTAGCCGGCGTTGGCCTGGGCCGCCGCGAAGCGCTGCACGTCGAGGGCGGCCGAGTCGAAGCCCGGCGCGCCGCCGTCGATCCAGGCCGCCAGCGCCCTCCCCACGCCGGGGCCAAGGATGATGCCCTGCGAGTTCAGGCCGGCGGCGACGTAGAGGCCCTCCACCTCGGCCGTCTCGCCCACCAGAAAGGCGCCGTCGGGCGTGAAGCTCTCGGGCGCGTTCAGGTAGTGCACGAGGCGAGTGCCCTGCAGCGCCGGCACCCTCTGGCGAGCCTTGGCCAGCGACGGCGCGAAGTGCTGCACGTCGGGCTCGAACTCGCCGAAGGCGAAGTCGCGCGGGATGGAGGCCGTCGTGCGAGGCTTGCCGTCGGGTTCGAAGGCGCCCACGACGAAGCCGCTCTGGTAGTGGCGCACGTAGATGTGGCCGTCGAGGTCGCGCAGGATGGGCAGGTCGCGGCTCGCTCCCGGCACGGCCTGGGTCTGCAGCCACATGTGCTCGGCGGCGTGCAGCGCCAGGCGGGCGCCGGCCAGCAGCGCCAGGTCGCGCGACCACAGCCCGGCCGCGATGACGGCCGTCTCGCACTCGATCGGCCCGCGCTCGGTCTCGACACCGCTGATACGTGCGCCGGGCGGGCGGGCGCCGGCAGCGGGTGAGCCGGCCGCGCCCGCAGCGCCGCCGCCCGCGCTGCCGCCGCCTGCGCCGCCGCCCCCGGCGCCGCCCGCCCCGCCCAGCCGAAACCCGGTCACCCGGCAGCCTTCGACGAAGCGCACGCCCAGCGCCGCGGCCGCCTTGGCCGTGGCAAAGGCGGCCAGCCCGGGGTTGACCGTCGCGTCGCCTTCGAACAGTGCCCCGCCGACGAGGCCGCGGGTGTCGATCGGCGGCCACGCCGCGGCGATCTCCGCCGGACCGAGCCGGTGCGCCGGCAGGCCGTGGTGGCGCGCCATCGCCAGGCTGTAGTCGAGCTCGGTCATGCGCTCCGGGGTCTGGGCGACGGTCAGCGAGCCGCTCTCGTAGTAGCCGACGTCGGTGCCGGAGCGCGCCGCGAGCGCCGCGTAGAAGTCGCGGCTGTAGCTGGCGAGCTCGGTCTGAGCGTGGCTCGCGCGCGTGCGGGTCACCAGGCCGGCCGCGTGCCAGCTCGTGCCGCAGGCCACGGTGCCGCGCTCCACGACGATGGTGTCGGTGTGGCCGAGCTCGGCGAGGTGCAGAGCGACCGCCGCGCCGATGATGCCGGCGCCGATCACGACCACCTGGGCGCGGGCCGGCGGCTCGGCTTGGGCGCGCGGGTCGAACGACGACGCGCTCGGCGTGACCAGCCGCAGGCGCTCGTTCGAACGGGCCATGGGCTCCCTCGGCGTCAGTTACCCTGCGATCGCGCCGTCCACAGGCTGCGGGCAGCCAGGGGACGGCCGAGCTTGCACTCGAAGGCGGCCTTCACGTCGTCGGGGTAGGCGATATGGACCGGCGGCGTGGGAGCATCTTCGTCCACGAGCGTGACGCCGCCCTCTTCGATCGCCTCGAGACACTCGGCGGCGCCCTCCGCCAGGCGCGCGTCGCCGTGGCGGATGGCGTCGAGCAGGTAGGGCACGGCCGGTTCGCCGATACCGGCCAGGGCGATGCGGGCGCGGTGGCACTTGAAGCTCGTGAGGGCAAAGCAGCCCGGAGGGTCGGCGGGCTTGCTGATCTCGCGCAGCAGCAGCGGCACCGCCGGTTCGCCGATCAGGGAGAGGGCGACCCTGGCGTCGTTGGCGCGCAGGTCGCCGACGGTACCGACGTCGAGCGCTTCGATCAAGCCCTGGATGTCGCGATGCTTGAAGAGCTGTATGGCGCTCGGCTTGGCCAGTCTGATCGCCCCCTTGAGAGGTGGTTCTACGCCGCCACAGCGGACCGGTCAACGATTCACGCGGGTTTTCGTCTACCGAGGTGGCGACGTGACCACGAGCGGCAACTGACTACCTCTTTCCCGCCGCGTGAAAGAGCGCCGGCAGGGTCACCGCCGTATAGCCGCGCGCGTGCAGGCCGGCGAGAATGGCCGGCAGGGCGGCGGCGGTCTCGGGCAGACAATGCAGCTCGAAGACGGCCCCCGAGCGCACGCCCGCCAGCACGCGAGCGGCGATCACGGCGGCGCCGGGGTCGCTGTAGTCGGTGGGATCGACGCTCCACAGCATCACGCGGGCGAAGCCCAGTGAGCCGGCCACCGCCAGCGTCTTGTCGTCGTAGCCGCCGTAGGGTGGGCGAAAGTAGGGCACCGGTGTGGCGCGGGCCACCTGCCACCAGGCCTTGATGTCGCCCTCGATCTGGGCACGGATCTGGGCCGGGGTCTCGGTCGTCGTGAGGATGTGTGACCAGGTGTGCGAACCGATGGCGTTGCCCCAGGCGACGGTGCGGCGGGCCAGCGTCGGGTAGCCCGCGACGTAGCGACCGTTGATGAAGAAGGTGGCGTGCGCGCCGCGGGCGTGCAGCACCGCCAGGATGGCCGCCCAGCCGGCCTTGTCGTAGCCGTCGTCGAAGGTGAGCGCCACGCGGCGGCCGGCGCCCGTCACGTCGCGCCACACCTTGGCCTGCACCGGGCGGTAGTCGCGAAAGGCCGTGGCATGCGTGACCTTGGCGTTGCCGGCGGCGTCGACCAGGCGGAGTGTGACGCGGTAGAGCCCCGGCAGCAGGCTCCGCCCGTCGGCGTAGCGCGCCGGCATCGTCAGCGAGCAGGGCCCCACCGCAAGGGTCTTGGCCGTGCCGCGCACGACCAGGACGCCCCCGGCGTCGTAGATGCGATACGCGGCGCGCACGCTGCCGCTCAGGTCGGCCACGACGAAGCGCAGCCGCACCGGGCCAGTGCCGCGGAGCACCTGGGGCCGCACGGCGCGCCACGTGAACTGCGGCGGCCGCGTGTCTATCCTCACGATCGCGGTCTTGACGGCCTCGACGTTGCCGGCGTTGTCGGCAGAGCGGTAGAGGATGGCGTGCACGCCGTCGTTGGCGTGGCCGGCCGGCGACGCGACGGTCACCACAGTGCCCTGCGTCCAGTCGGCGCCGGCGTCGGTGGACCAGGAAGTCGAAGCCACGCTCGAGCTCGCGTCGCCGGCCGTGAGCGTCACCTTGACGGCGTGGTCGTGCCAGCCCGTGGGGGCGTCGTCGTTGGTGACCGGCGGCGTGGTGTCGATGCGCACGGCGAGCGTCGCGGTCTGCCCCCACGCGCCGAGGCCGTCCTCGGCGCGCACGTGGAAGTACCAGACGCCGTCGGCCAGACCGGAGTAGGAGACCGCGGCAGCCGTGCCGTCGCTCGTTTCGTCGGGCACCGTGCCCGGGAGCCGGTCGATCAGGTAGGAGTAGCCGGCGATGCCGGCGGCCGCGCTGGCCGACCACGCGAAGGCCGGGGAGTCGTTCGCATACCAGGTGCCGGTAACGGGGTGCGTGGAGGAGCTCAACGTGGCGATCGACGGACCGTCGGCGGGCGAGCTGGGCAGGCCGGCGGAGGGCGAGCTGAGCGACACGGCGAGAGGCGAGTGGAGCGCACCGGCGGCTGGCGAGCCGGCCGACACGGCGCCGGCGTTGCTCACGCCGAGCGCGAGCGCGGCGCACGCCAGCGCGGCGACCAGCAGGAGTGCGTGAAAGCGTGGTTTGCCTCGCATGAGGCGGTCCTACACCCTTAGTCGCGCACAGTCAACGTCGGCGGCGGCCGGCATGTCGCGCTCGACTAGGCGGCGGCGGCCGCCTAATCGCGGTCGGCGGGCTCCGCAGGTGGCTGCGGGGCGGCCGGGCGGTCGTCTACGGGCTTTTCGAGGATGGCCTTCATCTCGTCGGAGACGGGCGCGCGCAGCAGCAGGATGCTGTAGAGCGCGTCGATCAGCCGGGACGAGTCCTCGAGGCGCGAGACGACGCGGCGCTGGCGGTACTCCAGAAAGCAGTCGGGTTCGACCCGCAGGGCCGCGGCGATCGTGCGGATGACCGGGTCGTTGGGCACGGGCCTCGTGCCCTGCGTCAGGTGGTTCAGGTAACCGGCCGACAGCCGGGTCATGTAGGCGAGCTGGCGGTAGCTCAGGTGACGTCCGTCCATGAGAAGCCGCAAGGCGTTCGGGAAGCGTTCGTGCAACACCTGGCGAGCAGCGTGCTCGGACAAGGCGTTGCTGTCCTTCTGTGGCTCGACGTGCGGGTCGGCGGCCATGACCCTCTCCTCTGGTCGTGCGACGCAGTCGCGGCGGACCGCCTGTGCGGGCCGTTACGGCGCTCTGCGTCCTTGCACGAATACCATCGGAATAGGCGCCGCTGCTGAGCATGGGACATTCGCCCATTCGCGATCTGCGGCGGGGGCGTCGTGTCGGTCACGGCTCGTATTTCACGAGGGCCGCGTCTGATGTGCCGGCGCCGGCCTTGTTGCCGGCCGCATAGACGCCCGTCTTGCGCACCACGAGAGCGTTCGGGTAGTCGATGGCGTTCCCGGTGCTCGTATAGCGCTGGGCCCAGTCGCGCTTGCCCCCCGCGCTGTACTTGAGCGTGAGCCAGTCGGTGTTCGTCGTGGCGCCGCTGCTGGCTGCCTCGACGTACACCGCGCCGGTCGCCGCCACGGCGGTGACGGTGCCAACGTCGTCGAGGTTGTCGGGGCCGTTGTAGAGGCGCGCCCAGCGCGTCACTCCGGCGGGCGTGAGCCGCACGGTGAGCACATCGTCGCCCGTGGTCGAGCTGTGCTCCCTGCCCGTGGCCACGACGTCGCCGTTGGCGGTTAGCGTGACGCCGAAGTAGGTATCGTCGAAGGCGCCGGGGCCGCTCTGGAAGCGGGCCCAGCGAAGGGCGCCGCCGCTCGAGTACTTGATGACCACGGCGTCCTGGCCGGACGAGCCGCCGGTCGCCCAGCCGACGACGTAGGCCGTGCCGGCCGCGCTCACGGCGATGGCCATGCCCGCGTCGTCGCCATCGCCGGGGCCGTCCCAGAACCGCACCCAGCGGCGCTTGCCCGCCGCCGAGTACTTGAGGGTGAGCACGTCGTTGTTGGTGCCGTTGGACGCGGCGCTGGTCAGGTAGACGTCGCCGGCACGGTCGAGGGCGATGCCGCTGGCGGAGTCGCTGCCGGACGTGGTGTAGTGACGCGCCCAGCGCAGCTTGCCGGCGGCCGAGTACTTGAGCAGCAGGATGGCGTAGGACGATGACTTGATGAACGAGCCGGCCATGTAGACGTTGCCGGCCCTGTCGACCGCCACCGGGCCGTCCGACGTGCTCAAGGCTCCCGACTCGCTGTAGAGGCGCAGCCAGAGCCGGGTGCCGGCCGCCGAGTACCTCGCCAGGGCGGCGACCTCGTCGGGGTCGAAGGCGGTGCCGCCCACCACCAGGCCGCCGCCCGGCTCGGCAGCCATGGAATCCGCGCCGAGCATGTCGCTGCGGACACGCCGCCAGTCGAGCCCGCCGCCGGCGCCGTAGCGAGCGATCAGCAGGCTCTGGTGGCCGGCCGTGGCGGCCGTGGTGCCGGCCACGTACACGCCGCCCGACGGCGCCGCGACGGCGGCGCTGTAACCGTCGTAGCCGCCGGCGGCGCCGTCGTAGACCCGATCCCAGGCGAACTTGCCCGAGGCGGCGCCCGCCGGCGGCGCGGCCGCGAGCACGAGCAGCAGGCCCACAAAGAGTCCGAGGAGAGCGGCGGGAACACGGGCCCTGGGCCCGCGGCGAGGCATGGTCTGCATGACGTTCCCTCCTGCAATACGAGTCAATGTCATGCCCTTTTGTCTTACGTGAGAGGAGCGCCGCAAAACCGTTGCCGCGGGGCCGCCGACCGGCCGTCAGCGCGCCAGTACTAGCCCGAGCGCGAACAGCACGCTGTAGGCGAGAGCCGTCTGCCCCGTACCGGCCAGCACCGCGTTGAGCGCCCGCCCGGACTGCGTGAAGACGCGCTGCGTCGCGCGCAACGCCAGGGGCAGCGAGAGCCAGGCAAGCAGCGCCGCCGCCGGCAGCTCGCCGGCCACGACGAGAGCGGCGAGCAGACCGTAGGGCAGCGCCATCAGCGCCGCGTACTCGCACCTGGTGGCCGGCACGCCTATGCGCACCGCGACGGTGCGCTTGCCGGCGTCGCGATCCTGTTCGACGTCGCGCAGGTTGTTCACCACGAGGATGGCCGTGATCAGCGAGCCGACCGCCACCGCCATGAGCCAGGCCGGCAGCGTCGTGCCGCCGGCCTGCACCCAGTAGGTGCCCACCACGGCGGCGAGCCCGAAGAAGGCAAAGACGAAGACCTCGCCCAGACCGTGGTAGCCCAGCGGGTAGGGCCCGGCGGTATAGGCGAGCGCGGCGACGATCGCCGCCACGCCGATGACGACCGCCCACGGCCCGGCCACGAAGGCCAGGTAGGCGCCCAGAACGAGCGCCAGACAGAGCACGACGGCAACGCCGCGCTTGACCTGGCCACGGCTGAGCAGGCCCGACTGGGTGACGCGCAGGGGACCGAGCCGGGCGGCGGTGTCGGCCCCGCGCTCCCCGTCGTAGACGTCGTTGGCGAGGTTGCTCGCGATCTGCAGCAGCAGCGCCACGCCCAGCGCCGCCAGGGCCGGCCCCAGCGAGAAGCCGCCGTCTCGCCAGGCCAGGGCGCTGCCCACGATCACGCCGCTGGCCGCGGCCGGCAGCGTCTTGGGGCGGATCGCAAGATACCAGCGCCGCAGCACGGGCGTCTGGGCTTGCGGTGCGGAAAGTACCATGGTGGTCATTGTAGGGGCCGCTGTGACGCTCGTCGACGGCGCCGCCGCCGCCCGCGCGGAGCCGCTGCCCGATCAGCCGACGGCGTCTCCGTGCCCGCCCTGATCGGGAGGAACAAGGTAGTACGCCGGCACCAGCGGTTCGTCGGGCACGATGGCCTGTCTGGGGATGAACTTCGCCAGGGCGGCGCCGGCCAGAAGGCCACCGACGCAAGCCCAGACGTTCACGTCGACGCCGAAGTCGGGGCGCACGATCGCCATCATGCCGCTCCACAGGCCCTGCAGACAGAAGAACGCCACCACGAGCCACACCGGGACGTTCCACACCTTCATGAAGGCGTCCAGGGATATCCCGTCCTTGCGCCGCTGCGCGCTCACCACGAACCAGCCCAGGGTGAGCAGCACCGACAGGGCAAACAGGACCGGGCCGCCGCCTATGCCGAAGCCGCCGGCGATGTTGAGAACGGTCGCCGAGATCCCTATGGCCAGGCCGGCCTCGTACAGCAGCATGAGGGCGACGAAGATGACGAGCATGGCCAGGACCCTCATGCGCGCCCTGGGCCACAGCACCACAGCGGCGCCCAGCACACCGGCGATGGCTCCGCCGGCACCGACCGCCGGGGTCGCCGTACCGGAGCTCGCGACGGCGAAGACGACGTTGGCGACGATCCCGCACGCCAGGTACAGCGCGAGAAACCAGCGCCAGCCGACGGCGCTCTCGACCGCGTCGCCGAACAGCCAGAGAAACCAGAGGTTGACAAGGAGCTGCAGCCAGCCGGTGTGCAGAAACAGCGACGTGGCGATCGTGACCAGGTTGCGAGCGCTGACCTCGGTGCTGAGGCGAGCAGGGTCCAGTCCCCACTGCTGCAGGAACGGCGCCAGGCGCAAGCCGAGAGAAAGCTCGAACCCGAACACGAGCACGTTGACCCCGATGAGAGCGGTGGTCGCATACGGCCAGCGATCGGTCTTGGCCTCTCCAAGCATGTCGATTGGTATCGCCCAGGGAGGCCGTCGCCTTTAGCCTGGTCGCTTGCTGCGAACGAGGCAGTTGAGACAACGCTGGGACGATGGCGTGGCGATACCATAGGGCTGCCGAGCACCGAGAGAGAGGACCGCATGAACTTCGAGAGCGTCATTCGCGACCGCAGGAGCATTCGCGCGTTCAAGCCCGACCCGGTGCCCCGCGAGCTTCTCGCGGAGATCTTAGACGAAGCCCGCTGGTCGCCCTCGTGGGCCAACACCCAGGCCTGGGGCATCCACGTGGTCACGGGCACGACCTTGGAGCGCCTCAGGGACGCAAGCAAGGCGGCCGGCCAGCGCGAGGCGCCGGCCGGCCCCGACTATCGCATGCCCCGCGAGTGGCCGCCGCACCTGGCGGCGCGTAGCAAGCAGCTCTACGACCTGCGCGCGACCATGACACCCGCGGACGCGGCCGCCGTACCCGGAGGCGCGCCCGCACCGGCCGGTCCCGCTGAGTTCTACGGCGCTCCGTGCATGCTGTTCTTCACCGCCGAGAAGGAGCTCGAGAGCGACTACGTGCTCTTCGACAGCGGGCTGATCGTGGAGTCGGTCTGTCTTGCGGCCCACGACAAGGGCCTGGGCACCTGCATCATGGCGATGGCCGTCCGCGACCCCGACACGCTGCGCGAGCTTCTGCCCGACTCCGCCGGCAGCAAGTTCGTCATGGGCGTGGCGCTCGGCTACCCCGACGAAGGGGTGGCGATCAACCGCTTCGAGCGTCAGCGGGCGCAGCTCGAGGAGTTCGTGACCTGGGCTTGAGTGAAGGCAGCGGGGCGGCCGGTTCCCTCGCGGTGGCGGCGAGATCGGCTCAGGGCGGTCGCGCAGCGCCCAGGCGTCAATCTGCGAGATAAGCAGGTGAGCGGCCAACCGGCGCCCCGGCAGGCCGTATGTGCGCTCAGATGAGCGAGGCGATGGCCTTCGCGATGCTGCCGAAGAACGATGTCAGCGATGCGACGACTTTCGCCGTGGCGCTTGGCGTGGGCGTGGGCGTCGCCGCCTTTGAGGCGGTGGCTGAGGGCGAGGGTGTCGGGGAGGCACTTGGGCTCACCGACGGCTCCGGTGTCACGCTCGGGCTCGTCGACGGCTTTGGCGTCTCGCTCGGAGATGTGCTGGTGCTCGGCGTCGGGTCGGGCGACGGCGTCGTAGTGGTGCGCGGCTTTGGTTTGGGCGTCATCGACGGGATCGGCACGTTCTTCCCCGACGGGCCGGGCTTCTGCGCCGGGACCCTGACGGTCATCGGGATAGCGTAGCTCTCGCTCGAGCCCACGACAGCCACGGTCAGCGTGCCGGTGTAGGTGCCCGGAGCGGCCGCCTTGGGCACCACGAGCTGCACGGCGACGTCCCGTGTCTGCTTGGGGTTGAGCGCGCCGCCGGTGGTGTCGCCCGCAAAACCGACGCTGGCGACGAAGGGCGCCAGGGCGGTGCTCGCTGTGAACGAGATCTTCAGCGCAGCCGGCGCCGCCGAGGTCGTGCGGAAGACGTCGGTCCAACTGGTCGAACTGGGCAGCAGCACGTCGCCGAAGTCGAGTGAAAGGTTGCCCTGCTTGTCGAGGGTGGCGATCAACGCCGACTGCAGGCAACGGGAGGACGAGTAGTGGGTCGCCTTCGAGGTGCCGCAGCAGAAGGTGAGGTAGGGCTTGTGCGTCAGGACCGTGACGGTCATTGGGATCGTGTGACTCTCGCTGCCGCCCACCACGGCGACGGTCACGGTGCCGGCGTAGGTACCGGGAGTGGCCGTCTTTGGCACCACGATCTGCACCGCGACGTCCCGCGTCTGTTTGGTGCTGAGCGTGCCGCCGGTCTTGTCGTTGGCGAAACCGACACTGGCGATGAAGGGCGCCAGCGCGCCACCGGACTTGAAGGAGACCTTGACTGAGGCCGGGGCACACGAGGCCACCCGGAAGACGTCGGTCCAGCTGGTCGAGCTGGGCAGCAGCACGTCGCCGAAGTCGAGTGAAAGGTTGCCCTGCTTGTCGAGGGTAGCGATCAGCGCCGATTGCGGGCAACCGGAGGGCGGATAGCGGGTCGCCTGGGACGTGCCGCAGGCAAAGGTGAGGTAGGTCGGCTGCGGCTTCTGCGCCAGCACCCTGACGGTCATCGGGATCGTGTGGCTCTCGCTCGAGCCCACCACGGCGACGGTCAGCGTGCCCGAGTACGTGCCCGCAGTGGCCGTCTTGGGCACGACGACCTGTACAGCGACGCTGCGGGTCTGTTTTGAGTTGAGCGCGCCGCCGGTGGTATCGGCGGCGAAGCCGACGCTGGCCATGAAGGGCGCCAGCGCCCCGCCGGCGGTAAAGGAGACCCTCAGCGAAGCCGGAGCGGAAGACGTCACGCGGAAGACGTCAGTCCAGCTGGTCGAGCTCGGCAGCAGCACGTCGCCGAAGTCGAGCGAGAGGTTACCCATCTTGTCGGATGAGGCGATCAGCGCCGACTGCGGGCAGCCATTGGTCGAGTAATGGGTCGCCTTCGAGGTGCCGGGACAGAAGGTCAGATAGGACGGCTGCGGCTTCTGCGCCAGCACCCTGACGGTCATCGGGATCGTGTGGCTCTCGGTGCTGCCCACCACGGCGACGGTCAGCGTGCCGGCGTAGGTGCCCGGAGAGGTCGTGGCGGGCACGACGATCTGCACGGCGACGTCGCGGGTCTGCTTTGGGTCGAGCGCGCCGCCGGTGGTATCGGCGGCAAAGCCGACGCTGGCGATGAAGGGCGCCAGCGCCCCGCCGGCCTTGAAGGAGACCTTCAGCGAGGCCGGAGCGGACGAAGTCACGTGGAAGACATCGGTCCAGCTGGTCGTGCTGGGCACCAGCACATCACCGAAGTCCAGCGAAAGGTTGCCCTGCTTGTCGGCAGTGGCGATCAGCACCGACTGCGGGCTGCCACAGGACGAGTAATGGGTCGCCTGGGAAGTGCCGGGATAGAAGGTGAGGTAAGACCCCCAAGTGCCCGTCCTGATCGTGGCCGAGTTGGACGCGGCCGTCGTGAAGTAGGCCAAGGCCGTTGCGGCCGCGATGAAGACCACGACCAAAGCGGCTGCCGCCAGCACGAGGCGCTTCGCGGTCAACCTTCTGCCGGAGCGACCCTCCCAAGCCTCATTTGACGGGCTCGCCTCGTCTGCGACGCCGGCTTGACGCCGGGCCGAAAGCTCGATGGGGACCGCCGCCACTCGCGGCTTGGGGCCCGCCAAGGGCTGCCACTCCGCGCTGGCCACGACACCGTGCTGGACGGCGTGCGCACGCAGACGCCAGCGGTTCGAGAATGACGCGCCGCAGTGCGAACAGGCGAAGGTCAGAGGAGCCAGCGCGCGGGCTTGCTGCCCACCTTTGTCCAAAGCGCCACGGTGTCGAACCCCATGGGCCCTCAGCCCGTCGCTATCTGCGAAGACAGCGCCGCAGTGCGAACAGACAAACGTGACGGGCTCGTACACCATCAGTGGCCCAAATCCCTCTCCCCAGCGTTCGGCTCGGCGTCTAGTTGGGGACTCCGCGCGCCCGGGGGCGATAGCCGCCCACGGGCGCACGGAAGTCCTTGGCGATCAGTACGATCTAGGACTGCGTCGCCGTGAAGGTGATGGTGATCGGCATGTTCTGGCCTGCGTAGGCGGTGTTGCTCACGTTGGAGTCGAGCCACAGCGCCATGTGCAGCGACACGGAGCCGCCCGCGGGGATGGAAACGAGCGGGGCGCTGAGAGCGTTGAAAAGCGTGTCAGGGACGAGAGCGGTAGTCCAGCCCCAGTCGTAGATCGCGAGGTGAAGCACGCCGTTGAAGTCGACACTGCCCGGCGAGCTCGTCCCAGCGAGGGCCGTCACAGCGACGGTCTCATCTGCATTGCCGTTGTTGACGAGGGTCACATCGCGCCAAGCGACATACTTGCCGGCATAGGGACCGGTGACACCGGCCGACGGCATGAGGTATGTCGTCTGCCAGGTGTCCGTGACCTGCGTGTTCGCCGTGATGTTGAACGAGCCCGTGTACGCGGTCGCCGTCGACGTCGCGCTGGTGACGTAATACGCGAACGCAGCGCCCGCCACGATCGCCAGTACGACGACCAAGAGCAGCGGAATCAGAACGCGCTTCCTGAGAAGCTTCTTCTTCATGGTTCCCCCTTCAATTGACCACAGAAGATCTCCGGCCACGCGACAGCCGCGACCGGCACGGCCGACTCCTTACACGTGCACCCCCCCCTTCGCGGGAGCCGAAGCTCCGCGTCAGCGTCTCGCCTGAAGCGAGCGCCATCTCAGCAGCCGCGCGTCGTCCCCGTTACGAGACGGGATCGTCACGCGGGGAGCACTGGAGAGGACGGCCGCATCGAGTCGCGAGATGGACCTGCGACACCCCTTGCTTGCGGCGGCGGGACCCACCCCCACCGTCGGCTTCCCCGGCTCCCACCTGCAGGACTCCAGTTCTAGTCCCAGAATGTTAAAAGTTCAAGAGTTAGTTCTTCCCTGCCGATACGTGGTAGTTCGTACTTGGAATAGTAGATCGCGCCGTCGCGCCAGGCTGGGTCCGACTCTGGAGGGTCGGCTGAAGCCGCAAGCAATCGAACGCGCACCGCCCGGTCGCGGGGCCGTCGGGTCGTCGGTCACCGTCGCCAGGACAAACGTAGTCAAGGCGGGCAACGGCTGTGAACCGGGGACCGCCGAACGCCGCGACGCTCCCTTGCCTACCCCCGCTCCCAGTCCCCTGAAGTCGATCGATTCCACGGCCGACGACGTGAGTGGCCTCTCGAAGAATACGTGCTTGCCGGCAAGCAGGGCCGCCTTGCTGAGCACATAGTCGGTGCCGGAAACGACGCTACCCCTCTGTTGGCACCGCGACTCGTCGCGGATACTCGCGTCGTGTCCCGCGCCAGTCGCTGACCGCCAAGGGGAGGTCCCTACAGAAGCCCAGGAAACGTGAGCCCGACGAACCACTTTGGTGAGCGGGAGGGTGAGGTCACCATGCGCTGCCCGTTGTATCCTCACCGTCATGAGTGCCACCGTTCTCATCACCGGCGGTGCCGGCTTTATCGGCTCGCACGCGGTCGAGGCCCTGCTGACCGCCGGCGAGCAGGTGCGCGTCCTCGACGACTTCTCGACGGGCCACAGAGGGAACCTGGCCGGCCTGAACGGCCCGTTGGAGGTCATCGACGGTGACGTGCGTGACCCTGAGACGGTGGCCACAGCGATGCGCGGCTGCGACCGCGTGCTGCACCTGGCCGCGCTCGTCTCAGTAGCTGGTTCGTTCGACGATCCGGAAACGACCGAGGCTGTCAACGTAGGCGGAACGGCGAACGTACTCGCTGCCGCCAGCGGGGCCGGAGTGCGCCGGGTCGTGCTGGCCTCGTCGTGTGCGGTCTACGGAGCAACGAGTGCGCTGCCCATATCCGAGACAGCGCCGATGCGCCCCGCATCGCCGTATGCGCAGTCAAAGCTCGCTGCCGAAGACCTCTGCCGGGCTGCTTGCGCCAACGACGGGCTCGACGTCGGCGTCCTGCGCTTCTTCAACGTCTACGGTCCCCGGCAGGACCCGTCGTCGGATTACTCGGGCGTGATCGCGATCTTTATGGATCGGCTCGCTTCGGGAAGCCCGTGCACGGTGTACGGTGACGGCCATCAGAGCCGCGATTTCGTCTATGTCGCCGACGTGGTCGCCGCCTGTCGCGCCGCACTTGACGGGCGAGAGCTTCATGGCGCACCGATCAATATCGGCACCGGCGTCGAGACGACCCTGCTCGACGTGCTTGCGGCATTGGCCAAAGTCAGCGGTCGGGAGCCACACGCACAGTTCGCAGCCGACCGAGAAGGCGACATCCTGAACTCGTGCGGCGCCTGTGAGCTGGCCCCCGAGCTGCTCGGCTTCCGGCCGACGGTGTCCTTCTCACAGGGCCTCGCCGCGACCTGGTCGTGGCACGTCGCTAGGCGTAGCTCCTTGTAGCGGCGCACCGCTTGCCGAGCAGCATGAACACGATGCGCCTGCTCGCGAGAGGCCCGAGGTCACGCAGCCCAGCAATGTGTGGCCTGGCCGCGCGAGGTCACCGCCAGTGTTTCGATCGACGGCTCTACGCCCTCTCCCCCTTCGCCCCAAGCAGATACACCGCCAGATAGACGAACAGAAACAGCGCCGCAAACAGCGCCGAGAACCCCAGGAACCGCACGTCGATGTCGGGCTTGTCGCCGCCGCTGGTGCCCAGGGCCTTGTGAAGGAGCGTCCCGGGCGATTGGAAGGCCTGCCAGCTGTTCCAGCGCAGAAAGCGCCCAATGTAGATGCCGATGCTCCCCAGCACCGTCACCGCCACCACCAGCGCCCAGCCGGCCACGCGCCCGGCGCCGCGTGTCACGATGTCCTGCATCAGGCGCAGCGAGAGGATGCCGAGCAGCAGCCCGGTCCAGGCGTACCAGCCGATCAGGATCACGTCGTACCAGAGCGGCACGTGGTCGTGGATGTCGACGAGGTGCGCGAAGTCGGTGAGGATGTAAGGCGCGTTGGGGAAGAACGCGAGCCACACGATGGCCGTGAGCACGAGCGCCAGGCGCCCCCCGAAGCCGCGCCTGAACGACACCCGGTAGGCAAGCACCGCCAAGGCCACCGGCACCCAGGCCAGGAACAGGTTCCACACCAGGAACTCGTAGTGCGAGTTGTGGCTGCGCACGAATCGTGCGCCCACCAGACCGACGCCTATGACCGACGCGATCCCCAGCAGCGTGAGCGCTGCGGCGTAGGGATTGGCTGCATTGCCGGCGTTTGCCTTGGGGCTCACTCGGTCTCCCGTGTCGACGCGTCTACGAAGCCTACCATTGAGCCCGGGCGCGCCGGTCGTTCTATGGGCGGGCCGGTCGTTCGGTGGCCGGCCCGCCGCCACCCGAGGGCCCGCACGACGCGAGCGGCCCCACGCTCAAAACCGTTGTCAACTCTGGCGTCATTACATTGAACCTGCACATACGGGGGCATACCATCACAGACCCCGTGGGGGCTCGTTCATTGTTTCGCGAATGGGAGCGCGGGGAGAGATGTTCGGTGGGGCAGGTCGCATGGGCTGTGCGAGCTCCCCGCCACAGGTAGTCGCGAGGGGGAGTCTGCATGAGAGAAGCAGTTGCAGCCACCGCTTCCGCCAAAAGCATGCCGGCGGTCGACGATCAGGCCGTCCGCCGCCATGCGAGCGCCTCGCCCGCCCTGCCTGCCGAGTCTCGAGTAAGCTCGACCTCATGGCAGCTCGTCGTCAAGCGCACGCTGCGCGAGCTGGGGCACACCCGCCTCACCTTCGAACAGGTCAGGCAGACCAAGGTGCCGGCCGTCTTTCAGAAGTACGGCGAGCGCGTCCTGTTCCTCGACGACCGGGTGTTCCTGTTCGACGAAGACGACGGTGAGCTGGGTCACAACGCCGGCCCGACCGTGATCGACGCTTCAGCCATCGAAGAGGTCGGCATCGAGTACGGCTGGCGGCACGCCTACGACTGTCACTGCCGCTTCTGCGCCCCGCCAAGGGCGTAAAGGAGCCGCTCCAAGCGTTCACGCCCAGGCCGCGGCGGGGGGCCGCGGCCCGTGGCGTGAGCCTTTAACCCACTGTCTCCGCGTCGGGCTTCAGCGCCGGCATTGCGCCGCGCTCTGACCCGGCGCCGCGCTGCGTCCTTGTGCCGCGCTCGGGCGCCGCGTCACTCTCCGGCGCCGTCTCGACCGCCGCCGCAACCGCATCCGGCACTGCTTCCGGTTCCGCATCCAGCCCGGCCTCGCTGACCTCCTCCCCGCTCTCCGGGTCGATCTCGTAGGTACGCCGCAGCGGGTCTTCGCGCAGGAACAAAACGACGGCCAGGCCGGCGACACCGACCACGACCGACAGCAGGAACAGGTCGCTGATCGCCGAGCTCAGGCTCAGGCGCACCGCTCCCATGAAGGAGTGATACAGCGCCTGGCCCTGCGCGCCGTACGTGGCGAACAGCTTCTGTATGTGGTCCTGGGCCTGCGGCGAGAGCAGCACCTGCGGGTTGTTCAGGGTCGCCGAGCCGTTGTATCTGGCGAGCGGCGCCGGCAGGTTGTGCTTCATCTGGGCGGCGAACTGATTGCTCAGGATGGTGCCGAACACGGCCAGGCCCACGGTGCTGCCGATCGAGCGAAAGAACTGCAGGCCGGCGGTCACTTCGCCCAGGCGGTGCGAGGGGTACTGGTTCTGCACGATCACGGTGAAGGCGCTCATCGCGACGCCCATGCCCAGGCCCATGATCACCATGTCGCGGGCCAGCGTCACCCAGTGGGTGCCTACGCCCATGCGCGACAGCAGCCAGGCGCCGATCGCCGTGAACACGAAGCCGAGGATGACGATCACCTTGTACTTGCCCGTGCGCGCCAGGATCTGCCCGGCGCCGATGCTCGTGACGATGGCGCCCAGCATCATCGGCATGAGGATCACGCCCGAGTTGGTCGCCGACTTGCCCAGCACGCCCTGCACGAACAGCGGCAGGAACATGATGGCGCCGAACATGGCGGCGCTCTGCAGGGCGCTGGCCACCGACGACACGGTGAAGACGCTGTTCTTGAACAGGCGCGGGTTGATGACCGGCTCGGCGGCCTGCAGCTCGCGGGCCACGAACACCATCCACATGAGCGCCGAGAAGACGAACATGCCGACGATCTCCCACGACTGCCACGGGTAGGTGTTGCCGCCCCAGCTCAGGCCCAGCAGCAGCGGCACGGCGGCGGCCACGAGCACGGCGGAGCCGAGGTAGTCGATGCTGTGCTTGCGCAGGCTCACGTGGCCCGGCAGGGCGACGGCGGCGAAGGTGAGGGCGATGATGCCGACCGGCACGTTCACGTAGAACGTCCAGCGCCAGCCCAGGCTGCTGTCGGTGATCCAGCCGCCGAGCAGCGGCCCGATGATGGTGGCAAAGCCCCACACGCTCATCAGCACGCCGGCCCAGCGGGCCCGCGTGGCCGGCGGAAAGATGTCGCCGAGGATGGCCTGCGAGATGGGCAGCATGGCGCCGGCGCCCAGGCCCTGGAAGGCGCGGAACGCGATGAGCTCGGTCATGCTGTGACTCTGGCCGCAGAGCACCGAGCCGGTGACGAAGATCCCCATGCCCAAAATGAAGAAGCGCTTGCGTCCGTAGGCGTCGGAGAGCTTGCCCCAGATCGGCATGGAGGCCGCCGAGGCGAGCAGATAGCCGGTCGCCACCCAGGCGTAGTGCTCCATGCCGTTCAGGCTGGCGACGATGCGCGGCATGGCGGTGCCGACCACCATCTGGTCGAGCGCCGACAGCAGCATGCCGAGCATGACGGCGGCGATCACAAAGCCGATGCGCCGCCGCCCAAGCGTGGTGCCCCAGGGCTGCGCGACGGGCCGGCCCAGGGAGTCGGTGGTTGCGACGGCCTCAGACATTGCGGCCGTCCTTGCCGGCGGCGGGCTGCTCGGGCTCCTCGGCGCCGAGCTCGGCGCTCACCCGCAGGATGCCCTGCAGGCCGGCCGAGAGGCCGGCGAGCTCGTCGGCGGTCAGCTCGCCGAGCATGCGCTTGACGTGCTCGCGACGGCCTTCGCGCAGACGCTGGGCGAGCTCCTGGGCCCGCGGCGTGGCGCGCACCAGGTGGCGCCGCCGGTCGGCCGGGTCGCGCTCGCGCACGGCCAGGTCGAGCTCCTCGAGCTTGTCGACGAGCAGGCTGGCGGCGGGTTCGCTCAGGCCGAGCTTGCGGCCCAGCGCGCCCACCGCCTGCGGGCCGAACATGGTGAGCGTCGCCATGGCCTTGAACTGGCCCATGGTCAGGTCGAGCGAGAGCAGGTCGGCGCCGGCGGTGCGGCTCATGGCCGCGAAGGCCGCGTGGGCCAGGTCGTGGCAGTCGGCGATGAGCTGGGCGCGATCGGCCGGTTTGGCGGCCGACTTGGCGGCGGCCTTGGCGGCCGGTGCGGCGGCGGCAGGCTTGGCGGGTGTGCGATCCGCGGCAGCGTCGGACGTAACGGGCTTGGCGGGAGTGGGCAAGGAGACCTCCGGCGGCCGGGTGGACCGGCCAATTACTTTTGTCGAACATATGCATTATACCAATGGAAGGGCGAGAGTCAAACATCTCGCAGAACGGCAACGGTTGTCGGAACTCCGGCGGCCGGGAACGGCAGATGAGTGGTCTCGGAACGATCGTCGTCTCAAGCACGATCGTCGTCTCGAGAACGACCGTCGCCTCGACAGAGGCGTCGTATCGCAGGACGAAAAGGAGAAGGCAGATGCGCACCTGGCAGACACTCGCGATGGTCCTGGGGTCGCTGCTGGTCGTGGCCCTGCTCGTTCCCGGCAGCGCCGCCGCCACGACCAAACGCACACAGCGGGTGAGCGTCGGCCCGGCCGGGGTGCAGGGGAACTTCCCGAGCGAGCTTCCCTCGGTCTCCGCCAACGGCCGTTACGTGGCCTTCGACTCCGCCGCGAGCAACCTGGTGAGCGGCGACACGAACGGCTACGCCGACGTCTTCGTACGCGACCGCAAGCTGCACAAGACGTTCCTGGTGAGCGTCAGCTCGACCGGGTCGCAGGGAAACGACTACAGCTTCAACCCCTCGATCTCGGCAAACGGCCGCTATGTGGCCTTCGAGTCCGCCGCGACCAACCTGGTGAGCGGCGACACGAACGGCTACCAGGACGTCTTCGTGCGCGACCGCAAGCTGCACAAAACCTACCTGGTGAGCGTCAGCTCGGCCGGGCTTCAGGGGAACAGCGCCAGCTACGACCCCTCGATCTCTGCCGACGGCCGCTACGTCGCCTTCGATTCCGAAGCCGGCAACCTGGTGAGCGCCGCCACCGACGACCGGGACGTTTTCGTGCGCGACCTCAAGCTGCACAGGACCTCCATGGTCAGCGTCAGCTCAGCCGGGATCCAGGGAAACGACATCAGTGCCCTTCCCGCGATCTCCGCCGACGGCCGCTACGTGGCGTTCGAGTCGGTCGCTACCAACCTGGTGAGCGGCGACACGAACGGCTACGCGGACGTCTTCGTGCGCGACCGCAAGCTCCACAGGACCTCGCTCGCGAGCGTCACCTCGGCGGGAGCCCAGGGAAACGGCCCCAGCTACACGCCATCCATCTCGGGTAGCGGCCGCTACGTGGCCTTCGAGTCCGACGCCACCGACCTGGTGAGCGGCGACAGCAACGCCAGCAGGGACATCTTCGTGCGCGACCGCACGCTGCACCGGACGACCCGGGTGAGCGTCAGCTCCGCCGGTGTCCAGAGCAACGGCACGAGCTTCCAGTCGGCCATCTCCGCCAGCGGCCGCTTCGTGGCGTTCGCCTCCGCGGCCACCGATCTGGTGAGCGGCGACAGCAACGGCTTCATCGACGTCTTCGTGCGCGATCGCACGCTGCACAAGACCGCCCGGGCGAGCGTCACCACGGCCGGGGTCCAGGGCAACGAACAAAGCGACAGCCCCGCGATCTCCGCCGACGGCAGCTACGTGGCGTTCGACTCCCTCGCCAGCGACCTGGTGGCCGGCGACAGCAGCATCTACCAGGACGTCTTCATTCGGGGACCGTATCGCTGAGGCTGCCCTCGCAGACCGAAACGGGGCGTGGGACCCACCCCGGCCGGCACCGAGCTTCGACTACAATGAGGCTTCGCCAATGAAGCTCGGCGTCGAGCCCAAGGAGGTCCCGCCCATGAAGATGCTCAGCAACGCCGCGTCCAGCGCCGCCGCGGGTGGCAGCGCCGCCGCGGACTGACGCGCCGTGATGGCCGCCTACCCCGAGTTCTTCAACGATGTCTTCGGGCCGGTCATGCAGCCCGGCTCGAGCTCGCACACCGCGGGACCGTGCCGGCTCGGCAGGCTGGCCGGCGACCTGCTCGCGGAGCAGGTCGCCTCTGTCAGGATCCTGCTCGACAGCGAGGGCTCGTTCGCCGGCACCTTCGGCGTGATGGCCGAAGACCGGGCGATGGTCGCCGGCGTGCTCGGCATGGAGCCCAGCGACTCCCGGCTCTTCGCAGCCTTCGAGCTGGCCGCCGCGGCCGGCGTGCCCTGCTCGTTCGAGTTCACCGCGCTCACCGAGAGCGCGCACCCCAACGCCATCCGGTTCGACCTGACCGGCGTGAGCGGCCGTACGGCAGCACTGGTCGGCAACTCGACCGGCGGCGGCATGGTCGAGACCGTCGCCGCCGACGGCTTTCCGCTGCAGGTGATCGGCGACGACTTCGTCGCGCTGCTGTTCGATCCGCGGCAGGCCGCCTCGCCCGAGGCCGTCGAGCGGCTGGCCGCCGCGCTGCCGGAGCTGGTCTTCACGACCAGCGTCACGGTCGCTGACCGCGGCGCGCTACACGTCTTCGCCCTGGCGGCCGAGCCCGACATGACCGAGCTGCGGGGGCTCGCCGGCGAGGCCGTCGGCGCGCTCGACGCGGCGAGCGACGCCGCGGCCGCCGCCGGCGCCCCACTCCCCGCCGCGCGGCTGGCGCTGCTGCGTCCGGTCGTCCCCGTGCTCGCGCGAGCCGACCGCAAGCCGCAACTCTTCACCACCATGACGCGCTGGCGCGAGATCGCCCGGCGGCGCAGCCAGACGCTCGCCGACGTCGCCGTGCAGTACGAGATCGACGCCTCGGGCTGGTCGCGCGAGCGCGTGCTCGAGACCATGGCCGAGCTGGCCCGCCTCATGCACCGCCAGACCCACGCCGCCTACGACGAGGGCCTCGCGGCGCCGCCGAGCCCGTTCAAGCCCGACTTTCCGGCGGCCTGGTCGCGGTACGCCGCGTCCGGCCGCGGCGTGAGCAGCGGCATCGTCGCCGAGACGATCAGGCTGGCCTACGGCGCCGGCGCCGGCATTCCCGGGGTCGAGACGGTGCCCGGCCCCATGGGTGGCGGCGCCGGCTACGTGTACGCCGCGCTGAGCGCGGTCAAGGAGGCCCGCGGCCTGGGCGACGCCGACCTGCTGCGCGGCCTGTTCGTGGCCGCCGGCGTCGGGGCGATCGCCTTCAGCCGCACCGAACCCACCGGCGAGGTCATCGGCTGCACCGGCGAGAGCGGTGTCTGCGCCGCCATGGCGGCGGCCGCCATCGTCGAGATGGTGGGCGGCGCGCCCGAGCAGGTCGAGGCCGCCGCCTCGCTGTCGCTGCAGGCCTTCACCGGGCTGCCCTGCGACCCGGTCCCCGGCGGTCTGGGTCAGCCCTGCCGCAGCCGCATCATGGCGGCCACCTGCACGGCGCATGTGTTCGCCGACCTGGCGCTCGCCGGCCACAGCGCGGTGCTGCCGCTGCATGAGGCCGTGGACGCGGCCGACGCCGTCGGCCGCCGCCTGCCGCCGGAGCTGCTGTGCACCTCGCGCGGCGGCGCCTGCGCCACGCCGACCGCCGCCCGCCGCCGCGCCGAGTACGCCGACTGGCTCGCCGCCACGCCGCCGGCGCAGTGGCCACCCGGGAACCTCGTCTAGGGCGCAGACCACTGGACGCGGCCCCGGAGCGTAGACTGCGACCAGACGGCATCCGACCGACTGGAGGACGACGACGTGTGGGGCAAGGGTAAGGATAAGGCTGAGGGTAAGAGTAAGGCCGCTTCGCTCGAGCTCGTGACCGTGTTCGTCTCTGCCGACCCCGGTCTTGCGAACATCGCCCGGACCATGCTGCAGTCGGCGGACATCCGGTTCCTCGTCCCCGACGAGATCGTGCGGACGATCGTCGGCCCCATGGCCGGGCCGACCCGCATACAGGTCAGTTCCGCCGATGCCGACCGCGCCCTGGCGCTTCTTGCCGAGCTGAAGGACGCCGGCCTCGGCGACACCGGCCTCGGCGACTCCGGCCCCGGCGACTCCGCCGGCTAGCGACCGACCGGCGAGCGAGACCGCACCCGTGCACACGGCCGCCACCACGCTCATCGCGGCCTGCTGGGCGCTGTGGGCCGTCGTCTGGGTGGCCGGCGCCGTCTACAACGCCCGCCACGCGCCGGTCGTGCAGCGCCGCGTCAGCCGGCTGGGGGGCTGGGCGCTGATCGTGGCGGCGGTCTGGCTTGTGGGTGCGCGGCTGCCCGATTCGGTGTGGCGCCCCGTGACCGTGCACTCAGCCGCGCTGCGCGCGCTCGGCGCGGTCCTGCTGCTGGCCGGCACCGCCTTCGCGCTGTGGGCGCGCGCCGTGCTGGGCACGATGTGGTCGGGGGCGGTGGTCGCCAAAGACGAGCACAAGCTCCGCACCGACGGCCCCTACGGGATCACCCGCCACCCGATCTACACCGGCATGCTGGGCATGCTGGTCGGCAGCGCCCTGCTCGCCGGCCTGGGGCACTGGCTGCTCGCCCTCGTGCTGGGCGGCGGCATCATCCTCGTGAAGCTCCATCTCGAGGAGCGGCTGATGACCGAGGTCTTTCCGGGCGACTACGAGGAGTACCGGCGGCGCGTGCCGCAGCTGATCCCCGGGCTGCGGTGGCATGCGGCGTTGCCGCGCGAGTAAGCTCGCCGTCATGCCAGGCGCACGACACAGAGAGCGGACCGCCGGTGGCCGACCGGCGAGCGACCGCGACGTCGACCGCTTTGGGCGCTGGGCGCCCAGCTACGACCGCTCGTTCCTGCAGCGCGCCCTGTTCGGTCCCGTGCAGGCCGCCACGATCGCTGCCGCGGCCGGCCAGGCGGCGCGCCCGCGGGCGATCCTCGACGTGGGCTGCGGCACGGGGCAGCTGCTGCGGCGCCTCGCGGCGCGGTTCCCCGCCGCCGAGCTCACCGGCGCCGACGCCGCGGCCGGCATGATCGATCAGGCCCGGCCCAACGCCCCGGCGAGCGCCTCGGTACGCTTCGTGCAGGCGTTCGCCGAGGAGCTGCCGTTCCCCGACGGGAGCTTCGACCTGGTCACTTCGACGATGTCGTTCCACCACTGGGCCGACCAGCGCCGCGGCCTGCGCGAGGTGCGCCGCGTGCTCACGCCGGGCGGCGTCTTCGTCCTGACCGACGTCCTGGCCCACGGCTGGTCGTGGCGCATATTCATGTTCGGCGGCGGTCGTCTGTTGAGGCCGGAGCAGCTCGACGTCATGCTCACGACCGAGCGCCTGCGCCTGGTCGGACGCTCGACGGTGCCGCGCGTGCCCGGCATCAAGGTCACACTGGCGCTCGCGGTCGACTGACCGCGCCGGCGCCGGCGCCCCATCGTACTCACCCGCCGCAGATCGCCGTAACGACTGGTGTACAGTCTTTCGACCTCGTTCGAGCAGGACGAGCGACGAAGGAGACTCACGCCGATGCACACGCCTATGGTCACTCGCGCCCAGAGCGTGCCCCGCCCGCTCAGCGTGGCCCGCGCCATGAGCGTGCCCCGCGCCCTTGCCGCGGCCTGCGCCCTGGCCGCGGCCTGCGCACTGGCCGTCGCCCTCGCGTTCGTGGCGGCCGGGTGCGGCGGTCAGGCTTCGCCGTCGGGAACGGCGACTCCCGTCGGAGCGGCGTCGGGTGGAGCGTCAGCGGCCGAGTCGGCCACCGCCACGGGCCTGCCCGGCGAGTCGTCGGGCTCGCAGGCCGCGGTGCCCGCCCTCAGCCACATCTTCATCATCGTCATGGAGAACGAGTCGGGCCACAGCATCATCGGCAACTCCGACGCCCCTTTCATCAACGAGCTGGCCCACCACTACGCGCTGGCCACCGACTACTCGGCGCTGTACCACCCGAGCCTGCCCAACTACATCGCCCTGACGAGCGGCTCGAACCAGGGCATCACCGACGACCGCTCCCCGCCCACCGCCGGCTACGCCGTGAACGCCGTGAACATCGCCGACCGTATCGAGGCCTCGGGACGCACCTGGAAGCTCTACGGCGAGAGCATGCCGGCGCCGGGCTATGCCGACAACGCCGGCCTCTACGCCACCAGGCACGTCCCCTTTCTGTACTACCAGGACATCCTCGGCAACGCCGCCCGGCGCAAGCGCCACGTGGTGCCCTACACGCGGCTCGCCGTCGACATGCGCTCGGCGGCCACGACGCCCGACTACGCCTTCATCGTGCCCAACACGGTCGACGACATGCACGACTCGTCGATCGCCGTCGGCGACGCCTGGCTCTCGCGCAACGTGCCGGCGATCCTGCGGTCGCCGGCCTTCACGACGAGCCCGTCACTGCTCGTGATCACCTGGGACGAGGGCTCGGCCGGCGACAACCACGTGGCGGCGATCCTCGCCGGCAGCGCCGTAAGGCAGCACTACCGCTCCATCCGACCGTACACGCACTACTCGCTGCTGCACACGATCGAGGTCGCCTGGCGCCTGCAGCCGCTCACCGCGAACGACGCGGCGGCCGCGACGATGGGTGAGTTCCTGAGCAAGTAGGGCCTGGCTTGCGGCCCGCATGCCCGAGTCGACGGGGTGGATGCCCGCGGCGATGCGACCGCGTTCGCGGTCAGAGCCAGCCGCGCTCGCGCGCCAGGCGCGCCGCTTCGACCCTGTTGCGCGTGCCGGTCTTGGCGATCGCCGTGGAGAGGTAGTTGCGCACCGTGCCCTCGGACAGGAACAGGCCCGCGGCGATGTCGGCGACCGTGGCGCCTTCGGCTGCCGCGTCGAGCACATCGCGCTCGCGGTCGGTCAGCGGATTGGGACCGGCGGCGAGCGCCGACGCGGCCAGCGCCGGATCGATCACGCTGGCGCCGGCCAGCGCCCTGCGGATGGCCGTGGCGAGCTGCTCGGCCGGGGCGTCCTTCACCAGAAAGCCGCTTACGCCAGCCTGCATCGCGCGCGCCAGGTAACCGGGCCGCCCGAAGGTCGTGAGGATCAGCACCTTGCAGCCGGGCAGCGCCTCGTGCAGCGCCGCGGCCGCGTCGAGGCCGTCGATGCCGGGCATCTCGATGTCGAGCAGCGCGACGTCGGGGCGCGCCGCGAGAGCCGCCGCGACGACCTCGTCGCCACGGCCGACCTGCGCCACCACCTCGATGTCGGCCTCCAGGCCCAGCAGGGCCGCGAGCGCGCCGCGCACCATCTCCTGATCTTCGGCCAGCAGGACGCGGATCATGGCGGAGACACCGGCCTCGCGTCGGTCGTCGGCGTCGTCGGGGTCGGATCAGCGGCCCGCCCCACCGCGGCAGGCGGCTCGGCGACGACAGGCGACTCGGCGGCGACAGGCGCTGTGGCTGCCGGCGCCACCCCCGCGAGCGGCACGACCGCCACGACCCGGAATCCGCCGCCGGCCGAAGGCCCGGCTTCGAGACGGCCGCCGGCCTGCGCGAGGCGCTCGGCAAGACCGGACAGGCCGCTGCCGCGCGGTCTGTCGGCCGACCTGTCGCGCGCCTGACCGTCGGCCGCATCGTTCCCCGCGCGAAACGGCGCGCCGCCCGCTCCGTCACTCGGCCCACGACCCTGTGCGGCGCTCTGCGAGGCCTCCCCGACGCCGTCGTCGCTCACCTCGAGGCGCACCTCAGCTCCGGCTTGGGTGATCGCGATCCTCGCGTGGCGGGCGCGGCTGTGGCGCACGATGTTGGTGGTCGCTTCGCGCACCACCCAGGCGAGGAGCTGGTCGATGTCGGGCGGCAGCAACGTGTCGCCGGCCACCGCGACCGTCGCCTCGACCCCGGCGGCATCGAGCACCTCGCGGGCGTCGCCGATCTCGGTGGCCAGCGAGCGCACGCGGTAGCCGGTCACCGCCTCGCGCACCTCTTCGAGGGAGCGCCGTGCGACCTGCTCGAGGTCGTCGACCTCGTCACGCGCCTCGTCGTGCTCGCCGCGCTCGAGGCGGCGACGGGCGAGCTCGGCCTTCAGCACGATCACCGACAGGCTGTGGCCCAGCAGGTCGTGCAGGTCGCGGGCGAAGCGCAGGCGCTCCTCGGCGACCGCGTCGGCCGCCGCCAGGCGCGCCACCTCGCCCTGTGAGGCGCGCAGCTCGCCGATCAGGGCGCTGCGACGGTGCAGCAGCAGCGAGATGTACCCGGCCATGATCGTGGACAGCGTCCAGGCGGCGGCCGTCGCCACACTCGCGGCGTCGGTGTGCCCCCTGAGACCGCAGGCGCCGGCGACGAGGGCGACTCCGAAGATGGACACCATGGCGAAGCGCGGCGGCACCGTCTCGACCACGGTCACCACGACGAAGATGAACAGCACCAGCCAGTTGCTTCCCCAGGCCAGCGTGGTCGCAACGGCCAGCGCGGCGATCGCGACGACCAGCGGCGGGCGCAGGCGCCGGGCCAGGGGAGACGGCGGGCGCTGCGAGCCGAACGAGCGCCAGTGCGGCGCGAGCTCGACGAGCGTAACGAAGCAGGCGACAAACGCCGCAAGCGCCACGGCGGAAAGCCATGCCGGTCGAGCGGTGCCACCGACGTCGCTGACCGCGCCCGCCAGCGAGAGCAGAAAGAGATAGACCACGAAGTGGTTGCGGCGCCGGTAGGGCGCCGGAGGATCCGGCGCCCTACCGGCGCGTGGCGCGATCTCGGTCATGACGCGGCGGTGTCAGTCATCGTGCGGCGGTGTCAGTCGTCAAGGTCTCGGTCATCGTGCAGCGCACCTTCGTGAGCGGCAGTCCACACCCGAAGCGTACACCGCTACGAGCGCTGCGTGTCGCGCCGGTAGGCACGAGCGGCCAGGGCGCCGAGCACGACGCTCCAGACTCCCACCACGAGCCAGCCCTTGAGCGGCCAGGCCTGGCCGCCGACCGCCACGCGGCTGGCCTGGACCAGCCAGTACGAGGGCAGGCACTGGCCGACATCGTTCAGGATGCCGTGTCCCAACGGAAACCAGGTGCCGCTCACGAAAGCCAGGGTGGCGGTGAGACCGCCGACGGCCGGTCCGATCGAATCGACCGTCAGCAGGTGACCCAGCAGTATGCCCAGGGCCGCCAGCGGAACGAGGGCGCACAGCATCAGGAAGGTCATGTTGAGCCACTCGCCGGCCGCCAGGCGCACGCCCAGGGCGGTGCCGGCCACGTAGAGCAGACCGATCGTCAGCAGGGCCATGAGGTAGCCGGTCAGCACCTTGGTGCGCAGGTAGTCGCGCGTGGTCAGCGGCGTGGTGCGTAGCTGACGGTTCCAGCCCACGGCGCGCTCGCCGGCGATGCGCGTGCCGCTCGACAGGATGGCGGCCATCGTGCCGAACGCGGCCAGACCGACCATGTAGTAGAGGGGCGCCGAGATGCCGGTGCCGGCGAAGTCGGTCACCGCGCGGTTGGGCAGCGCGATCAGCAGGTAGATGGCGAGCGGGAACCCCAGCGACATGACGAAGAAGCGCTTGCTGCGGAAGGTGCGCAGCAGCTCGTAGCGTGTGTAGGCGAGGGTGGTCATCACTTCTCCTTCAGGTTGGCGCCGGCGGTGTCCTTGACGTTGGCGTCGGCGGTCAGTTCGATGAAGGCGTCTTCCAGGCCGGCGCCGGCGATCTCGATGTCGCGAGCCTGCGGGCAGCGGTCGAGCAGGGCACGGATCGCGGCGTCGGAGTCGGCGCAGAAGAGCACGACGGCCGCGCCGCGGCCCTCGGCGCGCGTGACGCCGGGCAGCCGGGCGAGCACATCCAGATCGGCGTGCGGCAGCGTGGCTTTGATGGTGCGCTGACCGACCCGCGCCTTGATCTCGGTAGCGGGGCCGTCGGCGACCACCGTGCCGTGGGCCATGAGCACCACGCGGTCGGCGTAGGCGTCGGCCTCTTCGAGGTAGTGGGTGGCGAACAGCACCGTCTTGCCGCGGCCGGCGGCGGCGCGGATGGTCGTCCAGAAGGCGCGCCGCGACTCGACGTCGAGGCCGACGGTCGGCTCGTCCAGTACGAGCAGCCCGGCGTCGCTCACAAGGGCGGCGGCGAACCGTACGCGCTGGCGCTCCCCGCCCGACAGCTTCTGCGTGCGCTGCGCGGCGATGCCGGTCAGGCCGGTGAGCTCGAGCGCCTCGTCGACCGGCAGCGGCGCCGGGTAGAGCGACGCGGTCAGGGCGACGAACTCGCGCACAGAGAGATCGCGGATCAGCTCGCCGGTCTGCAGCATGACCGCGACCCCGCCGCGCGCCACGAACGCCTGCGGGCTTGCGCCGAACAGCGTGACCGTGCCGGCGTCGGGCCTGTTCAGGCCGAGCAGCAGGTCGATGGTGGTCGACTTGCCGGCGCCGTTGGGCCCCAGCAGGGCCACGGTCTGACCGGCGGGCACCGCGAGATCGATGCCGCGCACCGCCCGCACCGTGCCATGCGGCGTGGCGAAGCTCTTGACCAGGCCGCGCGCTTCGATGCCCGGGGCGCCGGCCTGGGGCTCGCCCACGAGCCGCTCGAGCGGCTCATCCACTGAAACCACGCTCATCGCTCTCTCCGTTCACTCGAATCCTTGCAACGAGGCCGACCGAAGCAGGTCGCCTCTCATCTTTCGAGTGCAGTCTAGGAGCGGCGCGCGGCGGCGCGTAGTGTCGACGGTCACCGATCGGGGCTGACTTTTGTCACGTCGTGACGGGCCGCGGCAGGCGTGGTGCGCCCCACCCGACGTCGGCCAGCCCCGGTCCCGCGCCGGCGCTCGTCACGAGTCTGACGGAGCCTGACCGCGCGCCCAGGCCGCGAGGGCCGGCGCCGCCCGGCGCAGCGCGCGCCAAGCCTTGACGCAGGCGATCGGCATAGTGAGCGCCTGCCCCAGCTCATGCCCCGGCGTGTCGAGCACGACCCGCAGCACGGCGAACGGCCGGCCCGCGGCCGCGTCGGCAAGCCAGGCCGATTCCATGTCGACGGCGAGCGAGGTGGCGGTGGCCGGCCCGGCGGCGGCCAGGACGACGCGTTCGGCGCCGCGCACGACGTGGTCGACCGACAGTACCGGACCGGCGAAGACGCGCTCCACGCCCCGCGCGCCGAGCGCCGCATGGAGCGCCGCGACGAGCGGCTCCGACGAGCAGGCGACGGTCGGCCCGTGCGGCCCGCGGACCTCGGTGGCGACGACGATGTCGCCCGGTCTGAGGTCACCGGTCAGCGCGCCGCAGAAACCGGCGACCGCGACCGCTCGACCCGGCAAGCGGCGCGCGACGGCGGCCGCCGCGACGGCGCGCTCCGGGCCCATCCCGGTGCGCACGACGGTGACGCCCGGCGCCGCCCAACGCAGCGCCGCGGCCTCGACGGCCATGGGCGCCAGGAGCAGAAGCCGCTCCCGGCCCCGAGCGTTCTGCTCGATCTCGCTCACGGCGGCCACTCTTTCATGAGGGCTACACCGCTCCGCCCGACCGCACCGCAGCGAACGTGGTCGCCAGCGCCTCGAAGTGGCGCGCGTCGCCGTCGGCGACCGCGTGGCTCGAGTAGCGCGCGAGCTCGTAGATGGCGGCGAGGTCGGCGGCCGCGTCGGTCGCCGCGCCGGGCTCTTGACCCGATCGGACCGGGGCGCCCGGCTCGCCCGGCCCACCGGATCCGCCGGCCCACGCGGCGCCCAGGAACGCCCGCACGGTGGTGCCCGGGGGGCGTGGGTGACCAGCGCGCTGCAGACGGCGCTCGAGCTCCTCGTAGCGGCGCCGCACCAGCTCGGCCGGCGTGCGCGGGGCGGCGCGGCGGGCGGCGAAGCGGCGCAGCCGCCGGCCTGCGCGCGCCGCCGCGCCGCCGGCCGCCGAGCGCAGCGTGGCGATGGCCTCGCGCTCCTCCGTGACGTCGTCTGAGACTCTGCGGCGCACCCTTCGCAGGGCGAGCACGACGACCACGAGCGGCACCGCGACGGCGAGCACCGCGCCGATCGCCGTCGCGGCGACGCGAGCGCCGCCCCAGCTCCTGATGTGGTTCACACGGCGGTGGGCGAGCACGTGCAGGGCGGGCCCCTGAGGGGCTTTCGCCGCATGCGGGACGTGGATGTTGATCAACCCCAGGAGCCCCCCGACGCCGCGGATCAGCCCGGCGCCGACCAGCGCGACGCCGAACGCGAACGCCTGCACCACGTAGCGCAGCACGCCGCCGACGGCCGCCAGTGCCCAAAGCAGGACGTCCACTCGCAGGATCAGACCCAGCAGAGCGCCGGCGACCACCACGAGCGCCACGACGCCGACCACGGCCAGCAGCCACGGCCAGACCGGGGAACGGCCACTGCTCGGCACGAGCGCCGTGAGGGCCTCGTAGCGGGTGGCCGCCACCAGCAGGGCGCCGGCAAGCAGCGCCGCCACGATGGCGCCGGCCGCCCAGCCCGGCTTTGCGCCGCCGATCAGACCGGCGGCGGCGACGATGACGCACACCAGGACGAACCCCCTGACGGCGCGGCTCACGGCGGCCTCGGGCACCAGCGGCTCGCCGCCCAGCACGAGGCCGAGCACGACCAGGAGGGCCGCGAAGGCGACGTCGGCCGCGATCAGCACCAGCGACACGTGACCGGCCCAGACGCGGCCGGCGGCCAGCAACGCGCCGGCGACGAGGAGCGTGAGCGCGGCGGCAAGGGCGAGGGCTCCTGGCTTCAGTCCTGAACGCGGCCGGTCCGAGACGTCCGCCGGCCCGTCGTGCGCCGCTGCGCCCGCCACGCGCCGGGCGAGCAGCGCGCCGGCCAGCACGACGACCGCGGCGAAGGTCATGAGCGCCGGCCCCGACGCGCCGCTCAGCGCCGCGGCGAGCGCGCCGGCCCAGAGGCCTTCGACGGCGGCGGCGAGCGCCACCGGCAGCAGCTCAGACCACGAGCGGGAGCGCATCGCCTGTCCTCCAGTCGAAGTCGGCCGGCACGGTCGCGTCGACGAACGGCGCCTCCTCGGCCGTGGGGCTGCCGACGTACACCACGGTCACCCGTCGTTCGGCGCGCAGCCGCTCGAGCAGCTCGCGCACCGGCGCCCGCAGCGCCGCGGCGACGAGCACGCAGTCGGCCTCGGCGGTGTCGTCGGCGAGCTCCGCGCTGAGCACGCGGCCAAAGTCGTCGGGCGGGAACACGAGCACGCGGCCGAGCGTCTCGAGCACGTCGTCGAGCGCCCCCTCACGCGGTTCGATGTCGATCGCCCGCCAGTCGCCGGTGAGGCGCGCGTTCGAGGCGAGGCCGACGCCGAAGCCGCGGCCGGCGAAGGCCGCCGCCAGCGAGGCGGCCACGACGCACAGCAGCTCCATGCGCTGCGGATCGACGCCGAGCCAGGCGTGCTCGAACACACCGACGTCGAGCAGCAGCCGCACCGCGGTGAGGGTCGTCGGGTCGAACTCGTTCGTGTGCAGCTCGCCCGTCCGCGCGGTGGCGCGCCAGTTGACGGCGCGCAGCGCGTCGCCGGGCAGGTAGGGCCGCGTGCCGCGCAGCGCCGTCGGGTCGGTGGTGAGCGAGCGCGGCGCCGCCTCGTCGACGAGCGGCCGCCCGGTGAGCAGCTCCAGACCGGGGATGTCGAGCACCCGCGGCAGCACGACGATCTCCTCGCGCGCCGCCATGGTGCGTACGACGCCGGCGATGCCGAACGGGTCGCCGGCCTCGAGCTCGACGGGCCCGAAGCGGTGCAGGCCGCGTTGCAGGCAGCGCACCTGGTAGCGGCGGCGCACGCGTTCGTACCAGCGCAGCGAGATGGTCTGCGAGAGGCTCTGGTGGGCGTGCACCGCCGACGTCTTCAGAGCGAAGCCCTGCGGTTCGAGGCCCAGCGGCCATTCGTCGCGTACGCGCATCCAGACCAGCGGCAGCAGCTTGGCGTTGCTGAACGACATGGTCACGTCGAGCCGGCTGCCCCAGGCGATCACACGCTGAGCGGGGGTGCGCTCGAAGCTGAAAGACTCGAACACGCGCCGCCGCGAAACGACGACGAGGGTCGCCAGCGCGGCGCCGGCCAGGGTCGCAAGCACGAGGGCGGCCGAGCCCAGCAGGGCGGCCACGGCAAGGCCAGCGAGGGCCGTCAGGACGATCGACCTCAGGCGCACGGCGAGCCTGGTCTCAGGCGCCGTCCGGCGCGCCGCCGGGCGCCTCGCCCTGCGACTCCGCGGGCACGGGCACACCGGCGACGATCTCGCGCAGCACATCGTCGGGGTCGCGCCGCTCTATGACGGCATCGCGGCTGAGCAGCAGGCGGTGGGCCAGCACCGGCCCGACGAGCGCCTGGATGTCGTCGGGCGTCACGAAGTCGCGCCCCGCCAGCGCCGCCCAGGCCTGCGCGGCGTGCAGCAGCGAGAGCGAGGCCCGCGGGCTCGCGCCAAGCCGCAGCAGCGGCGTCTCGCGGGTGGCGCGGGCCAGAGCCACGACGTAGCCCGCCACGTCGCCGGCCACGTGCACCTCGCGCACGGCGGCGCGCACCGCCGGCAGCACGTCGGCGACGGCCACGGCCTGTACCTCGGACAGCGGGTCGCCGGCGCGGAAGCGCTCGAGCATCTCGGTCTCCTCGGCGGCGCTCGGGTAACCCATGCGCAGGCGCAGCAGAAAGCGGTCGAGCTGCGCTTCGGGCAACGGAAAGGTGCCCTTCAGCTCGACGGGGTTCTGCGTGGCCAGGACGATGAACGGCTGCGGCAGGGCGTGCGTCGTGCGGTCGACCGTGACGCCGCGCTCCTCCATGGCCTCGAGGAACGCGGACTGGGTACGCGGCGTGGCGCGGTTGATCTCGTCGGCCAGGACGACGTTGGCAAACAGCGGACCCGGACGGAACTCGAACGTGCCGTGCTGCTGGTCGAAGACGGTCGAGCCGGTGACGTCGCCGGGCAGCAGGTCGGCGGTGCACTGCAGGCGGGAGAAGCTCAGGCCCAGGCTGGCCGCGAAGCTGCGCACCAGGAGGGTCTTGGCGACGCCGGGCACGTCGTCTAGCAGGACGTGCCCGCCGGCCAGCAGCGCCGCGGTGACGAAGCGCGTCTGGTCGGCCTTGCCGACGATGACGCGCCCCACCTGCTCGGCGACGGCGGCGCCCAGCTCAGCGGCGCCCAGCTCGGTCGCACCCAGCTCGGCGCCCAGCTCAGCGGCGCCGGTTGCATGATCGTGTTCCATCGACGGCCTCCGGAGGTCGCCCAACGCGTTGACTCGACTTATCTGACTCCCATGACTCTACATCAGGAGCGCACGGCGGAGGCGTGGCGAGCGCACGGCGCAGGCATGGCCGCCTGCAACGGTTACCGCTCGCGGTCCTGCCGGGAAGACGACACGATCGTGGAGCCAGCACAAAGACGCGGCGCGCACCGCGGCGCGCGCCGCCGCCCAGGAGGGAGACCATGGACACCACCTACCGCGCCACCGACGAGATCAGCGTGCTCTCTTACCACGAACCGGCCGGGCCGCTGGGCTTTCTGCCCATACACGCCTACCTCATCAAGGGGCGTGAGCCGATCCTCGTCGAGACCGGCCTCTACACGCAGGGCGAAGGCTTCATGAGCGCGCTGCGCGCCGAGATCGACCCGCGCGAGCTGCGCTGGATCCTGATCACCCACGAGGACTTAGACCACGCCGGCAACCTCGAGGCGATGATGACGGCCGCCCCGAACGCGCGCCTCGTACTGAGCTTTCTGGCGATGCTGAAGATCTCGCGCATGGACCTGACGAGGCCCGACCGCGTGCTGATCGCCACGCCGGGCGAAGCGTTCAGCGCCGGTGAGCGGCGGTTCAGGGTCATGCGGCCGCCGGTGTTCGACTCGTCGGGCACCGTCGCCTACTTCGACGAGCAGTCGCGCTCCCTGTTCTCGGCCGACTGCTTCGGCGGTCTCGTGCCGGCGCCGACCGCCGATGTCGATGCGATCGGCGACGCCTACCTGCAGGGCTCGGCCATCTTCATGAGCGCCAACACGGCCTGGCTGCACCACACCGACCCGGTCGCCTTCAGGCAGGCCGTCGACGCGGTCCGCACGCTCGATCCGCAGGTGATCCTGCCGACCCACGGCGCGCCGCTCAGGGGCCGGACGGCGGCGCTCTGCGACCACCTCACGACGCTGCCCGCGAGCGCGCCGTTCGTGTTCCCCAACGACGCCGGCTTTCGCGAGATGCTGGCGCAGATGGCCCAGACGCAGCCGGGCACAGAGGCGGCGGCCTGAGGCGGCGGCCTGAGGCGGCGGCCCGAGGCGGCGGCCCGAGGCGGCGGCCCGAGGCGGCGGCCCGAGGCGGCTGTCAGGCGACCTCGCCGCCCCCGTCGCATTCGAGGACGAGCAGGCGCACGTGCTCGCCGGCGCCGACCATCACCCGGTGGGCGAAAGCCTCGCCGGCGGGGATCAGGCCACAGTCGCCGGCGCGAAACTCCTCGCGGCCGTCACGGAACCGCAGCGCGAACGAGCCCTCCACGACCGTGAAGGCGTGCGCGCCGCGACACCACTCGGGCTCCTCGAAGCCGGCGGCGAACTCGAGCAGCCGCAGCCGCTGCGCGCCGCGGCGCACGACCTTCTCGCGTACGCCCGCGGCGGGACTCTGCCACGGAACCCCCTCGAAGCCGGCCTTCACAGTCTCCACCCGCCTGCCTCCCTCTGTCCGCCGACGGCCGTCGGCGACGGGCGTCGATGTCTGCAGGCGTCGGTCAGCGACCCTCCGGCGGTCCGCTTGCCCACGCCCGTTGTCGTTGGTCTCGCCCACGCTGGCTCAGAGCTCCCGCTCGATGATCACCTCGTCGACGAAGACGCCGTCGATCAGTGCGTGGGCCGTTGCCGTGCCCACGATGCTGAAACCCTGCCCGGCGTAGAACGTCAGCGCAGCCGGGTTGTCGGCACGCACATAGGTGAAGACCTTGCGATAACCCTTGGCGCGCGCCAGCGGCACGCTCGCGGCGCAGAGCAGGCCGCCGAGGCCCCGGCGCCGCGCCTCGAGTGCCACGAAGGTGCCCACCACACCGACGTGGCGCAGGGCGGCGGTGTAGTCGGCGAAGGGCTCGATGCTCTGCATCGCCACGACACCGTCGCGGCGGCTCTCGGCGACGACAAAGACGCCGCGCGCGGGAAAGCCGCGGACGTACTCAGCCTCGGCCGCGACCGTGAGCGGCTCATCGAGGACCGTGTACGTACGCGCCGCGATGATCGGATTGAGGATGGCGACCAGCGCCGCGGCGTCGCCGAGCTCCACCCGGCGGACCCGCACGTCGCCGAGCTCCACCTCGCGAACGCGCACGTCGCCGAGCTCGAGGTCGCGGAGCCGCACGTCGTCGGTCGACTCGCCCCCCGGCTGCAGGCGACGTCCCGTCACGTCACTGTGCCGGCTTGTGCGCCCGTAGCGAGAAGCTCAGCGGCACGTCGCGGCGGTCGGGCAGGTACCACCAGCCGTCGTCGTCGCGGACCATCGACGGCCAGCGCTGGTACGCACTGAACGGCCACTCGTGCACGAACTCGATCACGAGGCCGGCATCGGTCAGCGCGGTGACGACCTCGCCCAGGGTGTGATCCCACTGGTAGCTCACGGTGTTCGTGCAGGTGGTAGTGAGGTCGGCGTAGGACGTGTCGCGCTCGTAGCGGCCGGCGTCGCGACCGCCGAAGTAGCCATACTCGACCGCGAGGCCGCCGTCGGGCCGCACCTCGAAGACCATGGCCAGGGGGTGGATCTCAGCCAGGTAGAAGGTGCCGCCGGGCATGAGGAAGTCGGCGACCAGCCGCCCCCAGCGCGGCAGATCGGATAGCCAGGCGAGCACGCCCCACGAGGTAAAGACGATCTCGAAACGCTCGTCGAGCCCGGCCGGCAGGTCGTAGATGTCGCAGGCCAGGAAGCGCGCCTCGAGACCGAGCTCGGCGGCCAGTGAGCGGGCCAGCTCGATGGCCTTGCCGGAGAGGTCGGCGCCGGTGACCCGGGCGCCGCGACGCGCCCACGACAGCGTGTCCTGCCCGAAGTGGCACATGAGGTGCAGCAGCGTCTTGCCGGCGACGTCGCCCAGCTCGGCGACTTCGAGCGGACGCAGCGTGTCGCGACCGGCCCTGAAGGCGGCGAGGTCGTAGAAGGTGGAAGCCTCGTGCACGCCGGTCCACTCGTCCCACAGGGCGCGGTTGGCGCTGATCATGGCGTCGTCCAAGGCGTCAGGCGCCGTCTACATCGCGCAAAATGCGCTCCTCGGCGGCGTCACGCATATCACGCAGCCGCTGGATGTCGTCCCTATGCGACATACTCCGCCTGAGCATCCTCGAGAACCTGGTCGCGGAAGTAGCGGCTGAGCTCCTTGGTCGTGCGCAAGTCGACGCGGCGGCCGAACAGCTCACCGAGCTCCTGCTCCATGCGCGCCATCGAGAGATAGCCGACTGTGGCCTGGGGGTCGAACTCGACCAGCACGTCGACGTCGCTCTGGGCTCCGAAGTCATCGCGCAACACCGAGCCGAAAAACGACAGGCGCTGAATGCGGTTGCGGCGACAGAACTCACCGACGCGCTCGTGGTCGATGTTGATGGGCAGACTCACGCGGCCTCCCGGGGTCCAGACGAGACGGTCTTCGGGCAGCATTCTACGCGATGGCGGTCGTCATGCGTGAGGAACGCTCACTGTCCGCCGCCCTCTCCCCGTCGGGGTAGTCGTCTCACCCCCGCCGACCCACGAGCGACGGCTCCGCCACCCCCTGGAGGCAAGCGCGCGCCACGAAGTTACTCCCATGGACGACGGCACGTTCACGCCGTGGCGAGATGCCCCGCCCACGGCCGCCGCCTAGGCTCTCTGCTAACGAGAGAACCGGAGGATGCCATGAACCCTGTCACCCAGTCCGACCACATCGCGAAGGCCTTCCAGACCGAGCGCACCGCGAGTGACGAGATGCCCTTCACGCTCGCCGACATCGACCGGGTGCTGGCCATCGCCACCGGCCGCGAGCCCGCGCCCCGCAAGCGCGCGATCACCGACGCGGTCGTGCGCGCCCAGGACCTGACCAAGCGTTACGGCAAAGGCGACGCCCGCGTCAATGCGCTGCGCGGCGCGACGGTCGAGCTCGAGCGCGGCCGGCTCACCGCCGTGATGGGCCCCTCGGGCTCCGGTAAGTCGACCCTCATGCACATCCTGGCCGGGCTCGACCGGCCGACCAGCGGTTCGGTCGAGATCGACGGCGTCGAGATCACGCATCTGAAGGAGCGCCAGCTCACCGCCCTCCGCCGCGACAAGATCGGCTTCATCTTTCAGTCGTTCAACCTGCTGCCCATGCTGAGCGCCGCCGAGAACCTGACGTTGCCGCTCACGATCGCCGGCCGGCGGCCCGACCGGCGCTGGCTCGCGACTCTCGTCTCGCGCGTCGGGCTGACCGACCGGCTGGATCATCGCCCGGCCGAGCTCTCGGGCGGCCAGCAGCAGCGCGTGGCCGTCGCCCGCGCGCTCGTGTCACGGCCGGCGGTGCTGTTCGCCGACGAGCCGACCGGCAACCTCGACTCACGCACCGGCCACGAGGTGCTCGACTTGCTGCGCCGCTCGGTCGACGAGTTCGGCCAGACCATCGTCATGGTCACCCACGACGGCGGCGCGGCCGCGATCGCCGACCGCGTGCTCTTTCTGCAGGACGGCGAGATCGTGCTCGACCGCGATCGCATGACCCGCGACGAGATCTTCGACACGATCAAGGACCTCGAGGGCGCGGACGACCGCGGCGCGGACGACCGCGGCGCCGACGCGCGTCACAGCGACGTGCCCCGCACCGACGGCCGCGCTACCGACGCGCGCCACGCGACCGCGGAGGTGCGGCGATGACCCGCCTGGCCCTGCGCAGCCTGCTGAGTCGCCGGCTGCGCACGTCGCTCACGATCGTCGCCATCCTGCTGGGCGTGGCCATGATCAGCGGCACCTACGTGCTCGGCGACCAGATCACGAACGGCTTCAACGCGATCTTCAACACCGCCTACCAGAAGACGTCGGTGGTCGTGAGCCCTAAGGCGACGTTCGGACAGAGCGGCGACGCCTCGGGGACGGCCGCCAGCCTGCCGTCGTCGACCCTGGCGGCGGTGCGGGCCGTGCCCGGCGTCGAGCTGGCCGACGGCTCCGTCCAGGCCACCACCGCCGTCTTCGTGCGCGGCAAGCAGGTCAAAAGCAACGGCGCGCCGACCTTCGTCCAATCGAACGGCAGCCCACGGTTCGAGACCGGCTCGTGGGTCGTCGGCGGCGTCCCCACAGGAGCAGACGAGGTCGCCCTCACCAGTCGGTTCGCCACCAGGGAGCATCTCGGTCTGGGCGACACCATCCAGATCGTCACGCAGCGCGGCCTGCGGCGCCTGACGGTCGCCGGCATCTACAGTTGGCCCGCCGAGGCGTCGCTGGGCGGCACGATCATGGTGGACGCGCCGCTCGTCGACGTGCAGAGCTGGTTCGGCCTCGACGGCCGGCTCAGCTCGATCAACGTGGCCGCCGCGCCCGGCGTGAGCGCCGCCACGCTGCGCGACCGCATCCGCGCCGCGCTGCCGGCGACGGCCGAGGTGAAGACCGGCCACCAGGCGGCGCTCGATCAGAGCTCCCAGGCCGCGAAGTCGATCAACTCGTTCCTGCGGCCCGCGCTGCTCGCTTTTGGCGGCGTGGCGGTGTTCGTGGGAGCCTTCATCATCTTCAACGCCTTCTCGATCACGGTCGCGCAGCGCCGCCGCGAGTTCGCCATGCTGCGGGCGCTCGGCGCCTCGCGCCGTCAGGTGCTCGTGACCGTGGTCGGCGAGGCGCTCGCCATGGGTGTCGCGGCCTCGCTGCTGGGCCTGTTCGCGGGCCTCGGCATAGGCCGCCTCATCAACGCCCTGTTCAAGGCAGTCGGCGCGGACATCCCGACCGCCGGGCTGACACTGGCCCCGCGCACGGTCGTCGCGGCCCTGGCCGTCGGCATCGGCGTGACGCTCGTGTCGGCGGTGCTGCCGGCGCTGCGCGCCACCAGAGTGCCGCCCGTGGCGGCGCTCGCCGAAGGCGCCCAGCCTGCCCCGACGCGGCTCAGCCGCCTCAGCACGCCGCTGGCCGTCGCCGTCGCCCTGCTGGGCTGCGCCGCCCTCGCGGCCGGCATGATGAGCTCGGCCGCCACGACCGCGCGCCTGCTCGAGATGGGGCTGGGCGCCGTGCTGCTGTTCATCGCGCTGGCCATGCTTTCGCGCTACCTCGTGCGACCGCTGGCCGCGATCATCGGACGGCCGCTGCAGGCGCTCTCGCCCACCAGCGGCCGCCTTGCCCGCGAGAACGCCGCGCGTAACCCGCAGCGCACGGCGGCCACCGCCGCCGCGCTCATGATCGGCCTGGCGCTGGTCGTCTTCGTGGCGGTGTTCGCCCAGGGTCTGAAGACCTCGTTCGTCGACGGGCTGGCCCGTTCGAACCGCGCCGCCGTCGTGGTCGGCGACGACTCCAGCATGATGGCCCTGCCGGCCAAGGGCGCCGCCGCCGTGCGCGCCCTGCCCAGCGTGCGGGTGGCGACCGGTATCGGCGACGCGCCGGCCAAGGTGAACGGCACCGTCACCGACTTGAGCGGCATCGACCCGCACGCCTTCGGCGCGGTCTGGCACTTCACCTGGATCAAGGGCGGCAGCGACCACCTGCTGGCGCAGCTCGACGGCTCCACCGCGATCGTCGAGGAACAGTACGCCAAGAGCCACCGTCTGTCGGTCGGTTCCCGTCTGCGCGTCTATGGCCAGTCCGGCCGCCGGCTGACGCTCACCGTGATCGGCGAGCACCGCGACCCGATCATGAACGGCGTGGTCGTCGGC
Source organism: uncultured Actinomycetes bacterium (assembly GCA_963733255.1). Taxonomy (GTDB): domain Bacteria; phylum Actinomycetota; class Thermoleophilia; order UBA2241; family UBA2241; genus Bog-752. The sequence continues at coordinate 324,055 of CAVTCH010000002.1, forward strand.
AACCACGTCCTCAGGCGCCTCGGCGCGTCGACCGACCCCCTCGTGTTCCTCGTCTCGGGACGCCCCGGAGTCGCCACGGGCACGCTTAAGGCGCAGGTGACGAAGGCGCTCGCCGGGTTCCCGACCCAGACCGTGCGCACGCAGACCGACTACGACAACTTCATGAAGAAGCAGGTCGACCAGATCCTGCTCATGCTCTACGCCCTGCTCGCCATGAGCGTGACGATCTCGATCTTCGGCATCGTCAACACGCTGGTGCTGTCAGTGTACGAGCGCACGCGCGAGATCGGCATGCTGCGCGCCATCGGCACGAGCCGCCGCCAGATGCGGCGCATCGTGCGCTACGAGAGCGTGATCACCGCGGTGATCGGCGGCACGCTCGGCACCGCCGTCGGCGTCCTGTTCGGCTACGTCGTGACGAAGCAGTTCGGCAACCTGGGGCTCGTGTTCGCGGTGCCCTACGCGCAGCTCGTCGTGTTCGTGGTGCTGGCCGGCGTGGTCGGAGTGCTGGCGGCCGTGCTGCCCGCCAGGCGAGCCGCCAACCTCGACGTCCTTCAGGCGGTGCAGTACGAGTGAGACCATGGCGAGGCGTGACCGGAGGGCACGAAGGATGGACCCTCCGGTCGCGTTCGCGCCGGGCATGAGGAAGTCGGCGACCAGCCGGAGCGGGTCACCGCCGCGCCGACTTGACGGGCAGACCGGCCCGCTGCCAGGCAAGGAGCCCGCCCTGGACGTTGACCACGTTCGCATACCCCAGGGCGGCCAGCTTGCGGGCCTGGCGGGGGCTGCGGTGCCCGCTCAGGCAGATGACCAGGATCTCGTCGTCGGGTGCGAGACCGACGTCGCCGGCCTTGATGCGCGCCGGTGGAAGGTTGCGCGCGCCCTTCGGGTGTCCCCCGGCAAACTCACGCTCCGAACGCACATCGACCAGCCTCGCGCCTTTGCGAGCGCGGGCCCATGCCTCACGCACGTCGATCGTGGTGGGCGCCTGCGAGACGGCACTTGCGGAACGACGGAAAGGCCACATCTGATCTAACTCCTCACGCCGAGCGCCGCCGCCAGACGGCGCCTGTCGAAGCCCACAATGAGCCGGCCATGGACGTCGATCACGGGCACGCCCTGCTGCCGGGTCTTGCGCGCGATCGTCGCCGCCGCACGGGCGTCGCGCGACACGTCGATATCACGGAACCGGACGTGCCGCTCGTGCAGAAAACGCTTGGCGGCGTTGCAGTACCCACACGTCGGCGTCGAGTAGACGGTCACTGACATCCCACACACTCCGTCCGGCCTTCGGTCATATACCCCGAGGGGTATATTACGTGTACCGTCGCCACACCGCAACGTGATGGGCGGGACCCGATCAACCTCGAATGGAGCATGACCGCGTACGCTTGAGTCCAACCCCGCCGGGCGCTGCAGACATGAAAAGGCGACGAGGCGGGCCGGCGCAGCCGGCCCGCCTCGTCGCCGCGCCTTTCAGCAGCTCACTGCGCGCAGGTCCTGGAGAGCTTGCAGGTGTCGATGCCGAGGAGCTTGTAGAGCGGGCAGAACGACCAGACGGCGGTCACCAGCATGACGGCCGCCAGCAGGTAGAAGACGAGGCTCGCGAGGCCGCCCAGCGCGACGCCGGCGACGACGAAACCCGCTCCGAGCACGGCACGAACGATACGATCGGGATTGGACATGTTGCGCTTCATGATCTGCTCCTTGGGTGACCCGCTGCCGCGGGTGTGTCGTCGCCGCGCGGCTGGGTGAGCAGCCGGGCGGCCTTGTGCGCCTGATCGAGGAGGATCTCGTCGATCAGGCGGCAGGCGTCCGCGAGTTGAGGATAGGCGAGGCGGTAGGTGATCGAGCGACCCCTGCGATCGGCCTCCACGAGCCCGTGCGCGTGCAGCAACGCCACATGCTGCGAGACGTTGGACTTGGAGGCGCCGGTGAGCGCGACGAGCTCGCCGGCCGTCCGATCGGCCTCGGCAAGCCGGTGCACGATCTCATGCCGCACGGGGTTCGAGAGCACGTGCAGTACCTCCGCGTGCCTGCGAAACAGCTCCCGCTCGCTCGTCGTCGCCGTGCCCCTCGCCATGACCTCTTCTCCTTCGGACCGTGTGATGGCGCTTAAATACCATAGTTGCGCAATTTATAAACTATGAGCCCATCGTCGCGGCCGCGATAGCCGGAGTGCCGTCGTTCGAGACCTCTCCGCAGCGCTCAGGGCCGCCGGCGCGGTGGTGGCGAGGTGTGAGACGCGCCGCGCGCCGCGCGGCGCGCCCGCCTACTCCGAGGGCCGATCCCTGTACCCTTCCGCGAACGAGAGGAAGCGGTACACGTCGGCGAAGTCCGACACGAGCCCGAGCGACACGCGGATGGTGTTGGGCACCTTCCCGGTGGCATCCTCGATCGTGCGCTGGCACTGCCTGAGCGTGATCGCCGTCGCCCGGTCCGAGAAGCAGCGTTCCATGTCGTCGCGCGAGATGTGGTGGGCGACCTCCCCGTCACCCGGGTTGCAGAAGCAGCCGCTGCGTACCGAGATGCGCCGGTCGGCGGCGGCGGCCTCGAGGCCGTAGACGTCGTACGGTGTCCCGCCGGGGTCGAGCAGATACAGGGCGATGGTGGCGCCGCGCCGCTCCATGCCCGGTGGTCCGAAGACCTTCACGAGGGGTGCGCCGTCGCTGTGCCGCAAGGCCGCCATCTCCTCGAGCAGCCAGGCGGTGAGCAGATGGACGCGTTCGTGGATCAGGGCGAACCCGACGCTCTCGAGGTGCTCGATGCCAATCGTCACGGCCGGCAGACCCAGGTAGTCGATGGTGCCGTCCTCGAATCCGCTGGCGCCCGGCGCCAGGTGGTACCAGTCTTCCTGCTGGACCGAGGCGAACGTGATGGTCCCGCCGGCAAACCATGGCCGGCGGAGCCTGGAAAGCGCCTCGCGGCGGGCGATGAGACAGCCGCAGCCTGTGGGGTAGCCGAAGAGCTTGTAGAACGAGATGGGGATGAAGTCGGCGCCGAGCCGCTGCGCGTCGACCGGGTTGGTGGGCGCGTAGGCGGCGCAGTCGAGGATCACATCCCAGCCCAGCTCGCGAGCCTCGGCGACCCACTCGAGCGGGTGCTGCACGCCGCTGAAGTTGGACTGCGCCGGATACGCGAAGAGCCTGGCGGCGCCGTCGCCGGCGCCGGCGCCGCGCAGCGCGGCGCGCACCTGGCCTGCGTCGAGCCGAAGGTCCTCTTCGCGCACCGGGACATACGAGACCGCGGCGCCCTTGCGGGCGGCGAACTCGCGGACGCCGTTCACCGAGTTGTGGTTGTCGTAGCTCAGCAGGTAGACGCCGCCGGGCGCGAACGGGTACGCCTCGCCGACCAGTCTGAGGGCGCCGCTGGCGTTCGGGGTGAAGATGACCTCGAACTCGTCCTCCGGGGCGTTGAAGAAGCGGCGCACCGCCTCGCGCGCCCGGATGGCCAGATCGGCGGAGGCCAGCGACGTCGGGTTCTGCGAGTGTGGGTTGCCGAGGACGCGCGCCACCAGGAGCTCCTGGTGGCGGCGGAGCTGTGACTCGGCGTAGAGACCGGCGCCGGTGTAGTCGAGGTAGGTGTGCCCCAGGCGGTCGAGACGCGAGTAGTCGACGGCCCGCAGCTCGTCGATGGCCGCAGTCGCCGCATATCCGGGGAACCGGCCCACGAACGCATCGTAGGCGACTGCCATGCCGGATGCCGCGTACCGCGTCCTCACCCCCGCCGTCCCTCCTCGCAGCCGGACCCCGGGCGACGCGCGGCAAGCCGGAGCCACCCCTCAGCGCCATGAGCGTATCACTGACGAACCCGCCGACGGGGGCGCCGGCCGCCGCCCCGGCCGCGCCGGCGGCCGGCCCGGGCGCGCTCACCGATCCGCAGGGCGGGGCGGCCGCGCCCGACTGACGCGGAACGCGCCTCGCGGCCGCGAGTCGCGTTCGCCCCTGCCGTCGGGGATGCGTGTCAGAGCCCTCCGGGGTTGAAGGCCGGCAACCACCTGCTCATCTGGTCGAACACGCCCAGCATCATGAGCACCCCGAACGTCACGAGGAGCGTGCCGGCCACCACCTGGATACCGCGGTAGTGCCGCCTGACCAAGCCCAGGGCGGCGGACACACGGTCGAACGCGACCGCGGCCAGGACGAACGGCAGCCCGAGACCCGCCGAGTACACGAGGAGCAACAAGGAACCGGCGGCGGCGCTGCGACCGGAGGCGGCGGCCATGCCGAGGATGGCGCCCAGGACGTAGCCCACGCACGGCGTCCAGCCCACCGCGAGAGCCATCCCGGTGACGAACGCTCCGCCGGCGCCACGCCGCGTCGGGTCCATGCGCAGCACGGGTTCGGGCAGGCGCAGTGCGCCGGAGACGACCAGACCGCTCACCACGATCAAGGCGCCGGCGGCGATGGTCAGCCCGCGCCGGTGGCGCACCAGCAGATGCCCCACGCCACCGGCGCCGGCGCCCATCAGCATGAACACCAGCGTGAAGCCGGCGACGAAGAGCAGCGACGTCCACAGCAGCCGGCGGCGCTCGCCGGCGAGCCGGTCGACGCCCACCCCCGAGATGAACGAGAGGTAGACGGGCAGGAGCGGCAGCACACACGGCGACACGAACGACAGCAGCCCGGCGGCGAAGGCCAGCCCCAGCGACGAGAGGCTGAGCGAGGTGACGGTGACGGCGATCACGCGCGCTCCGGCGGACCCGGTGGGGCCGCCCGCGGCCGGCCTCGCCTCACTGGATCGACGAGAGCTTCTCCTCGAACTGCGCCTGGGTGGACGCGCCGACGATCGAGGCTTGCACCTTGCCGGATCTGTCGATGAAGAAGGTCGTCGGGATGCCGGTGACGCCCCAGTCGCCGGCCATGGCGCCACCCGGGTCCTGCACGACGGCGTAGGTGATCCCATACTTCTCGGCGAACGCCCGCCCGTCGGACGATTTGTCGTTGGTGTCCACGCCCACGACCCGCACATCCGGATGCGCCTTGGCGAAGGCCACGACCTCGGGAGCCTCCTGGTTGCACGGGCCGCACCAGGAGGCGAAGAAGTTCACGACCGTGGGCTTGCCGGCGGCGGCGGCCAGATCGAACGTGCCGCCGTCCAGCGTGCTGCCCTTCAGCGACGGCGCGGCGGCGGAGCTCCCGGAGGCCGAAGCTCCCGTCGACGACCCGCAGGCGGCGAGTGCTACGGCGCCGAGCGCCACGGCCGCGAGCACGAGGACGACCGACACGAGGGTGGTACGCGCTGTGACCCTGCCGATCGCCATCCGCTCTCCCATCCCGCCGCACGTCCGGCCCGACGATCGTCACGTCGCGGGCAGAGATCACACCAGTCGGGCGCCGCCGGCGCCCGGCCATGTCGGGCGCCATGATACCCCGCAGGGTATCGATCGGGCAACCGGTGAGCCGGGGTCGGCCAAGGCCGTCGCCGGCCCCGTGACGCGTCCGGACTCTCGGCTACAAGCGCCGGCCGAGCGCATGTCCGGCACGCACCGCTTCGAGCACCTTGGCCACGGTGAACGCGTCGCCGATGGTGTGCAGCTCGGGAGCGACGTGCCGGCGCACGCAGTCCTCGTAGAGGCGATAGTCGGGCGAGAGCCCGGTGGCCACGACGACCAGGTCGGCCGCGATCCTCTCGAGGACCTCGTTCACCTCGAGCGCCCGCGCGAGCGGGTTGTGAAGGCTGTCGGGCAGCAGCGGCGCCCAGGTCGTGTAGGGGTCGGGCACCGACGGAGAGACGTTGCGGCTCACGGTCACGCCGGTGCCGGTGACCGCTTCGAGACGCGTGCAGTTGAGCAGCCCCACGCCCAGCGTCTCGAGGTAGTGCAGCAGATAGCCGCGGTTGGCGGTGCAGTTGCCCGTCATGAACTGCGGCAGCATCTCGATCACCGTCACCTGCTTGCCGTGTTCGGCGGCCAGCCAGAAGGCCGCCTCGCAGCCGACCGCGCCGCCGCCGACCACGACGATACGCCCGGCGTCGGCGGCGAGGGCCGGCGCCCGCAGCAGATCGACGGCCGCCACGACCGCGGGGCCGTTGCCGCCCGGGCGGTCGCGACCGCTGAGGTCGTCGCGGCCGGCGAGGCCGTCGATCGGCGGGAGCTTGAGCACGCCGCCGGTGCAGGCCACGACAACGTCGTAGCCGTCCTGCCCGAGCTGCTCGGCGGACATCGCGGTCCCGAGTCGCAGGCTGAGCGGCGTCTCCGTGCAGGTGCGCTCGAGCAGGTCGTCGAGGTAGCTCAGGTAGTTTTCGACGTCGAGCTTGGCGAGGGGCACAGAGCCGGGCACCAGCATGCCCCCCGGCCGGTCCTCGCGCTCGAAGAGCGTGACCTCGTGGCCGCGGCGGGCCGCGGTGCAGGCGCAGGTGATACCCGACGGCCCGGCGCCGACCACGGCGATCCGCCGCGGGCGCGGCGCCGCCGCAAGATCCGCGGGGAACACGTCCTCGAAGCCGGCGCGGGGGTTCACCGAACACTGCGGGTGACCACCGGCCACGAACTCGTTCACGCAGCCTTCCTGGTCGCCGATGCAGGGCACGATCTCGGCCACCCTCCCCGCGAAAGCCTTGCGCGGCCAGTCGGGGTCGGCCAGCAGCGGCCGGGCCAGCATCACCAGGTCGCAGAGCTCGTCGCGCAGCGCGCGCTCGCAGAGGTCGGGATTGCCGAGCTTGCCCACCGCCACGACGGGCACCTCGTGGTCGGCGTTCGACCTTACGTCGTGGGCCCTCAGATAGTCGCGGGCGGTCCGCGCGACCTCGAGAAAGCAACCGGGCGGCATGAAGGTGGGCGGATGCGGCAGCCACCAGTTGTCGTAGCAGCCCAGGTCGACGTCGAACATGTCGACGCCGGCGGCCACCAGGTTGACCATGAACTCGAGCGTCATGGCCACCGTGCGCTCGCCCGTGAAGCGCTTGAGCGAACCGACCGACGCCATGCGCTCGCCGTAGGTCTCGTGGAGCGCAGCGGTGAGATCGATGCGGTACATGATCGGGTAGCCGGCGCCGGTGCGGGCGCGGACCTCGCGCACGAGATCGAGCCCGAAGCGCTGCCAGTCGGCGTAGCGGCCGCGGGCGCGGCGGTTGAAGGCCGGGTTGGTGAGCTGGTCGAGCAGGTAGCCTTCGTGGCCGTGCAGGTAGACGCCGTCGATCTCCATCGCCCGGGCGTCGGCGGCCGCCTGACCGGCGGCCTTGATGATGCGCCGGCATTCGACGTCGAGCAGCGGCCGGCAAGGCACGGCCGGCAGGTAGAAGTTGGGGTTCCACGAGGCCGACACCGGCAGCCGGTGCTTGGTCTGCAGGCACTCAGGGGAGCCCACGCGGCCCAGGCCGGCCGTGAGCTGAATGAAGAACCGGGCGCCGAACGCATGGCAGGCGGCGGCGATGTCGCGCCAGCCGGCGAAGACGCTGCGCGAGCGGTCGATGCGCGGAAAGTACGACAGGCCGCCGCGCTCCGTGAGCGCCGGGTCGGCGCGCTGGCCGACCGGCACGAGACCCGAGGTGATGAGCCCGGCGCCGCCTTCGGCGCGCTCGGCGAAGTAGCGCACCATGCGGTCGCTGGGCCGGCCCGTCTCGTCGGCCACCGAGATGTTGCCCATCGGCCCCATGACGATGCGGTTCTTCAGCCTGACGGTGTTGACCTGTACCGGTGAGAAGAGATGCTCGAACGGGGCGAGCTCGCCGCTCATACGCCCCTCGGCGCGCCTCTCTTTGTCTAAGAACCAGGTCCCGTAGTCGTCGCTCAGACGCCGCACGAAGGCGCGGCCGTCGTCGCTCGTCGCCGCGCCACGGCCGTCGCCCGTCGCCCCGCGTTCGTCGCCCGTCGCCCCGCGCTCGTCGTCGTTTGTGGCCCCG
>CAVTCH010000003.1:0-16644 GCA_963733255.1 uncultured Actinomycetes bacterium
GCACGCTCTTGAAGCCCACTCGGGGAGCCGGTTTGCTCACCCGGCACACCCTTTTGCCGCTGCTCTCGTCATGGTTTCAGAGTCTACAGGACGTGACCGCCCCGGCTGCGCTCGACCCGGGCCAGGGCGACGTAGAGCGCCCCGCCCACAAGTCCCGCGACCATGATCAGAGCCCAGGCGGGACGCCCGCCGAGACGATCCATGGCGGCCCCGGTCAGAAGCGGCGCCAGCGCCTGGCCGCCGACCCAGACGATGCTCCAGACGCCCATGTAGCGGCCCCTTTCGGCGTCGCTCGCACGTCCCATCGCGATGCTGGTCGACAGCGGCACGAAGACGATCTCGCCGAGGCTGAACACGACCATCAGGGCGAACAGCGGCCAGCCGGCCGCAAGGAACGCCGCCGCCCCTATCCCAAAGCCGAGCAGGACGCTCGCCAGGGCCACGAGCAGGAGACGGTCGTGCCGCTGCAGCACCCGCACCAACGGGTACTGCAGCGTCACCACCAGGGTCGCGTTCAAGGCGAGCAGCAGCCCCCAGGTCGAGTAGGAGACGTGCAGCACCTGCGTCAGGAAGACCGGGTACACGGTGGAGATGTGGCCGTAGCAGAAGAGCGGCAGCAGCGTGATGGCGCAGAAGAGCAGGAAACGTCGGTCGGCCAGCACCCGGCGGTAGCCGGCCGGCTCGCTCGCGGCTTCGAGCACCATGCCGGGAGCGCCCTCGGTCACGGTCTCGGCCACGAGCGGCGCACGCTCGGCGACCGGCCGGCCCAGGGGGCGGGTCTCCTTGAGCAAACAGGCGAGGAGCACGAACAGGCAGCCGCACCCAGCCGCCGAGACACCGAAGAGCACGGAGAACGACAGGCCGGCGCCGAGAGCGAAGCCGGCGATCATCGGGCCGAAGACGACGCCGAGGTTGAGCGCCACGCGGACGATGCCGAAGGCCTCGGCCGTACGCTCGTCGGGCACGAGGTCGCCGACGATGGCGTTGGTGGCGGTCAGAAACAGCGGCCAGCCGAGGGCGCCCGAAGCCAGCACGATCACCACGACGAGACCGACCTGGTGCACGACGGCGAGCGCCCCGGTCAGCAACGCCGCGCTCGCCATCGACAGCAGCACGACGCCCCGGCGCCCGTGCCGGTCGGCCCACCAGCCGCCGGCGATCTGCAGCGGCAGCCCGCCGAGCGCCGACACGCCGAGCACGACGCCGACCACCCCGAGCGACAGATGGACGTGGTCGTGCAGGTAGATCGCCATGAACGGGAACACGAGCGACGAGCTCGAGAGGAACACGACGGTCGCCACGACGATCAGCCAGAACTGACGGGGAAACACGCGCATCCCCGCGAGCACGCCTCGCAGACGGCCGCCGGCGACCACCGTACGTGGCATCAGTCGGCTTCGGCGGAGGCCGGACCCTGAGGCCCGGCCACCCTCGGCTCGACTCTGCCGCGCAGCAGCAGAAAGAGCGCGGCGCCGGCCAGACCGACGAAGAACACGATACCGAAGGTCTGCCGGCCGCCGAGCGTCTGCATCGACCAGCCGCCGAAAGCCGGCCCCAGCGAGGCGCCGCCGTTCCAGACGATCGTCCAGGCGCCGTTGTAGCGCCCGCGGATGGCCTCGGGCGCCAGGTCCGACACGACCGCGGACGCGACGGGACCGAACAGCACCTCACCCAGGCTGAACACACAGACCAGGGCGTAGAGCTCCCAGCCGGGCGCGGCGAAGGCCGCGCCGCCCAGGCCGATCGCCACGAAGAGGCTCGACACCGACAGGAGCAGCATGCGGTCGACGTTCTTGACGGCCCGCATCACCGGGTAGCCGAAGAGCGCCACCACCGCGGCGTTCAAGGCCAGCAGCAGGCTCCAGGTGCTGGTCGGCACGTGCAGGAATCGCGTGATGAAGATCGAGTACATGGCTCCGAACATGCCGAAGCAGAACACCGGCAGCACGGCCACCGCGCAGAACAGCCGCAGGCGACCGTCGCCGAAGACGATCGCCCAGCCGGTGCGCCCGGCCTCGTCGACCTGCCGGTCGGGGTGGCGGGCGCTCTCGGGCAGCGTCTCGCGCACGGAGACGGCGATCAACACGAGAAACGAGAGGCAGCCGATCGCGGCCGCCACGAACAGCTCCCGAAACGACGCCCCCAGGTGGAGCGCGAGGCCGCCGATAGGCGGCCCACCGACCACACCGACGTTCATGGCGGTGCGCAGCACGCTGAAGCCTTCGGCGCGCTGCTCCTCGGGCAGCAGGTCGGCCGTCATGGCGTTGGCGGCCGTCTGGAACAGCGGCCAGCCGAAGGCTCCTTCCATGCCGACGAGGATGGCCACCTGCCAGGCGTGATGAGACCAGGCGAAACCGAGGAACCAGATGGTGGCGCTGACCGCGGCCACCATCATCATGCTCTTGCGGCCGAACCGGTCGGTGAGCGTGCCGCCGAGCATCTGGAACGGCATGACGGCCAGGGTGACGAGCCCGAACACCACGCCGATCACGGTCAGCGAGATGTGCAGCGTCTGGCTCATGTAGATGCCTTCGAAGGGGAACCCGAGGGCGGCAGCCCCCGTGTAGACGAAGGTGCCGATGACCAGGATCCAGAACTGCCGCGGGAAGGCGCGCAGGTCGTCGGTCAGCCGCGACGACGCCCCGTGCAGGCCGGACCACCGTTTGCTCAGCCGTCCCATCTCACCTGCTTTGCACGTCGTTCACGGGTCTTCGCACGCGCCCGCTTTCGAGCCTCGGCTCGCCGCCCATCCTAGCCGAACCTCGGGGCGGCGGCGAACGCCGGGTCGAAGCGGGGCCGGAGCGAAGCCGACGCCCAGCCGGCTTACGGGCGAGGGCCGGCCGGGTGCGCGACGAACGCCGCAGCCGCGCGCCGGTCCGCCGCGGCGGACCGGCGAGGAAGGTCCACCCAGCGGCCCGGCGACGGCCCCGGGTCGGCGTGGTAGGCTCGTAGCCATGCCCCGTGCGCCCGTCCAGATCGTCGTCATCGACACCGAGACGACCGGACTCGATCCGGCCCGCGACCGCGTCATCGACATCGGCGCCGTGCGTCTCGACGCCGACCTTCGGGTCACCGACTCCTGGAGCACCCTGGTCGACCCCGAACGCGCCTTGCCGCTGCAGATCACGCGCCTCACCGGCATCGCGCCGGCAGATCTGGCCGGCGCCCCAAGCTTTGCCCGCGCCTATGAGGAGCTGTGCGAGTTCGTCGGCGAGGCGCTCGTCGTCGGCCAGAACGTGGCCTTCGACCTCGCCATGCTCGGCGCGGCGGCGGCGCGCTGTGGGGCGCCGCCTCTGCGGGCCCGCAGCTTCGACACGCTGGCCGCGTCGCTGCTGCTGTACCCCGAGATCGACCGTCACGGGCTGGCCGCGATGGCCGTGACCCTCGGCCTGGGCGAGCCGCCGCACCGGGCGCTGCCCGACGCCCAGGTCACCGCGGCGCTGCTCGACGCGCTGCGCCGCCGGGCGGCGACCCTGACCGCCGACGAGCGTGGTTTGCTCGAGGCGGCCGGCTGGGCGCCCCTGGCGCTCCTCGACGACCTGCTCTCGCGCACCGAGCGGCCGGCGGCGGCCGCCCAGGCCGATGGTGAGCGACGACCCGCTCAGACGGCCCCCATCCCCGCCGACGCCCGACCCGCCGCCCTGGCTTGCGCGGCCGCCGACTGGCGCGCCGCCCTCGACGACGGCGGTACGCTCTCGACCACCCTTGCCGGCTTCGTCGTACGCCCCGGCCAGGTCGAGATGGCCGCCGCGGTCGCCGGCATGCTCGAAAGCGGCGGCCTTGGGCTCTTCGAGGCCGGCACCGGTATGGGCAAGAGCCTCGCCTATCTGTTGCCGGCCGCCTTTCGCGCCGCCGCCTGCGGAGAGCGCGTCACGATCTCCACCAAGACCAAGGCCCTGCAGCGGCAGCTCGCCGAACGCGAGCTGCCGCTCGTGGCGTCGTGCCTGCCCGAAGGCTTTCGCTGGACGCTCCTCATGGGCCGCGAGAACTACCTCTGCCGCCGGCGCCTCGACGAGGCGGTCGCGACGGCCGGCGAAGGCCTGCCCGAACGCGAGCGCCTGCTGGCGCTGGCCTGGCTGCTCGGCCGTGTCCGCCGCGGCGAGGTCGACGTGTCCGCGCTGCCCTACGGCGCCACGCAGGCGCTGCCGGCGCTGGCCGACACGGCCCGTGAGCTGCGCGCATCGGCCGCCTCCTGCCTGGCCGGGCGCTGCGGCTCGCGCGGCGAGTGCCACTGGCGCCGCGCCCGCACCGAAGCGCGCGCGGCTCATCTCGTCTGCGTGAACCACGCCCTGCTGCTCACCGGCGGCGACACGCTGCCGCCCTTCGACGACCTCGTGATCGACGAGGCGCATCTCCTGCCCGACGAAGCAGTCTCGGCCTTCTCGGACCGCATCGACAGGACGCTCGTCGAGGAACTGCTCGGCGAGACTCGCGGTCGCCATGGGCACCGGCCGCTGGCCGCCGTCTGCCGCCTCGCGGCCGGCAAGGCCGTCAGCGACGCGGCCGCAGCTCTCGACGCGGCGGCCGACGCGTTCGAACGCGCCGCTCGGCTCCTGCCCAGCCTGGCCGACGACCTCGGCGCCGCCATCGGCGCCCTCGTGAGCGCCGTCGGCGAACCCGACCCCGACGCCACGGCGACCGAGCTCTACGGACGCACCCTGCTGCTCACCGGCGGTCTCCAGGAACAGCCCGTCTTCGACGCCTTCGCCGCCGCCTGCGACGCGCTGGCGACGACCCTAACCGATCTCGCCCAGGCGGCTTCGACGACCGCCGAAGCGCTCCCCGAAGACCACCGCGAGCGGCCCCGCGCCGTCGCTCTGGGAGCCGACGCGACGGCCGCGGCCCGTCTCCTCACCGACGTCACCAAAAGGCCTCCGGCACATCTCGTGTTCTGGGCCGAGCTGCCCGGGCGCCGCGGGCTCGGGCGTGCCCGAGCCGACCTGGGGAGCGGCCGTGCCTGGTCGCTGAACTGCACGCCCCTCTCGCCCGCGCCGCTCGTGAGAGAACGCCTCTGGGACCGGCTGCGCAGCGGCGTCCTGGTGAGCGCCACGCTCGGGGTGGCCGGCTCGTTTGCCTACTACCGCGGCGAAGCCGGGCTCTCGGCCGAGCTCGACGTGATCGAGCGCGTCTTCCCCTCGCCCTTCGATTTTCGCCGTCAGGCGACGCTCGTGCTCGAGCACGACCCCACGACCCGCTACCGCGCCGACGAGCAGCCGGCGCGCCTCGCCGAGCGCCTGCGCCGGCTCACCGAGCTCACCGGGGGCCGGCTCCTCGCCCTGTTCACGAACCGTCGCGAAGTCGAATCGGTCGCCGCGCTGATCGGTGCTCACGTCGAAGACGAAGGCGTCGTCTTGCTCGCACAGGGCGTCCACGGCAGCGCGGCGGCGCTGGCCGAGGAGTTTCGCAGTCACCCCGCCACGGTGCTGCTGGGCGTCGACGCGCTCTGGACCGGACAGGACTTCCCCGGCGACGCCCTCGTCTGCCTCGTCATCGCCCGCCTGCCGTTCCCGCGCCAGGACGCGCGCTTCGAGGCGCGCCGCCAGGCCGCCGCCGACGAAGGCCGCGACTGGTTTCGCGAGTTCTATCTGCCGGAGGCGGTGCTCAGGTTCCGCCAGGGGTTCGGCCGTCTCATCCGCACCGAAAGCGACGCCGGGGTCGTGGTGGTGCTCGACCACCGGCTCACGCAGAAGACCTACCAGCGCGAGTTCCTGGAGAGCCTGCCCGAGATAGAGATCGTCCGCGTAGCCCCCGACGCGGTGCCCGACACGGTGGCCGCGGCGCTGACGCGCCTCGGCATCGCCGCCCGCCCCGGCGGGCCGGCGCCCGCGCGCCCGCACGGCCGCCGACGGCCGCGCGGCTCGTAGCGGCTTACTTGCGCTTGCGCGCGGCGCGCGATTTCGTTGAGCGCGGCTTGGCCGCCGGCTCCGCGGGAGCGTCGCCTGCGCCCCGCGACCGGTAGCGGTCGCCGACGGCGGCGTCGGACTCGCCGTACTTCACCTTGACGGCCACCGCCCTGGTGCGCTGCCGGCAGCTCGGGCAGGTCAGCGACTTCCAGGTGTGGTAGGTGCCGTCGGCGTTGCGCCCCATGCCCGAGAAGGTCAGAAAGTCGACCAGCAGCGGGACCTTGAAGATGTTGCCGCAGTTGGCGCAGCGGTACCGGTAGCCCGTGGCATAGGCGCGGACCAGCAGCAGGATGAGCACCAGGAGCAGGAGCACCGCGTACCCCATGCCGTAGCGCGGCTCGATCAGGAACATCACGAAGCCGAAGGCGACCCCGAAGCCGACCACGAGCAGTACGCGGCGCAGCACATCGCGAAACCCAGGATTCACGCGAACATCACTCCCAACGGAAGAAACGGACCGAACAGACGAGGAACACGGCGGTCACCAGGAGCAGGATCGTGATATCCCAGCGGACCGCCCACAGCGCGAAGCCCTTGATCATGACGTCGCGCATGGCGTTGGCAAGATAATACAACGGCATGGCCTTGACGACCGGCTGGATCCAGACGGGCGCGTTGTCCATCGGAAAGAAGATACCAGACAGGAACATCATGGGCGTACCGATCACCTGGCCGAGCGCGGCCGCGGTCTCGACGTTCTTGGAGACCGCGGCCACGAAGAAGCCGATCGCCACGAAGCTGCCGGACCCGATCAGGGCCAGCACCGCCATGCGCGCCAGCGTAGGCCCGGCGGCCATGTGGACGTGGAACAGCACGACGCCGACGGCGATCACGAGCGCCGCCTGGATCAGCGCCAGGAACAGGTGTACCAGCACGCGGGAGCCGACGAAGCTCGGCAGCGGCATAGGGGTCGCCTTCAGCCGACGCAGCACGCCGCGCTGGCGGTAGGCCACGAAGGTGCCCGACACGCCGTAGATGCCGTTGGTCATGAGCGCCATGGCGACCACACCGGGCACCAGGAAGCTGATGTAGTTGAAGCCGGAGCTCGTGATGCCACGTGAGCTCAGCTCGAACCTGGGGTGCGCGCCGCTGGCCTGCTCGGCGAAGCCGTTCACGACCTGCTGCGTGACCATGGTGACGGTGCCGGCCTGGGCCAGCGAGCTGTTGTCGTAGTAGAACGGCAGCGCGCTCGCGCCTTTGTCGAAGCGCTGCTCGAGGCCGGCCGGCAGCACGAGCACGGCGGCGTAGTCGCCGTTGCGCAGGCTCTTCAGCGCGGCGGGCTCGCTGTCCAGGGCAGATACTTTGAGGGCGTCGACCTTGCGAAAGACGGCGACCATCGCCGCCGCCATCGGCCCGTGGTCCTCGTTCACGATGGCCAGCTTGGTGGTGAAGCTGCCCGGCTGGCCGAACACGACGCCGAGCAGGAACATGAGCAGCACCGGAAAGAAGAACGTCCAAAACAGCGCCTGACGGTTGCGCGCCGTGATCTGGACGTCGGCTTTGACGAAGTCCCAGAACGTCCGCATCTAGCGCGCGCCCCCAAAGCCGAAGCGGCGGCGCTTCCTGGTGGCGGCGCCGGCCGCGGCGTCGTCGTCGTCGCTCAGCTTGCGGCCGGTCATGCTCAGGAAGACGTCTTCGAGGTCGGCGCCCCTGACGTCGAGGTGGGCCACGCGCAGGCCGTGCAAGCGGGCGAAGTCGAGCAGCGAGACGACCGTGCGCTGGGCGTCGTCGGCCATCACCTCGTAGCCTTCGTCGACCGCCCGGCAGGCGGTCGCGCCGTCGAGCGCGCAAAGCTCGTCGGCCGGCACGGGCTCGCTCAGATCGAACCGCACCGTCGCCTCGGCGCCCAGTTGGGTGATCAGCGCGCGCGGCACGTCGAGCGCCATCATGCGGCCCCGGTCCATGACCGCCACGCGATCGCACAACCGCTCGGCTTCTTCCATGTAGTGCGTGGTGAGGACGACCGTCGTGCCGTCGCGGTTGATCTCGCCGATCACGTCCCAGAGCGCCCGCCGGGCGCGCGGGTCGAGGCCGGTCGTGGGCTCGTCGAGGAAGGTCACGACCGGGTCGTTCACGAGGGCCAGGGCGATCGAGAGTCGCTGCGCCTGACCTCCAGAGAGCTCATTGACGAAGGCGGCGGACTTGTCGCCCAGACCGACGCGCTCGAGGAGCGCTGTGCACGCCTCACGACCGCGATGGATGCCGTAGCACGAGCCGAACACGTAGATGATCTCGTACAGCCGCTGGTAGTCGAACAGGGCCGTGGCCTGAAGCTGCACGCCGATGCGGCGCTTGACCGCCCTGGGATCGGGCCAGACGGAGAGGCCGTCGACCGAGACCGTGCCGCCGTCGGGCTTGCGCAGGCCTTCGACCATCTCGAGCGTGGTCGTCTTGCCGGCGCCGTTCGGCCCGAGGATGCCGAAGATCTCGCCGCGCTCCACGGCAAGGGAGAGCCCGTCGACGGCCACGAGCTCGCCGTAGCGCTTGGTCAGGCCCTCGACCTTGATGACCGGCTCGCCGGCGCCTGCCGCTTGCGCGCGCGCCGTCATCGCCGGCCTCCCGCGGCGGGGCGCCGCGCGGCGGCAACTTCGCGCGAGATCACGACCGCAGGCCGTGGCCGTGAGGTAGTCACGGCGCGGGCCCGCGAAGCTCTCGCCAAGCTGTCGGTGTGGGACGAAGACGCGATGGCTGCTCCCTGGGACGGCGTCGCCCCGGAGTATAGCGCCTTGGCCCGCCCGCGAGGCCGGCCTCGCTCGGCACGTCTCCCGAACACGACCCGTGGCTGCCCGGGGGCTCAGATCACGACGGCGGCGCCGGCGGCTTGGGCGGCGTAGGCGACGTGGGCTCGGGCGGCGTGGACGTGCCCGGCGACGGCCGCGGTGGATCGTGGGCTGGCGGAGCGGCGGCGTCGGGGGTCTGAGGGGAAGCCTCGGGAGCAGCGGGTGCCTGGGATGCGGCCGGCGCCGAAGACGCAGCGGGCGCCGCAGACGTGGCCGGCGCCGAAGACGCAGCGGGCGCCGCAGACGTGGCCGGCGCCGCAGACGTGGCCGGCGCCGCAGACGTGGCCGGCGCCGCAGACGTGGCCGGCGCCGCAGACGTGGCCGGCGCCGCAGACGCGGCGGGTGCAGGCGACGGGGCGGGCGTTTGGGCCCACGGCGGCGGCGTGGTCGGGGAGCCGGTCCAGGGCGGCGCCGGCGAACCGGCCGGCGGACCGTAGTCGGGCGGGACGGCGGACGGCGCGTAGCCGGGGGGCGGCGGCGCGTAGCCGGGGGGCGGCGGCGCGTAGCCGGGGGGCGGCGGCGCGTAGCCGGGGGGCGGCGGCGCGTAGCCGGGGGGCGGCGCGTAGCCGGGGGGCGGCGGCGCGTAGCCGGGGGGCGGCGGCGCGTAGCCGGGGGGCGGCGGCGCGTAGCCGGGGGGCGGCGCGTAGCCGGGGGGCGGCGGATAGCCAGGCGGCGGCGGACCATAGGGGCCGGCCGCGGGCTGCCCCCCGAACGGGTACGGGCCACCCGGTCCGCTGTATGCCGCGGGACCGCCTTGCCAGGCCGACATCGGGCCCGGGAAGGCCGACGGCAGCAGACCACTCTCACCGCTGGCCTGGAAATACATCGCGACGTAGGCCGCGAACTGCCAGGGCATGACCAGGAGCACGAGGATGCCGCCGATACCGAACGTGATGGTACCGATCGCGATGTTGATTGCGCCCACGATGGCCCCGACGACGACGAGCGCCAGAAGGGTCATCCAGAAGCCGCTCCTCGTGACGATCTCGCGACTCTCCTTCAGCGCCTCGATCACCGCGCGGCGCCTGTCGACCATGAGGACCGTCCAGTAGACCCAGATGGTCTCCAGATACGCGCCGACGACGGCGACGCCCAGCAGCGCGAGCGCCAGCAGGACGAAACCGAGGCCGCGGGCGCCGGAGTGGCCGAGCACGAGCAGCAGAAACGGCGGCAGGACGATGGCCGCGACGACGAGCGCGAACGCCAGGAACAGCAGGTAGGCGACGATGTAGGCGCCCAGGCGATCGAAGCAGCCGAACACATCGCCCACTTCGGCCGGGCGGCCCTCGCGCACACGCCGCAGGATCATCAGGTAGAGGCCGGCCATCAGGGGTACGAACAGGATGCCCGCCGTGACGGCGCCCAGGACGAACATGATGAGCGCCCCGACGATCAGGGCCGCCCAGTCCTTCACGAACAGGGCCCACGAATCCTTGAGAACCCGACCGACGTCCATGCGAACCCCTCGTGTTCCGACAGCGGCTCCCCACGGCCGCTCACGGCGTAAGGCTATCATCCCCGTGGCGCGCCTCGAGCAGCACCCGCAGGTTGCGCGCTAGCGCCACGCCGAGGAACTCGTCGTCGTACTCCGCCAGGCCGAACGCGGCGAGCTTGTCGCGCAGGCCCGCTTCGCGCGTCAGCAGCTCGCGCGTGACCCCGCCCAGCAGGAGGCCGGTCTCACGCTCGTCGAAGGCGGCCGTCTCGGCGACCTCGTCGCGCAGGGCGAGGTCCTCGGGACACACTCGCTGACAGCGCAGACAGCCAACCAGGCAGTGGTGCCAGGCCGGCGGTATCCACGAAGGCAGCGGCTGCTCACTCTCGTTGTGCAGCGTCAGGCAGAGCTCGCCGTGCACGAGAAAGCGATCCTCGCCGATGGCGCCGCTCGGACACGCCCGCCGGCAGGCTTCACACGTCTCACATCGAGCGAGGGCTCGCGGGCCGGTCCAAGGATCGGCACCCGGGGCGAGCTCCGAAACGCAGGTGACGAGCTCCACGAAGCTGCCCCAGCCGTCGACGTAGGCGATGTTGTTACGGCCATAGTGGGCCAGGCCGGCGCACACCGCCAGGAGCTTCTCGGGCAGCGACACCCGCGCGGCCGCGAGGCCGGCGGACGCCAGGCTCGCCGCGATCGTGCGGGCCACCTCGGCCTGGATCTCGTCGTGGTGGCAGTAGGTCGTCGGGATGGGGACGCTCACCGTCTCGCCGGCCACCACCACGCTCATCCGCGCGCAGGCGTGCGGCACGGCGACGACCATGAGCGAGCGCGGCCTGGCGACCGTGGCGGGAACCGTGAAGTCGACGTTGCGATCGACGACGTCCATGACCGACGGCGCGACCTCGGACCGCCGCAGCTCGATCTCGGCCCGCAGGTCGGCCAGCCGGGCGACGGGCACCACCGCCGCGCGCCAGCCCCGGTCTTCGAGGGCGCGCACCACCTCGTCGCTCGCCACGGTCTGCATCATGTTCTCAGGCTCCCCCATCTTCGCTTCCTTCGGTCTTCGTCGTTTCACCCGGGCGATAGGCGACGGCTCACCAGCCGCCGGCGGCGGCTCACCGACCTCCGCCCGCCGTCCAAGGGTAACCTCTCCCCGGGAGCTCGTATACGATGCCGCACGGTAAACCCCGGGCGCCCATCGGCCGATACCGCCCTGTGACGAGTGGACCGGCGGACCGGCCGCCGGCGACCCAAGACAGGGGTGCCCACATGCGCAAGACCTTTCGCCTCCTGGCCGTCGCGGTCCTGCTCTGCGCGGCCGCCGCGGCCGTGGCGGGCTGCAGCCTGACGAGCGTCAAGGGTAGTGAAGGCAGCCAGAACGTCGACGTCACGATGGGCGGCCACCTGACCAAAGACAGCACGCTCGACTTCAAGGCGGTCGGCTACAGCAACGGCCAGCTCCAGATCGAGAACACGGCCACCGCTCACGCCCTCGACATCGGTCCCGGCACGCCCATCACCATGAGCGACGGTACGGTCGTGGCCAAGGTGGTCGGTACCGCGATCAGCATAGCGCCGGGCAAGATCGGCATCCTCGCCCTGGATCGCGGCCTGAGCCCTTCGCAGGAGTACTACCTCGGGGCCAACTCGTCCGGTCAGCCCAGCGTCCGGCAGATGTTCATGTGCCCCGGCGACGCGTCTTCCGCCGCCGGTCAGAGCGTGCCCACCGTGCCGGACCCCAGCGAGTCGCTGCCGAGCGAGTGAGCTGAACGACCATCCGCAGCCGAGCGTGCCCGGCTGCGGACGGCTGAGCGCGGGTGATGGCAAAAGACCGGCTGCGCGCGACGAAGCCCGGCTGACGGCGGAGACCGGCTGCGCGCGACGCAGCACGCCCGACGGCCCTCGGCGCTCGGCCCGCGCGGGCGGCGTCCCGTATACTGGTCGCCCGTGACCATCGTCTCCTTCGACAACGTCTCCAAATCCTTCGGCGGCCAGGAGCTGTTCGCCGGCGTCTCGTTCGCCCTGGACGAGCGCGACCACGCCGTGCTCGTCGGACGCAACGGCAGCGGCAAGACGACCCTGCTGCGGCTGATGGCCGGCGGCGAGCACGCCGACTCCGGGCGCGTCTCACGCACGCGGTCGCGGCGCATCTGGCTGCACGAGCAGACCCCCGAGCTGACCCGCGACCGTCCGGTCCGCGACTACCTGATGGAGGCCTTCGCCGAGCTGCTCGACCTCGAGGCTTCGCTGCGCACGGCCGAGCAGACACTGGAGCGCCTCGACGAGCACAGCCCCGACCTGCCGGCGGCGATGAAGTCCTACCAGCACCTGCAGCACCGCTTCGAGCTCATGGGCGGCTACCACTACCGCACCGACCTCGCCGGTGTGCTCGAAGGCCTGGGCCTGCCCGGCGACCTGCTCGAGCGCCCCCTGCTGTCGACGTCCGGCGGCGAGCTCACGCGCATCACCCTGGCTCGCGCCCTGCTGGCCGACGCCGACCTCCTGCTGCTCGACGAGCCGACGAACCACCTCGACATCGATTCGGTGGAGTGGCTCGAGCAGTTCCTGCTCGACTACCCCAAGGCGTACGTGCTCGTGACCCACGACCGCCGCCTGCTGGAACGTGTGGGCTCACGCGTGCTGGCCCTCGAGAACCGCGTCGTGGCCACGGTCAGCGGCGACTTCTCGACCTACATGCGCGAGCGCTCCGCGGGCAACGACCTGGTCGCTCGCCGCTACGAGCAGGACAAAGAGAAGATCGAGCAGCTCCAGCGCTTCTACGACCGCTTCCACGCCAAGAAGCTCAAGGCCAAACAGGCCAAGTCGAAGCTCACCCAGATAGAGCGCATCAAGCGCGACATGCAGGCCCCGGCGCGCGACGCGCGACGCCTGCACCTGGGACTGCCGCAGCCGACGCCGTCGGCCCGCGTCGTGATCGAGTTGAAGACGCCGGCGGTCGGCGTCGGCTCAGGGGCGGCGGCCAAGGTGCTCGTGCGCGGCGTCGACGCGGTCGTCGAGCGCGGCGAGAAGGTGGCGCTGCTGGGACCGAACGGGTCCGGCAAGACCACCCTCGCCGAGACCATCGTCGGTCTGCGCACGCTCGCTTCGGGCGTCGCGTACCTCGGCCACAACGTCCGCCTCGCCTATTTCTCGCAACAGGGCCGCGAGCTCGACGAGGCCGCCACGGCGCTCGAATCGGTGCTGCCGCTCACCGGGCACGACGAGCAGGTCGCCCGCGGCCTGCTCGGCCGGTTCCTGTTCACCGCCGACGAGGTCCACAAGACCGTCGCCCAGCTCTCGGGCGGCGAGCGCAGCCGGCTGCGCCTCCTCAGGCTGCTCACCGGCGACGCCAACTTCCTCGTCCTGGACGAGCCTACGAACCACCTCGACGTCGACTCCGTCGAGGCTCTCGCGGCGGCCCTCACCGACTACACCGGCACCGTGCTGCTGATCACCCACGACCGCCACCTGATCGAGAGCGTCGCCACACGCGTGCTGGAGATCCACGAGAGGAGGCTCGTCAACCACCTGTCGGCCGAGCGCTACTGGGAGGCGCGGGCGGCGCGACGCGAACCCCCCGAGGCGCCGGCCGCAGCCCAGAAGTCGGCCGCCGCACGCCGCGTGAGCGCGCCGGCGGGAGCGGCGGAGACACGCGCCAGAGACGCCGCCGACGAGGTCCGCCGCCGGCGCGCCCGGCAGCGCGCCCTCGAGGCCGACATCCTGCGCGCCGAAAAGCAGCTCGGCGAGATCGACGCCCGGCTGGCCGATCCTCACACCTACGACGACCGCGCCGGCGCCGCCGAGCTCGCCGCCGAGCGCGAGCGCGCGGAAGGCCGGCTCGACGAGCTCTACCTGGCGTGGGACGAGACGGCCGAATGAGGCGCGCCAGCGCGGCGGCGGCCGCGACGCCGGCGCCGCTCGACCCGGGCGTCGTCGGTCGTCTGCAGGAAAGGCTGCTCGGCTGGTATGCGTCGCACCGGCGCAACCTGCCCTGGCGCGCCACGGCCGACCCCTGGTGCATCCTCGTCAGCGAGGTCATGCTGCAGCAGACGCAGGTCGCGCGCGTGGTAGCCAGGTACAGCGCCTTCGTCGACCGCTTCCCTACCCCGGCGAGCCTCGCCGCGGCGCCGCTTGCCGACGTCCTCGCCGCCTGGCTGGGTCTCGGCTACAACACCCGCGCCGTGCGCCTCAAGCGCTGCGCCGAGACGGCTCCCGGCGGCCTGCCGGATGACCTCGAGGGCCTGCGGGCGCTTCCCGGCGTGGGCCCCTACACGGCCCGCGCGGTGCTGATCTTCGCAGCCAACGCCGACCTCGCCGCAGTCGACGCCAACGTCCGTCGCGTGCTGACCCACGAGCTCGACCTGCCCCACGACCTCGGCCCCGCCGCCCTGCAGGCGACGGCCGAGGTCGCGCTGCCCCGCGGCCGCTCCCGCGACTGGCACAACGCCCTCATGGACTACGGCTCGCTCGTGCTCACCGCGCAGGCCACCGGCATCGCCCCGCTCACGCGCCAGACGCCCTTCGCAGGCTCCCACCGGCAGCTCCGCGCGCGCCTCGTGCGCCTGCTCGTCGAGCACGGTCCGCAGTCGTGGGCCGCCGCCGCGACCGCCCTTGGTCTGCCGCTCGGCGAGTGCCGCGAGCTCGTCGACGATCTTGCCGCCGACGGCCTGGTCGAGCGGCGCGACGACGGGGTGGCGTTGCGCGATTGACTCCGGGCGCATGACGCTGCGCCCACGATGGCGCGCATGACGCTACGCGCACGGCATGATCCGCGCAGCGCGACCGCCGTCGCGCGGTCTCCGCGCTGCCGTCAGTGCGGGAACGTCACGGGGATGCTCACGGTATGGAGCGCCGAGCCGTCTTCGGCCGAAACGTCGTAGACCACGAGCCTGCCCGCCGTGGCGCTGCCCGTGAACGGGAGGCTGAAGCTGAACGTGCCCCGCGTGCCGCTGCCCGACGTGGCCGTGATCGTGCGGCCGGCGAGCCCGCGGCCCGCCGCGTCGAGCAGCCTGGCCTGAAAGGTGGCTTCGAAGACGTTCGCCGTACCCGAGACCCGCAGCGGGGTCGTCACCACGTCCCCGGGCGCCGGGCTCTCGACGAAGATGGGCGGTGTCACCGACTCGTAGTCGGAGCGCCGCCGCGCGGTCCCGCCGCCGGCGCTGGCCGCGAGCGGCGCGCCGTCCACCCGGATCACCACACCTTTGCTCACGGTGGGAAACTGCGTCAGCGTGTAGACGACCTCGGCGGCGGCCGCGGTAGCCGGCGACGCCCGCAGGAACGAGTCCGAGAGGTCGACGGTGGCCACGCCGTCGCTGATGGTCAAGCCGCGCAAGCTCGTGCCGCCCGGTATGGCGCTCGTCATGCGGATGGCCTTCTCATGGGCCGTCGGACCCGCCAGCAGCTCGTTCAGAGCGGCGCGGGCGGGCGCCCCGGTCGCGGCCACCATGCGATGAGCGGTGGCGATGAACGGACCGTGGTCGGGCTGCGAGCCGCCGATCGGCCGCAGGAAGTAGACCGACAGCGTCGTCGCCGGCGCGCGGCTGGGTGCCGCGGACGCCGAAGCCGAAGCGGAGGCCGTTCCCGACGGTGCCGTCGCGGTGGCCGCGACCGTCACGGTCGGAGCGGGCGTCGGCGGCGAGCTCCCGCCGCAGGCTGCCAGCACCGCCGGCAGCGCGACGGCCGCCAGCGCCACGGCGACGGCCAGCGCGACGATCCCCCGCCTGCCACGGTACTGCTCGGCGACGCTCATCGCGGACCCCCTTGTCGTCATCGCCCCCTGGTCACGCGGGGAACGCTCAGGTGCGGAACATGGTGAGCAGGAACACCAGGTCGTCCCGCGCCTGGACCGCGTGCCTGAGCTCGGCCGGCATGTAGTAGAGCATTCCCGGCCGCGCCTCGAGCTCCTGCCCGGCAAGGGTGACCGTGCCGGAGCCGCTCAGGACGTGGATCGAAGCCGGCACACTCGCGGTGTGCTCAGAAAGCTCCTGCCCCGCGGCCAGCGCGAACAGGATGATCTTGTGATGGTCGTTCTCGACGACGCTCTTGCTGACGATGCCGTCGCGCGCGAACTCGCTCATGCTCGTCAGGTCGACCGACACCGGCTGCAGCCCACTCTGGTCCATGATCTCCCCCTGGTCGCCGTCAGACGCCAGCATACGTCAGCGCCCGGCGCAGCCCTCGCGCCGGTCGCCGGTGTTTGGCCGGTCGCCCTTCGAGGGATATTGTGATAGATTGCACATTGTCCCAGTTTTCACACTTCGAAGGAGGGTTGCCATGACCAACCGTGTCCTGCTCCTCATCAACCGCATCCTCGACGACACAGGCGAAGCCATGCGCACGCCTTCGGGTGTCAACGTCGACCTCCTGCGCTCCTACGGACGCCACGACAAGGGCGCTCTTCCCCATTACTACGGCAACGAGATCCCGTCGCGGCGCGACAGTTAGCACTGGTGAAGGAGCCGCAAGCGTCGTGACGCGCCCCAGCCGGCGCCCGCTCGCCGCCCGCTCGCGGTAGCCGCGAGCAACG
>CAVTCH010000004.1:0-235812 GCA_963733255.1 uncultured Actinomycetes bacterium
ATGCAGGTTCGAGCGCCGGGCGCTCGTACGCCCGTGCCGCCGATTGTACTGGACAACGCGCCCATGGTCGCACGAACAGAAGGTAGAAGTCAGCCCAGTCATCCGCGGTCCTTGCCGAAGGGTACGTTCGTGGGACGTTCGGGAGCAGGTTCGCGACACTGGGAGGACGCGCATGGCGTTGATCGACAAGACAAGCGAGATAGCGGCGGACGTACGCGCCGTCTACGAGGCCTGGACGGCCTTCGAGGACTATCCGACGTTCATGGAGACCGTCGAGACGGTGACGGACGTCGAGGAGGACCGGCTGCACTGGGTCGCCGTGGTCGAAGACGACACCTGACGAGTGGGATGCCGACGTAGTCGAGAACGGTCGACGAGAAGATCACCTGGCGGGCGATCGACGGCCGCGAGACCGGCGAGGTCCGTTTTGAGAAGCTCGCCGACGACAGGACCAAGGTCACCTACCAGCTCGAGTACGACCCGGCGGCCTGGGAGGGCAAAGGCGACACCGTGCGCCACTGGATGAACCGCCGCGTCGACAGGGATCTCGACCTCTTCAAGGAGATCGTCGAAGACGTGGCCTGAAACCCAAGCGAGCGGCGGATGGGGTGGTGCGGCCGGCGTAGGGTCCGCCTACATGGTCGCCCTCGTCGTCATCGCCGCGATCCTCGTCAAGATGGGGCCCTCTCGCGACCGCTCGACGCCCGCGGCGTCACGCCGGCGCTGGTCCTCATGCTCGCCGGCCTGGTCGTGGGGCCGTCGGAACTCGGCTGGTTCAACGTGTCTCTGGGGGCGGCGACGCTGAGCGCGTCGCCGAGCTCGCCCTGGCGCTCCTGCTGTTCGGCGACGCCCGCGCATCGACCTGCGCTCGCTGCGCACACATCTCGCTCGGCCCGGCCGGCTGCTGCTCGTCGGTTTGCCGCTGACCATGGTCGTGGGCACGCTGCTGGGCCTCCTGATCTTTCCCGGCCTGGCCTTCGCGTCGGTCGCGCTGCTGGCCATCATGCTGTCGTCGACCGACGCCGCCCTGGGCCAGCGCGTCGTCACCGACGAGGCCGTCCCGGCTCGCGTGCGCCAGGCGCTGAACGTCGAAAGCGGCCTGAACGACGGCCTGGCCGTGCCCTTCTTTCTCGTCTTCGTCGACATCAGCCTGGCCGAGCTTCACGGCAGCCCCGTGACCGCCGTGATCGACCGCGCGGCCGCGCAGATCGGTTGGGGGCTCGTGGCAGGGGTCGGTGCGGCCGTCGCCGGCGCGCTGGTCGTGAGGTTCGCCGACAGTCGCGGCTGGATCGAGAGTCCCTGGCGACAGATCATGACGCTGGCCACCGCCATCGCGGCTTACTCAGGGGCGCAGGCGCTCGGGGGCAGCGGCTTCATCGCCGCCTTTGCCGGAGGCATGATCTTCGGGGCGCTCGTCGGCGCCGGCGGCGTCTCCTTCACGCGGTTCACCGAAGACGCCGGCGACCTGCTCGCCTGGGTCACCTGGATCGGCTTCGGCGCCCTCGCACTGGGGCACGCCCTGGGGGCGATCACCTGGCAGGTGGCGCTCTACGCGGTGCTCAGCCTCACCGTCGTGCGCATGGCGCCCGTCGCCCTGGCCATGCTCGGCAGCGGCGCGAGCACACCCACGGTCGCCTTCGTCGGCTGGTTCGGCCCTCGCGGCCTCGCCTCGATCGTCTTCGTGCTGATCGCCCTCGACGACCACGTGCCCGACGGCAAGATGCTCTTCACCACCGTGGCCTGTGTGGTCGCGCTCAGCGTGGTCGCGCACGGGCTGTCGTCGGCGCCGCTCGTGGGCCGCTACGCGCGCTGGTTCGCGGCGCACGTCGCCGCGCACAGCGGGGCCGAAGAAGCGGCGCCGACCAGAGAGCCGCCGGCGCGCCGCCGCACGGTGGGCTGACCGCCTACGACGGCCGCTCGGCCGCGACGGCCATCCCGCCACGACCGCCGCGCCGCGACGGCCGCCCGGCTACGACGGCCGTCTCGCTACGACCGCGGCTCGGTCAGTCGCTTCGTCATGCGGATCCGTGTGCCGCAGCCGACGTCTACGTCGAACTCGTCCATGAGGCTGGCTACGAGGTAGAGGCCGCGCCCGCAGTCGCTCAGCAGATCGGGCTCCCGAGGGTCGCAGCGGTTCACGTCGAGCCCGCAGCCGCGGTCGGTGACGAGCGCTGTGACGCTCTCCTGGTCGAGCCTGATCTGCACCTCGATGTCGGTAGGGCTGCCACTGTGCAGGATGGCGTTGGTGCAGCACTCGTGCACGCAGAAGGCGACGTTCCAGGCGATGCCGCGGTCGACGTCGTGAGCGCGCAGAAACGAACGGGCGCGCTCGATGTGAGCCGACAGTGCGGCGGCATCGACGGGCACCTTGAGTCGCAGCTCGAAAGGCCCGTACAGGGATGATGGAGAGTACAAGAGTCGCTCCGCTCGATCGACCACCTGGGCGGGGGCGCCCCGTCGCTTGCCGTCGCCGGGGGAGAGGACCCCGGCAGGAGCGACCCGGCGGTAGTTACCTGCTGCTACGGTTATGACCGACGGCGCTGAGGGGTAGCTGAGGGTCTGCTTGGAGCTTTCTGAGAAACCGTGGGCCACGCCACGATCATGAGCAGCGCTCCGGTAAAGAAGCAGACGGCGCCGGCGAAGGTGCCGCTGCTCGCCCAGGCCGGGCTTATCGCCACATCGGTCTTGGGCAGCACATAGGCGCCGACCGCCGACGCCATGAACGCGATCGAACCGAGCATGTTCAGCCAGGCGATGCGCCAGAACGCCGACCGTGGGCGCCACGTCAGAAACCGGCCCAGCGCCAGGACCGCGTACGTGCTCGACACCAGGAAAAGCACCGAGCCGTAGAAGTCGGGTCGCCAGACGACGCGATCGTACTGCTGCGCGGTCAGGCCCTGGACGAGCGCCAGCAGGGTCGTCGCGTTGAAGAACAGGGTGCCCGGGAACTGCGTGACGGCGGCCAGCCAGTCGCGGTCGTGGGGCAGCCAGGCACGCAGGCGTGCCGGCTGCGGCTGCCCGTCATGGGCTGTCCCGGTCGGCGCCAGGGCCGGGCTCTGGGCCTGCACGAGCTGACCGAACGACGCCAGCGTGAAGAAGATCGACGAGACGAAGAAGGTCGCGGCGTCGGCCGTCGTGCCGACGGCCGACGCGTACGCCGGCACCGAGCCGAGGGCGAACCCCGTCGAGCCGATCATGAACAGGGCGCCGACGGTCGTGTTGACGCGGTGCGGTCGGAGCACGTGCTCAGCCGTGACCGACGTCAAGGGAGCTGCCGGGCCTGGTGTCGTCGACGCCGGTGGGCGACGGCTCGGCGTCGCCGCCGGGTGCGGGCCGGGGTTCACCGTTGTCGCACCCGAGCGGCCAGGCGTCGATCTGGCGGATGGCCTCGTCGCGAAACTCGGCGCTGAACTCTGTCAGCGGATCGGCGCGCAGGACGTCTAGCGCGCGAGTCGCTTCGAAGTACTGCTCGCGCCAGAAGGCGGCGTCGCTTTCGCGACGGAGCGCCTCGCCTTCCCAATAGTCACACAGCTTCTTGAGCTTGCCCTTCTTCATCTCACGTCCGGCCGGCCTCGGCTCAGAGAGATAAGGCGCTGCGAGTGGTGACCTGACGCCGCTCAGCGGCGGTCTCCAGCTCATGATACTGCAGGGCCGGTGTCGCGTTGCCGGCGGGCAGGGTGTCGCATTGCTGGCGGACCGAGTGTCGCTTGCGGGCGCGGCTGCGGCCAGCCATACTGCGGTGACCACACAAATCGTTTTGTGAAACACAGGAGCACTAGCGGCTCACGCTGGGGCGCGGGTGGAGTGCATCGGGGTGCGGCAACGGGAGGCGACGTGCAGGCCGATCTGATCTTGACCAACGGCATCGTTTACACGGTCGACGCGCGCCGCTCGCGCCACGAGGCGGTAGCGATCAAGGACGGCCGCATCGTCGCGGTGGGCGACGACGCGCTGGTCGCCGAGTGCCGCGGTCCGCGCACGCGCGTCGTCGACCTGGGCGGCCGCCTCGTGCTGCCGGGCTTCATCGACGCCCACATGCACCCGCGGCTCTCGACGGTCGAGCTGTTCGAGGTGAACCTGTCCGCTTGCCATTCCGTCGGCGACTGCCTCGAGGCCGTCGCCCGCTTCGCCGCCGAGCATACCGAGCAGCCGGTGATCCGCGGCTGGGCGTGGTATCCGACCGAGGTCCCCGAGGGTGAGATGACGGCCGCGGCGCTCGATCGCGTCGTGGCCGACCGGCCCGTGCGTCTGGACGACGACAGTCAGCATACGCAATGGGTGAACAGCGCCATGCTGCGGCAGCTCGGCATCGGACGCGACGAGCCGGGCTGGGAGGGAGCCGTCGTCGAGCGCCTGCCCGACGGGTCGCCCTCGGGGCTTTTGCGCGAAGCCTGGCCGTGGGTCGATCGGGCCACGCCGCGCTACGACGCGACCGCCCACGCCGCCGCTCTGCGCAACTTTCAGCGCACGATCGCTGCGCGCTACGGCCTGACCACGATACACGATGCCGGGGACTGCCCGGGCGACGCGGTGCTCGACGCCTACCGGCTCCTCGAAGACCGCGGCGAGCTCACGGCGCGCTTCTGCCTGTCGCTGCAGTTCGACCCCGACCGACCCGCCGGCGAGCAGGTCGAGGCGGCGGCCGGCGAGCGGGCCCGCTTTGCGGGCCCGCTCGTACGCGCCGCCGCCGTCAAGCTCTTCACCGACGGCGTGATCGAGTCGCACACCGGCTATCTGGCCGAGCCGTACGCCGACCGGCCCGGCTTTTGCAGCGCGCCGGTCTGGGCGCCCGAGCGGCTGGTCGAGGCGTCGGTGGCCGCCGCCGCCGCGGGCTTTCAGCTTCACTACCACGCGATCGGCGACGCGGCCGTCTCGCTGAGCCTCGACGCGATCGCCGCCGCACGGCAGGCGGGCGGTCCGGCGGATCGCCGTGCCTCCGGCTCCGCGGGCGGTTCGTCCGGCGGCCCGGCGCCCGGGCGCGACATCATCACCCACCTGCAACTCGTCGACCCTGCCGACTACGAGCGCATGGCGGCGCTCGGCGTGGTGGCCGCGACCCAGCCGTACTGGTTCGCCAAGGATGCCATGTACGACCGGCTCCACTACCAGCCGTTCCTGGGTGAGCCGCGCGCCGGGCACCAGTACCCGATGAGGAGCCTCTTCGACCATGGCGTCGTCGTGGCGGGAGCCAGCGACTACCCGGTCTCGCCGCCGCCCGACCCGCTGCTCGCCATCCAGCGCGGCACGCTGAGGCGCGACCCGCTGGTCCCCGACCTGAGCTCGGAGCTCTGGCCGGAGGAGGCCGTGAGCGTGGAGCAGCTGATCGCCGCGTTCACGATCAACGGCGCCTACGCCAACTTCCTCGAGCATGAGACCGGCTCGCTCGAGGCGGGCAAGTCGGCGGATCTCGTGGTCCTGCGCGAGAACATCCTGGAACTGCCGGCGGAGCGCGTGAACGAGGCCACGGTGGAGCTCACCTTGTTCCGCGGCAAGCCGACGTTCGCAGCGGAAGCCTACGAGGGGATGGACCTGGCCTGAGGGGCCGGGCGATCGCCCGCGCGGGCCGCGGCGGCGCGTCTACCGGCGGGTCGACTCGCGCTCGAGCAGCGACAGGGGCAGCAGCCGGCGCGGCTCGGCGGGCGTCTCGCCGTGGACGAGCTCGATCAGCATGCCGGCGGCCTCGCGGCCGAGCGCTTCGCCGTTGTAGTCGAGCGTCGTCATGGGCGGCGAGCTCGTCGCGCCCAGGCCAAAGTCGCCGGGCGCTGCGATCATGAGCTCGCCCGGCACGTCGATGCCCAGCTCGGCGGCGCGGCGCAGCACGGCGATCGCCGGCAGCTCGTAGAGGCCGCACACGGCGTCGGGCCGGGTGGCCGGGGCGAGCAGTCGGACGGCGGTCTCGTGCAGCGCCGCCTCGGTGTCTTCGGGCACGACCTCGAGCCGCGGCCGGCGGTCGTGCTCCTCGCACCAGGCGTGGTAGGTGCGCACGGCGGTCTGGGTCCAGAAGTCGGAGGTCATCCAGGTGATGGCGGCGATGTCGCGGGCGTCGCGGGCGGCGAGGTGGTCGAGTATGAGGCGCGTCGCCGCCCGCGCGTCGCCGTCGACCCAGTAGCCTTCGTCGGGGCGGTCGGGGTCGCGGCCGATGGTCACGTAGGGCAGATGCCGGGCGCGCAGGAAGGCGATATTGCGGTCGCCGGCGACCGGGTCGGCCACGATCGCACCGTCGAGCAGCAGCCGGTCCCAGTAGACGTCGCTCTCTGACTCTGGCACCAGGACGAGCGCGAGCTCACTGCCGTAGGTCGCCTCAGTGACGCCCTTGATGAGCTTGTAGTAGTACTCGAGGTCGGCCGGCGACACCGCCGGGCTCGCGATGTTGACGGCGCACAGCATGATCACGCCGGTGCCGCCGGCCTTGAGGCTGCGCGCGCCGGGGTGCGGCCGGTAACCGAGCCGCTCGGCGGCGTCGCGCACCCGCCGGCGGGTGACCGGCGAGACGGGGCGCTTGCCGTTCAGGGCGTGCGAGACCGTGGTCGGCGACACTCCGGCCAGGCGTGCGACATCCCTGATGTTGACCTCTTTGCGGCTCTCCATGCTGTACGGGCGATCGTGCTGGTGCGGGCATCTGTTGTGCGGGCGTCTTGCTGTGCGGGCGTCGTGCTGTGCGGGCGTCGTGCTGTGCGGGCGTCGTGCCGTGCGGGCATGTGCGGCGTGGTGAACCGGCCTTGCACCGCCCAAGGCCACTGTATATCATGTTCTCTACGTCAGCAAATCGTTTTGCAGAAACGAGCCGTGGGGGGAGCGTCATGGGCACGATGTCTCGGGCTTCGTCGCGTCGGTATCTGGCCGCCCTCGGCGTGATCGCCCTTCTGGCGCTCGCCGGTGGTCTTGCGGTGAGCCTGAGTCGCGCCTTTGCCGCCAGCAGCAGCCCCGCCCCCGCGGGCAAGGTGATCCTGCGCCTCGGCTGGACAACCGAGCCCGACAACCTGAACCCGTTCATCGGCTACACCAACGACACCTACGAGATCTGGGCCCTCAACTACTCGTATCTCTTCGGCTGTGGCGACCACAACCAGCCCACGCTCGACCTGGCGGCCGCCTTTCCCACCCAGGCCAACGGCGGCATCTCGGCCGACGGCAAGACCTGGACGATCCACATCCGCAAGGGCGTGAAGTTCCAGGACGGCGTGCCCCTGACCGCCGCCGACGTCGCCTTCACCTACACCTACATCATCAAGAACGACATGACCAACCTGACCAACTACACGCAGGGCATCAAGACGGTGACGGCGCTCGACCCCACCACGGTGCGGATCGTCTGCTCGGCGCCCAAGGCCGACCTCGAGCGGGCTCTGGTGCCGATCCTGCCCGAACACATCTGGGCACACGTCTCGCCCAAGGCGGCCGCCACCAGCTACGTCAACAAGCCCCCCATCGTCGGCAGCGGGCCGTTCCAGACCGTCAAGTTCGTCAAGGGCAGCTATGTGGAGATGGTCAAGAGTCCGTACTGGTACGGCAAGCAGCCGGCCATCGACCAGATCTACTTCGAGCTCTACCAGGACCCCGACACCATGGTCTCCGACCTGAAGACCGGCGCTCTCGACGGCGTCGACGGCGTGCCCGAAGCCCAGTTCAAGGCGCTCGAGAAGGTTCCGGGCTTCAAGGCCGTCGCCTACAACTACTACGCTTGGGACTACCTCGAGTTCAACTGCTACGACCAGTCGAGCTCATTGGGCAACCCGGTGCTGCGCGACTGGCGCTTTCGCAACGCTTTAAACTACGCGATCGACCGGGCGCAGCTCTGCTCGGTCGCCTACAGCGGCCTCGCCACCCCGGGCACCACCATCATCCCGCCGCACACCTTCGCCGACCCCGACTACCACTGGCAGCCGTCGGCGAGCGAACTCTACACCTTCGACCCGGCCAAGGCCGCCCAGCTTCTCACCCAGGCCGGCTACCCGCTCAAGAACGGCGTGCGGCTGAACAAGCAGGGCAAGCCCATCACGCTGCGCCTCTTCGCCACGACCGACGACAGCTCGACCCAGATCGACGCCAAGCTCATCGCCGGCTGGCTCGACAAGCTCGGCCTCAAGATCAAGCTGTCTGTCCTGGACGTCGGCCAGTTCACGTCGCTCATCTACAACTACCAGGGAGGCGCCTGGAAGCCCGACTTCGACCTGACCGTGTGGGACTGGGGCTCCTACTACGACCCCGGCCAGACGCTCAACTGTCTCACCACCAAAGAGATCGGCAGCCTCAACGAGCCCTTCTGGTCGAACGCCCAGTACGATGCCCTGGCCCTACAGCAGGGGCGCACGCTCGACCCCCGACAGCGCCAGGCCATGATCTGGCAGATGCAGCAGATCATGTACCAGCAGTCGCCCTGGATAGTGCTCTCCTACCCTGAGGACCTCGAGGCCTATGACACCGCCAAGTGGACCGGCTGGACCCAGATGTTCGGCGGCACCGGTCCCGCCTTCAACTGCGAGGGCAACTACGACACCTACCTGAACCTGCAGCCCCGGATCGCGGCGTCGAGCGATGGCGGCGGCAGCACGACCCTGGTCGTCGTGGCGATCGTCGTGGTGATAGTGGCGGCCGGTGTGGTCATGGGCGTGGTCGCGCGAAGCCGGCGCCGTCGCCGGCTGGCCGCCGAAGAGGTCTGATCGCGAGAGCAGCGCTCAGTCGGGCAGCGGCTCGGTGTCCCACTCCGACGGTGCGAACGTGGCGCCGGGCTCGGCGCCGACGATGAACATGACCGTGCCGGCCTCGCGCGCGACGGCGCCACGCACCGAGGTGGGGTCGGGCACGTAGAGGAACGTCCCCGCCGGGGCGTCGATCTCGTCGCCGTCGACCCTGAACGTCGCGTGGCCGCTGACGATCAGGAACAGCTCCTCGTGGCGCACGTCGGTCTCGTCGTGGTCGTGGGTGAGAACGTCACCCGCATTGGTGGCGCGGGAGAGGTTGGTGCCGAAGGAGCCGATACCGAAGAAGCGCCGGATCGGCTTCCACTCGGTACCCGGCGAGTCGCCTTCTTCGAACGGGATCTCGTCGATGTGCGCCGCCACGTACGCCGGCTGCTTGCCGTTGTCGCTCATGTGCTTGCCCTCCACGCGAACAGGTCTGGTCGCGGGCGAGTCTAGCAGGACGCAACGTTCGAGGGTCGGCAGCGGCGCCCCGGCCTTGCCGCCCCGCCTACTCGAGCACGACGAATGCGTCGGCGGTGAGCTCGTACTCCTCGTCTTCGTTCAAGTCGTGCACGCGGATGCGCTCGAGCTCGCCTTCGCCGAGCAGCTCCAGCGGCTGCGCTTCGGTCAGCACCTTCACGTCGCTCAGGCGCAGGGCAGACCGCACCGCCGGGCTCACGCTCGGCTCCTTGCCCGTCGTCATGAGAACGACGCGGCTGGTGTGGTCGGTGAGCTCGATGGCAAGCTGCGCGGACGGGTCGCCCGAGTCGAGCACCACGACGCGCTCGTCGGCGAGCGCGCTCAGGTCCGGCACGGCGCGGTACAGGCCTTTGCCGTCGTAGTCGGCGAGGTGGACGATCTCGATCTCGGCGACGGCCGCGGGGATGGGGTGGCAGGCGGTGCCGCCGGGCGTCTTTACGGCGTCCTCGGGCTTGACGCCCTCGCGCCAGTTCTTGATCGCCTCGTGCAGGGCGTCGGCGGCCAGGTTGCTGCAGTGCATCTTGACCGGCGGCAGGCCCTCGAGGGCGTCGGCCACGTCGTTGCGGGTCACCTTGAGCGCCTCGTCCAACGTCATGCCCGGCACCAGCTCGGTGATCATGCTCGAGGTGGCCACCGCCGAGCCGCAGCCGAAGGTCTGGAACTTGATGTCCTTGATGCGGTCGTCCACGACCTCGATGTAGATGTCCATGAGGTCGCCGCAGACGGGGTTGCCGACGCGGCCCACGGCGACGTTCGGACCCTCGAGCGTGCCCACGTTGCGCGGGTTGCGGAAGTGGTCCAGGGTCTTGTCGGTGTACGAGGTCGATTTCATCGCGTGAAGCCTTTCGGTCAGCCGGCCGCGGGGGCCGTGGTCCTGTAGAGCGGGGAGAGCGCGCGCAGGCGAGCGACGACGCCGGGCAGCACGGCCATGATGCGGTCGACGTCGCCGGGGCTGTTCCAGCGCCCGAACGTGAACTCGAGCGAGCCGTGCGCCTCTTCGTGCAGCAGGCCGCACGACAGCAGCGTGTGCGAAGGCTCGAGCGTCTTGGAGCTGCAGGCCGAGCCGGTCGCCGCGGCGATGCCGGCGTCGCGCAGCGACAGCACCATCGACTCGCCCTCGACCGCGTCGAAGCGGAAGTGCGCGTTGCCGGGCACCCGCTGCTCGGGGTGGCCGTTCAGGTGCGAGTCTGGGATCTCGGCCAGCACGCGCTCGACGAGCCGGTCGCGGATCGCCTTGATACGCAACACCTCGTCGCCCATCCCGGCGCCCAGGATGTCGGCGGCCGCAGCCATGCCGGCGATGCTCGCCAGGTCTTCGGTGCCGGAGCGCAGGCCGCGCTCCTGGCCGCCGCCCATGAGCACCGGCGCGACTTGGGTACCCTTGCGCACGTAGAGGGCGCCAAGGCCGCGCGGCCCGTAGAGGTCGTTGCTCGACAGGCTGAGCAGGTCGACCGGCACGGCGCTCGTGTCGATGGGCACGACGCCTTCGGCGGCGACGGCGTCGCTGTGCAGGGCGATGCCCGTGTCGGCGAGCATCGCGGCGATCTCGGCGATCGGCTGCAGCGTGCCGATCTCGCTGCTCGCCCACTGCACCGACACGAGGATGGTCTGGTCGGTGATGCGGGCACGCAGCTTCTTGGGCGACACGCGGCCGTACAGGTCGATCGGCACGCGGGTCACGCGAAAGCCGTTCTTTTCGAGGTACTTGGCGATGTTGAGGATGCTGATGTGCTCGGCTTCGGAGATGATCACGTGGTCGCCCTTGCGCCGGTGGCGCAGGGCGTAACCGATGATCCCCAGGTTGCTGGCCTCGGTGGCGCCGCCGGTGAAGACGATCTCGGCCGGCTGCGCCCCGAAGAACGCGGCCACCCGGCCGCGGGCTTCGTCGAGGGCCGCCGTGGCGAGGTCGCCCACGCCGTGCAGCGAGGCGGCGTTGCCGAACGTCTCGGTGAGGTACGGCAGCATCGCCGCGACCACGCGCGGATCGACGGGCTTGGCGCTCTGGTAGTCGGTATAGACGACCCCATCGCGCGCGAGCGCGGCGCCGGGGTCGCTCAGCTCGAGCGCGCCGGTGAGCTCGAGCGCGCGGGTCGGCGCGAGTGCGCGGGTCGGATCGAGCGCGCGCGTCGGATGAGAGGTGCCGGTCTGGTCGGGAGCCACGCCGTGGGTCGGGCCGAGAGCCACGTCGTCCGTAGGGTCGGTAGTCACGCTGCCCGCCTCAGAACCACATCGTGGCGTCGGCATCCAGAGTGAGGTCGTTCAGCGTCGCCGCTCCGACGATCTTGACGCCGTCGATCAGCTCGACCTTGTCCCAGCCGAGCATGCGCTTGGAGGCCTCGCAGACATAGACGGTGACGCCCATGTCGAGCGTCTGCTTGAGCATCTCAGCCACGCTGGGGAAGCTGCCGAGCTGCATCTGCTCGGCCGCGCCCGGCTTGAGGACCGTGAGCCCCATGCCCAGGTAGTACACCGCGGCGTCGATGTCCATCGCTTTGGCGCTCTGGGCCAGCACGAGCGGCGAATACTGGCGTTCGGGAAGGTTGCTGGTCTGTACGTAGAGGATGTTCTTCTGGTCGGCCATGGTCATCCTTTGGGTGGTGGCGGGCAGGTCCGGTCGCGGTGTGGGTGGTGGGCTCAGTGGCTGCGGCGCAGGAGGATGTGCAGTTCGCCGCCATCGTTGCTCACGGCGACGACCTCGTGGCCGGCGCGCTTGGCGAAGCGCGTGAGGTCTTCCTCGGCGGCGGGGTCGTCGGCAAAGACCTCGAGCACCTCGCCGACCTCGATCGAGTCGATGCTCTCGCGGGCCTGGAACAGCGGCTCGGGACAGTAGAGCCCGATGCAGTCGAGTGTGAGCGCGGGCTTGGGATCGTCTGCCATGTGGTCTCCCCTCAGATACCGGCCGCCGCAGCGGCGCACCTTTCGGGGAGGTCTATACCCGACAAGTCCGGTCGGTATTCACACGGCGGGTGCGTGGCGGCCCGCGCGGCGTACGGTGAGGTCGATCTCGCAGTCCAGGACCGTCAGCAGGCCGACCATCTTGTCGATGGACTTGCGCTGGTTGGACTGGTCGAGCAGCCGGTAGAGCTGCGAGAGCGACGTGCCCAGTCGCCTGCTCACCTCTCGCTTGGAGAGGGCGCTGGCACGCAGGTATTCCTGAGCGTCGAGCGTGAGCTGGTAGATAAGCAACTCCCGCAGGTGGTCGGGGTCCTGGTTGTACTCGAGCACGGCGTCGATGTGAGCGGAGCCCTCAGCGCCCGATTTCAGGACATAAGTGAAGCCCTCGCGACCGAGCTCGTCGTCGACGTAGGCGTTGACCGGCGGGTCGGAGGCGCTGGGGGACGGATCGACCTTCGAGTACGGCAGCGAGAGGACCCCGCGTTTGGTCGTGACATCGAAGGCGTGCTTGTGGTTGTTCGCGATGACCGATTGGATCTTCACAACAAACCTTCGTTCACGAGATCGCGGATCAGACGCAGGATCTGGTCGGTGGCGCTGCCCTTCATCGGTTTCCAGTTCTCCAGATCCCATTTGACGATGAACTTGCCGTCGCGGTAGACGTGCACGTGGCGGGGCGCATGGTCGCCTTTCCAGCCGAGGAAGACGTAGCCGCCACGGCGCCTCTTCGGCATGACGAAATGTTACCTCCCACGGTATCGGAATTACAAACCCTGGACTGAACGCGGGCGGAGAGAGAGGTTGCTTACGCAATGTCAGCCCTCGTCGGTGACCTCTTCCTCTTCTTCCTGTTCGAGGTCGAGCTCGGCCAGCGCCTCGGCCAGGATCTCCGCCGGGATGGCCGACGCCTTGGCATCGGACAGGACGGTCGCCCGTACGGCGCCCGCACTCGCTGCGCCCGCCGCACCCGCACTCGCCGCCCACGCACCCGCTGCGCTCGCACCTGTCGTGCCCGGCTCCGCCTGGGACGCCGGCAGCAGGTGCCGCGGCACGAACGCCAGGCTGGCGACCAGGGTGGGGATCACCGCCGTGCCGATGACCACGGCCACGAGGTACGAGTACTGGCGCGGGGTGACGATCCCGTGGCTCAGGCCGTAGAGCGCCGAGATCGTGCCGAAGGTGAGCCCGGTCGACATCATCAGCGTGTAGTACCAGCGCTCGTTGCGCTCGCGCCGGAAGCGCCCGACGACGGGGTAGAGGCCAAAGATCTTGGCGCCGACCTTGCCGGCGAACAGCGCGAGCACCACGAGCGGCGCCCCCACCACCGCGCTCACGCTCACCAGCATGCCGGCCCGCAAGAAGTAGAACGGCGTGAGAAAGCCGACCGTGAGCGTGCGCAGCCGGCGGATCCAGTGGTGGTCCTGGGCGGCGCCGCCGGCCAGCACGATGCCGACGATGTAGGCGGGCAGGACGGCTTCGCTGCCGGCCCAGTAGGCCAGCGCGCCCAGCCCTAGCAGCACGACCATGATGAGCTTGGTGCGGATGGCGGCCGTGCGGTGACCGTAGATGCGCGTCATGCGGTTGATGACGAACGGCAGCACCGCGACCACGACGACAGTGGTCGCGATGAAGACGATGGTCTTGTAGGTGAACGGCGCGAACAGCAGGCCCAGGGCGATCACGGTGCCCAGGTCGTTGATGAAGCAGGCGCCGAGGATGCCCTTGCCGAAGTCGGTGCGGTTGAAGCCGGTCTCGAGCATGACCGAGTAGACGACCGCCATCGAGGTCGTGGAGAGCGCGACGCCGGCCAGCAGGCTGGCCTGCGAGTTCCAGCCCAGCGCCCAGTGGGCCACCGCCGCGCAGGCAAGGAACGGCCCCGCAAAGCCGACGAGCCCGACCACCGAGACCTCGGTCAGCTTGGTGCGGATGACCGCCGGGTCGA
The DNA here is from genome assembly GCA_963733255.1 of uncultured Actinomycetes bacterium. Taxonomy (GTDB): domain Bacteria; phylum Actinomycetota; class Thermoleophilia; order UBA2241; family UBA2241; genus Bog-752. The sequence goes on from CAVTCH010000004.1 coordinate 13,999, forward strand.
GCTCGGCGCCCGCCAGAAAGGTGAGCAGCACGGCCCCGGTGGAGGCCAGGAACTGCAGCCACTGCTGGTCTGAGCCGAGGCGGTCGAAGAAGCCGAAGTGCGCCGCGGTCGCCGCCACGACGACGCCCACGCAGATCTCGACCAGGGCGATGGCGATACGCAGGCTGTTGGCGATGACGGCCGAAACGACCGCCAGCGCCAGCCAGACGGCGGCGATCGTGAAGAGCTGCTGCATGGTGGAGTCCTCCTTGTGATGGCCCTGTGGGCGCTGTGGTCGCGGACACAGGAGCCATCAGCCCCGGGTGGGGCGTTCAAAGGGGGACTCCATCCCCGAGCTGTCATCCTACCCAGCGGCGGCGGCTCTAGCCAACCTCCGCCGCCTAGTTCCCCAGGCTCGCGGGTACCTTACGGACAGCCAGCCAGGTGCTGGACCTTCTGCAGGGAATCGAGGTGGGACGGTGAGTTCCCATCTGCTCAAACGAATGGTGCCTGCGGCGCTCGCGTCCGCAGGAGTGATCGTGCTCACGGTCGGTGTCTCGGCCGCGCAAGCCGCTCTGATCCGCGGTCGCGGTGCGCCCGACGGCACGCTCCCCACCGGTCACGGCGGGACGAGCGTCTGGCTCGCCCTCGCGGCCGCAGCGCTGCTCGTAGCCATCATCGGCGGGATCGTCTACGCCACCCGCGCCGACCGGCGGCAAGCTCTTCCGGTCGTGGCTGTGGACGAGCCGACGCGACTGCCCGGAAACGAGGGCGAAAGCGACGCGGAGCACGAGCGCAAGGCGGCATAGCCCGGCAAAGGACCGCCGGCGCGACCGCCGGCCTCACCAGAACGACAGCCGCCGCGACCGCCGGCCTGACTACTCTGTCGTCGTGGGCGCTTCGGTGACCGGGGCGGGTGCCTCGGCGGGCGCCGGCGCGGCCTGCACGGTCGCCTGCGCCACGGGCGCGGCAGCCTGTACGGTGGCCTGCGGCACTGCCACGGTCGCCTCTACCGTCGCCTGCGGTACGGGCGCGGGTGCCGGCGCGGTCGCCTGCACGACCGGCTGCGGCACCGGCGCGGCGGCCTGCACCGGCGCCTGCTGCGCCGGCGCAACGGCCTGCGCGGCCGGCGCGCTCTCGCCGGCGGGCAGCTGCTTTTCGACCGGCTCGTCGTTCAAGCCGGAGATGCCGGTCTTGAACTCGCGGATGCCCGTACCGATGCCCTTGCCCAGGTCGGGCAGCTTCTTGGCACCGAACAGCAGCAGCAGGATCGCGAACAGGATGATCAGGTGGACGGGACTGAACAAGCCTTCGGGCATCGTTGCCTCCATGGCGTCGTCGATGGGAGCTGGACCTGCCCCCATGGTGGTCGTCGATAGGCGTCGCGTCAACCGCTGATCGGCACGAGCGACGGTGTCGGGCCGGTGAGCGGCTCGGCCGCTCACCGGCCCGACACCGTCGCTCCCCGCGCGACCCTGCGGCCTAGTGCCCGAAGAACCCCCGTCCGACCGAGTCGGGCACCTGCCACAGTGCCACGCCGCGCCGGCGGCAGAGCTCGCGGGTGTCCTCGTCGCGCACCGAACCCGACGTCGCCCAGATGGCGCCGACGCCGGCGTCGATCAGGGTCTGCGGCCCGTCTGACTGCGGGAAGAAGCTGTCGCTCGCGGCGACCGCCCCGGCCGGCTGGTGGCCGGCGTCGGCGGCGCGCTTGAGGGCCAGCTCGCAGCAGCCGACGCGGTCCTGCTGGCCCACGCCATTGCCGAGCAGGCCGCCGTCGCGCGTGAGGGTGACGGTGTTCGAGTTGGAGGTGGCGCAGATCGCCCAGGCGAGAACGAGGTCGCGCTTCTGTGAGTCGCTGAGCTCGCCGATGCGCGTGACATCGGCCGAGGCGAGATCGGGCACCCAGGTGTAGTTCGGCTGGCGCAGAACGCCGCCGCGCACCTGTCGCAACATGGGCGTCGCGTCGAGCGAACCGGTGCTGAGCCGGCCGAGCGCCTCGTTGGCGAGAAAGCGGCACTTGTCGCCCTTGCGTGAGAGCATCTCGACGGCTTCGGGCTCGAACGAGGGGGCGGTAACGGCGTCGAGCACGCGGCGACCCTCGGGCACGCCGTAGGTGAGCAGCTCGGCGGCGACCTCTTGCGTGACCGCGAAGTTCAGCATGACGAGGCCGCCGAAGATGGCCCTAGGGTCGCCCATGACCATCGTGCGCACGACCTCGACCGGGCTCTCGCCGACGGCCGCCCCGCAGGCGTTGCCGTGCTTGGTGCCGAGCGCGATGCAGGGCACCGCGCCGAAGTTGCGCTCGAAGCCGGCGGCGATGTGGGTGATGGTCTGAATCTGGCGGCCGACTTCGGCCAGGTTGTTGTAGCTGGGCTCGGTGCCGGCGAGCAGCGTGAGGCGGTCGAGGGCGAGGGGGTCGGCGGAGGCGCTCGCGGTGGCAGCGCCCATGGAGGCGCTGAGCGCGGCGGCGTCTGCGCAGGCTGCGCCGGCGCTTACGGTAGCGCCGCCGGCGCCGGTCGTCAGCAGGTGGGCCGGAGCCTGGCCGGCGTTCTCGCCGTATTTGAGCGTGCGGGTCGCCCGGGCGACCACGCCGTCGAACCGCCCCCGCGAATGGTAGCGGGCAGAGGCGAGGCAGTAGTCGGCGATCACGGCTTCGGCCTGCGCGGCCAGGGCGTTGCGGAACTCGTCGGCGTTGGGCTCGCCCTCTGCCAGCCAGGCGAGCACGCCGGCGCGCTGCTCGGGCAGGCTGACCACGATGCGCCGGCCCTTGGCGGCGGAGCGCAGCATCGTGGGCCCGCCGATGTCGGTCTTCTCGATCACCGACTCGGTGGTCGCGGCCGGTTTGGCGATCTCCTCGGCGAGGGGGTAGAGATCGACGCAGACGAGGTCGATGAACGGCACGCCGAGCCGGTCGAGCTCTGCCAGGTCTTCGGGGACGGGGCGGGCGAGCAGGCCGGCGTGGACCTCGCGCGACAGCGTCACGACCCGGTGACCGAGGATGGCGGAGCCACCGACCAGGTCCGCCACGTCGGTGGTGGCGATGCCGGCCGCCGCGAGCGTCCTGGCCGTGCCACCGGAGGCGTAGATGCGCCAGCCGCCGGCGACCAGGGCGCGGGCGAAGTCCTCGATGCCGGTCTTGTCGTAGACGGAGAGCAACGCGCAGCGGTCCCGCACGGCTGGGCCCCTTTCAGCTCGGTTGGTTTGCGGGGGTCATTCTGTCATATCGGAGCGGTGGGTCGCGCGCCGACTTGCCACTCAATCATGCATCTGTCTGGGCCGAGACATAGAATGTCAACGCGTCCACTTGGGGGGGCCATGACCGTCCAGCCGCTCGGCCGACTCGAGAAGGTCGACATCCGCGAGATCTGGAAGAACGAGGCCGCCGACTTCACGCCGTGGCTGGCCGAACCCGCGAATATCGGCCTTCTCGGCGACACCATCGGCATGGAGCTCGAGGTCGAGGCGGTCGAGAAGGATGTAGGGCGCTTCTTTGCTGACATTCTCTGCAAAGACGCTGCGAGCGATCGCTTCGTGGTTATCGAGAACCAGATCGAGAACACCGACCACGACCACCTGGGCAAGACGATCACCTATGCGGCCGGCCTGGAGGCCACAGCCATTGTCTGGATCGCCAAGCATTTCGGCGAGGAACACCGGGCGGCTCTCGACTGGCTGAACGAGATCACCGGCGCCGAAGTCGCCTTCTTCGGGCTTGAGGTCGAGGCCTGGAAGATCGGCGATTCGCCGGCGGCCCCGAAGTTCAACGTCGTGTGCCGTCCCAACGATTTCACGGCGGGCGGCCCGGGCCAGGCGACCCTCAGTGCCACCCAGCAGGCTCAACTCGACTTCTGGCTTTCCTTCACCGAGTTCATGGAGCAGTCCAGCCAGATCAAGTGTTCCAAGCCGTCTCCGAACAACTGGCTCATCCACCCCATCGGTCGCCCGGGCGTGCATATGGACTCGATCATCTCGACGTCGGACAGTCTGACTTCTTGCGCGACTTCTATCCACGGGCGGGTTCGACCATTGAGTCTGGTGCGCTACCCCCGGCACTGACTCCCATCGGGGTGGGTTACAATAAGCCGGCAGATATTGACAAAAGCCGACGATATGTAACAATCAGTGGCGTGAGCCCGCAGTCGACATCCGACGTCCTTGCCTTCATTCGCGCGCGCGGAGTGGTCCGGCCGCGAGACCTCGCGGCGGCCGGCATCTCGCGCATGTGGCTCACGCGTCTCGTGCGCCAAGGCCACGTCGAGCGCGTCAGCCGAGGGCTCTACGAGATCATCGACGCCGACTGGTCGGAGCACCACGCGTTCGCCGAGGTTGCCAAGCTCGCCCCGAACGGCGTGATCTGTCTGCTTTCGGCGCTCAACTTCCACGAGCTCACGACGCAGATCCCGTTCGAGGTCTGGCTGGGCATCGATCGCAAGGCCCATCCACCTCAGGGCCTCAGCTTTGAGGTGCGGGTCATGCACTTTTCAGGCGCGGCGCTCACAGAGGGCGTCGAGGAGCACGTGGTCGACGGCGTGTCGGTGCGCATCACGTCGCCCGCCCGCACGGTAGTCGACTGCTTCCGGTACCGCAACAAGGTTGGCCTCGACGTCGCTCTCGAAGCGCTGCGCGACTGCTACCGCCTGCACCTGGCCACGGTCGACGACCTCTCGCGGTGCGCCGGTCGGCTGCGGGCGGCCAACGTCATCCGCCCGTATCTCGAGTCGCTCCAGTGACGCAGCGGCCGCCGGTCAACGTTGCGGCGTCGGTGTTTGAACGGCTCAAGCAGCGGGTTCGCGGAACGGGCGACGACTTCAATCTTCTTCTCGACCGCTACGTCGCCGAGCGGTTCCTCTACCGGCTCGGTCAATCGAGCCATGGCGGTTCGTTCACGCTCAAGGGGGCGACCCTGTTTGCGATGTGGGAGGGCGAGCCGCACCGTGCCACGCGCGACATCGACCTTCTCGGCAGTGGCGATGACTCCGCCGAGCGATTGCAGAGCGTCTTCGCGGAGGTCTGTGGCGTCTCCGCAAGATCATCCTGCAGCCCGAGCTCAGAAACCCGACGGTCGTCGTCATCACCGACCGCAACGATTTGGACGAGCAGCTCTACGGCACGTTCTGCGGCTGCCACGATCTGCTGCGTCAGACGCCCGTCCAGGCCGAGAGCCGCGACGACCTGCGCGAGAAGCTCAGGGTGGCGGCCGGCGGCGTGGTGTTCACCACCATCCAGAAGTTCCTGGCGGCGCCGGGGGAGCAGCACCCCCTGCTGAGCGAGCGCCGCAACGTCGTGGTGATCGCCGACGAGGCCCACCGCAGCCAGTACGACTTCATCAAGGGCTTTGCCCGCAACATGCGCGACGCTTTGCCGAACGCCTCGTTCATCGGCTTCACCGGCACCCCGATCGAGCAGTCCGACCGCAACACGCGCACCGTCTTCGGCGAGTACATCGACACCTACGACATCGAGCGGGCCGTCAAGGACGGCGCGACCGTCCCCATCTACTACGAGGCGCGCCTGCAGAAGATCGAGCTCGACGAGAGCGAGCGCCCGCACATCGACACAGACTTCGAAGAGGTCACCGAGGCCGAGGAGTTCGAGCGCCGCGAGAAGCTCAAGAGCAAGTGGGCGCGGCTCGAGGCCCTGGTCGGCGCCGAGAAGCGCGTCGGGCTGATCGCCGCCGACCTCGTCAAGCATTTCGAAGAGCGTCTCGAGGCCATGGACGGCAAGGCGATGGTGGTCTGCATGAGCCGGCGCATCTGCGTTGAGCTCTACGACGCTATCGCCGAGCTGCGGCCGGAGTGGGCGAGCGGCGACGATGCGACGGGGGCCATGAAGGTCGTGATGACCGGCTCCGCGCCCGACCCCGTCGAGTGGCAGCAGCACATCCGCAGCAAGGCCAAGCGCGAGGCGCTGGCCAAGCGCTTCAAGGACCCGGGCGACCCGTTCAGGATCGTGATCGTGCGCGACATGTGGCTGACCGGCTTCGACGCGCCTTGTCTGCACACGATGTACGTCGACAAGCCGATGCGCGGGCACGGGCTGATGCAGGCCATCGCCCGGGTCAATCGCGTGTTCCGCGACAAGCCCGGCGGCCTGGTCGTCGACTACATCGGTCTGGCCGACCAGCTCAAGCGCGCCATCGCCGACTACACGGAGAGCGGCGGCGCCGGCGACGTCGCCGTCGATCAGGCCGCCGCCGTCGCCGTGATGCAGGAGAAATACGAGATCGCCTGCGACATCATGTTCGGATTCGACTTCACGCCGGCGCGCGAAGCGATGGAGCCCGCGGCCCGCCTGGCGCTCGTCGCCGAGGCCATGGAGCACGTGCTCGAGCAGGACGACGGCAAGCGGCGCTTCATGGACGCGGTGTCGCAGCTCTCCAAGGCCTTTGCCCTGGCGGTGCCGGCCGACGAGGCGATCGCCGTCCGCGACGACGTGGGGTTCTTCCAGACCGTGCGCGCGCAGCTTGCCAAGCTCGGCAGCGGCGGCCGCGAGAAGACCGACGATGAGCTGGACGCCGCGGTCCGACAGATAGTCTCGCGCGCCGTCGTGCCAGAAGGTTGGGCGTACGTCCTCGACCTGAAGGGCGGCGACCAGAGGGACATCTCCATTCTCGACGACACGTTCCTCGCCGAGATCCGCGGCATGCAACGCCGCAACCTCGCGGTCGAACTACTCGAGCGGCTCATGAACGATGAGATCAAGACCCGCTCACGCCGCAACCTGGTCGAGGCACGCTCGTTCTCGGACATGCTCGCCCGCACGGTCGACGAATACAACAACCGCACGATCACGGCCGAAGAGGCGATCGAGAAGCTCATCGAACTCGCCAAGCGTATCAAGGCGGCGCGCGAGCGCGGCGAGAAGCTGGGCCTGAGCGACGAAGAGCTCGCCTTCTACGACGCGCTCGAGACCAACGACTCAGCAGTGCAGCTCATGGGCGACGAAGTGCTGCGCAAGATCGCCCAGGAGCTGGTCGTGCAGGTGCGCAGCAAGGCCACCGTGGACTGGTCCGTGCGCGAGAGCTCGCGGGCGCGGATGCGCCTGGCGGTCAAGAAGCTGCTGCGCAAGTACCACTACCCGCCGGACAAGCAGGAGAAGGCGACCGAGACGGTGCTGGAGCAAGCTGAGCTGCTGGGTGAAGAGTGGGCAAACGAGGAGGGCGTGCAATGAGCAAGTACGATCTCCTGAAGGAATTCCTGTCGAAGGGGTCCAAGCAGACGATCGCCGTGCATCGCGCGGACGGTTCGTGCTCGTAGAGGCTGCTAGCGCTGCCGACCCGGCGTTCGATTCATGCCCAGCCAGACCACGGCCGATACCGTCGGCAGGAAGCGGGTGTCCTGACAGCTCCGAAAGGCGCAAATGGGCGGAAGCGCGTTCGACATCCCACAGCTCGAGGGGCAGGCAAGGGCGGCGGTCGACTATCGCGATGGCCATTTGCAGATCATCGCGTCGGCCGGTTCAGGTAAGACGGAGGTTGTCTCGCAACGCGTCGCCGCCCTCTGCGCCGAGGGCATCGACCCCGCCGGGATCGTCGCCTTCACGTTCACTGAACGCGCCGCAGCGTCGCTGAAGTCCAGGATCGAGCGTTGTATCCTCGCCGACCCCAAGCTGGGTCTGTCCTACCTGGACAGGCTCGGCACCATGTTCGTCGGCACGATCCACTCCTATTGTTTCAACCTTCTGCAGAGGTACGTGCCCCGCTACGAGACCTTCGACGTGCTCGACGACAATCGCCTGACCGCGTTCCTCACTCGCGAAGCGTACGCGATCGGCATCCCCGGGTTGACGGACCATCATCGGCTCTTCGATTCGATCAAGGTCTTCCTTGCGAATCTCGACGTCGTCGAGAACGAGCTCATTGATTCGGCAGAGCTCGTCGACCCCTTCCGGTCAGTCTATGAGGCCTATCTCGGATCGCTCGAGGACAGCAGGCTACTGACCTTCGGGCAGGTGATCGCCCGAGCGGTGTGGGAGCTTGAGCGCCCGGAGGTTCTGGCGGCCGCCCGCCGACAGCTGAGGCACCTGATCGTCGACGAGTACCAGGACGTCAACCCCGCACAGGAAGCCCTTATCGCGGGCCTCGCCGCCGAGCCCGTTCACCTCTGCGTGGTCGGCGACGATGACCAGGCCATCTACCAGTGGAGGGGCTCGAGCGTCGAGAACATCGTCCATTTCGATGAGCGCTACCCCGGTGTCGCGCGCTTCACAGTTGAGAAGAACCGCCGCTCTCGGCCGGTCATCATCGAACACGCGAACCGCCTGAGTCGTCTGATCGAGGGCCGACTCGAGAAGGCGATGGAGCCGCACAGGGAGCCTTCTTCCTCTGCCGAGGTCGTCTGCTGGAGCCAACCGTCAAAGGAGGACGAGGCGAGGGTGATCGCCGAGGCGGTTCGTTGCGCTCACGACGAGTGCGGCTATCGGTTCGGCGACATCGCCATCCTCTGCCGCGGCCGGGTCTCATTGCCGCCGATCCTCGATGCGCTCGATTGTCTCGACGTGCCGGTCAAGCCCGGCAACCGCACCAATCTCTTTTTGCAGCCCGAGGCCGAGCTGTTCGGCGTGACGGTCTGCTGGCTCGTCGACAGGGGCTGGAGACGGGACTACGGCCCAGAGGAGCGCATCGGGGAGGACGATCTGGTCGCCCGGTACGTCGAGCTGTTTGAGCTCGGTCCTGATCGGTCTGACGCCGTTCATCGGCTTCTGGGCCAGTGGAGGTTGCGGGCCGCCGACGAGAGCAAGTCCGCAAACCTGGTGCAGGAGTGGTACGACCTGATCGGCGCGCTTGGCGTCGAGCGGTGGAATCTGGCCGACCCCTGGACGGTCGGTCGCCTTGGCACCCTCGCCCGCTGCTCGCAAGTGCTCGCCGACTACGAGGCCGCGCGTCGGCGCTCGCGACCCGACCCGCAGGCACCCGGGGAGCAGAAGGGCGCGAACGACCGTGGTACCAGGTACTACGAGTGGCTCGCCACTTACGTTCAGAACTGGGCTCAGGGTGCCTACGAAGGGTTCGAAGGCGAGGAGGCCGTTGAGTTCGACGCCGTCGATCTCACTACGATCCACCAGGCCAAGGGCCTTGAATGGCCTCTGGTCTTCGTGCCCGCGCTCACGGACAAGCGCTTCCCGAGCAGCATGACCGGCCGGTCGCGAGATTGGCTCGTTCCGATACACCTCTTCGATCCGTCGCGGTATGAGGGCTGCGAGAACGACGAGCGGCGGCTCTTCTACGTGGCGATGACGCGCGCTCGCGAGATGCTTTCACTGTCTCACTTCGAGGCCCTGAAGAAGACGCAGAAGCCGTCGAGGTTCCTGATGGAAGTCACGGACGGGCTGATTGCCCCGCTCGCAGAACTGCCTTCGCCCCCCGAGTTCGAGCGTCGCGGTGAAGCCGAGGAAGGACTGCAGATCAGCTTCTCCGAACTTGCGTTCTTCCGAGATTGCGGCCTCGCCTACCGCCTGCGGACCCTGGTCGGCTTTCAGCCGCCACTGGTGCCCGAGCTGGGCTACGGCAAGGCCGTGCATCATGTCTTGCGGGAAGTCGCGGAGCATGTGCGCCGGTACGGGCGCACGCCGACTTCGGAGCAGCTCGACCGGCTGTTCGACGACGGCTTCTACCTGCCGGCGGCAAACAAGCCAGGGCACCGGCAGATGAAGGAGAGCGCCCGTAAGCTCGTCGACCGCTACGTTGACGAATACCGCGAGGACCTCGAGCGGGTCTGGGCCGTGGAGCAGCCGTTCGAACTGCACCTCGTGGGTGCTACCGTGATCGGCCGCGCCGATGTCATCATCGACGAATCCAACGGACACGAACGGCTGACCATCGTCGACTACAAGACCGCGGCCGATGCGCACGAGCAGCACGGCTTTCAGCTGCAGGTCTACACCGACGCCGGCCGTCGTGAGGGTCTGACCGTCGACCGGGCGCTGGTTCACGACCTGCGTTCAGCCGAGCGGCATGAGGTGCCTGTGAGCAGCCAGGACATCGCCGGCGCCGAAACGCTCGTGCGCGATCTCGTCACGCGGATCAAGGCCCGGTCGTTCCTGCCGGCGCCCGAAAGCAGCAAATGCGGTCGCTGCGATGTGCGGCTCATGTGCGAGGCGAGGGCGTCCTAGAGTTCGGCCGACGGCGGCAGCACCCGCTGGTTCACCACATTGCGGCCGGCCGGACTGCGCTCCGGCGAGCCCGCCTTGCGACCGGGCCCCCCACGAACAAGGGAGCCGATCGGCTGGCGGTCGCCTCTTCGATGACGATCCAAGCTTCGGACTCACTCGCAGCGGTGACCTCGCCGCGCGTCTTGCCGGCCCGGACTGCCGCCGCCGCAGCGGCGGCGGGCCTCGAGCTGAGTTCCGCAAGCTCGTCCACTGTCATCTTCGTCCAGGCGGCGGGTCCGTTGGATTTCGCCGCGTCGATGACCTCTCGCGCGGCGAGCTCGGCGGCAGCTTCCGACGACTTGCCATCTTTCTTGGCCTGCAGAGCGGCTGCGGTGGCTTCCTTGCCGATCCGTTCCGCAAGATCCTCCGCGGCCGCCGCGTCGAAGACGGCTCGACTTGCGGACATGGCCGCGGCCGTCGGGTCCTGCGTTGTGACGCGGCCGGAGAAGGGGTGGTGTCTAGTGCAGCGATCCGTCAGAGGCCAGTGGGGCTGCACTGCGATCGAGCCATTCACAGAGACGTCGAACGCGGTCGCCATCGCCGCCGCGGTGGCGGCCGCCGACGTCGCGGCGGCGCCTACGTCCACGGTCGCGGGCGGTGCGGGGGCGATCACCGGCAATATCGATGCCCGCACGTAGCAGGCCAGAGCGGCGGCACCGGCCACGAAGATGGTCCATACACCCCAGCCCGGCAACCATCCCTGATTGACCAGTATGACCGCTGTCGCGAGCTCCCCCATTGTCGCCCACAGAACGATCCCCCCGGCGACCAGGAGTCCCCAGTAGTTCGGCTCCCCGCTCCATAAGGACAACGCCTGGAAGACGACAGGAGCGATCAGAATGAGAAGTCCGTAGAGGAGACTGAATCCGAGGAAGGTACCGGTCGATACGCCCGGCAGGACGTCGGAGAGAAAGCCGGATGCCGCCAGGATCGTGGCGAGGACCGCTCCCAGCGCGGTGAGGTTCGTGGCCCAGCTGTCGTGGAACGACCACGTCGGACCTTCGGTGATCTTGCGAGGCTTCCGCTGGAGCCGCAACGTCAGCGCGACGATGACGACGACGATGACGGCGACCAGGCCTGCCCATTCCGCGACTGCGCGCAGGACGGCTCCAGGGACGACCTCTTCCACCTGAAACGGTACCGTGACGGGTCCGTTGTGGCCGGTCGTGTCGGTGACCACGAGCCAGCCGGCCGCCATGTTCATCATCGTCCAGGTGAAGTGGAGACTGATCGGTACGGATCCGTTGGCGCTCACCCCGAACGCGCTGACTGCACTGTCACGGGTGGCGCTCGGCGAGCCGTACCAGAAGTTCGTATCCGCGATCTTCACGCCGTCCGAGTAGTACGCCGTGATCTTGACGCCGGACAGGTCGGTCGCGCCGGTGTTGGAGACAAGGAGCGAGCCTGTGGCCTGGTTCGAGGTCGCCCGCGTGGCGAACAACCCATTCCTCACGACCTGCATCGACACAGAGGTCTGGGCAACGCTCAGAGGGGAGTCCCCCGCAGCGCGCGCCGGCGCCGCAAACCCGAGCAGCGCCACGACCCCCAGGATGAGAACCATGCCTGCACTCCGTCGATGACGCATGCGCCCCCTATCAACGGCTGAAAACGACGCTACACCGAACTCCATACGACGGGAAGCGTTGTCCGGGCTACGACGGGAGGCGCTGTCCGGACATGCCTGGGCCGCGCGTCCTCACGGCTCGCCGGCGACCGTCGCACTCTCTCGCCGGACCGCGGCGATCCGGCCTTCAGGCCGCGTGCTTCGCCGCCGCCGCGATCATGGCCTCGGCCGGCGCGATGCCGCTGGGTGAGGGCTTCGCGGCGCTGCGCCGGGGGCGCTGCGCCTTGCGGATCTTCTGCGCCTTCTGGAACTGACGTGCGCCTGCCAAAGCCTGCTCACTGCGGAAGTCGAGGTTCATGGCTGCCCCCTTCGAGTCGCGATGCCGTTGCTCTCGAGGGCACTCTAAGAGGCGGGCGGCCGAAGGTCGTCACCCGATTGGAGTGATTGCGGGGCTTCGCGCACAACCGGCACCGGCGCGCTGTTTCCGGGTAAGTATGACCCCGTCCAGATGTGGCCCCATACGGCGGCGCCGCGACGGGGCGACACGACGAGGCGACACGACGAGGCGACACGACGAGGCGACCACGACGGGAGGCAGCGATGACAGAGGCTAAGATGCGAAGATGACAGAGGCGGTGGACCACACCGGAGCGATCGTCGTGACACCGGCCCAGCGGCGCTTTACGTCGTGGATGGCCGACGTCCTGGTCTACGTCGTGGTGCTCAACCTGTTCGTCGAGTTCGTGCACACTATCGTGATCGACTCCTTCTGGATCTCGATCCTTACCGCGGTCCTGCTGAAGCTGTTGCTCGACGCCGTGCTGGGGCTCGAGAGCCGGGTCTCGGGTTTCTTCAAGGCCAGGCCGGGCGCCGTCAACCGGGCCCTGGGCCTCGTGTCCGTGTTCCTGATCCTGTTCTTCAGCAAGTTCGTCATCCTCGAAGCGGTGAACTTCGCGTTCGGCGACCACGTCGAGCTCGGTCACTTCATCGAGATCGCGGCCCTCATCGTCGCGATGATCGTCGCCAGGCGTCTGGTGCAGGCCGTCTACGAGCGGCTGGGCCGTCTGCCGGGCTGACGGCCGGGCCGATCCGCCGCCCTCCACCCTTCACCGCCCTCCACCCTTCACCGCCCTGCACCCTTCACCGCCCTGCACCCTTCACCGCCCTGCACCCTTCACCGCCCTGCACCCTTCGCCATCCCGCCCGCGACCCAACGCTCGTCACAAGGGGCCCTGCGGACTACCCTCGTAGGGGCTTGGTTCCGATCGCGCGGGGAACGTGAGATGTATCACCGTGTCTGAGACCGTCCGCAAGACGTCGCCGCGCCTGAACTTTCACGTGGCCCCCGAAGCGTCGCGCCTGCTGCGCGCTCGCGAGCGCATCCGCGACTACCTGACGACGCAGTGCGCCGACCCGGCGATCGCGAACGACGTGGTGCTGGCCGTCGAGGAGGCCTGCACCAACGCCATCCTGCACAGCGGCTCTGCGGAGGAGATCGAGATCGTCCTGGGCTTCGAGGACGACGACCTGGTGGCTGCGGTCAAAGATCAGGGTCGCGGCTTCGATACCGACGCCTTCGACCCCGACGCGCTGCCCGACCCGCTGCTCGACCACGGTCGTGGCCTGTTTCTCATCTCGCGGCTCTCCGACGAGATGGAGATCCGCAGCGCCGGCGGTACCGAGGTGCGCCTGGTCAAGCGAGCCGTGGAGCGCTGTCCGGCGCCGTCGCTCGAGACCGGCCTGGGCGTGCTGGGGCGTGATCGCGGGCCGACCCGTCGCGAGGAGCGCATGCGCGCCCTGCTCGAGGAGATCGACGAAGGCTTCATCGCCCTCGACTGGGACTACCGTTACGTCTACGCCAACGAGACGTCGCTGCGTATGGCCCACGTGTCGCGCGACGAGCTCGTGGGGCGCACCCCGTTCGAGCTCCTGCCGTCGCTCAGCGGCACCGAGATCGAGCGTATGTACCGCGACGCCATGGAGCTCGGCAAGCCGTCGGTGACCGAGCGCGTCTTTCCGGTCACCGGCGACTGGGTCGAGACTCGCGTGTACCCCACGCCGGCCGGCGTCAGCGTCTACTTCAGGGAGATCAACGAGCGCAAGCGGGCCGAGGAGGAGCGCGGGCGCCTGCTCGAAGCATCTCTGGCGCAGGCCGCCGAGCTCCGTTCACAGGCCGCCGAGCTCAGCGATCAGGCCACCGAGCTTCGCACGCAGGCCACCGAGCTTCGCTCGCAGGCCGCCGACCTCGCCGCGCGCGCCCGGCTGGCCGAGGTGCTGAACGCCATCGACCGCCTGGTCCACTCGGCCCGCGACGCCGATGAGATCATGCAGCGCGCGCTCGACGAGGGCGCGCGGGCCCTGGCGGCCGATGCCGGCTCGATCGAGATGCGCGAGGGGTCGTACTGGGTGCTGGGCTACCAGTACGGCCTGGCCGCCGCCGACGTCGGTCTGCGTCAGACCGACGCCGAGGCGCCCAACGCCACGCGGGCCGCCGCGGGCAGGGATCCGTTCGCGACGGCCGACGCCGGCGCGGAAGCCGACTTCGAGGGCAGCTTCATGCAGGCTCGCTCGCTGCGTGCCGTGCTCGCCGTGCCTCTGATCGCCCACGATGCCGTGACCGGCAGCCTGCTGTTCTACGGCAGGGAGCCGAGGGTGTTCGGCGAGGCGGAGATCGACTTTGGCCGCAAGCTCGGCGCGAGCGTCTCGTTGGCCATCGAGAACGGTCGCCTGTACGAGGCGCAGGTCGAAGCGGAGCGGCGGGCCGGCGCCGAGCTGCGCAACGCCGACCTCCTGCTGAAGTCGGCCAAGCTGCTGGCGAGCGGGCTGGATCTGCAGGCCGTCCTCGACACGCTGGCCTCCGTCGTGCTCGACGCGCTGCCTCACTCGCGGGTGACCGTGCAGCTCTGGGACGCCGCGAGTCGCACCCTCACGATCGTCGCCTCGCACGGCGCGCGCCCGGCCTCGCCGGGCACCGAGATCGCCATCGACCAGGCGTCGCCGGCGTTTCGCGACATGCTGACGCGCAAAGTCACCGCGGTGACCGACTTCGACGCCCTGCCCGACGGCGCCCGTGGCGTGGCCGGCGAGTTCGCCAGCCGGCTCCACCTCGGCGTCCCGCTGCTCGCCGGCCGGGAGCTCATAGGGGTGCTGGTCGTCGACGACCCCGGCGAGCGGCGCCCGTTTACGGGCCGCGAGATCACGCTGCTCGAGGCGATCGCCGCCCAGGCGGCGACCGCCATCAGGAACGCCGCCCTCTACGAGGAACAGCTTCACATAGCCACCACCCTGCAGGAGAACCTGCTGCACCCGCTGCCGGCGGTCGCCGGTCTCGACCTGGGCACGGTCTCGCAGCCGGCCTTTGAGCCCGAGCGCGTGGGCGGCGACTTCAGCGACGTCTTCCTGCTGGCCGACGGCCGGGTCGCCGTCCTCATCGGCGACGTGGCCGGCAAGGGCGTGCGCGCGGCCGGTCTCACTGAGACTGTGCGCAGCACCGTGCGGGCCTTCGCCACGATCGACTCGTCGCCGGGCTTCGTGCTGCGCAAGACCAACGAGGCGCTGCTGCGCTACGACTCGGGCGAGCCGCACGTGACCGCCTTTCTGGGCGTGCTCGACGTAGAGAGCGGACATGTCGGCTTTGCGAGCGCCGGGCATCCGGCGCCCGTGCATCTGGGCCCCTCGCTCTGCCGGCCCCTCGCGGCCGTTCCCGGGCCGCCGCTGGGCACCTTCGCGAGCGACTATGTCGACGATCACGTCAGGCTGACGCTCGACGACTACCTGATGCTCTACACGGACGGCGTCACCGAGGCGCGCCGCGACGACGAGCTGTTCGGCGAGAGGCGCCTGATCGAGACGGTCGCCGCCCTGCGCGGGCGTTCCGCTCAGGCGCTCGCCGAGGGCGTGCTCGAGGCGGTCGACGCCTTTGCCGGCCGGCTGGGCGACGACCTGCAGGTCGTCTGCCTGCGGCTGGCCTGACATACCGGCCGCGCCGGCGCAGCCGGCGTGACATACCGGCCACGCCGGCGCGGTTCGTATGGACCCGCACGCGGTGCTAGCATTGGGTCAGCGCACGTCCGGACCGTGGGAGCCGTCCGGCTATCGCGCAAGACTCGGGACTGATCCTAAGGGGGAACAATGGCGCGCCGTAATCTCTCATCTGGTGGCAGGAGGGGCCGTCTGGCGCTCCTTGCCGTGGCCGTCGTACTGACGGCGGGCATCACCTGGGGCGTGACCACAGCGCTGGCCGCGAGCCCAGCGGCGTCGCCGTCGCCTGCGTCCGGCGCAGCTCGCCCTGCACCTCGGCTGGACCTCGGAGCCCGACAACCTCAACCCGTTCGTCGGCTACATGTCGGAGTGCTGGGAGATCTGGGCGTTGAACTACGACTACCTCTTCACGTCCGGTCAGCACAACGCGCCGGCGCTCGATCTCGCGAGCCAGTTCCCGACCCAGCAGAACGGCGGCATCTCGACCGACGGCAAGGTCTGGACGATCCACATAAGGAGCGGCGTGAAGTGGCAGGACGGCCAGCCGCTCACGGCGGCCGACGTGGCCTTCACCTACAACTACGTGATCAAGAACGACATGTCGCAGTACACCACCTACATCGCCGGCATCAAGTCGGCCAAGGCGATCGACCCGACGACGGTGCAGCTCGTGTGCGCCCACCCCATGGCCACCGGCTTCATGGAGAGCCAGTCGGTGCCGATCCTGCCCGAGCACATCTGGTCGCACGTCTCGCCGACGGCGGCCGGCTCGAACTACGCGGTGAAGCTGCCGCTCGTGGGCAGCGGCCCGTACCAGGTGGTCGCCTTCAAGAAGGGCAGCTACATCGAGATGGACCGCAACCCCGACTACTGGGGCCCCAAGCCGACGGTCGACAAGATCTACTTCGAGGTCTACCAGGACGCCGACACCATGGTCAGCGACTTCCGCTCGGGTTCCCTCGACGGGATCTGGGGCGTGCCGCCGGCGCAGTTCCAGCAGCTCAAGTCGGTCGCGGGCATCAAGGCGATCGCCTATTCCTACTACGCCCTCGACGACGTCGAGTTCAACTGCTACAACAACGCGTCCTCGCTGGGCAACCCGGTGCTGCGCGACTGGAAGTTCCGCAACGCGCTGAACTACGCGGTCGACCGCTCGCGGCTCTCCTCGATCGCCTACGACGGCCTCGCTCAGCCGGGCTCGACGATCCTGCCGCCCGGCACCTGGGTCGATCCCGACTACCACTGGCAGCCGTCAACGACTCAGGCGTACACATTCGACCTGGCCAAGGCCAACGAGCTGCTCACGGCGGCAGGCTATCCCCTCAAGAACGGCGTGCGGGTGAACAAGCAGGGCAAGCCGATCTCGCTGCGCCTCGCCGTGCCGTCCGACAACTCCAATCAGCAGACCGAGGCCAAGCTGATCACCGGCTGGCTGCGCCAGCTCGGCCTCAAGGTCACCATGTCGGCCGAAGACAGCGGAGCCCTCTACTCGGCGATGAGCAACATGAAGGGCAACACCATGGCGCCCGACTTCGACATCGTCGTCTGGGACCTCGTGGGCAACTACGACCCCGGCCAGACCATGTACTACTTCACGACGTCGCAGTTCGACATGAACAACCTCTATTTCTGGTCGAACAAGACGTACGACAATCTCGCGGTCGAACAGGCGAGCGCCCTCGACCCGCAGCAGCGCAAGGACCTGATCTGGCAGCAGCAGCAGATCATGTACCAGCAGACCCCCGACATCGTGCTCGACTACCCTGAGGATCTCGAGGCCGTGAACACCGCCAAGTGGACCGGCTGGACGGGGCTGTGGGGCACCGCCGGCGGGCCGGTGTGGAACTGCCAGGGCAACATCACGTCGTATCTCGACCTGCGCCCGGCCGTCAGCACCAGCGGGTCGAGCGGTGGCTCGAGCGGAGCGCTGATCGCCGTGGCCGTCGTGGTCGTGATCGTCATCGCCGGGATCGTCTTCGTTCTCTCGCGCCGCCGCCGGCAGCACCAGCAGGTCGACGTCGAGGCGTGAGGGGCCGGTAGCGCGGCAGACGCGCACCGAGCCTGAAGCGAGGCTCGCCGGCGGCGGCTGAAGGCCGCCGGCGAGCCGGCTGATCGCGCCGCCGCTCGTCGTGCCCATCCGCGCGCCCGACTCCGGCCCTCGGTCAGCGCCGCCGCTGCGGCCGCCGCACCTCGATGCCGTCGAGATAGCTGCGCACGCTGACGACCTTGTCGCCCGCCACCTTCCAGATGTGGGCGAAGGGCAGCCGCAGCACGTCCCAGCCGCCGCGCGGGCGCACGCGGATGTGACCGGTCACGACGATCGTGTCGCCCTGCCTTCGCCACGACTGTGTGTCGACACCGGCGACCTCCCAGTGCCGCGGGATGCTGCCCAGCAGGTCGTGGGCGACGACCTCGCGCGTGGCCGTCTCGCGGCCGCTCGCGACGTACTCGACCACGACCCAGCGCACGGTATCGCCCTCGACGCGCTGGTCGAACAGGCGCAGCACGTCGCTGCTGGCGCCGAAGCCGAGCGAGCGGTAGCCGCGCGTCAGGAGCTCGATCACGTCCACGGGGGCAGGATGCCCGCGGGCCGGCCGAACCGAACCCATCCGGCCGGATGTCGCGGGGGCTTCGCCCGCGGACGTCGCGAGTCTCGCATTCGGACGCCGCGGTCTCGCGGTCGGGCGCGTGTTCCTTCCCGTCAGGCGCCGCGGGTCTCCAGGCCGGCCGCGGGCATGCGACCGCCGACCGGCGCGTCATCGCCGCCACCCGACCCTCTGCCGCCACCTGACCCTGCGCTGCCACCTGACCCTGCGCTGCCACCTGACCCTGCGCCACCACCCGGACCTGTGGCGTCGTCCGGCCCCGCACCTTCTTCGGGCATCTCGACCCGCGGCAGCCACTGCAGCCAGCGCGGCAGATACCAGTTCCACTCGCCGAGCAGCACCATGGTGGCCGGCACGATGACCATGCGCACGATCGTCGCGTCGAGCAGGATGGCGATCGAGAGACCTACGCCGAACTGCTTGATCACGGGGTCGCCCTTCAGGATGAAGCTGGCGAACACGGTGACCATGATCACCGCCGCGGCGGTGATGACGCGCGCGCTCGTGCCCACGCCCGATCGCACGGCCTGGTGCGGTCCTTCGCCGGCGGCGTGGGACTGGAAGATCTGACTGATGAGGAAGACCTCGTAGTCGGTCGACATGCCGAACAGCACGGCGAACATGAGCAGCGGCACGTAGCTGGCGATCGCCACGGTGCCGTACGGGTTGGCGAGGCCGATCAGGCGCAGCCCCCAGCCCCACTGGAACACGGCGGTGAGCACGCCGAACGAGGCGCCCACCGCGAGCAGGTTGCAGATCACGGCTTTGAGCGGTACGAGCAGGGAGCGGAAGGCCACCATGAGCAGGATGAAGCTGAGCGCGAGCACCGTGGCGATCACCAGCGGCAGGCGGCGGGCGATGAGCGTGGCCAGGTCGTCCCAGGCCGCGGTGGCGCCGCCGACGTACACGGTCATGCCGGCGCCGCGCGTGGCCGCGGGGATCACCGTGTCGCGCAAGCGTGTGACGAGAGCCGCGGTCCTGGGGTCGGCGGGCCGGGTCGCGGCGTTGGCGGAGAGCACCGCCGCCGTGCCGGCCCTGTTGACGAGCGGCGGCAGCACAGAGACGATCCCGGGCGTGTGCTCGAGCGTGTCGCGCAGGCGCACCAGGCGAGGGTCGGTGGCGCGCGGCTGGCCGCCGGCCTGCGTGAGCAGGCGCGTGAGCTCGGCTTTGAGCGCCCGCGCGCGCCGGGCCTGCCGTTTGAGCGCACGCCCCTGACGCGCGAGGCGCGCCGACGCCCGCCGCAAGGCGAGCCCCCGGTTCTTGAGCGCGTCGCTCGCCGCCGTGAGCTTGTCGGCCTGCGAGGTCAGCGCGGCCTCCCGGCTCGTGAGCGCGGCGCCCTGCGCGGCGAGTGTTCGGCCTTGCGCCGCGAGCGCCGCGCCCTGCTTGGCGAGCGCGGCGCCCCGGCTCACGAGCCCGGCCTTTCGGGCCTGCACCTGCTGAGCCTGCTGCAGGAGCACTGCCAGCTGCGCCTGTAGCTGGGCGATCACGGTCGGGTCGGTGGCGGCGGCCAGCTCCGCCTGCACCGTGGCGATCTGCTTCTGCAGCGCCGCGCCCTGCGCGGCGAGAGCCTGGCCCTGGGCGGTGAGGCGCGCCTCGTCAAAGACGAGGCGCGCCTCACCGGCCAGCAGGCGCGCCCGGGCGCGCTGCAGCGTGGCCCCTTGGGCGCTCAGCGCGCCCGCACGTGCCTGCAGCGCGGCCGCCTGCGCCTGAAGGGCGCTCTTGCTGGCGGCGAGCGTCGCTCCCCGGCGCTTCAGCGTCTTCGCCTTGCGCTCGAGGGCCGCGCGGCCGCTGGTGAGCCGGTGCTTGAGGCTGAGCGCCTCGTCATGGGCCCTGGTGTACGCGGCGCTCGCCTGCGCCGCCGGCCGCAACTGGGCGGCGATCAGCAGCGGGCCGTTGGCGCCCGGGCCGAGGCCGCTCGAGACCAGGTCGAAGGCGCGTCGTTCGGTCGTCGAGGTGGGCGTCGTACCGATGTCTTCCTGTCCGAGCCTCAGGGTCAGGGTGGGCGCCATGAGGGGCACGAGCACGAGCAGCGCCGCGATCAGCGCCGTCCACGGATGGCGAGTCACAAAGCCGGCCCAGCGGCCCCAGACGCTCTCGGTGGCGGGGTCTGCAGGGTCTGCGCCGGCCCTGCGGCGCCCCGGCAGCCGCAGCGCGTCGATGCGTGCGCCCAGCAGCCCGAGCAGCGCGGGCAGGAACGTGATGGCGGTCAGGACGGCGACCAGCACGGTGAGCGCGGCCGCGTACCCCATGGCGCCGAGGATGGGCACCCGCGCGACGAGCAGCGAGACGAGCGCGATGATGACCGTGCCGCCGGCGAACACGACCGCGCTGCCGCTCGTGGCCATGGCGCGGGCGATCGACTCGTCGACCGCCAGGCCGCGGTGGATCTGGTCGCGGTGACGAAAGACGATGAACAGGGCGTAGTCGATGCCCACACCCAGCCCGATCATGGTCGCGAGCGTCGGCGCGTTGGTGGGGATGCTGGTCACGTGGCCCAGCAGGCCGACGAGGCTCAGGCCCACGCCCAGGCCGACCAGCGCCGTGACGACCGGCAGGCCGGCGGACACCAGGGTCCCGAACGTGAAGGCCAGAATGACGATCGCCGCCAGGATGCCTATCTGCTCGCTGCGGCGTGACGTGTCCTGCGAGATCCAGGCGCCGATGCCGCCGCCGGCCTCGACCTCGATGCCGGCCCGGCGGGCCGGGTCGGCGCCGGCGAAGATGCGCTGGGCGAGCTGCTTGCTCAACTGCATGCCGTTCACGTCGAGCAGCACCTGCGCGACGCCCGTCCTGCCGTCGGCGCTGAGCAGCGACTTGCCGGCGCGCGAGAAGGGGCTCAGGACGCTGTGGACGTGCGGCTGCTCGGCGATGACGCGCAGCGACTCCTGGACGGCGCGCCTGTTGGCCGGGTCGGTCAGCGCGCCGTGCGAGACGTGAAAGACGAGCGGGCTCGTGGCGTTCTGCTGTGGCGGGAAGTCGCGGCTCAGCAGGTCGCTGGCCAGTTGCGAACCGGTGCCCGGCAGGGTGATGTCGTTGCTGGTGAGCGCGCCGAAGTGCAGCACGCCGAGGCCCACGACGACAAGCACGCACACCCAGACGGCCAGCACGACGAGCTTGCGTCTGACGCAGAGGGCGCCCAGGCGGTAAAGAAGGCCGGACACAGTCGAATCGCACCTCGTTGCGGGGGTCCACACCGGACGGACCAGGATGGCTATCACACCATACCAGGCTGCTCAGCGCTAACGGGGGCAGCCCGGCGACCTGCTCGGCGGCCACGACGACCGCCGGGCCGCGCTCGCCGGCGGCGCGCGACCCGCCGAGGAACGCCGGTTCGGGCGCGCCGCACTGCGCTCGAATCACCCGATGCGGGTGACGACCGCTCGCCGCCGCCGTCCTAACCTCGTCTTCGACCATGCAGGAACGACGACAAGAGGGGACCGCGATGATCGCCATGCCGGACATCCAGTCGCACGCCTCACGACCGACCGAGAGATCGTGCGCCGACTGCCGCTTCGGGGCCGGCTTTCCGCAGGGGCCGAAGCGCCTCATGCGCTGTCTCGACCCCGGGTATCCCACGGTCGGGCAGTTCCTCAGGGGTCCGGTGGCCTGCGTCGGCTTTCAGGCCTGTGTCGCGCCCGTGGTGGAGCCGGCGACCCCGGTGACGCCGACCTGGGCGCGTTGCGGCGACTGCGAGTATGCCGACCTGTTTACGTTCGAGCCGGCGTGCGCCTGCAGTCACCCCGTCCTCGGCGACCACCGTCCGGTGCGCCGCGTCGACGCGCCGGCCTGCGCTTCGTTCAACGCGCGGCGCAGGCCCGATCTCACCCTTCAGGCCGGCCAGTGCCGCGACGTCGTGGTCGCCTGACGGCGATCCGCGTGACGCGATCGGCGTAACGCGATCCGCTTACCTCGAGTCGAGTGACGCGAACGGCGTGAGCCGGCCGCTACACGCCCGCGCCGGGCGGCGGCTCGTCCTGGGCGGCGACGTACTCCGCATACCAGGCCAGGGCGGCCACGGCGCGCACCGCGGCGACCGGCGAGTAGAGGATCACCGGGTCGTGGCGCGACCCGCCCGCGAAGGTGGCGTTCCTGAGCGGGCGCAGGGGAACGTTGATGATCGGCTTGCCGGTGCGCTCCATCAGCGCGGTCACGCAGTCGAGAAAGGCGACCTCGGCGGGACTCAAGCGGTCGCGGCCGGGCGTGACCGGCACACTCCGTCCGGTGACCGGCCCCTCGTCCGACATCCAGCCCGTCGACGGGCTGTGAAGGACGCCCAGCACGACGACGGCATCCACTTCGCTGCTCTCCGCGAGCAGCGTCAGCGTGCGCTCGGCAAGGTCCGGGCCGACCTCCGCCACGAGGTCCACGGGATCGCTGCGACTCCAGTAGCCGGGCAGCAGTGCGTCGAGCTCGGCCAGGACGCGGGGCTCGAGCACGGCCAGGTCGAGGTCGTTGCGGGCCAGCTCGTCGGCCGCCAGCACGCCCCAGCCGCCGCCGAGCGTGACGACCGCCACGCGGCGGCCGCGGGGCAGCGGCAGCGCCGTAAGGCAGAGCGCCAGGTCGAGGCTCTCGTCGGGGCCTGTGCGCACAAAACACCCGGTCTGGCGGGCCGCGGCGAAGAACACGTCGGCCGCGCCGGCCATGGCGCCGGTGTGCGAGGCGGCGGCGCGGCGGCCGTACTCGGTCAGGCCGCCGCGCAGCACCACCACCGGCTTGCGGCGCGTGGTGCGGCGCATGACGTCGAGAAAGCGGCGGCCGTCGTTGATCCCCTCGAGATAGACGAGGGCGGCGGCGGTCTGCGGGTCGTCGCACAGCGCGTCGAGCACGTCGAGGGCGCTCGTGCTCGCTTCGTTGCCGACCGTCACGTACTTGTCGATGCCTATGCCGCGCCGTTCGGCCGCGGTGACGAGCTGCACGCCGATGTTGCCGGACTGCGAGACGACGCTCAGGCGGCCGGCCTGCGGTCGCAGCTCGAGGAAGCCGATGGCGTGCAGCCGGCTGTGCGTGGCGACCAGGCCCATGCAGTTGGGGCCGATCAGCGTCACACCGGCGGCCTGCGCCGTCTGGGCGAGCCGCGCCTCGGCGGCGGCCCCCTCCTCGCCGGCCTCCGAGAAGTGCGCGGCCACGACGAGCACGACGGGGATGCCGCGCGCGCCACACTGCTCGACGACGGCGCTCACCTGGCCGGCGCCCACCGTCACGAGCGCCAGGTCGGGAGCTTCGGGCAGCTCGGCGACGCTGCGGAAGGCCGGCAGACCGCGCAACGTGCCGCCGCGACGGTTCACGGGGTAGATGGGGCCGGGGAAGCCGCCTTCGATCAGGTTGAGCAGCAACGAGCCGCCCCATTTGCGCGCGTCTTGCGAGGCGCCGACGACCGCCACGGCGCGCGGCGCGAACAGCGGCGTCAGGTCGGGCCGCGCCGCCGGATCCAGCTTCGGACCTGCCTCTGGGGCGATGATCATGAGCGCGTCGGCGGCCACCGGCGTCGAACCGTCGACGATGAGCGGGTTGATGTCGATCTCGGTGATCTGCGGGTGCTCCTCGGCGATCCGGGCCACGGCCCTGATGACTGCCGACAGCGCCGCGTGGTCGACCGCCGGCAGGCCGCGAAACTCGCCGAGCAGGGCGGCCGACCTGATGCCGGCGAGCATCCCGTCGATATCGCGCCGCGCGAGCGGCGTCACGCCGAGCGAGACGTCCCTGAAGGCCTCGGTGAAGATACCGCCGACGCCGAACACGATCACGGGCCCGAACGACGGGTCGCGCTTCATGCCGACCATCAGCTCACGGGCGCCATGCAGCATGCGCTCGACGAGCAAAGACGCCCCGGGGTCGCCGGCGCGATCCAGAAGCGAGCGTGCCGCGGCACGGACCGCCCTCTCATCGTGAACGTCGAGGACGACGAGGCCGCGCTCGGTCTTGTGACTGATGCGCGGCCCCACGGCCTTGAGCGCGACGGGATAGCCGATGCGGCGCGAGATCACGACGGCTTCGCCGTCGTCGCGCGCGCCGCCGCCCGCCGGCACGGGCACGCCGTAGGCCGCAAGCACGGCCTTCGCCTGGCGTTCGTCCAGGGCGGAGCGGCCGGCGCTCGCGGCGGCTGCGATGATGCCGTCGACGTCGTTCGCGCCGTGTCCCGGATCTGTGTCGGTGAACATGAGCCCGCGTACCTCCTGCGCCACGGTCGAAGGATAGTACAACGCGGTGCGAATGCCGTCCGGGCGAGCGGCCGTCCCCTCGCTGCCGGCTTACCGGTTTGCGGCAGCGAGCGCCCCGCGGCCGGCGGATCGCGTCGCGCTGCCTACTGCGTGTTGTCCGCGTAGCGCAGTTGCGCGACGGTGGCGGCGATGCCGGCGAGAAACGTGAACCCGACCACGACGACGCTGCCCGGCGCGATCGTCGTGGTGGCCTGTCCCACTGAGCCGATGAACACGGGCACGGTCGACCACGGAAACCACGGTCCCCAGCCCGTCTTGCCGATCACGTCGCCCAGGACGAGCATCGCCAGCGCGAACCCGAGCGGCGGCAGGTAGCCGCGCCCGAGCGTAGCGATCCAGGCGACGATGGGGGCCAGCAGGAACGTCACGGCGGCCACGAGCGCGATGTCGCGCACCGAGCGCGCGGCCAGGCTCGCCGTCAGACCGGGCAGCGCCATCGCCAGGCCGATCACGAACGTCTCGGCCACGACGGCCGCCACGAGGACCGCCCACCACACTGCCGCCGTCACGAGCTTCGCCAGGGCGAACCAGTGGCGGGCCACCGGCAGCGCCAGCATGTTCTTGGCGGTGCCCTCGACGTACTCGCGGCCAAAGATGTAGGCCACGATGAAGGCCAGCAGCAGCATGCCGCCCATGCCCACGATCAGCGCCAGCATCGAGAAGTACGACGACCACGTCGCCGTCAGCCCCGACAGGTTCGCCTTGGCGCCGAGCAGACCGAGCTGGGCGGCGCGGCCCGGCTCGCGCACGATCCACATGAACAGGGCGATCGTCAGCGGTCCTATGGAGAGCGCGGCCAGCGAGAACCAGGTCACCTTGCTGCGTCGCAGCTTGAGGAACTCGGTGGCGAGCACGCGCGCGAACATCACGCGGCGTCTCCGGTGAGCCGCAGGAAGTACGACTCGAGGTCCTCGTGGACCGCGGTGAGCTCGGTGAGGTCGAGGCCCGCGCCGACGAGCGTGCGGGCGATGTCGGCCAGGCGCTCTTCGGCGTCGAAGACGCGCAGCCGGCCGTCGGCGCGTTCGACGTGGGCAAAGCCGGCCCCGGCGAGCAGGGCTGTGGCGCGCTCGGGCTCGGACGAGCCCACGATGACATACAGGCGCTCCCTGGCGCGCAGCTGATCGCGATCGAGCTCCGCGAGCAGGCCGCCCTGGTGCACGACGCCGATGCGGTCGGCCAGGTGGGCGACCTCGGCGAGTATGTGGCTCGACATGAACACGGTGACGCCCCGCTCACCGGCCAGCGAGCGCAGCAGCTCGCGGACCTCGACGATGCCGCCCGGATCGAGGGCGTTGGCCGGTTCGTCCAGGATCAGCAGGTCGGGGCGGTGCAGCAGCGCCCGGGCAAGGGAGAGCCGCTGCCGGTTGCCGAGCGAGAGCACGCCGGCGCGGCGCTCGGCGCAGGCATCGAGCCTCATGAGCCGTATGGCTTCGTCGACCGCGGCGCGGGGCGAGCCCGTGAGGCGGCGCTGGATGTCCAAGTTCTCGCGCACCGTGAGGTTGGGGTAGGCGGTCGCCGACTCGACCAGGTAGCCGACACGCCCGAACGCGCCCCGCACGCCCGGCCGCACACGGCTGCCCAGCACGTCGACGCTGCCGGCGCTCGGGCGGATGAGCCCCAGAAGCATGCGGATGGTGGTGGTCTTGCCGGCGCCGTTCCTGCCGAGGAAGCCGTAGATCTCTCCGCGGCGCACGTGGAGATCGAGCGCCTCGACGGCGCGCACGTCGCCGTAGCGTTTGGCGAGCGCGTGGGTGGCGATCGCGGTGTCGGCGTTCACAGGCCCCGCGACCCTCGTGTCGGACCTCACCGAGTCGCCTCCCACAGCCGCGGCGCTCATCGGTCGGCTCCCACCGAGTCGCCCCCCACAGCCGCGGCGCTCATCGGTGCGACGCTCACGATGCCGGCGCCGGTGACACCGTCGGCGGCAGCGGCTCCACGTAGCCCAGAGCGCGCAGGGCGAGAGCCGTCGCCTGGGCGATGGCGGCCGGCATGCCGGCGACCGGTACTCCGGAGAGCTCGGCGCTGCGCAGCCCGCCGAGGACGAACCAGGCGGCGGCGGCTACGTCGGGCACCACGAAGACTCCTTCGGCGACGCCCTGAGCGACGATGCTCTCGACGATCGTGACGAGTCGGGGCATGAGGTGCTCGGCGAGACGGTCGTGGATCGCGTGGTTGCCGGGCAGGTGCATGATGTCGATGAGCTCCGACGCGTCGGTGAAGGTCGTGGCATCGCTCAGGGTGGCGCCCAGCGCCAGGAGCTTCGTGACCGCGGAGCTGCCGGGCGCCGCGACGGCCTGTTCGATGCGCCCGACCAGCGCGCCGCCGAACAGCTCGGCGACGGCCAGCACCACGTCGTCTTTGGACTCGAAGTAGAGGTAGAACGTGCCTTGGGCGACGCCGGCGGCCCTGACGATGTCGCTCACCGCCGTGCAGGCGACGCCCTGCTCGGTGAACGCGGCGGCGGCGGCCGCGACGATCTCGGCGCGGCGGGCTTGACGATCGACGGTGCGGGGCATGGATACTCCCGGTCGGGGGGCCGGTGCTGACACAAGGCCGATAGATGACTGACAGTCAGTCATATAGTGCCGCGAACGGGCGTGGACGTCAAGAGGCGCCGACGGTTGGGAAGTCATGGCATGAAGACGCCCACACGAGCGACAGAAGCGACAGGCGGGAGTGAACGACGGCGAACAGGCCCACGGCCGGCTCGATCGACGAGTACATCGCGGGATTCCCGCCCGAAACGCGGCAGGCGCTCGAAGAGATGCGCGCGCTCGTGAAGGCGGTCGCGCCAGCCGCCACCGAGAAGATCAGCTACGCGATACCTGCGTTCGACCTGAGCGGGACACTGATCTACTTCGCCGGCTTCAAGGGTCACATCGGGCTCTACCCGATGGCGGCCGCGATCGAAGCCTTCGCGGAAGACCTCAAGCCCTACAGGAGCGGCAAGGGCTCCGTGAGGTTCCCCCTGGGCGAGCCGCTGCCAGCAGACCTGATCCGCCGCATCGTCGCCTTCAGGGTCGAACAGGTCGAGAAGGGATCCCGACCATGACCACTCCAGTGACCGTGACCACCCCGACCGAGCGAGAGATCCGACCGCAGCGAGCGGGTCTACGAGAGAGCTACGCTGTCCTCGAGAGACTGCTCGCCGGGCTGCTCTGACTCTGCGCCCTCGTGCTCGTCCCACACCGGTTCGTACACGCGAGTGACGTCGGCCGAGTACTGATCGAGCGCTCCGCAGAGCTGGGTGACGAGGCTCTCGGCGCCGTCGTGGGTGGGCCGGGCGCCGGTCTGGGCCATGATCTCGCGTGACTGCCGGGGGTTGTCGATCAGCATGCAGGGCATGAGCAGGTTGTGGTTGAACGGCTGGCGGGAGCGGATCTCCTTGAAGTAGCGGCCGTTGAAGGCCTGGGCCAGCGACGTGTCGTTCAGGTTGTCGGTGGCGAAGTGCGTGAAGATGCAGGGCTCGACCCAGCCCTCGTTGTTGACGTGCAGGTAGTGCTTGCCGGCGATGCAGCCCCCGACCCAGGGGGCGTCGCCCCAGAAGTCGACGGGGAACATGGCCTTGGTGTTGCGCAGGCGCTGAATGCCGAGGCGGAACTCGTTGCGCTGCTCGGGGGTCGGCATGAGGCTCACGTCGGGCGCGCCGCCCACCGGCATGTAGAGGAAGTGCCACGAGATCGCCGCGCCCCGCTCCACCAGCGGATCGACGAACTCGTCGCTCAGGAGCATGCCCCAGTTGTGGCGCGTCACGGTGGCTGAGTAGCCGAACAGCACGCCGTGTCCCTTGAGGAGCTCCATCGTGCGCATGAGCTCGCGGTAGGTGCCGGCGCCGCGGCGCTCGTCGGTGGCTTTGGCGTCGCCTTCGATGCTCAGCATGAGGGCCACGTTGCCGAGCTTCGCGAGGCGCTCGACGTGAGCCGGGGAGACGAGCGTGCCGTTCGTAAAGATCTGGAAGTAGGTGTCGGGGTTGGCGGCCACGACGTCGAGCAGATCGGCGCGCATGAAGGGCTCGCCGCCCAGCACGGTGATCAGGTAGACGCCCATCTCGGCGCTTTCGTCGACGATGCGCTGAAGAAGCGCCGCCGACATGTCGCTCTGCGACGAGTACCGGCTGGCGTAGCAGCCTTCGCAGTGCAGGTTGCAGCGCATCGTGGGGCTGACCAGCACGGTGAACGGCGTGCTCATGCCCGTCTTCTGCGAGAAGTCCTGGCGCTTCTGCGAGCCGCGCAGCAGGGCGTTGACGACGAAGGCGTTGATGAAGCCGTCGCGGCAGCTCGGGCTCAGGTCGTGCACGACGTGACGCGCGATCTTGAGGGCGGGGTGGTTTTGCTGCACCTTCTCTTTGACGAAGCGCATCTCGGCCTTGTGGTTGTCGGGAGTGATCTTCTCTGCCAGACCGATGGCGCGCACGATGCTCTTCTTGTCGTCGCTTGCCGCCAGTTTGAACATCTCCTTGATGATGCCTCTCTGGACGGCGCCGTACAGGCCGTCGGTGCTGCTCACGGTGACTCCTTTCGATCCCACGGAGGGTCGTCGCGTGAATAGGTTTATATCACCAATTAGATTGACATTCCAGACTAGTTGCTTAGACTAAGTATCACCCCGCCGCCGCCGACACCCGCCTTGAAAGCCGGCGTCGATGGAGGCTTTCGGGCGGGCAACCGACAGAGTCTGCGAGCGAACGATGGCAAGAGACCAACACCGCAAGAAGGACAGGCGCATCGAGGGCATCACCGACGATCTGCACATGGTCTACGCCAGCATGCAGCAGCTCTGCGTGCCCACCTGGCTGAAGCTCGACCTGAGCATGGCGCAGTTCAAGGCCCTCGTCGCGGTACAGCGCAGCTCCGGGATCGCCGTCTGCGCGGTCGGCCGCGAGCTCTCGATCGGCGAGTCGGCTGCCAGCCTGCTCGTCGAGCAGCTTGTGCGACGCGGCCACGTGGAGCGCACGACCGACCCGGTCGACCGCCGGCGCGTACGGCTGGTGGTCACGGCGCGCGGCGAGGAACTGCTGCGCGAGCTTCGCCAGGGGAGCCGCGAGATCCTGGGGGACTGGCTTGCCGACCTTGCCGACGACGACATCGACAAGCTGGCGGGCGGTCTGCGTGCTCTCGCCCAGACGGTCGACGCCGGCGCGCCGTTCGCGACGCGGGCGCTCGCGCCGCAGGGGGCGACCTCATGACGTCGACCGGGCCGCGGCCGGCCGGTTCCGCCGCGCTCGCTCCACGACCGGACACGCCCCCACCGGGCCCGCCCGCGGGAGGCGCGCCCACGCGCGGCCGCATCGCCTACAAGTGGATCGTGCTCTCGTGCACAACGTTCGGCGTGCTCATGGCCATGATCAACGCCTCGAGCCTGCTGATCGCGCTGCCCGCCATCTTCCGCGGCATCCATCTGAATCCCCTCGACCCGGGCAACTTCACCTACCTGCTGTGGATCCTCATGGGGTACGGCCTGGTGTCGGCCGCGCTCGTCGTCACGGCGGGCCGCGTGGGCGACATGTACGGCCGCGTGCGCCTGTTCAAGATCGGCTTCGTCATCTTCACCGCCGCCGCCGTGGGCCTGTCACTGGTCTGGAGCACGGGCGCCACGGGCGCCATCGAGATCATCGTCTTCCGCATGATCCAGGCCGCCGGCGGCGCCATGATGATGGCCAACTCCGCCGCCATCATCACCGACGCCTTCCCGCACGATCAGCGCGGTATGGCCCTGGGTATCAACGGCGTCTCGCTGCTGGCCGGCTCGTTCATCGGTCTGATCGCCGGCGGCCTGCTGGCGGCAGTCGACTGGCGCCTCGTCTTTCTGATCAACGTGCCGGTCGGCCTGGTCGGCATCGGGTGGTCGTTCTGGAAGCTGCGCGAGATGGGCGAGCGCCACCGGGCGCGCATCGACTGGGCGGGCAACCTCACCTTCGCCGCCGGCCTGGCGATGGTGCTCACCGGCATCACGTACGGCATCAAGCCCTACGGCGCTTCCAACATGGGTTGGGCGAACCCGTTCGTGATCGGCCTGATCGCCGGCGGCCTCGCCCTGCTCGTGGCGTTCGTCTTCATCGAGCTGCGCGTGGCCGAACCCATGTTCCATCTCGCCCTGTTTCGCATTCGCGCCTTCGCGGCCGGCAACCTGGCGGTCGTACTCTCGTCGCTCGCCAACAGCGGCATGCAGTTCATGCTCATCATGTGGCTGCAGGGCATCTGGCTGCCGCTGCACGGCTACAGCTTCGAACAGACGCCGCTGTGGGCCGGCATCTATATGCTGCCTCTCACGCTGGGCTTTCTCGTCGCCGGCCCCGTATCGGGCATCATGTCCGACCGCTACGGCGCCCGGCCCTTCGCCACCGCGGGCATGCTGCTCGCGGCGCTCAGCTTTCTGCTGCTGATGGTCCTGCCGGCGAACTTCACCTACGCGGCCTTCGCCTTCGTCCTCTTTCTGAACGGCGTCGCCTTCGGCATGTTCGCGGCGCCCAACACGGCGGCCATCATGAACAGCGTGCCGGCGCGCGACCGCGGCGTGGCTTCGGGCATGCGCGCCACCAGCCAGATGCTCGGCCAGCCGCTCTCCATAGGCATCTTCTTCAGCCTCATGGTGGTCGGCCTGACCGCCCACGTACCGGGCGCCATGCTCGCCGGCCTGACCGCCCAGCATGTGCCGGCGGCCGTCGCGACGCCGCTCTCGCACATGCCGCCGACCGGCTACCTGTTCGCCGCCTTCCTGGGCTACAACCCCCTGAAGTCGCTGCTCGGCGCGCACGTCCTGGGGGCGCTGCCCGCTGCCGCCGCGCACACGCTGGTGAGCAAGGCGTTCTTCCCCTCGCTCATCGCCGCGCCCTTCAAGGACGGCATCGTCGACGTGCTCGTCTTCGCTGCCGTCATGTGCCTGGTGGCGGCCCTCGCTTCGTGGCTGCGCGGCGGCAAGTTCGTCCACGACGAGGCCCACGCCGCGCACGGCCACGGACTCAGCCGGGCGCGGGTGACGGACGGCGCCGAGGGATCGTAAGCGGCGCGATCACGCGGCGCTGAGCCCGGCCGGGCTCGACCCGCCAGGCGACCTGCTGCGCCCCCACTTGCCGGCGCAAGCCCAGACCGCAAGCCTTGTGCGCGGGTCGTACGGGCGAGATACTTTACCCGGGCGTTGACGGGTCGACTGGATCGCGTCGACGCGGTCAATACTCCCAGGCATTCAGGGAGTGTCGGCCTGTCTTTGAAAGTACCGGGGAGCGGGTCTCGTGACTGACGCGCAGACGATCATCGCCAAGGTCGGGGCGACCATCGCGTCGTCCCTGACGGTCGGCGAGGTGATGAGCGCCATCGCGCGCCAGGTGTGCGAGGCTTTCGACTGCGCCGCCGCCGACATCCATCGCTACCGAGCCGACGACGACATGCTCGACTACGTGGCGTCGTGGGGCATCGCTCCCGGGTTCACCGAGGAAGGCACGGGGGTGGGCGAGTCGTACCCGCCCGAACGGCGCCAGAACTACGTGCCGGTCGTGAGGCAGCGGCGCATCGTCGAGGTCCACCGCGACGATCCGGGTCTGCCGGCCGCCGAGGCCGCCGAGATGGACATGTGGGGCGAGAAGGCCAACCTCGACGGGCCTCTCGAGTTCGGTGGCCAGGTGATCGGCGTCCTGGGCATCGTCGAGACGCGGTATTGCCGCCGCTACACAGACGAAGAGAAGCAGCTCTTCGCGCAGCTCTCCGTGCTGGCGGCCATCGCCATCCACAACGCCGACGTGTTCGCCGCCCTCGAGCAGCTCGCCATCACCGACGACCTCACGGGCCTCTACAACCATCGCCACTTCTACGAACGCCTGGGTCAGGAAGTGGCGCGCGCCAAGCGCTACGAGATCCCGCTTTCTCTGCTGATCATCGACATCGACGACTTCAAGCGCTACAACGACGCGTTCGGCCACCGCGCCGGAGACGCCGTCCTGCACGACGTCGCGGGGCTGCTCAAGATGGGCACGCGGCAGAACGTCGACCTCGTGGCGCGCTACGGCGGCGAGGAGTTCGCGATCATCCTTCCCAGCACCGGCGTGGACGGCGCGGTGACGGTCGGCGAGCGCGTGCGCACCACCATCGCGGCTAGCGACAGGCTGAACGGCGACGGGAACCCGGACGACCGCGACCTGAGTCTGGCCGTCAACGGTGGTCCGAGCGCCGCTCTCGACGTCGCGGAGCGCATCCGCAACTCGATCGCCAGCGAGACCTTCGGCCCCGCCGGCGCCCCGGCGATCATCACCGTCAGCGTGGGGCTGGCGGGCTTTCCGCGCCACGCCAGGACGGCCGACGACCTGGTCGAGGCGGCCGACCGGGCGCTCTATCGGGCCAAGGACCTGGGCAAGAACCGCGTCGAGGTAGCGCTCGAGCCGACCTCTGGGTGACCGTGCGCCCGGCACCATGCGCCCAGGAATAACGTTCGCCCGGACCGTGCGCCCGGGGACCGTGCGCCCCGAACCGTGCGCCCGGTGGCCAGTGCGCCGGACCCTCCGAACCGCTTCGGGCCGGATCGCTTACGCCGGCAGGGCGTTGCCCGGACTGGGCGCGCTGAGCGGCGCCTTGGCCTTCGTCCGTCGCAGCGTCGAGGGCTTCACGAACCTGCTTCCGTGCGGGCCCACCGCCACCGCCTCGTGCAAAGCGCTGCCGTGCACGATCGTCCGCCAGCGCAGGAACCACACCGTCCAGCCGTTGTCCCAGGCACCGCCCTTGGGGCTGCCGGCGATCGTCACGGGGTCCCCCGGGACGGACATCTGGTAGTAGGTCTGAGCGTTCGCCGGCGAGAGGTTCACGCAGCCGTGGCTCACGTTGGTGAACCCCTGCTCGCCGACCGACCAGTAGGCGTCGTGCAGGAAGTCGCCGCTCCAGGTGAACCTGACCGACCACGGCACCTCGATGTTGTAACCCGGCCCGATCATGTCCTGGGGGTTGGCCTTCTCGATCGACAGGTAGGTCCCGTTGGGGGTGTCGTCTCCCGGGCGGCCGGAGCTCATCGGCCAGTCGCCGAACAGTCGCTTGTCGAGGTAGATGCGCACATGGTGAGTCTGCGTGTTCGCGACGGCGATCAGCGAGCGCCCTATGACGAAGCTCTGCCTGAGGGTGTGCGTGCCGTAGACACCCGGCGCTCCCTCGATGCCGTTCAGGTGCGCGACCAAGCGCACGCTGGTGTGCGCCGGCCAGTAGCTGCGCGGCCTGAAGTAGACGGTCGTGTCGCCGTCCCAGTACCAGGCTCCGACCACCCGTCGCGAGGCTGACAGAGAGAGCGAGCGCTCCACCGCGCGGCGATCGACGATCGGCTGGTCGAACTTGAGGATGATGGGCATGCCGACCCCGTAGGTCTGGTTGTGGCCTTCGAAGATCAGCGTGGAGAACGTGTGTCGCGGCGCGAGGGTGTGGAACCTGCTCGTCCTGGTCACGGTCCGTCCCGTGGCGTCGATCGCCGTGACGCGCACGGTGTAGCGCGCATCCACGTTGAGCTGCCAGCGGCTGCGCCAGGCGGTCGCGGCGGCGTTGAGGATGCCGGTCACGGGGTCGCCCGTGCTGTGCACGACGACGCTGACGATCTTACCGTCGGTCACCCGCACCCTGATGCCGTCGGCCGGCGGGACGCTGTGCCCACCGCCGGCCGGCAGGATCGAGACCCTCGCGACGGGCACGGTCGGGGTGGGACTCGCGGAGGCGCCGTGGCCCGTGGTGCCTCCGCAGGCGGCGGCCACGACGGCGCACAGGCCGAGCATCACTACCACGGCGAGCCGGCGCTGGGTGCGGCGCCCTGTGCCCAGACGGGCATCGTCGTGACGTCGGCCCGATGTGCTCTGTGACGGCAACACAGGTCTCTCCCCGTAGGACATCGTCATCTCTATCTTACCGAAGGCCGGGGATATCGCAGACCTGTTCGGCGGCCCGTGCCCGAAGGCCTACACGCTCCGGCCTGAAGGCTCGCGCGCCCGTGCTCGGCGGCGGACGAGGCCATCGGCGGCGACGCCCGGTGGCCAACGCTCGTCGGCCCCGGAAGAGCCGTCACCGGCCGCCGGTCTCGCGTTGTCTCCGGCCGCCGGCTCCGCCGGCCGTCAACGCTGCCTCGTCGCTGGCTCCGCTGGTCGCCGGCTCCGCCTGGTCCACGGTCGCCGGCTCCGCCTGGTCCACGGTCGCCGGCTCCGCCTGGTCCACGGTCGCCGGCTCCGCCTGGTCGCCGAGTGGCCTGACCTGCTTGTAGCGGTGCTCGACAAGGAACCGGCGGACGTGCGCTTCGATCAGGTCGCGGACCTCGCGAAAGGTCGCCAGTCGCTCGTCGTCGCCGTCCTTGGCGCGCAGCGGGTCGGTCATGGGCCAGTATTCGCGGGCGCCCTTGCCGGGAAAGACGGGGCAGGCCTTCTCGGCCCGGTCGCAGACGGTGATCAGGTGATCGAACTGCGTCTTGCCCATGTACTCGTGCAGTCCTTTGGACTGCTGACCGGAGATGTCGATGCCGCGCTCGGCCATGACCGCGATCGCAAGTGGGTGCACTGCTTGCGGCAGTGAGCCCGCGCTCGCGGGCTCGAAGGCGTCGCCCGCCAGGGCGCGCAGGAATCCTTCGGCCATCTGGCTGCGGGCGCTGTTGGCGCTGCAGACGAAGAGCACCCTCTGGGTCACGCCGACCTCCTGTCGCGCGCGGTCGGGACGTCGTCGTGGCGCGCCCGGCACCGCACTACTGCGTCGCCGTCGCGAACTCGGCGACCCACTACTATCGCTCTGTTATGCCCGACGCCCGACGGCGGCAATCACGCCGGCGTTCGCGCGCTGCGCGTCGGTGTCCTGCCCGTCAACGCTCGCCACGTTCGCTTCTACCGGCTACGCTCAAGCGCCGGCTCCCACGGAACACGAAAGGCGTTCGTGAAGGATCACTGTGCCTAGGGTCTCCCACCAGGCGCCGCCGCGCCTGCGCTTCGCCGTGGCCGCCGAACCCCCGCGCCTGTTGCGGGCCCGCGATCGCGTGCGCGACTATCTGGCACGGCACTGCGCCGATCAGACCACTGTCGACGACGTCGTGCTGGCCGTCGAAGAGGCCTGCACGAACGCCATCCGCCACAGCGGCTCACAGGAGGAGATCGAGATCCGCCTTGGCTTCGAAGGTGATCGGCTGCTGGCCGCGGTGCGCGACCAGGGCCACGGCTTCGACATCAACGGCTTCGATCCCGACCGGCTGCCCGACGTCTCGAGCGATCACGGTCGCGGACTGTTCCTGATCGCGAGCCTCTGCGACAAGATGGAGCTCCGCTACGCCGGCGGCCTCGAGGTGGTCATGGTCAAGCGAGGCGTCTCGTTCTGCGAGGCTGCTCCCCTCGAGAGCGGCCTCGGCGACGTGGGCGTCGCCGGGCCGCTGGCTCATCGCGAGGCTCGCACCCGCGCGCTGCTCGAAGACATAGACGAGGGTTTCGTCGCCCTCGACTGGGAGTACCGCTACGTGCACGCCAACGAGGCGGCGCTGTCCGTCCTGGGTCTGACCCGCGAGGAGCTGCTCGGCCGCCGGCCGTGGGACATCTGGCCCAGGCTGACGGGAACGCCCACCGCCAACGCCCTGCGTGAGGCCATGGAGCTCGGCAAGCCTTCGGTTCTGGAGGCGCGCGCGATCGGCACCGGCATCTGGCTCGAGGAGCGCTTCTACCCGACCGCCGCCGGGGTCAGCGCCTACCTGCGCGCGATCGACGACCGCAAGCGGATCGAACACGAGGTCGTCGCCTCCCGGGCCGAGCTCGCCGCGACCCTGGCCGCCATCACGGACGGCTTCTACACGCTGGACCGCGCCTGGCGCGTCACGTTCCTGAACGACCGGGCGGCCGCCGTCTTTCCGGCGCCCAGGGACGAGGTGCTGGGCGCCGACTTCTGGGCGCTGTTCCCCGAAGCTGTGGGCAGCGACTTCGAGACCAACAAGCGCCGCGCCATGGAGCACGGCGAGCATCGCTCCTTCGAGTCCTACTACCCGCCCTTCGACACCTGGTTCGAGGAGCGAGACTACCCGAGCAAGGACGGCATCACCGTCCTGTTCACCGACATCAGCGTGCGCAAGCGCGCCGAAGCCGAGCGCGACCGGCTGCTGCAAACGACCAGCCTGCTGCTCGAGGCCGCCAGGGCCGGGGCGGACTGGACCGACCTCGACCAGATGCTCGAGTCGCTCGGCGACCTGCTGCGGCGCTCCACCGACCACGCGCGCGTCGTGATCGAGCTGTGGGACGATGAGCGCCGCGAAGTAGAGGTCGCCGTCTCGAAGGGCTCGGCGGCGATCCCCAAGCGGCGCTTCGCCTTCGACGACGTCTCGGAGGCGGCCAGGAGCGTCATCACGTCGCGGCGGACGGTCGTGATCGACTACGCGCGGACCGCCCGGTCCGAGACGCTGAGGCGGTACCTCGACGAGCACAGGTTCCTGCTCCTGCTGGCGGTTCCCATCGTCTACCGTGAGCGCCTCGTCGGTCTCATCATGGTCGACCAGCCGGGCGAGCGGCGCCCGTTCGGCAAGCGCGAGATCCAGGTGGTCGAAGCGATCGCCGGGCAGGCCGGTGTGGCCATCGAGAACGCCCGCTTGTTCGACGCGGTGCGCGAGTCGGGCGAGCGGCTCTCCGATGTACTGGACAGCATGACCGACGGCTTCGTGTCGGTCGACCGTGACTGGCACTACATGCAGGTCAACCCGGCCGCCGAGCGGATGCTCAGAAAGAGCGCCGCCGAGCTGCTCGGCCGGCGGCTCCCCGACGTCTTTCCGGACATCAACGGGCTGCCCCTGTACTTCAAGGCGATGGAGGAGCGCGTGCCGGTCGTCTTCGAGGTGTACTCGAAGCCCACCGACGCCTGGGTCGAGGTGCACGCCTACCCGACCGGGTCGGGTCTCGCGATCTTCGTGACCGAGATCTCCGCCCGCAAGGCCGCCGAGGAGGAGCGCCTGCGTCTGCTCGAGGAGTCCCGTGCCCAGGCCAGGGAGCTCGCCCGGCGCACCGAGCTCGAAGAGGCTCTGAACGCCATCGAAGACCTGATCCACTCCACCCTCAGAGCCGAAGAGATCATGCAGCGCGTGGTCGCCCGGGCCGTCGAGGCGGTGGGCTCAGACAGCGCCATGGTCGCCCTGAAGCGCGGCGACGACTGGATCGCCGAGTACGGCTACCCCGAGGTGCCGGGCGTGATCCACGAGCGCGTGAGCACAGCCGAAGCGCCATTCATCGTCACGGCCGTCACCGAACGGCGCCCGGTCGCCATCGACGACTGCGCCACCGACCCGCGCTGCAACCCCGAGGTGCAGCGTCGCTTCGGCGTGCGCTCGGTGCTGTGCATACCGCTGCTCGTGCGCGACGAGATCCTCGGAGTCATCTTCTTCAACCATCATCGGGCCGCGGTGGCCTTCACGC
This sequence comes from uncultured Actinomycetes bacterium, assembly GCA_963733255.1. Taxonomy (GTDB): domain Bacteria; phylum Actinomycetota; class Thermoleophilia; order UBA2241; family UBA2241; genus Bog-752. The sequence continues at coordinate 51,865 of CAVTCH010000004.1, forward strand.
CGGAGACCGTGGAGTTCTCCGCCCGGCTGGCCGTCGCGGTCTCGTCGGCGCTCGAGAACGCCCGTCTGTACGAGGCCCAGCTTCACATCGCCACCATCCTGCAGGAGAACCTCGTGCATCCGTTGCCGGGCATCGCCGGCCTCGAGCTGGCGACGCTGTCCCTGCCGGCCGGCCGCGAGGAGCTTGTCGGCGGCGACTTCTGCGATGTCATCGCCCGCCCCGACGGCGTGGTCGTGGCCCTGATCGGCGACGTCACCGGCAAGGGCATAGAGGCGGCGGGCTTCACCGAGACGGTGCGCGCCGCGGTGCGCACGCTGGCGCTGATCTCGCCTTCGCCTCAGTACATCCTCGGTAACGTCAACCGGCTGCTGCTGCACGAAGGCGAGCATCGGCAGCTCGCCACCGCACTGCTCGTGACGCTCGACCCCCGCAGCGGCCAGGGCTTCGTGGCGAGCGCTGGTCACCCGCCGCCGGTGCGGCTGTGCGAGACGGGCTGCCGTGTCGTCGAGCCGGTGTATGGGCTGCCGCTGGGGGTGCTGGATTGGGGCTATGAGGCCACGAGCTTCGCCCTGGCTCCCGGCGAGGCGCTCGTGCTGTACACGGACGGTGTCACCGAGGCGCGCCGCGACGGCGAGCTCTTTGGTGAGAGGCGCCTCCTCGAGGCGCTGGGGGCGCACGATGGCCGTGAGCCGCTCCAGGCGCACGGGACACCTCAGAGAGACGACGCGCGCCGGGTGGACGACGCGCCCGAGGCGCCGCCGGCGCGTGGCACGCCCGCCGCCGAGCCGCCCGCAGGCGCGCTGCAGCTCATCGAGCGTCTGCAACAGACCGTGATCGACTATGCGGACGAGCTCAGAGACGACCTCGAGATACTGGCCCTGCGCAGAACGAAGTAGGGCGGTTGGACGTTTGTCTTACTTGCGGCGGGCTCACCGCCGGCCGATACAATCGGGGTGGACTACAAGACCGACACCTGCGCTGCGTCGTCGTGCTGAGCTTCGTCGCCACGAGGTTCGTTCGCCTGCCGCGCGCCGCGATCGTCGCGGTCGGGCTCGCGCTCATCCTGGCGATCGCCTACTTCGACTACCTCACCGGGCCACGCATCCTCCTCAACATCTTCTACCTGCTGCCGGTCATGCTGGTCGCCTGGGCGTGCAGGTCCACCGCCAGTGGGATCATCGTCGCCGTGGGCGCCTTTCTGGTCGGCCCCATCGAGGCCATGCTCACCGGCTTCAGCGACGTGTCGCTGCCGGTGGCGGTCTGGAACGGCGCGGTGCGTCTCGCGGTGTTCTGCATCGTGCTCCTCCTCATGGCTCAGGTACGCACGCTCATGAGCCGGCTCGAGGAACAGGCCCTGGCCGACGAGCTCACCGGGCTTGCCAACCTGCGCGCCCTGCGTGAGGTCGCGGCCCTGGAGATCGAGCGCAGCCGGCGTTTCCAGCGCCCGCTGTCGGTGGCCTACCTCGACATCGACGCCTTCAAGTCCGTGAACGATCGGGCCGGCCATGCCGCCGGCGACAGGGTCCTGGTGTCACTGGGCAGCATCGCGCGAGCGACGACGCGCTCGACCGACATGGTCGTGCGCGTCGGCGGCGACGAGTTCGTCGTCCTCATGCCTGAGACGGCCGCCGACACAGCCCTGCCGGTGGTCGAGCGCCTGCGCGAGGCGTTCTCGCGGTCGGTCAGAGTCGAGGGCGCGCCCGTGACCTGCAGCATCGGGCTGGCGTCGTTCGAGCGCGCGCCCGTGTCGGTGGACGAGATGCTCATGACCGCCGACGAGCTCATGTATGAGGTCAAGGCGGAGGGCGGGGACGCGGTGCGACAGCGAGACGTCGGCTTTCGCGCAGCCCGCGAGGAGCCGGGTCGCGTGATCGCCTTCGCCCCCGACCAGCGCAGGCGGTCTACTTCACGATCCTGAACGTGCCGCGCGCGATGATCGAGTAGCCGTCGTCGCGCAGCAGGTAGACGCTGTACCTGCCGGGCTTCACAGGCCAGGGCTGCGGTCCGTAGGTGAAGTAGGGCCGTGTGCGGTCGAGCGTGCACTGGCCGGCGATCGAGGCGAACGTGTAGCCCCAGAGCAGGTAGTAGGCGACGTTGGGGTCGGCGCCGCGGTCGTAGACGCCCACCCAGTCCCAGCGCTCGCCGGGCGTGTCGCGCCACTCGACCACGATCGGCTGGCCCACGTGATAGACGCGTCTGGCGGTGAACACCCGCGGGCCGGTTGTCGCGGCTTTCAGCCAGAAAGCGGAGTGCGAGAGCACCTCGCCGTCGGCGTTGATCAGGGAGGCCTTGTAGTGTCCGGGCCTGAAGTGTCTCGTGGCGAAGGTCAGCGTGCCGTCGGTCGGCGCGCCGGCGCCGGTCGGTTGCACGGCCACGGGCGCCGGCGCCGGCGACGAGCCGCTCGACCGGGTGATGGTGACCCGCTCGTTCGGGCCGCCCGGGGCGTGGAACACCACCGCGAGGCTCTGCCCGACGTTCACGAGACGCCGCTTGGCGGCGACGAACACCGGCGGGGTCGCCGGCGCGACGTCGAAGGTCGACACGACGGCCCGGTGGTCTGAGGGCCAGGGCGACACCGCCACGCTCACCTCGGGACCGCCCTTCTCGCCGACGATGCGGCTGGCGGTGGTGACCGAATCGCCGGCCGCGTAGACGTAGTCGATGCGGTCCTTCACGTCGAGCGGGCCGAAGTTCTCGTCGGCGACACTGACGTGCGGTTTCGTGGCCCACCAGGTGAGACCGGGGTCGGCGACCGGGTCGGGATAGACGTCGCGGAACGAGTCGCGAAAGCCGGCGTCCACGACCGCCTTGCTCACCGGCCAGGCAAAGGCGTACGGGGGCCACGGCTTGCCGGCGCCGTAGGTGCGGGTGCCGACGGCGGCTGAGGTCCAGTCGAGGTACGAGGGTGAGTTGAAGTCGCCAGTCAGAAACACCGGGATCTGTTGGGACAGCAGCGTCGGCAGCGCCGCGAGCTGCGCCTTGAGGGCGGCCAGGCGAGCGCTCTTTTCGAGGGCGGTGACCTGGGCGGGGGACTTGCCGTCGCGCACCCAGAAAGGGCCGTAGGGGTCGGACGGCAGGTGGACGTTCATCATCGCGACGACCTTGCCCGGCATAGGCTCAACGAACAGGTAGACGCCGTTGCCGCCGGGCGGATCGATCAGCGGGTACTTCGAGACGATCTGGAGACGGACGCTGTAGTAGGGCCAGCCGAGCAACCTGGCCAGCCTGCCCACGTGGCCCTGCGCCTCTTCTACGCCGACCACGTCGGCGCCGCTCGCCCTGATCGCCTCGGCCACCTTGGCGAAGCTCACGAGCGTGCCGCCGTCTTCGATGTTGAAGACCATGACGTTGAGCGAGACCGCCGGGTCGCCGAGCGGGGCGAGCGGTGTGGCGAGCGGCGTGGCGACCGGCCGACTGAGTGGTGAGGCGACGGGAGGCGCCACCGGCGCGGCGAGCGGCGCGGCGAGCGCCGCGTTGGGCGCGCCGACAACGGTCGCCGCCGACGCGCTCACCTGGCCGATCAGCAGAAACGCAGCGCACGCGAGCAGCGCGACCGCGACCCGAGCGACCGCGACCTGAGCGGCCGCCACTCGTGCGCGTGAGATCCCCTTCGACCGTGATGCCAGTGCCATGACTCCCCCCTCAGTGCGTCTGACCGGAAGGCTGCTGCGCGTCTACGATACTGCGCGAAGGCGTCCGGCTCCACGTTGGACACGGCGCCCCCGGGCGCTCAGGCCTCGGCTTGGGCTTTCGCGCCGATCAGCTCGTCGACCGTCGTCAAGCGCGCCGCGTAGGTGTCACGCAGGTAGTCCAGGGCGTCCTGCTCGTCGACGCCCTCGAAGGTGCAGACGGCGTCGCGCGGGACGGAGATGCGGTAGTGGCGGATCAGGGCGCCGTAGGCGGTGTGGCGCACGCAGATGTGAGTGTGCTGACCCGTGATCACGACTTCGTCGACGCCGAGCGCGCGGAGCTGCTCGTCGAGCCCCGTGCCGTCGAAGGCGCCGTAGGCGCGCTTGTCCGACACGATCTCGCGCTCGCCGGGCCGCGGCGTGAGCTCGGCTACGACCTGGGCACCCGGCGTGCCGGCCATGGCGTGCTCTCCCCACACGGCAAGCTCGGGATCGTCGGGCTCGTGGGCGTCGTTCGAGAACACGACGACCCAGCCGTTACGCCGGGCATGCTCGAGCAGTCGCTCGAGCGCCGGCACTATCGCCTGGGCGCGCGGGTTGGCGAGGGCCCCGCCGACGAAGTCGTCCAGCATGTCGACGATGATCAGGGCGTTCACGAAAGGACCTCCAGGCTACAGGGTTCGTGGTGTGAGCATGGCCTTGCCGGGGAGCGCCTTTCGCAAACTCGTGCGGCGGCACGAGGGCGTCCGCGGCTGGCGTTTCCGGCGGCCACGGAACATACTACGGCGAACGTACGCGGGGCCACCGGAAAGGGAGCCGCCATGTCACAGTGTCGCCGTCGCCGCCCGCCCTCAGCGGTCCTGATGGTCGCCCTGGCGGCGACCCTGCTGACTCTCGCCGCGACCGCCACAGTCGCGCAGGCGGGGGGCAGCTCGCGGCCGCCCGTATGGCTACACCAATGGACGCCCGCCGGCACCGACTCCTTCCTGGGCACGGGACTGGCGCGCTCCGCCACCGGCGATCTGTTCGTCGCCGGGAACCTGTACGCCGGCACCTCCAGTCACTACGAGTGGTGCGTGAGCCGTTACACCGACGCCGGATCGCGCAAATGGGTGCGCACGCTGGCGACGTCGGCCGGCGACGACTCGGTGTACGCCGTAGCGGCCGACGCCGCCGGCAACGTCATCGTGGCGGGCTCCGTGCAGACCGTGACTCATGAGCGCGACGGGCTGGTCGCCAAGTGGAGCCGTGCGGGCAAGCTCCTCTGGAAGCGCCAGCTCGACGGTACGTCCCACGGTACCGACTACCTCCAGGACGTCGCGGTGGCGCCCGACGGCTCGATCGTCGCCGTCGGCACGCAGAACGACACCGGCACGTACGACGACGGGGTCATCGTCAGGTACGCACCGAGCGGCAAGCTGCTCTGGAAGCATCTCTATGACGGCGCCGCGCACGGCAGCGACGCGTTGACTGCGGTGGCCATCGACACCGCCGGAAACGCGTATACCGCCGGCTACGACTACGCGCCCGCCCGCGCCGACGACGCCCTGCTGATCCGTTACAGCCCCAAGGGTCACGTGCTCTGGACCCGGCGCTACGGCAACGCGGTCGCCCTCAAGCACGAGCGGTTCTCAGACGTCGCCGTGCGCGGCAGCTGCGTGGTCGCCGCCGGCATCACCGAGAGCGACCCGGTGGCGAGCAACTGGGAAGACCGCGGGCTGGTCATCAAGTACAAGACCACGACCGGCAGCCGCCAGTGGACCCGCCAGTTCGTGGACCCGACCGACCCGCTCTACGACGCCGAGTGGACTCTGGTGGGCATCGACGCCAGTGGTCGCGTGGCCGTGGCCGGGGACTGCGCGACCAGTTCGACGAGCGGTGAGGAAGCATGGGCGACGACCGTCTACTCCGCGAGAGGGGTGGCCGGGCCGCTGCAGACCGAGCAGGGCAGCTTCGCCCAGAACAACCGGCCCGCGGCGCTGGTGTCGACCTCCGGCGGCACGGTCTTCGAGACCGGCTGCCTGTCGAACACGACCACGAGTCAGGATCTCTACACGCTGGCGCTGCGGTCGACGGGCGTGCCCCTGTGGGGCAGCATCGTCGACGACTCGCACCACGCCGCCGACGGCGGCTGCGGTCTTGCCGCGACCTCGACGGCCGTCTACGTGGGCGCGTCGTACTACGTCGGCCTGGCCCTGGCGAAGTACGCGCGCTGACACTGACTTCGGCCGCAGCTCGCGCGGCGCGGGCCGCAGCCCGCGCCGCGCGAGCTGCGGCCGGCCACGGGCCGGCCGCTCACCGGCGCCCGGCGGCAGGTCGCTGACGTGAAGCTGCCGGCTCGTCTCGACGTCCTTCGCCTGCGCAACTTTCGCAACCTCTTCATCGGCGAGGCGGTGTCGCTGCTGGGCGACGGCCTGTTCACCGTGGCTCTCACGTTCGGCGTGCTCGACCTGCGCCACTCGGGCACCGACGTCGGCATCGTGCTGGCCGCCTTCTCCCTGCCTCTGGTCCTGCTCACGGTGGTCGGCGGCGTGTGGGCGGACCGGCTGCGGCGCGAGTGGGTGATGATCGTCTCCGACCTCGTGCGTTTCGTCACCCTGGCGGTCATCGCCGCAATCCTGCTCACGGACCGCGCTCACGTGTGGAGCCTTGCCGTGCTGGGCTTCGTCTACGGCTGCGGCGACGCCTTCTTCTTTCCGGCCTACACCGCGCTCATCCAGCAGATCGTGCCGCCCGATCGCCTGCAGGAGGCCAACGCCCTGCGTGGCATGAGCGACAGCTTCGGCTGGTTCGTGGGGCCGTCGATCTCGGGCATCCTCGTGGCCGTCGTCGGCGCCGGCGGCACTCTCGGTCTCGATGCCGTGACGTTCCTCGTGAGCGCGGGGTTCCTGCTCACGCTGCGTGTGCCTGCTCTCCTACGCACCAGAGCGCCGGCGACCTTCGCCGCCGAGCTGCGCGACGGCTGGCGCGAGGTCAGCTCGCGGACCTGGCTGTGGGTCATGATGCTGCGCGCCATGCTCGTGCTGTTCGTGACCATCGCGCCGCTGCAGGTGCTCGGTCCGCTGGCGATCACCGCCCGACATCAGAGCCCAACACTGTGGGGTCTCATGGTCGGGTTCTTCAGCCTGGGCATGCTGGGCGGCGGTGCGATCGCCCTCTACTACCGGCCACGGCGGCCGATGGTGATCTGCGCGCTCTGCGGCACGACGGCATCGGTGCCCATGATCGCCCTGGCGCTCCCGCTCTCGCGGTGGGAGCTGCTCGCCGTGTGGGTCGCCCGCGGCGTGGCTATCGGCGTGTTCTCCGCGGTCTGGGACGCCACGCTGCAGATCCGCATAGCACCCGAGTCGATGGCCCGCGTGAGTAGCTGGGACTGGATGACGGCCAGCGGCCTCTGGCCCCTCGGGCTCGTGCTGGCCGGCCCGGTCGCCCAGCTCATGGGCCTGACCGACGCGCTGTGGCTGTCGGCCGCCTGCGGCCTGGTCTGCTCGCTCTGGGTGCTGCTCGTGAAGGACGTGTGGCGGCTGCCGGGGTCGCGGGCCACCGACGGGCCTCCGGAAGCGGCGCTTCCGCGGTAGCCGCCCCTTGCAACACCCCCTACAGGAAACACCCCTACAGGAACCCGCGCATCCTGCGGGCCGCCTCGTTGGCGAGCCGCAGCTCGAACGGGAACTCGAAGTACCTGTGCTCCCAGCGGTAGCGCGCCGCGCGGTTCATCAGGCGGTAGCCGGCCCGGAAGGCGAGACCGTGCTCGTCGATACGGGACTCGGGGTAGAAGGCGTAGCGCGTCACGGCTGAGATGGTGCGCAGCTTCTCGACGTACTCCCTCGTGTGCCAGGGCGGCTCGAAGTGGAAGACCTCTATCTCGCCCCACTCGTCGAGCGACTGCGGCGGCACGAACTCGGGCGGCAGCGACGCGAGCAGCGGGCTCGGGAACGGCGTGTACAGAAAGATGCCGTAGTGCTGCGTGCGCGGGTTGGCGCGCCCCAGGGCGTCCATCAGGTCGAACGTCTGGGTCATGTCGTCGTAAGTCTCGCCCGGCAGGCCGGACAGCCACGAGACGAAGGGATCGATCGACGGCGCCCACTCGTGAAGGTGGGCCACCGCGGTCAGCATCTCCTCGGCGCTCACGTCCTTGCAGACGAAGTCCTGCATGGCCACCGAACCGCTCTCGCCGCCGAAGTCGAGCTCCATGCAGCCGGCCCGCTCGATCAGGCTCACGAAGTCGCGGTCGTAGGTCGCGAGGTAGTCGAAGCGGCAGTTCGCCCGCCAGGCGACCTTGACGCCGCGGCGCAGGATCTCGTTGCAGATCGCTTCGGCGCGCTTGCGATCGACGAAGAAGTTGTCGTCGACCGGGTCGATGATCTTGACGTGCGGGAAGCGCCGCAGCAGCGCCTCCATCTCGTCGACCACACGCTCGGGGCTCTTGCCGCGCCACTTGCGCCCGTTGAAGTCGGTGTTGTAGCAGAAACCGCAGCGATGAGGGCAGCCGCGGCTGGTCTGCATGTGCACGCGCCCCGCCTGCAGCGTGGCGTACCTGTCGAGGTGGAGCAGGCCGTAGGGCAGCTCGACGGGGATGGCGTCGAGATCGATCAGCTCCGCGTCGGGCGTCGAAACGATCGCTCCGACGTCGGCGTAGGTCACGCCTCCGAGGCTCTCGAACCGTTCGCTCCTGCCGCCGCCCCGGGACTCACGCGCGTCGCCGCTCAGCGCCTCACGCCGGTCGCCGCCCAGAGACCTGCCGGCGGCCAGCCCGTCGGCCAGGGCGGCGACGATCAGCTCGCTCTCGCCGCGGACCACGACATCGACACAGTCGTGGCCGGCGGCCTGCTCGGGCAGCAGCGTGGGGTGCACGCCGCCCCAGACCAGCGGCACGCCGGGGCGCTCGGCGCGCACCCTGCGAGCGAACTCCAGCGCGTAGCGGATCTGCGGTCCGCTCATGCAGGTCAGCCCGACGAACAGGGGGTCGCCGATGTCGAGGCTGCGGTAGTCGTGCAGCCGCAGGTCGGCGATGCGCGGCCGGTAGCCCGCCTGCCGCAGCGCGCTCGCCACGTGGAGAAGCTGCAGCGGCACCTGCGGATCGGGTGCCTTGAACCTGCCCGGAAAGACGAGCAGGATCTCGGCGCCGCCGGCGCGAGCGCCGGTCACGATCCCTTCGTCCCCGCGCTGCCGCACCTGACGCCGCCTGTGTTCGACACCATCACAAGACTCCTTGCCGGCGTGCCGCGCACACGGACCGCGGCCGGCCCCCGCAGGCCCGGCCGGCCCCGGCTGCCGTCCTCGATCGGCCCGGCAGGCCCGGCCGGCGTGCTGCTTCTGCGCTCGCTCGACCCTTCAGGCGTGGCACTGCCGGTAGTCTACGGCAGCAGGTGCGTCGGCGAGCGTTGTACGGGTAGAAAGACCTGCAACGGGGGTCGGCGCACGCTTGTGACCCTATGATGAAGGCGCGAAGCTCGCGACCGGGCGGGGAGCGGCCGGAGCGGGTCGACGGGCGGGGAGGTGCGAAGGCATGTCGAGGGTCGCCTTGGTGTTTCCTTACCTGCGCACCAGATCGCCGACCGAGATGCTGTTTCCGCCCCTGGGCGCCGCCACGCTGGCCGGCCAGCTGCGCCGGCTCGGGCTCGAGACCCGGGTCTTCGACTGCACCTTCGAGACGTTCCCGCGGCTGCGCCGAGCGCTGCTTTCCTATCGGCCCGACGTCGTCGGCATCTACTCGATGGTCAGCCTGACCGGCAACGCGCTGCGCGTCGCCGAGTTCGTCAAGCAGAGCCTGCCCGACGCGCTGCTCGTGGCCGGCGGCCCTTTGCCCACCGTGTTCCCGGCGCGCTACACCGGGCACGTCGACGCCGTCTTTCGCGGCGAGGCCGACCTCAGCTTCCCGCGCTTCTGCCGGGACTTCTCCGCTCAGGGGGCGCCCGCGACGCTCGCGGAGCTGCCGCTCGCAAGCTACGACGGCCTGTTCATCCCCAACCACGGGCTCCACGTCGACAACCCCCCGGTGCACTACCGCCAGAGCGAGCTCGCGTCGTTCCCGCTGCCCGACAGGAGCGACTTCGATCACGCCGCCTACCAGAAGGTGTGGCAGCGAGCGACGGGGGCGAAGACCACCTCGATCATCGTCACCCTGGGCTGCCCCTACGGCTGCGAGTTCTGCTCGAAGCCGATCTTCGGCAACCTCGTGCGCCGCCGCGAGCTCGACGCGGTGTTCGCCGAGATCGACGAGATCCGGCGGCTCGGTTACGACAGCCTCTGGATCGCCGACGACACCTTCACCCTGCATCAGCCCTACCTCGAGGAGTTCTGCCACCGGGCGGCCGGCCTGGGGATCGCCTGGAGCTGCCTCTCCCGCGCAAGCGGCGTGAGCGCGGCGACTGTGCGGCTCATGAAGGAGGCCGGCTGCCGGCGCGTCTACCTCGGTCTCGAGTCGGGCAGCGAGGCCACGCTGGCGCTCATGAACAAGCGGGTCACAGTCGAGGAGGGCAGCCAGACGGTCCACCTGTACCGCGAGGCCGGCATCGAGGTGGCCGCCTTCTTCATCGTCGGCTACCCGGGCGAGACGGTCGCCTCGATCGAGTCGACCTTCAGGCTCGCGCTGAAGCTGCCGCTCGACGAGATCTCCTTCAACGTCCCCATGCCGCTGCCCGGCTCCGAGCTCTTCGAGCGCCTCGGCGAGCCCGACGAAGGCAGGGACTGGATGCAGGAGAACGAGGTCACCTTCGTCTATCCGTCCGAGATCGACGAAGGCTGGCTGCGGGGCCGCATCGCCGAGACCATGGCGGCCTTCGCGCGGCGGTAGGCGAGCCGGCCTTCGCGCGGCGGTAGGCGAGCGGACTTCGCGCGGCGCCGGGCGGCGGCGGTAGGCGCGGCCGCGTTCGCGCGGCGGCGCTGGGCGAGCCGCCGACCCGCCGGCGAAAGCGGCGCGGCCGGCGCGACCAGCCGCTCCTTAGCGCAGCAGGCGAAAGACCGCGTCGGTGGCTTCCGCGAAGGCCTTGCGAGTGAGCGGCGCCCGCTCCCCCAGCCGCCGTCTCAGCGCGAACTGCGTACGTCCCTTGAGGATGGCGAAGCGCATCTTGAGGGCCGAGAAGTCACCGGCGAAGGTGAGGACGTGGTTGAACAGCGGGCTCTCCCGGGGACGCCACTGGCGCGTCACGCGGTCGCCGACCCTGTCGAAGAGGGCGGTGCCCGGCAGCGGGTAGGGCATCGTCAGGCCAAGGTAGTCGAGCGGCAGGCACGTGGCGAAGCGCAGCGTGTCGAGCACGGTGTCGTCGCTCTCGCCGGGGTAGCAGACGATGAAGAAGGCGCCGACTTCGAGGCCGGCGTCGTGGGCGGCAGCGACGGCCGCCGCCGCCTGCGCCGTGGTGATCTGCTTGCTCATCAGCGCCAGGATGCGGTCGTTGCCCGACTCGATGCCGAAGAAGATGCGAAAGCAGCCGGCCCGCTTCATGGCCCGCGCCGTGGCGGCGTCGAAGGTGTCGACACGGCCGAGACACTCCCAGGCAAAGAGCAGCCCGCGACGCCGGATCTCGTCGCAGATCTCGAGCACTCGCCGCGCGTTCAGCGTGAACACGTCGTCGGCGAACGAGATACGGTCGTACCCCAGGGCCAGGGCCTGTTCGACCTCGTCGACGACGTTGGCGGCCGAGCGCTCGCGGTAAGAGTGGCCGAACACGACGTTGCTGCAGAACTCGCAGGCATACGGGCAGCCCCGGGTGCTCATGACCGTCGTGATCGAGTAGCCGTACCTTCGTCTGCCGAACGCGATGTACCGGCTGTTCGGCAGCAGCTCGCGGGCCGGAAGGCTGAGGCGGTCGAGCTCGGTCTCGAACGGTCGCGGCGGGGCCCAGGACGCAGGGTCTTCGCGGGTCGCGGGATCGGGGCAGACGACGCCCGGCACACTGCCGAGCTCGGTCCCCGCCTCGAAGGCGGCGAGCAGCTCGCGCATCGTCTGCTCGCCCTCACCGCGCACGACGGCGTCGAAGTGGACAAGGAAGGCCTGCGGTTCACAGGTCGGTAACGGCCCGCCGGCCACCAGCAGGCGTACGCCGGCGCGCCCGCGAAGCGCCGTGGCGAGCGCCAGGCAGTCGTCGAGCATCGTGGTCATGCAGTAGATGCCCACCACCGTGGCCGGCGTGGCCAGCGCCTGGCGCAGAGCCTCGCCCTGGCTCAGGAAGGTGCAGTCCAGGAGGCGTACCTCGTGGCCGGCGTCGCGCAGGGCGGCGGCCACGTAGGCCACGCCCAGAGGCGGGAACCGGAAGCGCGAGCGATCCAGCGAGCGGCGCACGTACGGGTAGATCAGCAGCACCGAGGTCATGGGGCCTGCTCGGCGTTCGTGTCGCTGGTGGCGTGGCTCGTGCCGGCGTCGCGGCCGAGCGGCTCGAAGCTCACGTCGTAGCAGAAGCTGCGCACGCCGTGCTGCACGGCGTAGCCGAAGCCCGCCCAGGCCAGGCGGGCGTCGACCAGCTCCCAGCCCCGATACAGCCGCGCGCCCGGCGCCTGCCCGAGTGAGAACGCCGCGCCGGCGGTGTCGCTCTCCAGCGAGGCCTTGGCGGCGGCCACGCTGTCCCAGGTGCCGATCCGGGCGGCCCGCAGGAGAGCGCCGTCGGTGTCGCGGTACCGGTCGAAGCTGCGCGCTCCGAGCTCGTTCATCACGACCGCCCGGCTGAGACCGTCGGCCGGCAGGCCGGTCAGGTCGACTGTGACCCGCACCCGACCTTCGGCGCCGTAGACGGCGTAGGTCACGCCCACCGTGGCGACCGTCGCCGTCACCGCGAAGGTCGTCGCGAGGTCGAACCGGCGCCGCACGGCGTTGGAGGTGGCGGTAAGCGGGCCGCGAAGCGCCGGTACGCGGCGGTGGACGGCGGCCAGCGCGTCACGAGCCGCGTAGAACGGCCGCGACCGCGAGCTGCCCGCGCTGGGCCCGGTGCCGGCGCCGGGATCGAGGCCGGCGCCGCGCCTGCGGCCGGCGCCGGCGGCCAGGCGTTCGACCAGGTCCATGCGGTAGGTCGCGGTCGCCCGCCAGTCGGCGCCGTCGCGTCCTTCGGTCCCCTGGCGGTCTTGCGTCAGCGCCATCCCTCCGGCAAAGAAGGTCTGGGCGCCCCGCTTGAGGACGGGGACGCCGAACCCGACACCCTCTTCGGCCAGGTCGCGCCCGGGGCAGACGAGCAGGAGACCCCGCTGCAGTCGCGCGGCCGGGTAGCCGCCGTCGCGGGTGTCGCCGCCCGCGGGCCGGTCGGTGATCGTGAGGGCAAGGTCGTCGAACAGGGGGGCGCTCAGCTCCATCGCACTTCGACCTCCGCCGCGGGCGTCTCGGGACGGTGCGCGAGGTCCACCGCCGCGGCCGGTCGCCGCCTGTCCCTGAAGCAGGCGACGACGATCCACCAGCCGGTGATCTGCCAGGCGATGACGAGGGCCGCGCGAGCGACGAGCGTCGCGTGCCCGTACTGCGCGACGAAGGTCAGCGAACGCTGCATGGCCCCGGGGAACGCCACCCACAGCAGTTGCAGCGGCGAGGCGTTGAAGACGGTGAACGCCAGGGGGATCGCCCAGAGGGCGGTGAGAGCGCGGCGGTCGAGCTCGCCCAGCGAGGCGAGGATCAGCGCCAGCGGCACGACGAGGACGACATTGGGTTCGGCCAGCCAGGTGCGCGTCAAAAAGAAGATCAGCACCAGGGCCGTGCTCTTTGCGACGAGGTCGTCGAAGCCGTCCACGCCGCGCCGCAGGGCTACGACGGCCGCCGCGAGGGCCGGTACCCATAGCAGGCCGAGCAGCCACCATCTGCCGGTCATCAGCAAGGGGTCGCGAAAGAGCCTCGCGACCGTCGTGAGCGACATCGTGCCGTTCATCACGAAATGGTCGTTCAGGCGTTGCAGGAACGGCGCCCGGCTCCAGCCCAGAGCAAAGAACGGAGCCACGTAGAAGGCCAGCACGGCGCCGACGAACACGATCGCATAGAGCGCCGCCCGGCGACGCGAGCGGCCCAGCACGTACACGAGGGCGACGAGCGCGATGGGCGCGGCCGTGGGCTTGAAGCAGACGGCCAGCGCCAGCAGGACGGCCGAGCCGGCGGCGCGACGGGCGACGAGCGCCGCGAGCGCCGCCACCGCGAGCAGCGCGACGATGACGTCGATCTGGCCCCAGGCGGCGCCGACGTACAGCAGGAAGGGGTTGAAGAGCAGAAAGACCCAGGCCCGGCGTGCCACTACGGGCCCCGCGCCCGCGCTGGTGAGGAGCGCGGCCACCAGGTAGGCGAGCGCGATGGTCGCGCAGATCGGGGGCAGCTTGATGGCGACGTTGTAGACGATGAGGTTCGCTGTGAGGGCGTGCACGCCACGGTAGATGACGCCCAGCACGAGCGGCCAGGGCGGCGGGTAGCCGATCGAGGAGATCACGCTGAAGCCGGTGTGGTGGAACACCGCGGCCAGGTTGCGGGCCAGGTACGGCGTGTGGCCGCTGCCGACCAGGTAGCCCGTGGCCATGAAGATCTTCGTGTCCCACGAGTGGCCGAGCAGGGGCGCCAGAGCGAGCTGCACGAGGATGCTCGCCGCAAGCAGGCGCCGGTCGGGCGTCGCATACCAGCGCATGCCGTTCGTGGCGTCGCTACCTCGAGGTGCCGTAGGCCACGAGGTAGAGGACGACGCCCGTCAAGGCGCCGAGCATGTAGAGCGCGTACGCGGCGCGCATGTAAGGCTTGTAGTTGCTGAAGCGCAGCCTCTTGGGGACGAGCTCGTTGCCGCGCAGCATGACGAACACCCCGAACACCAGGCCGATCGCGCCGACCAGGGCATGTGTCGTGGCCACCGCGTAGGCCCTTTCGTTCAGCCTGGCCGGCAGCTCGGGGGCGACGTTGCGGGTGAAGGACCTGATCATCCAGGTGAGGACGACGGTGGCGTTCAGGCAGACCGCGATGGTCTGCACCCAGCGGTGCGCCTCGTAGCGGCGCCTCGCCGCAAGACGCCAGCCGACCGTGAACAGGACCGCCGTGACGACGATCAGGACGAGTGAGACCACCGCACCGCGGGGAGCCTTCGTGGTGATCGTCGCCAGGCTCTGAAAGAGGTCACCCACTGGTGATGGCGGCATGCGCGACTCCTCGTGTCGGCCATGTCCGGCAACCGTAGCGCGGCAGCCGGGCCTTAGGCAACGATGAGGTGCGCCGTCACCTTCCCGAGCGGTCCGCAAGCCACTCTGTTGCGGGACCGCACGTCAGGCGAGCCAGCCGGCCAGCAGCGCGGCGAGGCCGGCGGCGGCCACGATGGCGATGGCGCCGGCGGCCCACACCAGAGCGGCGGCCTCGCCGATGACCGCGGCGCGCAGCGGCCGCGTGTCGGGGCCGACGGCATAGGCGCCCGGCTTTTCGAGCTGCACGCCAAGGGCGCCGGCCATGGGGGCGATCGTCCAGAGCTTGTTGGGGCTCGTCGAAAGGCCGTGCTGCCGGCGCAGCGCCGCCCAGGCGGCGGCTCCCCTGCCGCGCGTCGTGGCCAGCGCCGCCAGCAGCAGGCCGGTCAGGCGGGCGGGGATGAAGTTGGCGACGTCGTCGGCGCGCGCCGCCACCTTGCCGACGTACTCGAGCTCACCGTGATAGCCGATCATGGCGTCCATCGTGTTGAGGGCCCGGTAGACCAGGGCGCCGGGCAGCCCGAAGACGGCGAAGGCGAGCAGGGGGGCGACGACGCTGTCGGTGAGGTTCTCGGCCAGCGACTCGACGGCCGCCGACACGATCTGCGGCGGGGTGAGGTCGCGGTCGCGGCTGACCAGGGCGCGCAGCCCCTCGCGCGCGGCGTCGGCGTCGGCGTCGCCGTCGAGCGCGCGCTGCACGTGGCGGCCGGCCGCCACCAGGCCGCGCAGCGAGAAGGTCACCTTGAGCACGACGGCGCCGAGCGGCAGGGCGAGCCACCACGGAAGGTGGGCGAGCGCGACGACCAGGGCGAGGCCGGCGGCGGCGCACACGCCCGTCGTGACCGCGACGATGAGCGCGCCGTAGGCCAGCTCGGCTCGCGGCCGGCCCCGGGGCCGGCGCCGTTCGAGAGCGGTGACGAGCCGGCCTGTCCAGACGACCGGATGGACCGCGTTGGGCGGCTCGCCGAAGGCCAGGTCGATGACTCCCGCGAGCAGCACCGTGGCGGCGGCCATGAGTGCCGGGTCAGCCGTCACTGCAGCCCCGCACGATCGTCACTGTGACCCTCCTCCGACGGACGACCACCCCGGGTCGTCTGAGTTACGATTACGGCGCATGCGCCGTCGCGGCAGCGGCCTCTACGGTACATCGCCGGCCGGCCGGGCGCCGCCGGTATCCCCGGATCCCCAGGCAAGGAGCAAGGCCGTGAGTGACAGCGCCGAGACGACCATACCCGGTGTCAGGGTCGCCATCGACGAGCACGGCGTGACCGTGCGCGGCGAACGGCCCCTGTCGGTGCTGAGCTCGGCGGTCGTGGGCGGCGGATCCTGCCGCGTGCGCGACATCGTCAACATGCACGTCGACGACATGCCGCCCGCGGCGAGCCCCGAAGACGAGCTGGCCGCCTACGCTGGGCGCCTCGGCATAGGCACACCCTTCGTCGGCGTGATGACCGCGGCCAAGACGCAGTACGCTCAGGTCGCCGTCGCCTCCCGCGACAGCCTGACCGTGGCGGCCGTCGTGTCGGTGGGTCTGAGCAACACCATCTCCGCCGGCGTCAACGACCCGGTCGAGGGCTTCCGGGGCCCCGGCACCATCAACACGATCCTGCTGGTCGACGGGCAGCTCACGCCGGCCGCCCTGGTGAACGCGGTCATCACCGTGACCGAGGCCAAGACGATGGTCCTGGGCGAATGGCACGTGCACACGGCCGACGGGCGGCCGGCCAGTGGCACGTCGACCGACTCGGTCGTCGTTGCGGCCACCGGTCGTGGCCCGGCCCTGAGCTACGCCGGCCCGGCGACGACGGTCGGCTGGCTCGCCGCCCGCACGACCCGGCAGGCGATCGAGCGGATCTGCGCCGCCAAGCTTGCGCGCGACGGCGGGCGTCGCGTCGGCTGGTAGGCGTCCGGACTCAGGCTCTCGAGGCGTGAAGCGCTTTCGCACTCGGGATATGCTGTGCGCGAGATGACCCTGCCGCCCGACATCGGCCTGCCCAGCCAGATCTACCCCGACCAGACGCTGGCCGCCGCCTTCGAGCTCCTCTCAGCGCACACCGGCCTGGTCGAGATCGACTCGTTCGGCCTGCACACGGTCCTTTCGCCCCTCAACCGTCGAGTCGCCCTGGCGAGCGGTCTGCGGCTGACCGTTCACGGGCCCTACGGCTTCGACATCGAGCCCGGCAGCACCGACGAGGCGGTGCGCGCAAAGGCGGTCGCCCAGCATCGCCGCCATATCGAGGCCGCCGCCGAGATCGGCGCCCTGCTGTACGTGGTGCACCCCGACTACATCGAGCCTCCCGCACCGCGCGACCCTGCTGTCATCGCCGCCCTGCAGCGCACCATCACCGACCTCGCCGAGTTGCAGCGCGCCACCGGACTGTCGATCGCCGTGGAGAACGTGCCGGCCGTGGGCGCCTCGCACGTCACCGCGCCCGGCGTGGGCGCTTCGCATTTCACGACGCCCGGCGACCTCGACCTCGGTGAGCTCGGCCTGGTGCTCGACTGCGGCCACGCCGCCATCAGCGGCACGCTCGACGCCTTTCTGACTGAACCGCGGGCCCGTCTGGCCCACGTCCACCTGCACGACAACCACGGCCCGACCGACGTCGACGACCCGCATCTTGCGCTCGGCGAGGGCGTGGTCGACGTGGCGGCGGTGCTCAAGTGCGCCCGCGCCGCCGGCGCCACCGTCATCCTCGAGCACTTGGACGAGCCGGCAGCCCTCGCCAGCATCGCCTACCTGGAGTCGCGCGGGCTCGTATAGGTCGGCCGCGGATTCGTGCACGTCGGCCGCGGGCTCGTAGAGGCCGGTCGCGAGGTGGTGGCGGCGATCAGCCGCGGGGCGGCAGCGACGGCTTGCCGGCGATCAGGTCGTAGAACCAGTCCCGGAACCTGGCCGGGCGCCCGCGCCGGTGCGCCTCGCGGGCGACGGCGCGAGCCATCTTCCCGGGCTTCTTCGCGTAGCGCGCCCGCGCCCAGGGCGAGTTCGGACGCGCCAGGCGGACCGCGCCGATGAAGGCCAGGAGCGGTATCCAGATGCCCACGAAGCCGGTCCACAGCTTGCCCTTGAGGATGGCGATCAGGGCGAAGCTCAGGTTGACGACCGCCGCGATGGCCACCTCGATGAGGGTCGTGCGGCCGATGCCCGTGCCCACCAGGGGAGGGCCGACGATCAGCGAGAGCGCGCACGCCGCGGTGGCCACGACGACGGCGTCGACCGAGATGCGGCCGGTCTCGCTCCAGTAAACGTCTTCGAGGTGCAGGATCAGGGCGAACTCGTCGAGGGTCAGCGCCACACCGGCGCCGAACACGAAGGCGAGGATCTGCAGCGGCAACCCTGTGGGCGCAAAGCCGAACGTGAGCAGCCCCGTGGTCACCATGATGATCACGCCGAAGACCATGTGGTGGATGTGCGTGCCACCGGGCGTTATGTCGTGAAACCACCACGAGACCTGCGCGCGGATCAGGCGCGTGTTGGCCCGCACCGCCAGGAACGTGACCAGCAGACCGACCGTGAAGCCGAGCAGGATGGCGCGGGCGTCGCCGACCTCGGGCTCGCCGAGGGCGGTGGCGGCGAAGAGCATGGGGCACGTCCTTTCACGCGAAGGGTCCGGCGCCGCCACTGTGGCGCCGCCGCGGCGGAGCGCTACACGGTGGTTCCCACGGCGACGTCCCTTTACGCCGGCAGGTGTCGGCTTAACTGAAAACGGTTATCATTTCGGCATGCCTCCTGCGCCGTCTCCATCGTCTGCCGCCGCGCGCGTGCCCCGCACACCGCGCGTACCGCGCGCCGCGCGCGGGGCGCTCGGCGCTCGCTTCAGCGTCGCGCGGCGCGTCGCGGCGCTCACCGCATTGGGCTTGGCCGCTGTCGTGGTCGTGACTCTCGTTGCCGGTTGCGGCTCGACTGCCGGCGCCGCCGCCGGCTCGCGGGTCGAAGTCGTGGCGGGTGAGAACGTCTGGGGCGATGTGGCCGCGCAGATCGGCGGCGCTCGCGTGGCGGTCACGTCGTTCATCTCGAGTCCCAACGCCGATCCCCATCTGTTCCAGTCCAGCGCCGCCGACGCGGCCGCCATGGCGCACGCGCGGATCGTCATCGCAAACGGCGCCGGCTACGACGACTTCATGGGTCAGCTCCTGTCGGCTTCGGGCGCCCACCCGACGGTGATCGACGTCCAGCAGGTGCTCGAGGCGACCGCCGGCGACGTCAATCCCCACTTCTGGTACGACATCGCCCGCGTGCCGCTCGTCGCGCAGGCGATCGAGCGGGCCATGGTCGCCGCCGATCCGGCGGGAGCATCGGCGTACAAAGCGGGCTTGCGACGCTTCGACGCTTCGTTGCGGCCCGTGCTCGCGGTCGTCGCGCAGATCAGGAGCAGGTACGCCGGACAGCCCGTCGCCTATACCGAGCGCGTCCCGGGCTACCTGCTCGCCGACGCCGGGCTCACGTCGGTCACGCCGCCCGGCTTCGCGGCCGCCATCGAGAACGGCAACGAGCCGAGCGCCGCCGACACCCAGGCGATGCAATCGCTGATAAGCGGCCACACGCTGCGGCTGCTGCTCTACAACACGCAGACCACGAGCGCCGTGACCCAGCACATGCGGGCGCTGGCTACGCAGGCCGGCATTCCGGTGGTCGGCGTCAGCGAGACCCTGCCCTCGAGCGATCCCTCTTACCAGGCCTGGCAGCTCCGCCAGGCCCGCGAGATCCTGCGCGCGCTGGGCGGCTGATCGTGACGCGACCTCTGCCAGACGAAAGTCCGGCCGGCGTTCCGGCGCCCGGTCCGGAGAGCTCCGCGGCGAGCGCTCCGGCGACGGGCGCCGCGACCGTTGCCGCGATCCGCTTCGCGGGCGCCGCGGCCGGCTACCGCGAGCACCGCGTCTGGCAGGATCTCGACCTCACCGTGGCAGGCGGCGAGTTCCTCGCGGTGCTCGGCCCCAACGGCACCGGCAAGACCACGCTGCTGAAGGCGGTGCTCGGTCTCGTGGGACTGTCGGCCGGCACCGTCGAGGTCGCCGGGCGGGCGCCGCGCCGGGGCAGCGAGCGCATCGGCTACATCCCCCAGCAGCGCGCCTTCGACCGCGACCTGCCGGTGCGCGGTCGCGACCTCGTGCGGTTCGGCCTCGACGGCCACCGGCCGGGGATGCTGCTGGGCCGCCGCGAGAGCCGGCGGCGCGTCGACCAGGTGATCAGGGCGGTGGGCGCGGAGCGCTTCGCCGACGCGCCGGTCGGCCGCCTGTCGGGCGGCGAGCAGCAGCGCCTGCGCATCGCCCAGGCGCTGCTCGGCGACCCCGACATCCTGCTCTGCGACGAACCCCTGCTGTCGCTCGATGTCGCTCACCAGCGTGTCATCACCGCGCTGATCGAGAAGCGCCGCCGCGAGGCCGGCACGACGATCGTCTTCGTGACCCACGACGTCAACCCCGTGCTGCCCTACGTCGACCGGCTGCTGTATCTGGTCGGCGGCCGGTTCGCGGTCGGCAAGCCGTCCGCCATCCTCACCGCGGGGCGTCTGAGCTCACTCTACGGCACGCAGGTCGATGTCGTGCGAGCGGGCGGCCGGGTCGTCGTGGTGACCCCAGACGACGACGACATCACCGGCGGCGGCGACGGCCACCATGCCCCGGCCGTCTCGGCGCCCGCCCTCTGGGAGGACGAATGAGCCTCACCCAGTATCTCGGCCTGCCCTTCGCCCAACACGCTCTGGCCGCGGCCGCGCTGGTCGCCATCGCCTGCGGCCTGATCGGGCCGTTCGTCATCACGCGCGGCATGGCCTTTGCCGTGCACGGCACCAGCGAGCTCGCCTTCACCGGCGCCGCCGCCGGTCTGCTCGTGGCCAACAACGCCATCGCCGGCGCCCTGGTGGGAGCGGTGGTCGTCGGTGGCCTGATCGGCGCGCTGGGTGCTCGCGAGCGCGAGCGCGATTCGTCGATCGGCGTGATCCTGGCGGCCGGCATGGGCCTCGGCGTCCTGCTGCTGAGCTACTACCACGGCTTCGCCACCGAGGCCACGAACATCCTCTTCGGCAACATCTTCGGCGTCAGCTCCGGCCAGCTTCTGGTGCTGGGCGTGATCGCGCTCTGCGTCATGGTGGCCATGGCGGTGCTCTATCGCCCGCTGCTGTTCGCTTCGATCGATCCCGAGGTGGCGGTGGCCCGCGGCGTGCCGGTGCGTCTGCTGGGCATCGTCTTTCTGTTCATCCTCGCCTTCACGGTGACCGAGGCCGCCCAGGTGGTCGGCACGCTGCTCGTGCTCAGCCTCGCGATCACGCCGGCCGCGGCGGCTCATCGCCTCGCCAACAGCCCGCTCGCCGTGGCCGGCCTCGCCGTGGTCTTCGCCCTGGTGTCCGCCGACGGCGGCCTGCTGCTCAGCTTCGAGAGCAGCACGGTCAAGCCGAGCGTGTTCGTCGTGGCCATCAGCTTCGGCATCTACCTCGTGGCACGCCTCGCGGGCCCATCGGTCAAGTCGGTGCGCCGCGGCGCGGCGCCCGCGGCCGACGAACGCACCGCGGGGGAGGCGGCGACATGACAGGGCCGACGCCCGACGGGCCCCGCAAGCCCGCTCACCCTCACCGCGCCACCCGTCAGGGCGCGTCGATCCTGGGCGCGCTGCGTGCCTCGCGGTCGTTTCGCAGCGCCCAGGAGATCCACGGTGACCTGCGTGCCGGCGGCGAGCAGATCGGCCTGACGACCGTCTACCGGCATTTGCAGCGGCTGGCCGACGAGGGGACCGTCGACGTCCTGCGGCCGCCCGAAGGCGAGGTCCTCTATCGCTACTGCCGCAGCGAAGAGCACCACCACCACATCGTCTGCCGCGTGTGCGGACGCAGCGCCGAGACCGACTGCCCCGAGCTCGCCGGCTGGGCCGATCGCCTGGCCGAGTCGCTCGGCTACACCGACGTCAGTCACGCGGTCGAGGTGTTCGGCGTCTGCGCCGCCTGTCGCGCCGCGCAACGCTAGGCCATGACCGCCGCCATCACCATCGACATCAACCCGATCTTCGGTCACCTCGGCCCTCTGACGCTGCGCTGGTACGGGGTGATCATGGCGCTCGCCGTCATCGTGGGCGCGCTGGTGTTCGCCGGGCAACTGCGCCGGCGCGGCATCTCGAGCGATCACGTGATCGGCATGCTGGTGCTCGTCGTACCCCTGGGGATCGTGGGCGCGCGATTGTTCCACATCCTCGACGACTTCAGCTTCTACTGGCACCACCCGGGCCAGCTGTGGACCCTGCAGCTCATCGGCCTTGCGATCTATGGGGTGCTCACCGGGGGCGTGCTCGGGGTCGTCATCTACTGCCGCTACAAGAAGCTGCCCACCTGGCGGGTGCTCGACTGTCTGGCGCTGGCCATCCCGGTGGGTCAGATCGTCGGCAAGTGCGCCAACATCGTGAATGGCGACACCTGGGGCTATGCGACCAGGCTGCCCTGGGGCATCGTCTACAAGAACCCCAACGCGCTCCTGCCCGCCGGTCTGCTGGGTGTGCCCACCCAGCCCACGCCCATCTACGAGCAGCTCTGGCTGCTCGTCGTGATCGCCGTCCTGCTATGGGCGATGCCGCGCCTGAAGACCGACGGCATGGCGTTCCTGCTCTACCTCGGCCTTTACTCGTTCGGGCGCTTCTTCATCTCGTTCGAGCGGGTCAACAACGTGCTTTTCCTGGGCTTGCGCGAGGCGCAGCTCGTCGCTCTCCTCGTGTTTGTTGCGGTGTTTCCGGTGGCCTGGTGGTTGCGCCGGCGGGCGCGCGCCGACGGTCAGGCGGCGAAGCGGTCGTCGAAGGCCGCGTAGGCTCGCACACTCCTACGCGATCTGCACCGACCGTTTCGAGAGACCCAGGAAGTAGCCTTCGATGGTCGTCACCGGCAGCCCGCTGTCGCCCGCGCCGAGGGTGACGAACAGTGGCACGAAATGCTCGGTGCTGGGGTGCGCGTAGCGGCCGCCGGGAGCCTCGCGAAACCGCGTCAGGGTATCGATGTCGCCCCGTTCGAGCGCGGCGGCCGCCCAGGCGTCGAACTCGCTCGACCAAGCCGGCGGCGGCGCGTCGACCCGAAAATCGCGCAGGAACGGCAGCCCGTGCGTGAGAAAGCCGCTGCCGATCAGAAGCACGCCCTCGTCGCGCAGCGGCGCGAGACGGGCCCCGAGCTCGAGCAGGCGCGCCGGGGCGAGCGAGGGCAGCGAGATCTGCAGCACGGGCACGTCGGCCTGGGGGTACATGACGAGCAGCGGTACGTAGGCGCCGTGGTCGAGGCCGCGGGCTGGCTGGTCGACGACCTGCTCGCCGGAGCCGCTCAGCAGGGCGCGTACGCGGGCGGCCAGCGCGGGCGCCGCCGGCGCCGCATAGGTCGCGCGGTAGTAACGCTCGGGGAAGCCGTAGAAGTCGTAGATCAGCGGCACGCCGTCGCGGGTTGCGCCCAGGGCGAGCGGCGCGGCCTCCCAGTGGGCCGAGACCATGAGGATGGCCGTGGGTCGCGGCAGGACGGCGGCCCAAGCGGCGAGCTCGGCGACCCAGAGCCGGTCGTCGACCAGCGGCGGCGCGCCGTGGCCCAGGTAGACGGCCGGCATGCGGCCGTCCACCTGGGCGCCGGCGGCGCGCCGCGCGACCTCGGCCGCGGATTCGTCTGTATGGTCCTCGGTGGGCGGCGGCTCGCTCGGCTTCAGCTCTTCGTCCATGGTCGTCCCTCCTGGCGGGTCTTTGGTTGGTACCCACGGCGCGGCCGCTCCTATCAGGTTCGGGGCGCGCCCGGCGACGCCGCTCGGGGCGCGGCCTGCACCGCCGGTCTGGGCGCCGCCGGCGCCGGCGGCGCGACGGGCAGCGTGACGGTCACCACGAGACCGCCCTCCGCGGGGCTCTGCGCGGAGCAGGCGCCGCCATGGACTGCGGCCACCGCGGCGACGATGGCGAGGCCCAGCCCCGAGCCGCCGCTCTCCCTGCTGCGCGAGGTGCCGCGGCGGTAGAAACGCTCGAACAGGCGCGGCAGCTCGTCCGCGCCGATCGCCTCGCCGGCGTTGGCGACGCGCAGGGTCGCGCCGGCGGGGCGCCGGGCGACATCGACACGCACTGGGCTGCCGGGTGGCGCGTAGCGCACGGCATTGCCGATGAGGTTGTCGATGAGCCGCTCGAGCAGCGCACGATCGCCGACGATCGGCGCCGGCTCGAGCTCGAGGGCGAACGTCAAGCCCCGCTCCTGCGCGGCGTGCTCATATCGGTGGACGACCTCGGCGGTGAGCGTCTTCAGGTCGACGGTCTCAGTGTCCGCGAGTCGTTCGCTTTCGGCCAGGACGAGGAGCCTGTCGATCACGTCCTCGCTGCGCACGATGGCGGTCCGGATCGTGTCGGCCATGCGTCGCAGGTCGTCGGTTCCCGCCTCGGGGTCGGCGAGCGTGACGTCGACTTCGGTGCGCATGATGGCAAGCGGCGTGCGCAGCTCGTGCGAAGCGTCGGCTGTGAACGTGCGCTGCGCGTCGAAGGCCGCCTCGAGGCGCGCCAGCATGGCGTCGAAGGTGTCGGCGAGCTTGCGCAGCTCGTCGTCGGGGCCCTGCATGGCGATGCGTTCGTGCAACGTGCTGGCCGACGCGCGCTGCGCGGCCACGGCGATCTCCTGGAGCGGCCGCAGCATGCGCCCGGCGATCAGCCAGCCCAGCCCGACCGACACGGCGGCGGCCACGGCCAGGGCCGTGAACGCCATGCCCGTCAGACCGCGGAGCAGTTGGGAGACGACCTGGTCCTGCACCGTGCGCATGAAGGCGCCCACCGTCTCCTGGCCGCCCGACGGCGCGGGCATGCGCCGGACAAGAAAGCTCTCGGAGAGACCGAGATGGGCGGCGACGTGTCCGAGGAACTCCCCGGGGTTGTGGATCAGCACCTGGCGCACGCCGACGTAGCTGACCGCGATCAGCAGGAATCCGAGGGCGAAGAACACCGCGCCGTACGACAGCGTGAGGCGCAGCCGCAGGCTGGTCGAGCGGCGCCTCACGGACGGCGCCAGGCGACGTTCGGCGGCCGTCCCGCAGCCGGTTCTGCGGCGACGCTCGCCCGCCGTGTCACAGCCGGTACCCGGCGCCGGCGACCGTCTCGATGAACGGCGGTTCGCCGAGCTTCTTGCGCAAAGTCATGACCGTGACCCGCACGACGTTCGTGAACGGATCGGCGTTCTCGTCCCAGACCTTCTCGAGGAGCTCCTCGCTGGAGAGCACCGCTCCGCTCGCCGCGAGCAGCGCTTCGAGCACGCCGAACTCCTTGTTGGTGAGGTCAAGCTCGTGCGCGTCGCGCCAGGCTCGCCGGCTCGCCGGGTCGAGTTCGACGTCGCCGTGGCGCAGCACCGGCGGCCGGGGCACGCCGGCGCGCCGCGAGAGGGCCCGCACGCGAGCCACGAGCTCCTCGAAGGCGAACGGCTTGCCCAGGTAGTCGTCGGCGCCGAGGTTGAGGCCGGCGACCTTGTCGTGCAGGCCGCCGGCGGCCGTGAGCATGAGGATGCGCGACTCGCTTGCCGAACCGGCCAGACGGCGGCAGACCTCGTCGCCGTGCAGGCCCGGCAGGTTGCGGTCGAGGATCACCACGTCGTAGGCGGTGAGCAGGGCCTTCTCGAGGCCGTCTGCGCCGTCCAAGGACACATCGACAGCCATACCCTCGCGGCGCAGGCCGCGGGCGACGGCCGCGGCCAGCGCCTCCTCGTCCTCTATGATCAGCACGCGCATGACGTCCTCTCGATAGCCCGGTCGTTCACGGCGACGGTCACCACTCCGCCCGGCCGGCAGCCGTTCGGACCTTGGCGCTTTTCAAGTCAGTATCGTCCACGGCCGATAAGAGCAGCGTAAGATGTCGGCAACGGCAAGGCCGACCGTCCTTTACAGGGGCTTTACCGTTGTGAGTGTATGATGCGACGACCCCGCATGGGGTATCGCTCGTCGCTTCCCAGAAACGCATCCCACCGAGCAGGAGCTGACTATGGCCGTTTTTGCGCGCTGGTGTTACCGACATCGCATCGTCGTCGTGGTCGCCTGGCTGCTGGTGCTGGGCACCGTGATCGGTGTCGATCGCAGCGTGGGCAACGCCTACTCCAACTCGTTCAACCTGCCCGGCACCGAGTCGGCCAAGGCGCTCAGCCTGCTCAGCGCGTCGCTGCCCAAGCAGTCCGGCGACTCGGACTCGATCGTCTGGCACGTGACCAACGGGACGGTCAACGATCCGGCCGTGCGGACTCGCATCACCGCCCTGCTGCAGATCCTCGCCAAGTCTCCGTCGGTCGCGGCGGTGACCAGTCCCTATACGCCGCGGGGCGCCGTCCAGATCAGTCGCGACGGCAAGACCGCCTATGCCACGATCGTCTTCACGAAGCTCGCCGCGGCGCTGCCCCGGCAGGACGTCGAGCGCGTCATCTCACTGACGAAGGCGGCGGGCCGACCGGGTCTCGATGTCGCGATCGGCGGCCAGGCGATCGAGCAGGCCACCTATACGCCGCCGTCCTACAGCGAGGCCATCGGCCTGATCGCCGCGGCCATCATCATCCTCATCGCCTTCGGCTCCCTGCTGGGCATGGCGCTGCCGCTCATCACCGCCATCGTGGCGCTGGGCACGGCGATCTTCTCGATCGGTCTGTTCTCGCACGTGGCGAGCATCGCCACCATGGCGCCCACCCTCGCCGCCCTGATCGGGCTGGGCGTCGGCATCGACTACTCGCTGTTCATCGTCACCCGGCACCGGGACGGCCTCAAAGCCGGTCTGTCGCCTGAGGCGGCGGCGGTGCGGGCCCTCAACACCGCGGGCCGCGCGGTGCTCTTCGCCGGCGGCACAGTGTGCATCGCCCTGCTCGGTCTGCTCGTCTTGCGCCTGGGCTTTCTCAACGGCCTGAGCATCTCGTCGGCCATGACCGTGCTCCTGGCGATGGCCGCCGCCGTGACGCTGCTGCCGGCCATGTTCGGCTTCATGGGCATGCGCGTGCTCAGCCGCCGCGAGCGGCAGCACCTCGACGACCACGGTGCGCGCGACGTCCACAAGACGGGCTTCTGGGCGCGCTGGGCGGGTTTCGTGGCGCGGCGGCCGTTGGTGCTGATGCTGTGCGCCGTTGCGGTCATGGCTACCCTTGCGGTCCCCTACTTCGCGCTGCGGCAGGGTCTCTCCGACGCCGGCAACGATCGCACCGGCACGACCACCCGCAAGGCCTACGACATGCTCGCCGCCGCGTTCGGCCCCGGCTTCAACGGGCCGCTCATGCTCGTCGCCCAGACCGGCTCGAGCGCCGATCAGGCGGCGCTGCAGCGCCTCGAAGGCACGGTGGCCAAGCAGCCGGGCGTCGCGGCGGTCGTGCCGTTCCCCAGCAAGCCGGGGGCGAAGCTCGCCATCGTCGAGGTGTTCCCGACCACGGCGCCGCAGGACGCCAGGACGTCCGCGCTGATCACGCACCTGCGCAAGAACGTCATCCCGCCGCTCGAGCACGGCACGACGCTGCGGGTCTACGTCGGTGGCTCCACGGCGATCTTCGACGACTTCGCCACCGTCATCAGCTCCAAGCTGCCGCTGTTCATCGGCGTCATCATCGGCCTCGGATTCCTGCTGCTGCTCGTGGCCTTCCGCAGCCTGGTCGTGCCGGCCACCGCCGCGGCCATGAACCTGCTGGCCGCCGGAGCTGCGTTCGGGGTGCTCGTCGTGTTCTTCCAGTGGGGCTGGGGAGCGAAGCTGCTGGGGCTGGGCAAGCCGGGCCCGATCGAAGCCTTTCTGCCGGTGATGATGCTGGCGATCCTGTTCGGCCTGTCCATGGACTACCAGGTGTTCCTGGTGAGCCGCATGCACGAGGAGTGGGTCCATACCGGCGACAACGAGCACGCCGTCACCGTGGGCCAGGCGACCACCGGCCGGGTCATCAGCGCCGCCGCCGCCATCATGATCTGCGTCTTTCTGGCCTTCGTGCTGGGCGGGCAGCGGATCATCGCCGAGTTCGGGATAGGGCTGGCCGCCGCGGTGTTCCTCGACGCGGCCGTCATTCGCACGGTGCTCGTGCCCTCGCTGATGCACCTGTTCGGCTGGCGCAACTGGTGGCT
Source organism: uncultured Actinomycetes bacterium (assembly GCA_963733255.1). GTDB lineage: Bacteria > Actinomycetota > Thermoleophilia > UBA2241 > UBA2241 > Bog-752. The sequence continues at coordinate 79,641 of CAVTCH010000004.1, forward strand.
GCCGAAGTGGCTCGATCGCGCGCTGCCGCACCTCTCGGTCGAACCGGTCGAAGATGCCGCACGGCCCCAGGACCAGCCGGTCTCGGAGCCGACGACCCTGGGTCCCGCGGCCCCTGAGGCTTGAATCACCCGGAGCGGCAAACGAGCCCGACCGGCAGGCGCGTCCGACCGGCGGGTGCGTGGCGGCTCTGAGGTCCGCCGTGCGCGCTGCCGCCCGCGCCGCCGTCGGCGCCGCACCGCGTGCCGCTTACGCCGGCCTTATGGACGCTTGGGTATGGTGATCGACGGTATGTCAGCGAACTGACGGTCGCAGTGCCGTCGCCCTGACCGGCGACCCGACCAGGAGGCCCACAGATCATGAACAAGGACCACCGAACGTGAGCGTGCTTCAGGACCGCACCGACGCGCAGCCCGCGCCCCAGGGCGGTGCGGCGCCACCCGTCGTGCTGGCCACCTACGGGCTGACCAAGAGCTTCGGCGGCACCCTGGCCGTCGACCACCTCGACCTGACGGTGCGCCGGGGCGACGTGTTCGGCTTTCTTGGGCCCAACGGAGCGGGCAAGACGACCACGATCCGCATGATCGTGGGGCTGATCTACCCGACCAGCGGCTACGCGGTGGTGGTCGACCACCAGGTGCCGCGCGACAAGATCAAAGCCCTCAAGCACATCGGCGGTTTCGTCGAGGTGCCGGCCTTCTACGGCAACATGAGCGCCCGCCGCAACCTGCGTCTGATGGGCAGTCTGAACGAGGCGGTCGACGAGAAGCGCATCGACGAGGTGCTCGACATCGTGGGCCTGCGCGAGCGTGCCGACTCCAAGGTCGGCGACTACTCGCACGGCATGAAGCAGCGCCTCGGCATCGCCAACGCGCTGATCAACAAGCCCGAGCTCGTCATCTTAGACGAGCCCACGAGCGGCCTCGACCCGCAGGGCATGAAGGACGTCCGCGAGCTGGTCCGCGAGCTGGGCACCGGCGGTACGACGGTGTTTCTGTCGTCGCCACCTGCTGCACGAGGTGGAGCAGGTCTGCAACCGGGCGGCCATCTTAAACAAGGGACGCGTGATCGTGGAAGGGCCGGTCAGCGAGCTGCACCCCGAGCATTCCTCGGTGAAGCTGCTGACATCGGACCAGGTCAGGGCGCGGGCGGTCGTGGCCGCGCTGCTGGGCGAGCAGCAGGTGACCGTCGACGAGGAGTATCTGATCGTCGAGTCCAGCGACGGTACCGTTCGAGAGATGGTCAGCCGTCTGGTCGCCGCGGGCATCGGCGTCGATGCCGTGATCCCGGCTCGCGAGCAGGGTCTCGAAGATTACTTCCTGGGGCTCACGCAGAGCTCCGATGTCGATAGCGGCGGGGCCGCGGGCGTGTCGGGAGGTGCGCGATGATGCTGCTGCGCCGTGAGTTGACCAAGCTCGTCCACCAGAAGCGCAGCTACGTCGGCTGGGGCGGCCTGCTGGCCGTGCCCCTGCTCATCACGCTCGCGTTCTACCTGAATCGCAACAACCATCATCACGACAACGGCCCCGGCGGCGTGATCAGTCTGGCCTTTCACAACGGCCTGCTGATGCCCATCGCTTCGATCGCCATGCTGTCGGCCTTCCTGCTGCCGCTGCTGGCCGCCATGGTAGGCGCCTATCAGCTCGCCGGCGAGGCCGAGACCGGCACCATCAAGACCTGGCTCATGCACTCGATCAGCCGCGGCGGCGTGCTCACCTCGAAGTGGGGCACGGCCATCGTCTACGTCACGATCGGCATGGCGCTGGTCTTTCTCGGTGGCCTGGCGGCCGGCGCCGTGGCGTTCGGCCTGCACGCCCCGGTGCTGCTCTCGGGTCAGACTGTCAGTATCGGCCACGGGCTGTGGTTGACGCTGCTGTCGTTCCTCTACGTGCTGGTCGGCGTGATCTGCATACTCTCGCTCGCCCTGCTGTTTGCCACCTTCACCAACTCGAGCCTCACAGCGGCCATCGGCGCGCTGGTCGTGTTCATCGTCATGAACATCCTGGGCGCCTTCAGCTACTTCGACTTTCTCAAGCCCTACCTGTTCACGAGCCACCTCGACGCCTGGCAGAACCTGCTCGACCAGCCGGTCTCGTGGCATCCCATCGTCACCGGTCTCATCACGTTCGCGGTCTACATCGCGGGGCTGATGGGTGTGGCCTGGTATCTGTTCCGGCGCAAGGACATCCTGGTCTAGACGGGCGCCGCGGTGCGGCGGGCGGTCCGTCGCACCGCTGCGGCCGCTTGTCGGTCGCCGGCCGGCGCCCTTGCGCGGTGGGCTCAGCTCGGTTTCGGCGGCCGGCGACCGCGGCCGGGGCGCTCGAGCCCGAGGGCCGCGAGCTGCGCCATGACGCTGTCCGCCTCGGCCGCGATGCGCGCCCGGTCGGCTCCCTCGAGGGCCATCGCGGTCAGGACGCTGTCGACGGCGGCGTCGTAGTCGCGCTTGAAGCGCGCGTTCACCTCGTGCCAGGGAACACCGGCGAGCCGCCCGACGACCTGCGCATCGGCGCGTAGCACGCCGGTGGTGAGCAGGACCGCGACGATCGGGTAGCCGAGGTAGCCCTGCCAGTACGAGGCGTTGTCGTTGGCCGTGATGGAGCTCATGTCGGTCGACCACTCGACCGTGTAGGTGCGCTCGCGCCCCGATGACTCGACCTCGGCCGACGCGGGGCCGGTCGTGCGCACGCGGCCGTCGGCCACGGCGCTGAAAGCCTCGTAGACCTTGGCGCTGGGCGGCAGCTTCCAGCAGGTCATGGCATGAGCGGCGAGGGGCGCGGCGGTCGGGCCGACGCGACGAGCGAGTCCGCGACTCTCACCAGCGCTCGTATCTGACGATCTCCTCGAGCGGCCGGCGGCCGGTCGAGGCCGCCTGCTTGTCGGGGTAGCCCAGGGGCGTGAAGGCGATCGGCTCGACGTCGCCGGGCAGGCCCAGCACCTCGCGCGCGGCAGCCGGGTCGAAGGCGCCGATCCAGCAGGTGCCGAGCCCCAGCGCGGTCGCGGCCAGGACGAGATGGTCCATGGCGATCGTCGCGTCGACTTCGTCGTAGGGCTTGTCGTCGCTGCGCCGCCAGGCCTCGCCCGGCACGGCCACCACGCAGACGAGGAGCGGCGCCTGCAGAAACCAGGGACGCCCGTAGACGCGCGACAGCTCCGTCTCGCGTCCCCTGGTGTGCACGACGACCAGGCGGAACGCCTGGCGGTTGGCTGCCGTCGGCGCCCGGCGCGCCGCTTCGAGCACGCGGCCAAGGATGTCGTCGTCGACCGGGTCGGCCTTGTAGCCGCGCACGCTGTAGCGCGTGGCGATGGCTTCGAAAACGTCCACGTGGTCCTCCTTCGGTGTGCCGATCCGGCCTCGCCGACAGCCTACACCGCGTCGTCGGCCCGCGCGCCGACACCCGCCGGCGTGACGCTCACGATCCGGCCGCGACTGAGCGTGACTACCCGGTCGACGAGATCGAGGCCCTCAGGGCGATGGGTGATGAGCAGCACGGAGCGCTCGTCGGCCGCGCGCAGCGCGTCGTCGATCAGCTCTGTCGCGGTCTGCGGGTCGAGGTGGCCGGTCGGTTCGTCCAGCACGATCACGGGGGCGTCAGCCAGGAACGTCCGCGCCAGGGCGATGCGCCGGCGCTCGCCGCCCGAGACTGAGTCGCCCTCCTCACCGACGTAGGTGTCCAGCCCGTCGGGCAGGCGGCTCGTCCAGTCCCAGATCCGCGCGCGTCGCAAGGCGCGCTCGATGTCGTCGTCGGCCGCGCCGGGTCGCGCCAGGCGCACGTTCTCGCGGATGGTGGTCGAGAACAGGTAGGCGTCCTGCGAGTCGAGGGTCACCCTGGCGCGTACGTCGCGCTGGCGCAGGTCGCGCAGGTCGACGCCGCCCAGGGCGACGCGGCCCTCGCTCGGGTCGAGGAACCGCACGAGCAGGCCGGCGATCGTGCTCTTGCCGGCGCCCGAGCGCCCGACGAGCGCCACCCGCTGTCCGGGCGCGAGGCGAAGGTCGAGACCGTTCAGGTCCCAGCTCTCCTCGTCGTCGTAGGCGAAGCCGGCCTGCTCGAGGGCGACGTCGCAGGCGCTGCCGGGCGTGCGCGGGCCGACGGGGTCGAGCACCGCCGGTTCGCGCCCGGCGAGGGCCAGCAGGCGGCGGCCGGAGTCGAGCGTCGCGCGCAGCCGCAGGGCGGCCGCGGGCAGCGGCGCCACGGCTTCGAACGACGCCAGGGACAGCAACGCCAGCGTGGCGACCATCACACGGTCGAGCGTCCCGGCGGCGGTGGCCGCGACGCAGACCGCGAGCACGCCGGTGACGGTCAGCCCGACGATGGCGGCCCCAAGGCCTTCGGTGAGGCCGCTCGCCAGAGCCTCGCGGCGCGCGAGCCGGGCGAGCTCGCGGTCGAGCGCCGCGACGCGGGCCAGAGCGGCCTCGCCGGCGCCCAGCACGACGAGCTCCGGAGCGCCGCGCAGCAGCTCCACCAGCTCGACCGTGAGCTCGGCGCGGGCGCTCGCCTGGCGCGTCCCGAAACGGCGCCCGGCGGTGGCTGCCAGCAGGGGCAGAAGCAGGCCGCCGGTCAGCAGCCCGGCGGCCAGGACGGCTGCGGCGGCCGGGAGCCAGATGGCGCAGACGGCCACCGCGACACCGCCGGCGAGCAGGGCGACGAGCGGCGGCGTGACGCCGCGCAAGAAGAGGTTCTGCAGCGCCTCGACGTCGCCGACCATGCGCGCCAGCAGGTCGCCCCGGCGATAGCCTTCGAGGCGGCTCGGTACGAGAGGTTCGAGCCTGGTGAAGAAGGCCACCCGCAGGCGGGCCAGCAGGCGGAAGGCGAGGTCGTGGCTGGTCAGACGCTCGAAGTAGCGCGCCAGAGGGCGGGCCAGTCCGAAGAAGCGCACGGCCACGATCACGACGCCCAGCGAAAGGATCGGCGGACGTTCCGCGGCGCGCGAGATCAGATAGCCGGCATACGACATCAGCCCCACGCCGGCCAGCACGGCGAGCGTGCCGAGGGCCACCGACGCCGCCACGCGGCCGCGGGGCAGGCGACTCATGCGCAGCAGGGCGACCAGCGTCTTCATGCCGGGACGTCCGATGGGCCCAGCGGCGGGCGTCGGCTTGGGCGAACGTCCGCGGCCACGTCACCGTTGAGCGTCAGCTTGCCGTCGGCCAGACGCACGACGCGGTCGGCGAGGCGCGCGAGGGCCGGGCGGTGCTCGATGACGAGCACCGCCCGGCCCTCGCGCGCCTCGCCGATGGCCGCCGCCACGAGGGCGGCGCTCTCGGCGTCGAGGTCGGCGGTGGGTTCGTCGAGGATGAGCAGGGGCGCGTCGCGCACGAGCGCCCGGGCCAGAGCGACGCGGCGCGTCTCGCCGGCCGACAGCGAGCGGCCGCCTTCACCGATCACGGTGTCATAGCCGTGTGGCAGCTCGCGCACGAACTCGTCGGCGCCGGCCAGTCGCGCGGCCTGCTCGAGCCGGGCCGCGCTCACGCCTTCATCAGGCTCGTCGGCGCTCATGCCGAGCGCGATGTTCTCGGCGACCGTGCCGTGGAACAGGGTCGGGCGCTGCGGCACCCACGACACCTGGCGCCGCCAGGCGGCGAGGTCCAAGTCGTCGAGATCGCGGCCGTCGACGGTCACGCGGCCGGCGTCGGGGCGGCGCAGCCCGAGCAGCAGGGCGGCGACGGTCGTCTTGCCACAGCCCGAGCGACCGACCAGGGCGACGACTTCGCCGCGGCGGATCTCGAGGGCGGCGTCGTCGAGCAGACGGCCGTCGCGCCCGGGATTGACCAGGCTGACGCCGTCGAGCGCGACGCTCCGCCAGGCGGGCGGCGGCGCGGCCGCGCCGCCGCCCGCCTGGCGCGGCAGGTCGATCAGGTCGAGGATGCGTTCGGCCGCGGCGAGGCCGTCGGCGCTGGCGTGGAACTGGGTGGCCAGGGCGCGGATGGGCACGTACAGCTCCGGCGTGAGCAACAGCACGGTGAGCGCCGCCCGCAGCGTGACCGTACCCGAGACCAGGCGCAGGCCGAGCGTCACGGCGACCAGGGCGGTGGCCAGCGTGGCGGCCAGGTCGAGCACCGCGCCCGACAGAAAGGCGACGCGCAGCGTCTGCATGGTGGTGCGGCGGTACTCCTCGCTGACCGCGGCGATGCGCTCGGCCTGGGCTTCGCCGCGGTTGAAGGCGCGCAGCGTCGGCAGGCCGCGCATGACGTCGAGGAAGTGGTTGGAAAGACGCGCGAGAGCCCGCCAGCGGGCCCTCGCGCGGCCCTCGGTATAGCGGCCGATCAGCCACATGAACACAGGGATCAGCGGCAGCGTCAGGAGCATGATCAGCGCCGAGGTGCGGTCGACGACGACCGTCCAGGCGAGCACGGCGACCGGTACGAGCACCGCCAGCACGAGCTGCGGCAGGTAGCGGGCGAAGTAGGTCTCGAGCGCGTCGACGCCCTGCACGGCCGCCGTGGCGAGCTCGCCCGACTCGGCGCCGTCGGCGGCGGTCGGCGTGTCGCTCAGGCGCCGCCCCAGGAGCTCGAGCCGAAGCTGCGACATGACGCTGACGGCGGCCCGGCGGCCGGTCGCCTCGAAGGCCCCCGCCAGCAGGCCGCGGGCGACCGCGAGTCCGGCCAGCAGGACGAGCGCCGTCGTGACCCCGGCGAGCCCGTGGCCCGTGAAGGCCTGCGAGACGACGTAGGCGAACAGCGTCGCCTGAGCCAGCAGGGCCACGGTCGAAAGCAGCCCGAGGGCGACGTCGGCCCCCAGCGCCCATCGTGCGCCGCCCGCCTTGCGCAGCAATCGCGGATCGAGCGGCTTCACCTGGGTCAGCGGCCGGCCGGCGCCCCCGCGGGATCGGTGCCGCCCGTGCCGTTCGCCGCGCCGATGTCGCCGGCGCCGCCCGTGCCCGAGGCGCCCCCGCCGCCGGCGCCCTGGCGCACGTCGCCGACGTCGATGCGCCTGCGGAACACGTAGAACGTCCAGCCCTGGTAGAGCAGGACGATCGGCAGGAAGATCACCGTCACCACGGTCATGACCTTGAGCGTGTACGACGACGACGAGGCGTTGCGCACGGTCAGGCTGTAGGCGGCGCTGGTCGAGGAGACCATCACGCGCGGGTAGAGAAAGACGAAGATGGTCGCGACCGTGGCGAGCATGGCCACGGCCGTCGAAAGAAAGGCCCAGCCGTCGCGGTGGGCGCGGATGAACCACGCGGCGGCGACGATGGCGAGTATCGCCACGACCGGCACCACGTCGCGCGCCCCGTGGTTTGCGATCGCCAGCGTCCAAGCCGTGAAGCCGATCACGGCGAGCGCGGCGAGCGGCGCGAGCCAGCGCCCCATGGCCTCCGCCCGGGACTGCACGACGCCCTTGGTCTTGAGCGCAAGGAAGGCGGCGCCGTGCGCCAGGCAGAGCAGCACGAGGGTGACCCCGACGAACAGAGAGTAGGGGTTGAGCAGTGTGAAGAAGGTGCCGGTGTACTCGTGGCTCGAGTCGATCGGCACGCCGCGCAGCAGGTTGCCCAAGGCGCAGCCCACGAGCAGAGGTACCAGCAGGCTGCCGAGTGTGAGCGTCGCGCTCCAGGTCCAGCGCCAGGCGGCGCTGTCGCGCTGCGCGCGGAACTCGAACGACACGCCGCGGATGATGAGCGCCACGAGCACCGCCACGAGCGCCAGGTAGAAGCCCGAGAACATCGTCGCATACCACTCGGGGAAGGCGGCGAACATGCCGGCGCCGGCGACGATCAGCCAGACCTCGTTGCCGTCCCACACCGGCCCGATGGCGTTGATCGCGACTCGCCGCTCGTCGTCGTTACGGCCGACGAAGCCGTGCAGCATGCCGACGCCGAAGTCGAAGCCCTCGAGGAACAGAAAGCCGCACCAGAGCGTGGCGAGGAGCACGAACCAGAGTATCGGGAGTGACATGGCCACCCTCCTTTCAGTACGTCATCGCGGGGACGGGAACGTCGCGCTCGTCGAGCGGCGGCGTGGGGGCGATCGGCCGGCGCGCGTACCGGATCATGAGCACGGCGTCGATCACGGCCATGGCGCCGTAGAGCAGGACGAACACCGCCAGACTGATGGCGATCGTCGTCGCGCCGACAGACGGCGAGACGCCGTTGCGGGTGAGCTGCAGGCCCTGCACGATCCAGGGCTGGCGGCCGTTTTCTGTGAGCACCCAGCCCGCGGTGTTCATGACGAAGGGGATGATCACGGCCCAGATGGCCAGACGCAGGAACCACTTCGAGTTCTCGATCTTCTGGCGGCGCAGCAGCCACACACCCCAGAGGGAGAGCAGGAACACGAGTCCGGCGAGGTAGGCCATGACGCGGATCGACCAGAAGGCGATGAACGGATTGGGGATGTAGTCGCCCGGACCGTACTTCTGCTGGTAGGCGGCGTTGATCTGGTTCATGCCCAGGACCTTGCCGCTCGGCGAGTTGGTCGCCAGAAACGAAAGTCCGCGAGGGACCTTGATGGCGAACGTCGGGGTCGGGTCGGAGGCCGTGAAGCCGCCGATCTGAAAGAGGGTGAACGGAGCGGGCTCTTCGGTGTTCCAGAGCGCCTCGCCGGCGGCGATCTTCATGGGCTGGTACTTCTCGCCGACGGCCCCGAGCTCGCTGCCCACCAGCATGGCAAGAAGGGCGGCCGGCACCAGTACGATGAGCGCCACCCTGGTCGTCTTGCGAAAGACGTGCGGGTCTGAGCGGCGCAGCAGATGCCAGGCCGAGACGGCCAGCATGAGCCCGGCGCCGGTGACGAGCGCCGCCAGCAGCACGTGCGCGTAACCCCACAGGAACACGGAGTTGGTCAGCACGGCCCAGATGCTGGTGAGTTGGGCGCGGCCGGTCTGCGGGTCGATGCGATAACCGACGGGGCGCTGCATCCAGGAGTTGGCCGCCATGATGAAGGCCGCTGAGAGCACTGTGCCGAGGGCGACCAGCCAGATGGTCGCCAGGTGGACGGCCTTGGGCAGACGGCCCCAGCCGAACAGCCACAGGCCGAGGAAGGTCGACTCCAAAAAGAACGCCGCCAGGCCCTCGATGGCCAGCGGCGCGCCGAACACGTCACCCACGAAGCGCGAATACGACGACCACGCCATGCCGAACTGGAACTCCTGGACCAGGCCGGTGACCACGCCGACCGCGACGTTGATCAGCAGCAGCGTGCCGAAGAAGCGCGTGAGGCGCAGGTACTCGTCGTCGCCGCGGCGGTGCCAGACCGTCTGCAGGACGGCGACAAGAAAGGCCAAGCCGATCGTCACCGGCACGAACAGAAAGTGGTAGATGCTCGTCGCCGCGAACTGCAGACGGGCAAGGTCGAGCTGCGAGACCGCGACCACCACGGAGCTCCTCATCTTTGGACTCCCCCTCTCGAACGCTTCGGCGGCGCGCACCGGAAAGACGGCGCACCGATCCGGACCGGGCGAAGGGCGAGACTGGCCCGCACCCTCGTTGCCCGCGATGATATGGTCCCCGCCTTGCGACGGGCAACGTTTTCGGCACGGCGACAGTGACAAAGTATCGCCGGAGCCCGGGCCGGGGCAAGGGCAAGGGCGGTGACGGCCCCATCCCCCTATTCGACATCCGCGTCGGCGGAGGGAGGGCGCGCCGCCGCCGCGCCGCGCGGGCCGACAGGCAGATAGGCGATCTCGGCCGGGTTGAACAGATCGCCGGTCCAGTCGAGCGCCACCTGGACCTTGCGCGAGAAGCGCGGCAGCTTGGCCAGGTAGATGCCGCGCCACATGAGCCAGGCGGGGATCCCGGCGATCCTGGCGCCCCTGATCTGGGCCACGGCCTCGCGGTGGCCCAGGCTGGCGAGGCTGCCGACGGGCCGGTAGTCGAAGGTGCGCTCCGGCCGTCCACCGCTCAGCAGGGCGACGATGTTCTCGGCCGCCACCGGACCTTCGCGCTCGGCGTTCTGGGCGGTCGGCGCGTAGAAGCCCGGCGCGGCGGTCGGCACCGCCGCGCAGTCGCCCAGGGCAAACACGTTCTCGTGACCGCTCACCTGCAGGTTGCGGCCCACCTCGACGGCGCCGTGAGCGTCCTTGGGCAGGTCGACGTCGCGCAGCAGGGGATTGACCTCGATGCCGGCGGCCCACATGACCGTGCGGGTCGGCACGACCTCGCCCGTGCTCAGCGTCACACTGCGTGCCGTGACCTCGGTGGCGCCGACGCCCAGTCGTACGTCGACCTTGCGCCGGCGGAAGCTGGCCAGCACGTACTCGCCGAGCTTCTCGTCGATCTGGGCCAGCAGACGGTCACTGTGGGGCGCCAGGATGAAGCGCGGTTCGTCGGCCCCGATCGTCGGGTAGTAGCGCAGGGCTTCGCCGACCATGTCTTCGATCGCGGCGGCGCCCTCGATGCCCGAGAAGCCGCCGCCGCAGAAGACGAACGTGAGCAGCTCACGGCGCAGTTCGGGCTCGCGGCAGCCCGCCGCCAGCTCGAGCATCTCCAGCACGCGGTTGCGCAGGAAGTAGGCGTCGGCCACCGAGTAGAGCGGCAGACCGAACTCGGCGGTTCCCTTGCCGTGGCGATAGCTGGTCGTGGCGCCGAGGGCGATCACGAGGTAGTCGTACTCGCGCGTGGCGGACCTGCCGTCGGGCAGCCTGAGCGAGACGCGCTGGCCCGCGATGTCGACGCCCTCGATCTCGGCGACTTCGACGCCGGCCTCGGGCGCCATGGCGCGGATCGGCGGCACGGCGTGGACCACGGCGATGGTGCCGCCGGCGACGTCGGCCAAGAACGGCGTGTAGGTGAGGAAGTTCGAGCGGTTGATCAGCGTCACCTCGAGGTCGAGTCCGGGGCCCGAGGCGGCGCAGAGGTGACGTGCGGCGGCCACGCCGCCGAAGCCGCCGCCCAGTACGAGGATGCGTTTCATCGTCACAGCCCCACGCTGGCCTGCATCATGCCGCCGTCGCAGACATAGGTCGTGGCGGTGGCATACGAGGCCTCGTCCGAGGCAAGCCAGGCGACCAGACTGGCGATCTCCTCGGGCTGCGCCACGCGGCCCAGCGGGATGGCTTCGTGCAGCTTCTTGCTCAGCGCGGGATCGGCGAAGGTGGCGGCGTCGATCGGCGTGTTCACGGCGCCCGGCGCGACCCCCACGACCAGGATACCGTGCTCGGCGAGCTCGACCCCGGCCGTGCGTGTCAACATGCGGATGCCGCCCTTGGCACAGCAGTAGGCGGCGTTGCCGGGCATCGGCCAGTCCTCGTGGATCGAGGAGATGTTGATGATGTGCCCGCCGCCGCCCTGCTTGATCATCTGCTTCGCGGCGCACTGCACGCCGAAGAAGGCGCTCTTCAAGTCGATGCCGATGACCAGGTCGAACTGACGCTCGGTCGTGTCGAGCACCGAGGTGCGCGTCTCCATGCCTGCGTTGTTGACCAGCACGTCGAGTTGGCCGTAGGCCTTGACTGTCTGATCGACGAGGCGCTGCACGTCGGCGACGCTCGAGACGTCGCCCTGTAGCGCCTGAGCCTTGCCGCCGGCCTGCTCGATCTGCTGCACGGTGGCGCCGGCCGCAGCCTCGTTCTTGTGATAGTTGACGGTGACCGCGGCGCCGGCCTTGCCGAGGGCGATGCTGATCGCGTGGCCGATGCCGCTGTCGCCGCCGGTGACGAGTGCCGCCTTGCCTGCCAGGGACATCGTGGCCTCCTTGCCTGTTGCCGGTCGGTGGGGTGCTCGCATGGCTCGTGCGCCGGGCGGTCGAGCGGGCCGGCGCCGCAGGCGTCTTACCCGCCCGTACGACCCGTCAAAGACGTTGTCAGAGCGGGCGGCGGGCGAGGCACGGGTCGACTCGGCGGTGAGCGTGCCGATCCGAACCCGGCCGCCGCCGTCCGGCCGCCGTCATTCGGTCACCATCGTTCGTCCTACGTCATCCGACCATCATCGTCCGACCGCAGCAGATACCGTTTGCGTGCTAATCGTTAGTGTGCTAACGTTTATCGCGTTCCGCTCGCGCTCGAATAGTCAAAGGAGGTGCCGCGATGCCCAAAGTCCAGACCAGGGCCGATGCGGCCTTCAAGATGTCGCTCACCGAGCTCGAGGGCGTCGACGAGCTGTCGACGCGCGTCTTTCGCGCCTTCCTGAACGCCTTGCGGCTGCATCGCCAGCTCATGATCGCGGCGCTGAGCGACATCGACACTCACCCCGGACAGGCGTTCTGCCTGCGGTTCCTGTCGGCCAACGACGGCGTCACCCAGCGTGACCTCGCCGACTCCCTGCACCTGGCCAAGCCGACCGTGAGCAAGATGCTGCAAGCTATGGAGAAGGCGGGCGCCATCGAGCGCCGGCCCGACGAGCACGATCAGCGGCTCACGCGCGTGCACCTCACGCCCGTCGGACACAGACTCGAGACCAAGCTGCGGGCCGTGTCGGCGGCGCAGATCAACGAGACCGTCGGCTCGCTGCCGGAGGGCGACCGCCGCGAGCTCGGCCGCCTGCTCGAAGCCCTGAGCGCGAGCATCTCGACGGCGATCGACGTGCGCCAGAGGCATTCGGCGTGATCGGGCTCCTCAGGGAGCGCCTGACACCCTACTGGCGTCAGATCCTGCTGGTGATAGTGCTGCTGTTCGTGCAGGCCGGCACCAACCTCTATCTGCCGACCTTGAACGCAGACCTCATCAACAACGGCATCGTCAAGGCCGACACCCACTACATCGTGGTCACCGGTGCCTTCATGCTTGCGGTCACCCTCGTGCTGGTGATCGCCACGATCATCGCCGTGTACTGGGGCTCCAAGACGGCCATGGCCTTTGGCCGCGACGTGCGCGGCCTGCTGTTTCGCAAGGTCGAAGGCTTCTCCCAGGCCGAACTCAATCATTTCGGCACGCCGTCGCTGATCACCCGCACCACGAACGACGTCCAGCAGGTGCAGATGGTCGTGCTGATGATGCTCAATCTGACCCTGGCGGCGCCGATCATGGCCATCGGCGGCATCATCATGGCGCTGCGCCTTGACGTGCCGCTCTCGAGCGTGATCCTGGTAGCGGTGCCCTTGATGGGCGTCTTCATTGGCCTTGTCGTGACCCGTGCCTTGCCGCTGTTCAGGTCCATGCAGAAGAAGATCGACCGCGTCAACCAGGTCACACGTGAGGTGCTGAGCGGCGTTCGCGTGATCCGCGCCTTCGACCGCGTCGGCTACGAAGAGCAGCGCTTCGATTCGGCCAACGCCGATCTCACCGGCACGACGCTGAAAGTGATGCGGCTGTTCGCCCTCGTCATGCCGGCCCTGATGCTGATCATGAACCTGGCGACGGTGGCCATCGTCTGGTTCGGTAGCATCCAGGTCGCCGACCACGGCATGCCGATCGGCGACCTGACAGCCTTCATGACGTACATCCTGCTCATCCTGATGTCGGTGCTCATGGCGACCTTCATGCTCATCATGGTGCCGCGCGCGTCCGCGTCGGCCGAGCGCATCCAGCAGGTGCTCCATGCCGACGTCTCGGTCACCGACCCCAAGACGCCGGTCGTCGACGCGCCCGTACGCGGCCACGTCGAGTTCAGAGACGTGGAGTTTCGCTACCCCGGCGCTCAGGATCCCGTCCTCTCGCACATCTCGTTTACCAGCGGTCCCGGTGAGGTCACCGCCATCGTCGGCAGTACCGGCAGCGGCAAGAGCACGCTCATCAACCTGATCCCGCGCTTCTACGACGTCACCGGCGGCAGCGTCGTCGTGGACGGTGTCGACGTGCGCGAGATGGCACTGCAGGACCTGTGGCACAGGATCGGACTGGTGCCGCAGAAGGCCTTTCTGTTCAGCGGCACGGTAGCCGACAACCTGCGCTACGGCGACGATGAGGCCTCCGACCCAGAGCTCTGGCACTTCCTCGAGACCGCCCAGGGCACCGATTTCGTGAGCGAGATGCCCGAGGGTCTCGAAGCACAGGTCGATCAGGGTGGCGCCAACGTGTCGGGCGGGCAGCGCCAGCGCCTCGCCATCGCCCGGGCGCTCGCCAAGGGGGCCAGGATCCAGATCTTCGACGACAGCTTCTCGGCACTCGACTTCACGACCGATGCCCGGCTGCGCGCGGCCCTCAAGCAGGAGACGACCGACGCGACTGTGATCATCGTCGCCCAGCGCGTCGGTACCGTCATGCACGCCGACCAGATCATCGTGCTCGAGAATGGCACCATCGCCGGTAAAGGCACGCACGACGAGTTGCTGAAGACGAGTCCGACCTATCGCGAGATCGTGGAATCGCAGCTCGGCGCGGAGGGCGTGGCATGAGCAGTCGTGAGCCGTCGCCCCAGGGCAAGGGATCGCGCAGCGACCAGATGCCGACGCCGCCCCCCAGGCAGCGCGGCCCCGGCGGCGGCGGACCCGCCGGGGCGCTCGCCCGCCCGACCGAGAAGGCCAAGGACTTCCGCGGCACGCTCAAGCGCATCGTGGGCATGCTGCGGCCCGAGCGTGCGCGCATCACCGTCGTGCTGCTGCTCGCCGTCGTGAGCGTGACCCTGGCCGTCCTCGGCCCCAAGATCCTGGGCAACGCGATCAACACCCTGTACGAGGGCGTCGTCAGCAAGAAGCTGCCGGCCGGCGTGACGCAGGCACAGGCCGTCGCCGCGCTCAAAGCCAAGGGCGAGTCGAAGCTGGCGGAGATGGTGTCGGCCATGCGTCTCCACCCGGGCCACGGCGTCGACTTCAGCGCCATCGGACGCACCCTGCTGCTGCTCGTCGGCATCTACCTGCTCAGCGCGCTCTTCGCCTGGGGCCAGCAGTACATCATGGCCGGCGCCGCCCAGCGCACCATGCTCCGCCTGCGCCGCGACGTCGACCTGAAGCTCGCGCGCCTGCCGCTGCGCTACTTCGACGACCACGCCCGCGGCGACGTGCTCTCGCGCATGACCAACGACATCGACAACATCTCGCAGTCGCTACAGCAGAGCCTCACGCAGATCATCACGTCGGTGCTCACGATCATCGGCGTGCTCATCATGATGCTCACGATCAGCCCGCTGCTGGCCGGCATCTCGGTGCTCTGCGTGCCGCTCTCGTTCGTGCTCACCATCATGATCGCCAAGCGTTCGCAGAAGCAGTTCGCGGCGCAGTGGCGGCACACCGGCGACCTCGGCGGCCACGTCGAGGAGATGTTCACGGGCCACAACGTGGTCAAGGTGTTCGGCCGCCAGGACGAGGCGGTCGCGACCTTCGACCAGGAGAACGAGCAGCTCTACCAGGCGAGCTTCAGGGCGCAGTTCATCAGCGGCATCATCCTGCCGGTGATGAACTTCGTCAGCAACCTGAACTACGTCGCGATCTGCGTGGTCGGGGGCATCGGGGTCGCCAACGGCACGCTGCTGCTCGGTGGCGTGACCGCTTTCATCCAGTACGCGCGCCAGTTCACGATGCCGATCACGCAGGTGGCCAGCATCATGAACATACTGCAGTCGACGGCGGCGTCGGCCGAACGCGTCTTCGAGCTGCTCGACGAGCCCGAGGAGGAGGCCGACCCGGCCGCGCCGGTCGCGCTCGAACACACGAGCGGCCACATCGCGCTCGAGGATGTGTCGTTCCGGTACCTGGCCGACACGCCGCTGATCGCAGACCTGAACCTCGACGTGCGGCCCGGCGAAACGGTGGCCATCGTCGGCCCGACGGGCGCCGGCAAGACCACCCTCGTGAACCTCCTGCTGCGCTTCTATGAGATCGACCACGGCCGGATCATGGTCGACGGCGTCGACGCCCACGACATGACGCGCAACGACTTGCGTCACCTGTTCGGCATGGTGCTGCAGGACACCTGGCTGTTCACCGGCACGATCCGCGACAACATCGCCTACGGCCGCGAGGGCGCGACCGACGACGAGATCATGGCGGCCGCGCGCGCCGCGCGCGTCGACCACTTCGTGCGCGCTCTCCCCGATGGCTACGACACCGTCCTGGACGACGACGCCACCGCCGTCTCGCAGGGAGAGAAGCAGCTCCTGACCATCGCCCGGGCATTCCTCGCCGACCCCGACATCCTGATCCTCGACGAGGCCACGAGCTCGGTCGACACGCGCACTGAGATGCTCATCCAGGAGGCGATGGTGGAGCTGATGAAGGACCGCACGAGCTTCGTCATCGCCCACCGTCTCTCGACCATCCGCGGCGCCGACATCATCCTCGTCATGGATCACGGGCACATCATCGAGCAGGGCTCGCACACCGAGCTCATGGAAGCGCGCGGCTTCTACTACGACCTCTACGCCAGTCAGTTCGAGGGGGCCCTCGAAGAGGCGTCTTAGGACTCCGCGGGCCGCCAAGCCGCACTCGCGGAGCATCGCGGCGCGGGCGCGCGATGGGTCGCCCCGGCGGTGGAGTTCTAGCCGGCCACCCGCTTGGCGGCTTTCTTGCGCTCTTCCGAGCTCAGGATGTGCTTGCGCACGCGCACCGAGCTCGGCGTGACCTCGACCAGCTCGTCGTCGGCGATCCACTCGAGCGCCGTTTCGAGCGTGAGCGTGCGCACCACCTTGAGGCCGGCGTCGATGTCCTTGGTGGACTGCCGGTAGTTGCCGAGCTGCTTGCGCTTGGTCGGGTTGCAGAGCATGTCGTCGCCGCGCGAGTTCTCGCCCACGATCATGCCTTCGTAGACGCGCTCCATGGGACGCACGAACAGGACCGCGCGCTGCTGTAAGTTCTCGAGGGAGTAGCCGGCCGCCTCGCCGCCGGCCTGGCTGACCAGCGAGCCGCGATCGCGGCCCGGCAGGTCGCCGGCCCAGGGCCCGTAGCCGACGAAGCGCGAGCTCATCACGCCCAGGCCACGGGTCTCGGTCAGGAACTCGTTGCGGTAGCCGATCAGGCCGCGCGTCGTGATCGTGAACTCGAGGCGCACGAGGCCGGTGAGGCTGGCGTGCATGCCGGTGAGCTCGCCCTTGCGCAGGCTGAGCGCCTGGATCACGGCGCCCTGATACTCGTCGGGCACGTCGATCACGAGCTCTTCGAGCGGTTCGAGCAGGCGGCCGCGCGCGTCGCGGTGGGTGATCACCTCGGGCTTGGAGACGCAGAGCTCCATGCCTTCGCGGCGCATCTCTTCGATCAGGATGGCGAGGTGCAGCTCGCCGCGGCCCGAGACCTTGACGCCGTCGGGACGCCCCAGGTCTTCGACGCGCAAAGCCACGTTGACGCGCAGCTCGCGTTCGAGGCGGTCCTTGATCTGGCGCAGGGTCACGGCGCGGCCGTCCTCGCCGGCGAACGGGCCGTTGTTGACCAGGAAGAACATGCTGACGGTCGGCTCCTCGATGTCGAGCGGCGGCAAGGCGACGGCGGTCGGGTCGAGCTCAGGCGCGGCCAGCGTGTCGCCGATGGCGATCTCGCTGGGCCCCGCGAGCCAGACGATGTCGCCGGCGGCGATCTCCTGGATCTCGCGGTTCTCGAGGCCGTGCGTGACCCAGAGATGGGTGACGCGGGCCGTCGCGTCGCCCACGATCTCCCAGGCGTCGTCGTCTTGCGGTGAGCTGGCCGAGGCGGCCGGCGAGCCGGTCGTGGGCGCCGAACCGGTGGCCGGCGCACCGGCGGGCGCCGAACCGACCGGCGCACCGGCGGGCGCCGCGCTGCTGCGCGTCTCGATGCGGCGCAGCTCGTCGCCGGCTCGCAGCCGGCCCTGCAGCACGCGTCCGCAGCCGATGCGGCCGATGTAGTCGCTCCAGGCCAGCGTGCTCACCTGCATGAGAAACGGCGCTTCGAGGTCGACCTTGGGCGCCGGTACAGAGGCGACGATCGTCTCGAAGAGATCGCGCATGCCGGCGGCGGCCAGCTCGGCCCGCATCGCCGGCGACAGCGTGCCGCCCTCGGCGAGATGCGCCTCGCGGTCGCGCTCCTCTCGGCGGTATTCGTCGATGTCGTTGACGATCCAGCCTTCGAGCCCCGATCCGTAGAGCACCGGAAAGTCGAGCTGCTCGTTCGATGCGCCCAGCTCGACGAACAGGTCGAAGGTCGCGTCGAGGGCGCCCGAGGGGTCGGCGTTGGGCCGGTCGGCCTTGTTGACGATCACGATCGGGCGCAACCCGAGCCGCAGCGCCCGCATGAGCACATAACGGGTCTGGGGCATGGGGCCTTCGTTGGCGTCGACCAGCAGCAGCACGGAGTCGACCATGCTCAGCACGCGCTCGACCTCGCCGCTGAAGTCGGCGTGCCCGGGCGTGTCGATGATGTTGATGAGGTAGCCCTGCCACTCGACCGTGCAGTGCTTGCTGCGGATCGTGATGCCGCGCTCGCGCTCGAGGTCGTTGCTGTCCATGACGCGCTCCTCGACGTGCGCGTTGTCGCGAAACACGCGGGCGGCGGAGAAGATCGCGTCGATCAGGGTCGTCTTGCCGTGATCGATGTGGGCGATGATGGCGAGGTTGCGGATCTGGCTGGCGGCGTGCATGGCTTTCGATCTCTTTCGCGTGGGTTTGAGTCGTGAGGCGACGGCAAAGCGAACCGCGCCGGCGCTCTTGCGCCCGCGGCCCACCCTCTCAGTGTACACGGTCCGCGGGCGCGGGGTGCGGCACTGGGCGGCGGCATGGCACGATGCAGGGCGGCGGTGTGGCGCCGCGCCTGTCGGGCCCGACACTGGGCCGCCGCTGGTTTTGAGCCCCCTTCACCCAGGGACAATCTGGGCAGGTCGGTCGACGAAACGACCGGCGATCCGATCCGTTGTCCGCGCGATCCACTGCCGGCGAAGGGAGGCTGTCCATGCTGTCGCTGCTGCATCAGCGCAAGATCGCCCGTGTGCTGTTCGACGAGTCCCACGGCGAGGCCTGGAGCATACGGCCCGACATTGCCGCAGCCATCCAGTCCGAGCACGCCTCCGGTTCGTCGTACGCGCTGGCGGCCGCGGCGCTCGCTGGAAGGGACTTCGAGGTCTCGGCTGCCACGGCGGGACCGCTCTCGGCGGCCGCCCTGGCGGCCGCCGACGTGCTGATCATCGCCCATCCGTCCGAGCCGCGCTGGGAACGCACCGTGGGCGGTTCGCCGCTGCTGCGCCCCGACGAGATCGACGCCATCGAGGAGTTCGTCGCCGGCGGCGGCGGGCTGGTCGTGCTGGGCGAGACCGAAGAGGACAAGTACGGGGCCAACCTGAACGAGCTGCTGGCGCGCTTCGGGGCGGGCATCGACAACGTCACGGTCGAAGACCACGAGCGCCACAACGGCGCGCCGACGTGGGTGTTCGCCGAGCCTGTCGCCGGCGCCGACGAGCTCGGTCTGCTGCACCTAGTCAAGACCGTCTGCCTGTACCGCGCAGGTGCGCTGCGCGCGCCCGACGACGCGGCGGTGCTGCGCTCCGGCGCCGGGGCTCACCCCGCCGGCGCTCCCGTGCTCGCCGCCCTGCGTCACGGCGCCGGCCGGGTGGTCGTGATCGCCGACTCCGACCTGTTCGGCGACGACGTGCTCGGCGAGTTCGACCACCTGCAGCTCTGGTTGAACCTGCTCTACTGGGTCGCCCTGCCGGCCTTTCACGCCGAGCCCGAGCCGCTCGTGTCGGCCGCCCGGGACGACGTCGCCTGGGAGCGCCTGCGCGACGAGACCGACGCGCTGCGCCTGCTGCAGGAGCCGCGCGGCGAAGTCGACACGGCGCGCCACGAGCTCGCCGAGGTCCGCGGCCACGTCGTGGCCATGACCGAGGCGATCGACAGGCTCGCCGGCTACTTTCCCCACGAGCGGGCCTACCTGGACCAGGTCGTCCTCGACCTGCGGCGCTGGCTCGACGAGGGCTGCGGCAAGCCCGACTTCGCCGCCTCGCTCGCGCTGTTCCACCCCGAGCAGGACCGCGGCGACGGCATGGAGCACCTCGTGGTGTTCCCGCTCTACACGCCCAACAACTCGCCCGACACTCGCTTCGAGGCCCTGCTGGTGCGCACGCCCTGGCCCGACTTCATCGCCCGGCTCGAGCGCGACGGTTACGACAACGCCAAGTTCGTGCCGGTGCAGCTCGTCGACCACACCCAGGGCTACGAAGGCGACTGCGCCGTGCTGTTCCCCGAGACGGTGAGCGTCGCCGGCCGGCCGACCAACTACTTCGGCGGCATCTTCTGCGATCGCGAGTCGGCCCGCTTTCGGCGTTCGACCGCGCGCGCGGCCGAGGTGCTGCGCATCGAACTGCCGCCCGACGCGCAGGCCCTCGTCGGCAACGGCGAGCTCTCGCTCGAGACCTACATCCTCTGGGACATGATCCACGACCGCTGGCACAGCCACGGCGATCTGCCCTTCGACCCCTTCATGATCCGTCAGCGGCTGCCCTACTGGATGTACTCGCTCGAGGAGCTGCGTGTCGATCTGGCCTCGTACGGCACCGCCATCGAGCTGGCGCGCGACGGCTTTCCGTTCGCGCGCTACATGAAGTACGGCATCATCTTCGATCGCATCCTGCGGTTCCCCATCAACGGCAACCGGGTGCGCAACTACGACGGCCTGGGCGGCCAACTGCTGTTCGCCTACCTGCATCAGAACGGCGTCGTGCGCTGGACCGACAACCGCCTGCTGATCGACTGGGAGCGCACCGACGAGGCCGTGACCGACCTGCGCGCGCGTCTCGACGACCTCTACCGCCGGGGCATCGACCTGAGCAAGGTCTCGTACTGGATCGCGGCCCACGACCTGGTGGCCGAGTACGTGCGACCGAACGTCTCCTCGCAGTGGCAGCGCGAGGGCCGGGTCTACTCAGACGAGGCCGACCCGCGCGCCTGGGTCGACCGCGTGCTCGACGACGAGTTCCCGCTCAGCATGTTCTACGAGACGCTCAAGAAGAAGCTGGCCGAGGAGCTCGTCGCCGTCTGAGCGCTTCGTCGCCGTCTGAGCGCGCTTGACCGCCGCTCGAGGGCGCTCGACCGCCGCTAGGTGGCCGCAGTCTGACGGCGACGCGGCTCTGCGCAGGTTCAGCTGTCGATCGACTTCATGTCGGCGTAGCGCTGGCCGGCGGTGGCGCCGGGCGGCAGGGCGAGGTCGAGCCGCTCCAGGTCGTCGGTGCTCAGCTCGAGCTCGGCGGCGGCAACGTTCTCTTCGAGGTACCGGCGCCGTTTAGTGCCGGGGATGGGCACCACGTCGGCGCCGCGATGCAGGACCCAGGCGAGCGCGAGCTGGGCGGCGGTCACGTGCTTGCCGGCAGCGATCTCTTCGAGGCGCCGCAGCAGCTCCAGGTTGCGGGTCAGATTGTCGTCCTGAAAGCGGGGGTGGCGGCTGCGAAAGTCGCCCTCGTCGCCAAGGTCGTCGGGGCTGCGAAAGCGGCCGGCCAGAAAACCGCGGCCCAGCGGCGAGTAGGCGACGAAGCCGATGCCGAGCTCGCGCACGGCGGGCAGGATCTCCGCTTCGGGGTCGCGCGTCCAGAGCGAGTACTCGGTCTGCAGGGCGCTGATCGGGTGCACGGCGTGGGCCCGGCGGATGGTGGTCGGCGAGGCTTCGGAGAGGCCGAGGTAACGGACCTTGCCCTCGGCAACGAGCGCCGCCATGGCGCCGACGGTCTCTTCGATCGGCACCGTCTTGTCGACGCGGTGCTGGTAGTAGAGGTCGATGTGGTCGA
The DNA here is from genome assembly GCA_963733255.1 of uncultured Actinomycetes bacterium. Classification (GTDB taxonomy): domain Bacteria; phylum Actinomycetota; class Thermoleophilia; order UBA2241; family UBA2241; genus Bog-752. The sequence goes on from CAVTCH010000004.1 coordinate 101,097, forward strand.
CGCCCAGGCGCGCGAGCGACGCCTCGCAGGCGGCGCGCACGTACTCGGGACGGCCGTTCACGCCCACCCAGGTCCCGTCCTCGCGGCGCTCGTTGCCGAACTTGGTCGCCAGCACGGCCGTGTCGCGGCGCCCGGCCAGGGCTCGCCCGACCAGGCGCTCGTTGGTGAACGGCCCGTATATGTCAGCCGTGTCGAAAAGGTCGACGCCGAGGTCGAGGGCACGGTGGATGGTGGCGACGGCCTCGGTCTCGTCGCTCGGCCCGTAGAACTCCGACATGCCCATGCAGCCCAGTCCCTGTGCCGAGACCTCGAGCCCCTGACTTCCGAGCCTGCGTCTGTCCATCGGTCTCCTTTGGAGAGGGTGAGGATGCGCGCCGCACGTCGCCCGGCCCGGCGCGCGGGGCACGCGTCGCCATCGTATTCCCCCGCGGTGGAGGCCGGTAACGAACGAAGCGGATGGACTAGGAGGACGGTGAGGCGGTCGGTGTGGGCGACTCGCCCGCGGAAGGCTCGGCGCTCGGCGTGGGCGACGCGGTGGGCGCGGAGCTCGCCGTCGCGCTGGGCGTCGGGGTCGGCGTATCCGTCGGGGTCGCGGTCGGCGACGGCGACGGCGTGTAGCCGGTGTCGCCGAGCTGGCTGCCGGTCGGGGTCGGCGAGGGTGATGCCGATGCCGTGGCGGTCGGCGACGGGCCAGCGGTGGTCGCGGTGGTCGCGGCGGCGAGCGTCGTGTGAGGCGTCGGTCGCGACTTGTGGGCGTCGGCCTGAGCGGCGCTGCCGATGTGCGCCGTCGCCGGGTGCGTCGTGGCGGCGGAGGCGGCGGGGGTCGTGAGCCGTGCGGTCGAGCCGTGGTGAGTCAGGTGCCGGGCGTCGCTCACGCCGACGGACATGGTGGCGGCCGCGGCGACCACGGCGGCCAGCTTGAGCGCGGCGGAGTTGGCCAGAAGCGATCCGAGGCCGCCGCCCGCGACCCCGGCCGGCGCGGCGTAGCCGGCGCCGAGCGCGACGTGGCTCAGGTCGGGCAGGGGATGAAACGGGGCCGGCGCTGGCGGCAGCGGCGGTTTGAGCAGCCCGGTCGGCAGCGACACGAGCGGCAGCACGAGGCTCGCGCCGATCCAGGCCGGCACGGCGCGTGTCTCGACGCCGGCGATGTCGGCGAAGTGGCCGCGAAACGACGTGCGAGCGCGAGCCAGCAGCACTTCGGCCGAGCCGGGCGTGACGTCGAGCATGGCGGCCAGCTCGGCGGTCGAGAAGCCGTGGACGTCCTTGAGCAGCAGGGCGGCCTGCTGGCGTGTGCTCATCGTCTCGAGCGTGCGCTCGAACAGGGCGCCGAGCTCGGCCTGCTCGAACGGATCACCAGGAGCGGCGACGTCGCAGTCGCGGCGCTCGGGGTCGGCGGGACGCCGGCGGGCGGCCGCCCGCAGGTGGTCGTAGCAGCGGTTCAGCGTCATGCGATACAGCCAGGGCCGCAGTCGCACCTCGCGGTCGCGCGGCAGCCGTTCGTAGGCGCGGATCAGGACGTCGTGGGTGATGTCCTCGGCATCCTGGCGGTGGTGGACCATGCGCAGGGCGAGGTTGAAGATGCCGACCGCGTACAGGCCGTGCAGGCGGTCGAGCGAGTCGGGCGTGTGGCGGCGCAGGTCTGACAGCAGGCGCTCGTCGGCCGGGTCGAGACCCGGCGACGGCCGCGAGCCGGCGACGGTCGTTGGCCCTTCACTCACCGACTTGCGCACCTGACGCCCCCCGTCGACGTTCACTGCCCTGTAGTACAAACGTCCAGGCGCAGCCAACCCTAACAGTCGTGCCGCCGTTTGTCGCCGGAGTCGGCGCGGTAGTGTCGCCCGTCATGTCGACGGTGCATCGTCTTGTGTGCCGACCGAGCATCATCTGCGTGCCGACCGAGCATCGTCTGAGCCCCGCCCGGGCGCTGTCGCCGTTAGGGTTCGCGCCTTCGCCGGCGTTTCTACTCGTGATGAAGCTGTCCCCGCAGCTGGTCCCCGAACGAGGAGGAAACATGAAGAAAGCGTTGATCGTGCTGGCCGTGTTCGTCGTCGCGCTGGCGGTCTGCGCGCCGGCCTTCGCCCAGTCCGGCGTCGTCGCCCCCGACCACATCACCTGGTGGCAGCCGGCCCACAACTTCACCGCCGCCGGCAACGCCCAGGCCATCGACACCGCGAACGGTCGCGTCGTGGTGCGCGTGTGGCTCGCTTCGATCGGCGTGGCGCCCTTCCTGGGCAACGATCTGACCGTGGTCGTCACCCCCAAGACGCAGCTCCTGCGGGCGCACGGCAACCGCTATCGCGGCATCCAGCTCAGCGACATCGCGCTCGGCGAGCACCTGCGTGTGACCGGCGCGATCGACCGCAGCGACCCCAAGGACCCCGTCTACACCGCCACGCGCATCGTCGTCCGCCACGTGGTGGCCGCCGACCAGCTCACGTGGTTTGCCTGCCGCGGTCCGGTCAAGGCCGTCGACACGACCGCCGGCACGGTCGACCTGCGTCCGCTGGTCGTCACTCGCGGACTCTGGGACGTGCTCGGTGTGAAGACCACCTTCGTGGTGGCGCCGAACGCCCGCATCTTCACCTGGGTCGCGGGCAAGCCCGTCGTGCTGACTCTCGCCGACCTCACGCCCGGCGAGCGCGTGCTCGCGCAGGGCTCGATCGATCGCAGCGCTGCGACGCCCGTGTTCACCATCAAGTGGATGCGCGTCTGGGAGCCCAAGCCGGCTTCGTGAGACGCTGACCACGGGGCGCGGGGGCGGCGGCCGCAGGCCGCCGCCCCCGCGCCCCTTTTCGTCGTGTCGGCCCGCGGGAGCCGGGCCGGGTCTGACCGCCACATCCGCGCGTCGTTTCGCCGAACCGGCCCGCCGGGTCCGGGCTCCTCGCCGGGACGTCCGTCAAGTCGCGGCCGCTCCCTGTCGATATACTGACCCCGATGAGATCCCCGCTCGACGCAGCGTCCGCCACGTCCGGCGCCTGGCCCACCCGGCGCACCGTCGCGTTGCTGCTCGTGTTGCTTTCGGCGGCGATCGCCTCGAGCTACTGGGTCGAGATCGTCACGCGTGCCTTCAACGACGTCGACCCGATCGTCCACGTGCCCAACTACGACTTCTTCCAGTACTACGCCGGCGGCTACAACTGGAACCTCGGGCTCGACCCCTACACCAACCATCCCGGCGTGGCGCGCGCCATCCAGCACCCGCGCTTCGACACTCACCAGATCTCGGGCTACATCTACCCGCCGACACTCCTGCCCGTCTACGGGGCCCTGGCGCACACCACCTACGACAACGCCCGCCGGGCCTGGCTGGCGATCACCCTGAGCGCCTTCTCTCTGCTGATCGCCGTGGCCGTCTGGACCTCGGCGGGGCGCCGGCTCGAGGTGCTGGCGGCCTGCCTGCTGCTGACGATGGCCTCGTACCCGTTCATCTACCACGTTCACAACGGCCAGGCCGACCTGATCTCCGCAGCGTTTACGATCAGCGCCTTCCTGCTCTACCCGCGCTGGCGTGGCTGGCCCACGGCCCTGCTGCTGGCGCTGGCCGTCGCCACCAAGGTGACGCCGGTGCTGATCCTGGCCGCCATGGTGATCTACTTCCGCGACTGGCGGCTCGTGCTCAAGGCGCTGGCTTGCGGCTTCGTCCTTGTGGCTCTGTCCCTCGTCTGGGTCCACGTCGGCCTGTATCGGGAGTACATCTTCACGACCATGCCTTCGATCGCCGTCTCCGACCCGTCGCAGTTCAACCAGACGGTGCTGCGCTTCTGGTGGAAGTATCCGCTGGTGCTGAAGGCGGTCTCGGCGTGCGGCTACCTGGCCCTGCTGTTTCTCGTCTACGTGGCGTCCCGCAACCGGCGCCGCGCGCCGTTCGGCACAGGCCAGGCCGACGAGCAGCGTCGCGAACGCAACGCCGTGCTGCTGCTCTCGGTGCTGTTCATGCTGTTCTTCTCGCCGCTCGCCTGGCAGATGGCCTACGTCTGGCCGATCGTGCCCCTGGCGTTGGTGCTCACCGCTCGTCCGCCGGCGGGGCGACCCGCGGCCGTCGTCACGCTGGGTGTGGGAGCGGCGCTGCTGTGCAGCCGCATCTACGACGTGCGGGTGCTCGACCTGCTGAACGTGATCGGGGCGGCCGTCGTCATGCTCGCGCTGATGCGCTGGTACCTGCCGCTCGAAGAGGGCGCGATGGCGAGGGTGACCGCGGGCGCCGCGCCGTCCGATGACCACGGCCCGGCGCTCGACGAGCCGGCGGCGACACTCGACGGTCGGGAGGCGCGACCTACTTCGTCGTGACCGGCTTGATGGTGAGCGAGGCCATCGCCGGCGCCAGCGTCTTCCAGGCTTGCGACCAGGTCGCGGAGCTCGCCTGACCGGTGATCCAGTAGACGTACCGGCCCTTCACCAGCAGGTACGACATCGCTCCCGTCGGCGTGTTGTGAACGTTGAAGGCGTAGGTGACCTGAAAGCCCTTCGTGCCGTTCACGGCGACCGGCTTGAACGGATCGGTGACCGCCAGCTTCGGCAGACCCTTGATCAGGCCGTCGACCATCACCTTGAAGTCGCCGGGGTCCTTCACGAGGTCACTCGGCTTGGCCGCCTTGCTCATCCTGTAGACCGAGACCTGGAGGGCGTCGACGTACTGGCCGTCGACCTGCTTGCCGCGCGGGTCGGCCCAGCTCACGCAAGTGAGTGCGCTGCCGCCCTTCGACACGCCGCCGGTCCAGGCTTTCGGACACAGGACCGAGAAGCCGTACTGCGCGTCCTTGTAGAGCGCGAACGACGAGGCCGAACCAGGGCTGGGGCTGGCGCTGGTCTGGCCGGGCAGACCGGTCGATCCGCTCGACGAGCAGGCGCCCAGGCAGACGGCGCTCGCGAGCATGACGGCGGTGACGGCAACGACGGCGGCGAGGGGGCGGACGCGCACGGTCTCTCCTTAACGACGCGCTCCAGCCCGGTCGCAGCCTGATCGGCTGCGGCGGGCCTGGGCAGGACTCTCTGCTGCATCGTGTCGGCGTGAACGCCGTGGAGCTTGAGGGTCGCCGGACCGGGCCCGGGCGGGGGCCGGCGATCCGCCGGCGCCGTCTTGTGTGCGATACGATCGCGCATGCGGCGTGCGCGGCGTCGCGGACCGGCGGCAGTGTCACGGGCGCGGGCGTCCGGACGGGCGTGACGAAGCGGAGGCCTTGCTTGGACTTCGACACCATCATCGAGCGTCGCGGGACGGCGAGCTACAAGTGGGAGCGCTACGGTCCCGACGTGCTGCCGTTCTGGGTGGCCGACATGGACCTGCCGGCGCCGCCGGCAGTCGTGGCGGCGCTCGAAGCGCGGGCCGGGCACGGCGTGTACGGCTACTCACTCGTGCCCGACTCGATGATCGCGGCGATCCAGGAGCACTTGCGCGCCCGCTACGGCTGGGACGTGGCGCCCGAGTGGTTCGTCTGGCTGCCCGGCGTGGTGCCGGCCCTCAACCTCGCCTGCCGCGCCTTCGCGGCGCCGGGCGAGACCGTGCTCACCGTGACGCCCGCCTACCCGCCGTTCCTCGAAGCGCCCGGCTTGCAGGGGCGGCAGCTCGCGACGGCGCCCGCGCGCTTCGCGCGCGGGCGCTGGGAGCTGCCGCTCGACGAGCTCGAAGCCGCCGTTACGACGCAGACGCGCGCGCTGCTGTTCTGCCATCCGCACAACCCGCTGGGGCGCGTCTGGAGCGCCGCCGAGGTGGCCGACGTGGTCGCGTTCTGCCGCCGCCACGATCTCGTGCTGGTGTCCGACGAGATCCACTGCGATCTGCTGCTCGAGCCGGTGCGCCACGTGCCGTCCGTGCTCGCCGCGGTCGGCGCGCCGGAGCTGACCGTCACTCTCATGGCGCCGAGCAAGACGTTCAACCTGCCCGGCCTGAACTTCGCCTTCGCTGTGATCCCCGATGCCGGGCTACGGGAGCGGTTCGCGGCCGCCGGGGCCGGCCTGCTGCCCTTTCCCGGCTGCTTTGCGATCGCCGCCGCCGAGGCCGCCTACCGGCAGGGCGGCGACTGGCTGACCACGCTGCTCGCCCATTTGCGCGGCAACGCCGATCGTGTCGAGACGTTCGTCGGCTCCGAGCTGCCCGGCGTGACGACCACCCACGTCGAGGCCACCTACCTCGCCTGGCTCGACGCGCGCGAGTGGCGCGCGGCCCACGGCGGCGCAGACCCTGCCAAGGCCGGCCTGCGGGCCGGTGTGGCGCTCTCCGGGGGCGCCGCCTTCGGCGCCGACCCCGGGTTCCTGCGCCTCAACTTCGGCTGCCCGCGCGGCCAGCTCGACGAGGGCCTGCGGCGGTTGCGGGTCGCCCTCGGGTGAGCGCCCGGACCGCGATGAAGGTCGCCCTCGGATGAGCGCCCGGACCGTGATCCTCGCGCTCGATCAGGGCACGACGAGCTCGCGCGCCGTGGTCGTCGATCGCGGCGGCCGGATCGTCGCGTCCGCCCAGCGCGAGATCGGCCACTCCTACCCGCAGCCGGGCTGGGTGGAGCAGGACGCGCTCGAGATCTGGGAGGCGCAGCGCGACATGGCGCGGGAGGCGCTCGCGGGCAGCCCCTACGGCGCCGCGGAGGTGGCGGCGGTGGCCATCGCCAACCAGCGCGAGACCACGATCGTCTGGGAGCGCGCCGGCGGCCTGCCGGTCGCGCCGGCCATCGTCTGGCAGGATCGTCGTACGGCCGACGAGTGTCGCGCGCTGCGCGAGGCCGGCCATGAGCGGTTCGTGCGCGCCCGCACCGGGCTCGTGTTCGACCCGTACTTCTCGGCTACCAAGCTGCGCTGGATCCTGGGCCACATCGACGACGGCATGGCCCGCGCCCGCCGCGGCGAGCTGGCTTTCGGGACGGTCGACTCCTGGCTCGCCTACAACCTGACCGGCGGCCGGCTGCACGTGACCGATGCGACCAACGCCTCGCGCACGCTGCTCTACGACATTCACATCGGTGACTGGGACGAGGAGCTGCTGGCGCTGTTCGGCGTGCCGCGCGCGGTGCTGCCCGAGGTGGTCGCCACGAGCGGGGTGATCGGCGAGACGGAACCTCTGCTGTTCGGGGAACCGCTTCCCATCGCCGCCCTGTGCGGCGACCAGCAGGCGGCGCTGTTCGGCCAGGGCTGCGACGCGCAGGGCCTTGCCAAGGTGACCTACGGCACGGGCTGCTTTCTGCTGGCCCAAAGCGGCACGCAGCCCGTCGAGTCGCCCAGCAGGCTGCTCGCGACCGTGGCCCTGCAACGTGACGGCGAGCGGACCTTCGCTCTCGAGGGCAGCGCCTTCGTCGGCGGAGCCGCGATCGGCTGGTTGCGCGACGCGCTCGGCGTGATCGCTTCGGCGCGTGAGTCGGGAGAGCTCGCGGCGCAGGTCGCGGTCGGCGAGGGCGGGGTCTTCGTCCCCGCCCTCGCCGGCCTCGGCGCGCCCTACTGGGATCCCGACGCGCGGGGCGCCTTTCTGGGACTCACGCTGGGATCGACGCCGGCCCACGTGGCGCGGGCGGTGCTCGAGGGCATCGCCTTCGAGGTCGCCGACCTGGTGGCCGCCATCAGCGACGCGGGCGTCGGGCTGGTCGAGCTACGGGCCGACGGCGGCGCTTCTGCCAACGACGCCCTGCTGCAGTTCCAGGCCGACATCCTGGGCCTGCCGGTGGCCCGCGCCGCCGAGCCCGAGTCCACGGCGCTGGGCGCCGCCTGCCTCGCCGGCCTCGCCGTGGGGCTGTGGCGCGACGCGGCCGAGGTCCACGCGCTGCTGCGCCCGGCACGGCGCTTCACGCCCGACCCGGCGTGCGACCGGGCGGCGCTGCTCGAACGCTGGCGGCGGGCGGTGGCGGCGGTGCGCGAGTTCGCCGCGGGTCAAGGCGGACGCTGACGGGTGCGCGAGTCCGCCGCGGGTCAGCCGACACGGACAGGTTCGTAAATCGCGCGGCGACGCGCGGGCACGAAGATCGCCGCCCGGGAGTCGCGCGCTCGCCGACCGCCTTCGGTTATTATCGCCTTCGTTGCGGGTAGGTTGGGGTCCCGGCCGGCTTGCGGCGGGCCACGTTTCCGACACTTCGACCAAGGAGCGACTCATGGACGCACCACTCGACCTCTATGTCGCGGCGTACGACGATCCCGCCGCCGCCAAGCAGGACTACGACGACCTGAAGAAGCTCCAGCACGGCGGCTACATCTTCATCGACGGCGCCGTCCTCGTAAGTCGCGAGGCCGACGGCAAGATGACGGTCAAGGAGACCGGCGACCACGACGTGTTCAAGGGCACGGCCTGGGGCATCGCCGGCGGCTTCGTCGTCGGGCTCTTCGCGCCGCCGCTGCTAGCCGCGACCGTGGTCGGCGCCGTAGCCGGCGGCGTGATCGGCAAGCTCACCAAGTCGCATCAGGAGCGCGGCATCGCCAAGGACGTCGAGGACACGATCAAGCCGGGCAGCTCGGGCGTGGTCGCCGTGTTCGAGGAGATCTGGGTCGACGAGGTCGAGACCGCCCTCGCGCGGGCGACGAAGAAGGCCGTCAAGCAGGTCGACAAGGAAGAGGCCAAGGAGCTCAAGGTCGCCCTCAAGGAGGCCAAGAAGCAGGACAAGTAGGTCGCGGCGGGCGGCCGCTTCTCGTTGTCGCGGCGCCGGGCGTCCGGCGACGAGAAGCGGCGCCGCCGCTACCGACGGGGCGCCGCCGCTACCCCTTGACTCCCGTCAGCGTGATGCCCTCTATGAACGCTCGCTGGGCCAGGAAGAAGATGACCACGACGGGGATCATGAAGATCAGCGTGGCGGCCATGGTGAGGTTCCAGGCCACGTGGTGCATGCCCTGAAAGTTCGACAGCGCCAGCGAGAGCGTCTGGGCGTTGGGGCTCTCGCCGACGTAGACGAGCGGGTTGTAGAAGTCGTTCCAGGCGTAGATGAACTGGAACAGGCCGATCGCCACGATGGCCGGCTTGGAGAGCGGGATCACGACGCGCGTGAGGATCTGCCAGTGACCCCCGCCGTCGACGCGGATCGAGTCGCACAGCTCTTCGGGGATCGTCATGAAGAACTGGCGCAGCAGGAAGATCGAGAAGGCGTCGCCGAAGTAGTTGGGGATGATGAGCGGCTTGAGCGTGCCGATGAACTGGATGCCGGTCAGGTCGTGCAGCGTGCGGGCCCAGATGACGTAGAGCGGCACCGACGTGACCTGGTTCGGCAGCATCAGGGTCGACAACACGAGCAGAAAGACGACGTTGCGACCCTTCCAGCGCATGCGCGAGAAGGCGTAGGCCACCGGCACCGACGAAACGATCACGCCGATCGTCGAGAGCCCCGCGTACAGGAACGTGTTCCAGGTGTAGCGCGCCAGCGGGACCTCTTTGAAGACCGTCCAGAAGTTGCTCCACTCGACCGGGCTGGGGATGAGCTTCGTCGAGAGCGCCTGCTGGTCGGTCATCAGGGACGTCAGGATCATGAACACGATCGGCAGCACGAAGACGATCGATACGCCGATCAGCACGGCGTGGTTGGCGATCATGCCCAGCAGTCGGCGGCGGCGCACCTTGGCCGGCAGCCTGCGGCGGTTGAGGGTGACGGCCTCTGCGGCGCTTGTGGCTATTGGTTACCGCCCCCTCCGTAGTGGACCCAGCGCCGCGAGGTGAGCAGCAACACGGCGGTGGCGACCATGGTGGCCGCGAACAGCACCCAGGCCATCGCCGCCGCGTAGCCCATGTCGAAGTTGCGGAAGGCCCACTGGTAGAGGTAGATGCTGTAGAAGAGCAGCGCGTTCTGCGGGCTGCCCAGGACCGCGGTCTGACCGCTGGCCACGTTGCCGGCGACGAAGGCCTGGTCGAAGTACTGGAAGCCGTCGATCACGCCCATGACGATCGTGAAGAAGATCACCGGCGTGATCAGCGGCAGGGTGACGTGGCGGAAGCGCTGCCAGGCATTGGCGCCCTCTATGGAGATCGCCTCGTAGAGCTCGCGCGGCACGCTGAGCAGGCCGGCCAGGTAGATGACGATCGCGTCGCCGATGCCCCACAGGCCCATGATCAGCAGCGCCGGCTTGGCCCAGGTCGGGTCGTAGAACCACAGCGGCGCGGTGACTCCCGGAATGTGGTTGAGCAGCAGGTTGACCGGTCCGGTGGTCGGGTTGAGCAGGTAGACGAAGACCAGCGCCGCGGCCACCTTGGGGGCCATGTAGGGCATGAAGAACAGCGTCCGGTAGGTGTTGACGCCGCGCTTGGGCCGGGTGAGCAGCATCGCCGTGAGCATCCCGAACAGCACCCTGAGCGGCACCCCGAAGACGATGATGAAGAGCGTGTTCTTGACCGACTGCCAGAAGTACGGATCGGCGCGGTGCACGCCGTTGATCTTGCCGATCCCGAACATGAACTTGTAGTTCTCGAGGCCGATCCAGCGCGGCGCGCTGGCCATGTCGTAGTGGGTGAACGACCAGAAGAAGCTGACCACCATCGGGCCGCCGGTGAAGGCGATGAAACCGATGATCCAGGGAGACAGCAGCAACAGCACGACGCCGTACTTGCGCAGGGCGGAGCGCCGCCGCACGCGGCGGCGCTCCGCCTCCGGGCGCTGGGGGATCAGCCCGCTCAAGCCGGCGTCACGGAGCCTGGCCGAGCGAGAGCTGGTTCGTGATCTGCTGGTCGACCTGGGCCAGGCCGGCCTGCAGGTCCGGCACCTTGCCCGCGACCCACTTCTGATCGAAGGTCGTCAGCAGGCTCGCGTAGCCGCTGCCCGACGCGGTGATCGGCGGCGTGTAGCTCGACTTGGGGTTGTTCCAGACCCCGACGAAGGTCTTGAACTGCGGCGTCATGATCGTGAGGTCGGGTGAGGTGGCCGCCGCCGTCGTCGTCGGCACGTTGCCGAGGCCGTTGGCCAGGGCGACCAGGAAGTCCGTGTCGGTGGCCATGTACTTGACGAGCAGCCAGGCGTCGTCGGGGTTCTTCGAGGTCTTGGGGATGCCGGTCACCGTGCCGCCGACCCTGCCCGAACCGAACAGCGAGGGCTGCGTGTCGGCCACCGGGAACGGCGCCGTGCCGTAGTCCACCGGGGAGTTGTCGTCCTTGATCATCGCCGTGCGCCACTCACCGTCGAAGACCATGGCGACCTTGCCGGTCTCGAAGGAGTTGCTGGCGTTCCACTCCTGCGGCGTGTACGTGCTGGCGAACTTGAGGATGTTGGCGTAGCCGTACCAGTCGACGAGCTGCTTCTGCCAGGTCAAGGCCGCCGCCCAGGCCGGGTCGGTGGCGAGCTGCGGCTGACCCTGAGCGTTGAAGTACTGGCCGCCCCAGGCGCGCGCCAGGTCGGGCGTGTCGAGCTCCTGTGTGATGAGCGGCACGAAGCCGGCGATCTTGATCGAGCCGTCGGCGTTGCGCACGGTGAGCTTCTCAGCGTCGGTCGTGAGCTCGCTCATGGTCTTGGGTGGACCGCTGATGCCGGCCTTGGCGAACATGTCCTTGTTGTAGTAGAGGCCGTAGGCGTCGGTGAGCACCGGCAGCACGACGCGCTTGCCCTCGAACTGTGTGTAGGTGAGCGATGCCGGCGCGAACGTGCCGGTCGACAGGTTGTCGCGCTTCAGGTAGGGGTTCAGGTCGATGAGCAGGCCGTCGTGGGCGTACTGACCGACCGTGTCGGGCGAGAACGTGATGGCGACGTCGGGACCGCCGCCGGCCTCGACCGCCTTGATCAGCTGCTGGTCGAAGGTCGACGAGTCGGGAAAGCTCACGATGTGGAGCGTGATCCACGGGTACTGGGTGTGAAAACCGGCGACCGCGCGCTGGAAGCCCTTCTTCTCTGAGGGCACCGTCCAGGGGTGCCAGACCGTGAGCGTGACCGGTGTGTGACTGGTGCTCGAGGCGCTCGGTTGCGAGCTGCTGCTCGAGCCGCCCGAACCGCTGCCGCAGCCGGCGACGACGAAGAACGTCAGCGCGAGCGCGACCACGATCGCGAGTGGAAGTGCGAGTCGTCTCATCATTTGGGACCCCCCCTACGTGGTTGGCTTCAGCTACGAATGGCTGGGCGTGGCTGGTACGGACCGTCGGACGCGGGCGCGACGACGAGTCGCGTCTCGGAAGCGGCGGGTAAGGCGGCGGAAGTGGCGGGCACGCCGCCGACCCGGGGGTCGCGCAGGCGCTCGAGGTCTTCGTGGCGGCTGAAGAGCCTGTCCTGGGCCGTGGCCAGCGCCGTGGCGACGGCGCCGGCGAGCACGCCTTCTTCGCCCAGCTCGGAGACCGCCAGGCGCGGCGTGAACGGGCTCAGCGCGAGCAGCTCGCGGCGCACCGGTTCGAGCAGCAGATCGGCGTTCGTGCGCACGATGCCGCCGCCGAGGATGACGAGCTGGGGATCGAGGATCGGGGCCACCACGGCGATGGCCAGCGCGAGGCGGCGCGCTTCGGCGGCGACGACCTCGCGGGCGAGGTCGTCGCCGCGCCGCGCGGCCGCGAAGATGGCCATGGGGGTGAGCGGCGGGTGTACGCCGAGCCGCCGCGCATGGGCGACGACACCGCTCGCGGCGGCCGCCTCTTCGAGCTGCCCGCGGCGCCGGTTGGCGGGGTCGTGAGGGTCGCCTTCGCCGATCGGCAGGTAGGCGATCTCGCCGGCGGCGCCGCCGCCGCGGTAGAGCTCGCCGCCGATCACGACGCCGAGCCCGACACCCGTGCCGACCCAGAGCAGGACGAAGTCGGACACCTCGCGGCCGAGGCCGTTGGAGCGCTCGCCGAGGGCCGCCAGATTGACGTCGTTCTCGAAGCTCACCACCGTGCCGAGCTCGTCGCGGATGGCGTCGACGACGCCGGGCGAGCCCCAGCCGGGCAGGTTGGCCGCCTGCTGGAGGCGTCCAGACGAGGGCAGCAGGACGCCGGGACTGCCGACGGTCGCTGCTGACACGGCGCTCCAGGCGATGCCGGCGTCGGCGGCCACGCGGTGGGCGATCTCGCCGATCTGGGCGACGAGCGCGCGCGAGCTGCGCGCTCGCGCCCGCTCGTCGCGGCGCGTCACGATGCCGCCGGTGATGTCGGCGACCGCGGCGCGCACCCAGCGGCGGCCGACGTCGATGCCCACGACCCAGCCGGAGCCCGGGTTCAGCTCGTACAGCTTGGCGCTCGGTCCCTTGCCGCCGCTGGCCTTGCCCGTCTGACGCACGAGGCCAGAGTCGACCAGGTGCGCCAGGGCCAGGGAGACGGTCGGCTTGGACAGGCCGCTGCGGCGCGCGACTTCTGTGCGCGACATGGCGCCGGTGCGGCGCAGCAGCTCGAGCACGGTGCGCTCGTTGATGGCTCGCAGCAGCCGCGGCTGGCCGGCGGCGAAGGTCGCGTCGGAGCCTGTCGTGTCGATCGCCGTCGTGCCCCCTCTCAGAGAGTGGTTGGAAAGCCTTCCCGAGAATAGTTAGGAAACCTTCCTGATAGAACGGAACATAGTCGCCCCGTCACCGCCAAGTCAAGGGGTCGGCGGGGCAGGCCGCCGCGCGGCGCGCCGGAGGTGGCGCGTCTGATAGCCTCCGGTCATGCTGGGAGTCGCTCTGGCCTTGGCCGCGTCGGTCTCGTGGGGGTCCGCCGATTTTCTCGGCGGGCTGACGACCCGCAGGGCGTCGCTCTGGGCCGTCGTGGTCGGCAGCCAGGTCGTGGGGCTCGCCGGCGCCGCCATCGTGGTCGTACTCGCCGGCCGGCCGTGGATAGGGCTGGGCGACTTGTGGCCGGCGCTGGTGGGCGGGGCGGCCGGCAGCGTGGCGGTCGTCACCTTCTACCGCGCGCTTGCGATCGGGACGATGAGCGTGGTGGCGCCGATCTCTGCGACGAGCGCCCTGATACCGTTCGTCTGGGGCCTCGCCGGCGGCGAGCGGCCGACGAGCGCGCAGCTCGCGGGCGTCGCTCTGGCGGTGGCCGGCGTGCTGCTGGCTTCGGTCGAGGGCGGTCGGGGTGGAGCCGGGGAGGGGGATGCGCTGGTGATCGGCGCGGGGACCCTTCCCGGCAAACCGGCCATCGAACCGCCGCCCTCGGCTGCGGCTCGCCCTGGCGGCGCGGCTGCGACAGGCGGCCCGCCCGGCGGCGGCTCGATGGCGAGTCGCGCTCAGCAGCGCCGCGCCATCGTACTTGCGCTCGTGGCCGCCGTGGGCATCGGCATCATGCTCGTCGGCTTCGGGGCGACCGCCCAGCACGACCCTCTCTGGGCCATGCTCGGGGGGCGACTCTCCTCGGCCTTCTGCTTTGCCGTGTTCCTCGTGATCCTGCGGCCGCGCCTGCGCATACCGCGGACGACCGTGGCCCCCATCGTCGCCATCGGCCTGCTCGACACCGGTGCGAACGGCCTCTTCGCGCTGGCCACGACCAGGGGCTACCTCAGTCTCGTCGCCGTGCTCGGCTCTCTGTATCCGGTCGTCACGGTGGTGCTGGCCTATCTGGTGTTGCGTGAGCGGCTGGCTCGCCACCAGCTCGTCGGCGTGCTGGCGGCGCTGGCGGGGGTCGCGCTGATCACGGCTCACTGAACGCTCGGCGCCGCGGCAGACCGGCGCCGCAGGCCACTCGCGGGAACACCGCTCGCGCGGCGGAGCGGCGGCAGTGGAGCTGGCGGCGGCGGTGCCGCTCCGCCGGCCTTCCGCGTCAGGCGGGCACGTTCTCGCCGAAGAACCGCGGCAGATGCTCGCGGTTGGCCGCGAGCAGGGCGTCCAGCAACGGCTCCGCCACGTCGAACTCGCCCACCAGGGGGTTGGCCAGAAGAGCCTCGAGGGCCACGTCTCTGTCTCCCGAGACGGCCGCCTGCACAGTGAGCCGTTCGTAGGCCTTGGCGTGCTCGACCAGCCCGTGCATGGCCGGCTCGAGCGCGGCGAGCGGCAGCGGCCGGGCGCCGGTGGCCGTGATGGCGCAGGGCACTTCGACTACGGCGTCGGCGGCGACGTTGGGGATCGCGCCGTCGTTGCGGGTGTTCACGACCTGGACGTCGCCGCGGTCGCCGTAGAGCGACTCGATCAGCATCGCCGACGCCTCGGAGTAGAAGGCGCCGCCGCGCTGCTCGAGCAGCTTCGGCTTCACCTCGAGGGCCGGGTCGGCGTACATCTCGAGCAGGCCGCGCTCGATGTCCATGACCTCCTCGGCGCGTGGCCGTCCGGCCTGCAGCTCGGCCAGCACCTGCCTCGTGAAGTAGTAGTAGCGCAGGTAATACGACGGCACGGCCCGCTGCAGGCGGATGAGCGCGGCCGGCAGCTCCGTCTCAGCGGCGAGCTCGTCGGCGTGCTCCTCGATCAGCTCGGGCAGGCGGTCGACCCCGTCGACCAGCACCTTGCGCTCCCACGAGAGGTGGTTCAGACCGACGTGCTCGAGCTGCACGCGCTCGGGCGCCACGCCCAGCCGCGCGGCGAAATCGCGCTGAAAGCCGATCGGCACGTTGCACAGGCCGATGGCCCGGTGCCCGTGGTCGAGCAGCGCCTGCGTGACGAGGCCCGAAGGGTTGGTGAAGTCGAGCAGCCAGGCGCCGGGTGCGCCGAGGCGCCGCGTGTCGTTGGCGATGTCGAGCACGACGGGCACGGTGCGCAGCGCCTTGGCAAAGCCGCCCGCCCCCGTCGTCTCCTGGCCGATGCAGTCGAACCGCAGCGGGATGGTCTCGTCGCGCAGGCGCGCCGCCATGCCGCCGACCCGGAGCTGGACGAGCACGAACGAGGCGCCGCCGATGGCCTCGGCGCGGTCGGTGGTGGTGGTGAACCGGCCCGCGAAGCCGTGGTGGCGCAGGATCCGCCCGGCGAGAGCGCCGACGACCGCCAGGCGCGCGGCGTCGATGTCGTGCAGGACGAGCTCGTCGACCGGCAGCACGTCGCGGCGCAGGCCCAGGCCTTCGACCAGCTCGGGCGTGTAGGTACTGCCCCCGCCGATGACCGCGATCTTGATCCCCATGCGCACTCCTTCAGCGTCGCCCGGGCATCGTCTGCTTGCCCGCGGCCCATCTTACGGTAGTATTGCGAGAACTTGAATCGTTAGGAAAGTTTCCTGATAGATTGAGCGCTGGATGCCGAGCGCCGGAGATCAAGTGCCGGAGATCAAGCTCCGGAGATCAAGCGCCGGACCACGATGAGGGAGCGGTCATGCGGGTCGCCCTGACGATCGACACCGAGCAGCGCAGCCGCCCGGCCGGCTGCGACAACGCGCGCCGCCAGCTCGACGTGCTGCGGCGCGAGGGCGTGCGGGTGACCTCGTTCGTCCAGGGCCGCTGGGCGCAGGCCGACCCCGAGCTCGCCCGGCGCCTCGCCGACGACGGGCACCTGGTCGGCAATCACACCTACCATCACGTCCCGCTGAGCCTGATGACCGACGAAGGCATCCGCGCCACGGTGACGCGCGCCGAGGAGGTCATCGTGGCGCGCACCGGCGTGGCCGCGCGCCCGTGGTTTCGCTGCCCTTACGGCGACGGCGAGCAGGATGAGCGCGTGCTCACGGTGCTCGCCGCCCTGGGGTATCGCAACATCGGCTGGGACGTCGACCCGTTCGACTGGCGGCCCGGCCGTACCACCTCCGAGGTCGTGACGGCCGTCGTCGACGGCTGCCGCGCGTGGGCCGGCGCTCAGGCTGGGGCAGGGGCCGGCGCTCATGCCGCCCCCGAAGCCGGCGCTCAGGCTGCCCCCGAAGCCGGCGCGCGGGTGCTGCTCCATAGCTGGCCCGACGTGACGCTCGCCGCCCTGCCGCCCCTGATCTCCGCTCTGCGCGCCGAAGGCGCCGAGTTCGTCACCGTGGACCTGCTGTGAACGATGGCGTGATCGACATCCTCGCCGTCGACGGCGGCAACTCCAAGGTCGACGTCGCCCTGGTGTCGGCCGACGGCGCCGTGCTGGGCGCGGCCCGCGGCGGCGGCACGCCGTTCTCGCCGGGCAGCGAGGAGCGTTCGATCGCGGCGCTGCTCGAAGCGCTCGCGGGCGCCTGCCGCGAAGCCGGCATCGACCCCGCTCGCCGGCCGCTGGCGCGCGTCGCGGCCCTGTGCGTCTGCGGCGCCGACCTGCCGGTCGACGATCGCCGCATCGCACGCGCCCTGAGACCGCTCTCCCTGGCCGCCGATCTGCTGCTGCGCAACGACACATTCGCCGTGCTGCGCGCCGGCACCGACCGCGGTTGGGGCGTGGGCCTGGTCTGCGGCGCCGGCATGAACTGCGCGGCGGTCGGGCCGACCGGTCGGGTCGTGCGTTACGCGGCGCTGGGCGAGATCTCGGGCGACGGCGGCGGGGGCGGCTGGCTGGGCGTGCAGGCCGTCGGCGCCGCGGTCCGCGGCCGTGACGGCCGCGGACCGCATACCGTGCTCGAACGCCTCGTCCCGCACAACTACGGCCTGCGCGGTGTGCCGGCCGTGCTGCAGGCCGTTCAGACCGGCCGCATCCGCGAGTCCCCGGCCGAGCTCGCGCCGGTGGTGTTCGTGGCCGCCGCGCAGGGCGACGCGGTCGCTCAGGGCATCGTAGACCGGCAGGCCGACGAGCTCGTCGCCATGGTCGTGTCGGCCGTGCGCCGGCTGGGGCTCACGCGCCGCGACGTCGACGTCGTGCTCGGCGGGGGTGTGTTCGCCGGCGGCGACGCCGGCTTCACCCAGCGGATCGTCGACGGCGTCCACGCCGTGGCTCCGGCGGCGCGAGTGGCGCGCCTCGGCGTGCCGCCGATCGTCGGCGCGGCGCTGCTGGCCTGCGACCGCCTGCCGGCCGCGGCCGGGGCCGGTGAGCGCCTGCGAGCCGGCCTGACGGCCGCGCGATTCAAGCCGGGGCATCTATCGAGACGGGAGGCGTGACGTGGCTCGCATCGTCTTGGACAGCGTGAGCAAGGCCTTCGACAAGGACGTCCTGGCCGTCAACGACGTGACCATGGAGATCGGCGACGGCGAGTTCATGGTGCTGGTCGGGCCGTCGGGTTGCGGCAAATCGACGCTGCTGCGTATCGTCGCCGGCCTCGAGGAGGTGAGCGCCGGCGAGGTCATGATCGGCGAGCGCATCGTCACCGACCTGCCGCCCAAGGACCGCGACGTGGCGATGGTCTTTCAGAACTACGCGCTCTACCCCCACATGACGGTGCAGCAGAACCTCGGCATCGGCCTGAAGCTGCGTCACACGGCGCGCGACGAGCGCGACCGGCGTGTCGCCGAGGTGGCGCGCATCCTCGAGCTTGAACCGCTGCTCAAGCGCAAGCCGGCCCAGCTGTCGGGCGGGCAGCGCCAGCGGGTGGCCATGGGGCGGGCCATGGTCCGCGAGCCACAGGCGTTCCTCATGGACGAGCCGCTGTCGAACCTCGACGCCAAGCTGCGCGTGCAGATGCGGGCCGAGCTCGCCCACCTGCGCGACCGGCTCGAAACGACCACGCTCTACGTCACCCACGACCAGGTCGAAGCCATGACGCTGGGCAACCGCGTGGCGGTCATGAACGACGGCGTGGTGCAGCAGCTCGACCGGCCGCAGACCCTCTACCATCACCCGGTCAACCTCTTTGTGGCGGCCTTCATGGGCTCGCCGTCGATGAACCTGGTCGAGGCCAGGATCGACGGCGACCGCGTCACGTTCGCCGGTTTCTCACTGCCCGTGCCCGGGACCCGCGACCTGGCCGCCTACAGGGGCCGGCCGATCGTGATCGGCATCCGGCCGTCCGACTTCGCCGACGCGGCGCTCGGCCGCGACGAGTCGCGGCCGACGATCGACGTCAGGATCGACGTGGTCGAAGAGCTCGGCGCCGAGAAGAACCTCATCTTCGCCCTCGACGCGCCGCCCGTGGTGACCGAAGCCACCAGGGCGGCCGCCACCGACGCGGCTCAGGCGACCCTCCTGGCGGAGGCCGGCAAGACCATCTGCACGGCCCAGGTCGACTATCGCAGCGCCTGCGCGGTGGGCGACGTCTGCCGGCTGGCCGTCGACACCGACACGATGCACTTCTTCGACCCGGCGACGGGCGCGGCGATCGGCGCGCCGCCGGTCGCGCCGGCGGTCGCGACGCCGTGAGCCGTCCCTCGCCCGCCGAGATCGAGTGGGCGCTCGCGCGGGCGTGGGAGCTGCTCGACCAGGGCGCGCCGGGCGAGGCGGCCGGGCTGCTGCGGCCGCTCCTCGAGCGTGGCGTGAGCCGTCTCGACCAGCGCGCCGACCTCCATCATCTGCTGGGCGAGGTGTGCGAAGACCTCGGCGACCGCGACGGCATGGTGGCCGAGTGGCTCGAAGCGCGGCGGCTCGACGCGGCCGGCGACGCGGCGGCGCGCACGCTGGGCGACGCCGAGTTCGCCCGGGTAGCCCAGGACGCCCTCGACGAGCTGCCCCAGCCGATCCTCGAGCGGCTGCGCAACGTGCCGGTGATCGCCGACGACCGCCCGTCGGAGGAGATGGTGCGCGACGGTATCGACCCGCGCATCCTGGGGCTGTTTCACGGCCTCTCGATGCCACGTGAGTCGACCCTTGGGCCCGGCTATCCCGACACCATCCACCTGTTCCAGCGGAACATCGAACGGGTGAGCGCCGACGAGCGCGAGCTGCGCGCCGAGATACGGGTGACGGTGCTTCACGAGACGGCGCACTACTTCGGCTTCGACGAAGACGAGCTGCGGCGCCTCGGGCTGGGGTGAGGCGTGAGGGGCGAGGGCGGGGCGCCGCGGGCGCCCCGCCCTCGCCCGCAGCCTACGCCTGGGCCGTCTTGACGGCCTTGCGCACCATGAACGCGCCGGCGATGCCGACCAGCCCGTAGATCACGAGCCAGATGCCCAGCACCCAGACCAGCACGAGCAGGGTCGGCGCGGGCCAGCTCAGCACGATGACGCCGGCGATGAAGCTGAGGATGCCCAAGGTGGCGTTGAGCCCGCGGCCCGGCATGCCGCGGTGGTCGACGGCCACGAAGAACTCGATGATGCCGTGCAGCACCCAGTACACGCCGAGCAAGACGACGAGGATCACGACGGTCTCGAACAGGTGCCGCAGCACGAAGATGCCGACCAGGATCCCCAGCACACCGAGCACGGCGAGCAGGACCCGGGAGCCTTCGCCGCCGCGCGTGAAGGCGCGCACCAGGCTGAAGACGCCGCCGACGAAGAGCTGCAGGCCGAACAGGAGGGCGACCAGCTTGACGGTCGCGTGGGGCCACGCCATGACCATGACGCCCAGGATCAGCGTGAGGATGGAGAAGGTCAGCACCCAGCCCCACGATTCGCCGATCCTGGCCAGAACGTCTCGCGTGTCATCGGATTGCTGAGTCTCCATCGGTGCTCCTTGGCGATCGTTTGCGGGTGGCCGGTCCATCATCTCATACATGGGCTAGTACGTCGGTTAACCATATGCCCGAGAGGGCCGCTCGATGCACCATTGGCGCGCCACAGTGCTCCTTTCGCGACCGTTGGCCGTCACTCATACCGTAGACTGTAAGACATGCAGTCTTCTTCCGCGTTCCCCCATGCCGGCCACGAGAGCCTGCTCATCGGCATCGACGCCGGCAAGGTCACGACGTCGCTCACCTGGGGCCGTCGCCGCGCCGACGGCTCGCCCCTCGTCATGGGCAGCAGCGACGAGCGTCATCGCGGCGAGCCGCTCGCGCCGTTCTTCGCGCTCTATCGCGAGCTGGGCGCCGCGCGGGTGGCGGGCGTCGTGGGCGCGGGCACCTTCGGCGACCGGTTGACGGCTCCGGCGCTGGCCGGGATTCCCGAAGAGATCGCCCAGGAGTGGGCCCTGCGCGCTCTGTACGGCGAGCGGGGCGCGATCAACGTCGTGCGCATCGGCGGCAGCGGCTATTCGGTGCTCACGCGCGACGCCGGCGGACGGATCGACTACGAAAAGAACGAGCGCTGCTCGGCCGGCACAGGCGAGACGGTCGAAGGGCTCTGCTCGCGACTCGGCTGCACGCTCGACGAGGCCGTCGCTCTGGCGAGCGCCGCCGACAGCGGCATCACCGTCACCTCGCGCTGCGCCGTGTTCGCCAAGAGTGAGCTCACCCACTACGCCAACCAGGGCGAAGACCACGGCCGCCTCTTTCGCGGCCTGTTCCAGAGTGTGGCTCGCAATGTGCACGCCCTCTACGACCGTGCCAAAGTCGGCGGACCCGTGGTGCTGGTCGGCCACGGGGCGCTGATCGGGCCGCTGGTCGAAGCCTTCCGCGAGCTCGTGCCGGCGCCCGTCGAGGTGTCGCCCCAGGCCGGTGTGTTCGAGGCGCTGGGGGCGTTCCATATAGCCGCTTCGCGCTCCTGGGACGAGATCGCATGGCCGTCGCGGCCCGAGGATCTCGTGGTCGAGCGCGGCGGGCGCGTGCGGGCGCTGCCGGCGGCGCTCGACGGGCCGGGCTCGGTGCTGCAGCTCGCCGGCGCCGACGGCGCACCGGTCGCCGCACCCGCCGCCGACGGCGCGCCGGCCGGCGTCGTGCTCGGCCTCGATCTCGGCTCGACGGGCTCGAAGGCGCTGCTGCTCGACCCGCGCGACGGCAAGGTGCTCGCCGACGTCTACCGGCGCACCGACGGCAACCCCGTTGAAGCGGCCAAGCGCCTGGTGGAGGAGCTCAAGGCCGCCGGCGCGCCCGGCAGCGCGCTTCCCGTTGTGGCCGTCGGGCTGACCGGATCGGGTCGGGACGCGGTCGCCTCGGTCATGCGAGCGGCCTATCCGCGACAGGCCGACCGCCTGACGGTGCTGAACGAGATCGTGGCTCACGCCGCGGCCGCCGTGCGCTACGACCCCGATGGCGGCCGCAGCCTCTCGATCGTCGAGATCGGCGGCCAGGACGCCAAGTTCATCAACCTGCGCGACGGGCGTGTGCTCGAATCCGACATGAACCGTGTCTGCAGCGCCGGCACGGGCTCGTTCCTCGAAGAGCAGGCGCAGGCCCACGGGCTCGACGACATCGCCCAGTTCGGCGTGCTCGCGGCGCGCTCGCGCAGGCCGCCCGACCTGGGTCAGACCTGCACCGTGTTCGTGGCCGACGTCGCGGCCGAGGCGCTGGCCGACGGCTTCAGCCGCGACGACATCTTCGCCGGGCTGCAGTACTCGGTGATCAAGAACTACATCGGCCGCGTGATGGGCGATCGGCGGTTCTGCGAGCGCATCTTCTTCCAGGGCAAGCCGGCCAGCAATCCCTCGCTCGCGCGCACGCTGGCGGCGGTCACCGGCCGCGAGGTCGTCGTGCCGCCCAACCCCGGCGCCATGGGGGCGCTGGGCATCGCCCTGCTGGCAGGCGAGGCGCTGGGCGCCCAGGCGACGCGCGCTCCTGCGACCGACGCTCGTGCGACCGACGCTCGTGCGACCGACGCTCCGGCGACCGACGCTCCTGCGACCGACGCTCCTGCGACCGACGCTCCGGCGACCGACGCTCCTGCGACCGACGCTCCGGCGACCGACGCTCCGGCGACCGACGCTCCGGCGACCGACGCTCCTGCGACCGAGGTTCCGGCGATCGACGCCGTGACGCATGACCGGGACGGCGTCTTCGACCTTGATGTCTTCTTGTCGGCCACGGTGCTGGAGCGCAAGACGCGGCGCTGCGCCGACAAGCAGTGCAGCAACCTGTGCCGGCTCGAGATCGCGGTCGTCGAGGTCGCCGGGGAACGCCGGCGCGTCGTCTCCGGCGGTAACTGCCCCAAGTACGACGAGCGCTCCGAGATGGGCGCCAAGCTGCCCAAGGACGCGCCCAACCCCTACCGGGAGCGGGCGGAGCTGCTGGCGGGCCTGCTCGACGAGGCGGCCCAGGTCGCGGCGGGGTCGGCGGGGCGTCCCCTCGCCGGCCGTCGCATAGGCCTGCCGCAGGCACACTATCTGATCGACTCGCTGCCCTTCTTTGCGACCTTCCTGTCGGCCCTGGGCGCGGAGGTCGAGGTCCTGCGCCCCACGGTCGAGACCCTGGCCCGCGGGGACCGGCGCTGCGCGGCGTCGGGCGCCTGCGCGCCGGTCAAGATCGCTCACGGCCTCACCGCGTCGGCCTCCGGCGAGCCGCTGGACGCGCTCTTCGAGCCCAAGTTCGTGAACCTGCCGTCGCACGGCGCCGCCGGCACCTTCACCTGTCCCATCGCCCAGGGCACGCCCGAGATGCTCGACCACGCGCTGGCTGCCGAGCCGGCGACGACGCCGCCGGTCGTGCGACCCGTCCTGTTCACCCTCAAGGCCGAGGGCTTCGCCGGAGACGACGTGGGCGCCGAGCTCGAGGTCGCGGCTCGTCTGCTCGGCGTCACCGACACCGCCGCCGTGCGCGCCGCCCACGCCGCCGCGTGCGAGGTCTGGGAGCGCTACCAGCGCGGCCTCGCCGAGATCGGCGCGCGGGCGCTGTCGTTCGCTCACGACCACGAGGTGCCGGTCGTGCTGATCGTGGGCGAGACCCACGTCGTCCACGATCCGGTCATCAACTCGGGTATCCACGACCTCGTCGCCGGCAGCGGCGCCGTGGCCCTGCCGCTCGACTGTTATCCACCGGATGCGACGACGCCGGCCTTGCGCACCGTACATTGGGCCGGCGCCGGCGAGACCCTGCGCGCCGCGCTGTCGGCGGCGGCTGCCGGCGACGTCTTTCCGCTGCTGCTGTGCGCCTACGGCTGCGGGCCGAACTCACTCGTCGAGCACCTCTTCGACGACCTGCTCTCCGAGTATCCGCACACGGTCTTAGAGACCGACGGGCACGGCGGCAGCGCCGGCTATGTCACCCGCGTGCAGGCGTTCCTGCACGCCGTGCAGGGGTACCGCGAAGCCCAGGCGGCCGCCGCCGACGCTGCCTCGCAGACGGGCGCCGCCGACGCAGCCTCGAGGGCCGCCGCCGAAGGCGCCGGAGCGCGTGGCACGGGCACAGACGGCGCCGCGGCGCGCGCCACCGGCGCGGACGCCGCCGGTTTTGCCGCCGGCAGGGTAGCCGCGCATCGCCTCGAACGTTGCGAGCAGCCGGTCGCGGTCTCGCTGCGCAACAACCGCGACCGCACCTTCCTGTTCGGCAACATCGGCGGCAGTGGCGGCCGCTTCGCGGCCGCCGCCATGCGCGGCGCCGGCCTCGACGCGCGCTTCGTCGGGGTCACCTCGGCGGCGGCCTTGGACCGGGCTCGCCAGGGCTGCTCGGGCAAGGAATGCCTGCCTTATCAGCTCATCTGGGGCACGTTGGCCGAGTACCTCGAGGGCGCGAGCGATACCCTGGGCGCCGACGGCGTCGTCTTCGTGAGCATCGGTCGCGGCTTTCAGTCGTGCCGGCCCAACCTGTTCCCGGTCGCGCAGCAGATCCAGCTCGAGCGTCACGGCTACGCGGGGGCCGTCGAGGTCGCCGACTTCACGTTGCTGTTCGAGGACTGGTCGCTGACATCGGCGGTCTGGATCGCGTCGGCCGCCGCCGACCTGCTCAACATGATGCGCTTCTATCACTACGCCGGTGAGTCGCGGCGCGGCGCCTCGGAGGCGCTTTATCACGCCTACGCCGATCGCCTCGAGGCGCTGCTTGCCACGCCGCGCCTGACCGGCAAGGTGAAGGGATTGAACGACGCGCGCGCGCTGCTCTCGCGCTGTGAGGCGCTGATCGGCGCCGCGGCCGCCGAGTTCGCGGCGCTCGAGCGTGACGACGGCCACCCCGGCCAGGAGTCGCGCACCGTCTTTCTGTGCGGCGACATCTACCTGCGGGTCGACGAGTGGGGCAACGACGATCTGCAGCGCAAGCTCTCAGACCAGGGCCTGCGCATCATCTTCGAGCCGTTCGGCGAGATCTTCGAGCTGCTCGCGCTGCGCGACGCGCGCGACCACGGCCTGACCACGCGGCTCGGCGCCAAACGCGTGGCCACGCTCAAGTTCATGCGCTACGTGGTCAAGCGACTGCTGGGCGTCGCGCGGCCCCACGAGCCCTGGATGTTCTGGCACGACGTCGGCGACATCTGGAAGGCCAGCGAGCCGCTGTTCGACGGCTACCCGTTCGGCGAGACCATCCCCACGATCGGCGGCGCCCTGCACACCTGGGCCACGCAGCCGATCGACGGTGTCGTCGTGGTCTCCCCGCGCGGCTGCGGCCCGGCCCTGGTGAGCGAGGCGCAGCTGCGGCGCGGCGCCGAGTTCCCGCTGCTGTTCGTCTACAACGACGGCGACCCGGTCGACGAAGCGCGCCTGGCGGGCTTTGCCTGGCGGCTGCGCGCCCGCGAGTCGCGCGCGACCGCTTAGCCATGGACTCCGGGGGCACCGGCGCCGCGAACGCTCGGAGCACCGGCGCCCTCGGACCCGGCGCCTTCACGGGCAAGATCGTCACCGTACTGGGCCCGATCGACCCTGGCGAGCTCGGCGTCTGCCTGCCTCACGAGCACGTCATCTGCGCGCTCGACCAGGGGCTCGAGTGGCTCGACGCGGCTGCCGCCGACGGTGTCGCCGCGGATGACGTCGCCGCGGACCCCGCCGTCGCCGACGCCGGGCGCGACGCCGCGCGCTTCGCCGCCGCCCCCATCACCCTGGCCAACCTCGAGCGCGTCCACCGCCAGCCGCTGGGCAACCGCGCCAACCTGCGCCTCGACGACCTCGACGAGATGGTCGCCGAGCTGCGCCTCTTCGCCGAGGCCGGCGGCGGCGCGGTCGTCGACCAGACGCTCGACGAGTTCGGCCGCGACCGGACCGTCCTCGCCCGGGCCGCTCGCGCGAGTGGGCTCCACGTGGTGGCCGGCTGCGGTCACTACGTCGCCGACCTGCGCCCGCCCGAGGCCGCACGGCTGTCCGTCGAAGAGCTCGCGACAGAGCTCATGGTCGACCTGCTGGCCGACCCGCGCCGCGGTGGCCTGCCCTGCGGGCTGATCGGTGAGATCGGCGTGTCGTCGGGCCGTATCGCGCCGGCCGAGCTGCAGATGCTGCAGGCGGTCGCCCGGGCGCAGCGGCGCAGCGGGGCGCCGGTCTCGATCCACTCGCTGGCTCCGGGGCACAGCGGTCTCGACGCGCTGCTCGTCCTGAAGGAGCACGGCGTCGACCCAGGGCGGGTGGCCATCTGTCACCTCGATTCGGGGATCGACCTCGACTACTGCCGGGCGCTCGCCGATGAGGGCGCCTACCTCGAGTTCGACTGGTTCGGCTGGAGCGCTCCGGGCGACGGCGGCGACGGTGTCGTGGGCGCCGAGGGCGGCGTCGGCGATCTGCCGCACAGCGATCGAGAGCGGGTGGCGGCCGTGGCCCAGCTCTGCGGCGAGGGCTTCGCCGGGCGGCTGCTGCTCTCGCACGACATCGCCATGAAGATCCAGCTCGTCGCCTACGGCGGCTTCGGCTACGCGCACCTGGCGCGCAACCTGCCGCCGTTCTTCGCGGCCCGCGGCGTCGACGTCGCCACGCTGCGCGCCATCATGGTCGACAATCCCGCCCGCTGGCTGACCTGGGCGGCGCCGGCGGAGCCTGGTCCTTCCGGCTGAGGCTCTCCGGCGGGCGCTGGGCGAGGGCTACAGGCGTGCAGTCGCCGTGGTTTCTGGCAATCGGACGAGCCTTCCTTTTGACGCGTCTGTATCTATGCGTCGGCCGCTATCTCAGCGCTCGACGCCGGCGCGGCGACCTGCTGCGGCCGGCCACCGCCTACGAAGACCGCGGCCCCCAGCGACCCTGCGCCAAGCGCGACGGCCGCGACGACCATGGCAACGTGCATGCCGGCGACAAACGACGCTCCCGCGGCGGCGTGCAGCGCGGCGCCGTTGACGCCGGCCGGCAGCGCCGTGGCGGCGGCCTGCTCGGCGCCGTGGCTGGCCTGCGCGACGATCATGCCTCTGAGGGCGGCCGGCAGGTGCAGGGCGGCGATCGAGCGCGCCAGGTCGCGCGAGAGTATGTGGGTGACGATCGCCCCGAGCAGGGCGATCCCAAAGACGCCGCCGACCTCGCGGCTGGCGTTACTGGTCGCCGAGGCCATGCCGGCGCGCTCGCGCGGCACGGCGCTCATCACGGCGGCGGTCATGGGGGTCATGACGAGGGCCATGCCTACTCCGGCCAGCACCAGCGGCGGCCAGATGTGTGAGTAGCTCGTGCCGGCGTCGATGCTCGTGAAGATGAGCATGCTGGCGGCGTTCAAGGCCAGGCCCACGGCCATGGGGAGCTTGGAGCCGATGCGCCCAGCGAGGCGGCCTGCCAGCGGCGCCACGATCACGATCATGCCCGTGGCCGGCATCGTGCGCAGACCGGCCTGGAACGGCGTGTAGCCCTGCACGCTCTGAAAGAGGAGCGTCATGAAGAAGAACATGCCGAACATGCCAAAGCTGATGATGCCGGCGCAGGCTGCGGCGGCGGCGAAGGTGGGGTTGCGGAAGAACTTGAGCTGCAGCATGGGGCTCGAGCTACGGATCTCGACCCACAGGAATGCGGCCCCGGACACGGCCGCCGTCACGAAGAGAGCGAGGATAGTCGTCGAGGTCCAGCCGTAGCTGTTGGCCTCGATCAGGGCGTAGGTGAGCGAGCCCAGGGCGACGATGGCGAGCGCCTGTCCGGGCAGGTCGAGCCGGCGGCCCTCGGGGTTCTTGGACTCAGCCACGGCGAGCAACGCCACCGCCAGGGCGATCAAGCCGATCGGCACGTTCAGGAAGAAGACGCTCTGCCAGCCGAAGCGATCGACCAGCGCGCCACCGACCAGGGGCCCCAGGGCCAAAGCCAAGCCCGAGACGCCGGCCCAGATGCCGATCGCCTGGGCGCGCTCGCGAGGATCGTGGAAGGTGTTGGTGAGGATCGACAGGGTGCCCGGCATCAGGGCGGCGGCGCCCAGACCCTGGACGGCGCGTCCGGCGATCAAGACCGCCAGCGACGGCGCGACGCCACAGAGCAGCGAGCCCGCGGTGAACACGCTCAGGCCGATCAGAAAGAAGCGCTTGCGCCCGAAGATATCGCCCAGCGTGCCGCCGCTGAGCATGAGGCTGGCAAAGACCAGGGTGTAGGCGTCGATGATCCACTGCAGGCCCGAGACGCCCGAGCCCAGGTGGCGCTGGATGTTCGGCAGGGCGACGTTGACCACGGTGTTGTCGAGCATCGCCATGAACAGGGCGAAGCACATCGCCCCCAGCGTGAGCAGCTTGGTGCGCCGGTCAACGGCGAACATCGGATGCTCCAACTCCTTGGCCCGACCCCGACTCGGATGCCACAGGCCATGGGCCCTTCAGGCCCGTGACGAAGGCCAGCAAGAGCTGGCGCTGCCGGGCAGGTCGTAGCTGCTTGACAAGATGGGGGGGGCTGGCGTGAGAGCAGCACGGCCATGCCGTGTACCAACGACCAGGCGCCGTAGACCATGAGAGCGATGTCCTCGTCGGAGGAGGCGCGAAAGACGCCCTGGGCCACCCCGTCGCGAAAGACACCCATGACGATCTCCTCGAGACCGGCATGACCGCCGGCGTGGGTCATCTCCAGTGACTCATGGAGTGCCACGATCGCGATGTCGTAGGGGTTGGCTCGCGCGAAATCGAGGTAGGCCATGCCGATCTCGACGGCGCGTTCGTCTGGTGGGAGCTCACTCGACACGCGCGACAGAGCCTCCGAAAGGCTCGCCATGGCACGCTCGGCGACGGCCCTGATGAGGTCGTCCTTGCTGTCGAAGTACTTGTAGAGCGCCGCTGGTGTGAAACCCAGCCGTCGGGCGATCTCGCTGAGCGAGACGTCGACTCCACCCGTCTCGGCGAAGACCTCGCGAGCGGCCTGCAGGATCTCTTCCCTGGTCTCCAGGCGCTGCCGTTCGCGATGGCTCAGGCGATGCTCCGCCAGGACGGCCAGGTGGTGCTCCGCAAGAAACGCCAGGCGAGACTCGCGAGGGGCCTCATGGGGCGCTCTGCGCCCGCGTCCATGTTGATCTCTCACAGAGCTCTCCTGTGGGTGGAGACTGTCAATAGCTAATGGCTTTAACCGGAAGCGGCCCTCGACCTGGGTTACAGGTCCGCCGCGAGCTCGTTCACGATGTCCGCCACCGACTGCGTCCGCTTTGCGAGGGCGACGCTCTGCCCGGCCCACATCGAGAGCGCTTCGATGTCGCCGGTCGTCCCGACCATGGGCGGCGCCGGCTCGTACCGCACGATCGCCTCGCCGGAGGCGAAGTGCGCGATCACGTCGCCCGTGCCCGGCCGCTGCCCGTCCGGGGTGCGGCCCGCGGCTTCCCACGCCTCGGCCGTCGAGTTGCGCAGGGCACGGTGGGGAGCGTCGGGCCAGCCGACGTCGTAGAGGTCGGCGTACCACTGCGCATCGGTCTCGGCCGCGGCTATAAGCCGGCGCCGGTAGTCCTCGTGGAGTGGCATCTCCTCGGCCAGCAGGAACCGCGTGCCCAGCCAGGCGGCCTGGGCGCCGAGGGCGAGCACCGCCGCGACTCCGCGTGCGTCGCCGATCCCGCCGGCCGCGATCACCGGCACCGGCGTCACCGCGTCCACCACGGCGGGCACCAACGGCAGCGTCGCGACCTTGCTCCAGACGTGCCCGCCGGCCTCCCAGCCCTGCGCGACGACCACATCCACTCCGCCCGCGACCGCCCGCCGCGCCTCCTCGGCGCTGCCGACCGTGTGCATGACGATCCCACCTGCGGCGTGCACGGACTCGACGTAGCCGCTGGAGTCTCCCCACATGAAGGAGACGATCCGCAGGCCCGCCTCGAGGGCCTGGTCGAGGCGACGGCGATGATCTTCGGTGAGGACGAGGTTGCCGCCGAACGGCCGCGCCGTCAGCGCCGCCGTCTCACGGACCACCGCTCCGGCGTCGGCCGACCATGTGAGCGTCACCATGCCGAGCGCGCCGGCGTTCGAGACCGCCGCGGCCAGGCGGGGCACGGCCGCCATGGGCGCCTGGACGATCGGTCGTGCAATCCCGAGTAACTCACATACCGGTGTACGCACTGAGACCACCTTCCTCTCAACGAGAACGCGCCTGGAACGACGACTGCGAATCGATGCGGCTACGACTCGTACGAGGTCGGGACCGACCCCTTCTTTCTGTCCCAGCCGTGGAAAGAGGAGTAGTCGCCCGCATCCCACTCCTCACGCAAGCCCGGCTTGCTGAGGTCCCAGTCGGGCCGGATGTCGCGCGATGCCGCGCGCAGGTCGAGCCACAACTCATAAAACGACGGGCGTCCCCAGAACCAGTACCCGTTATAGACGCTGTGAATGACCAGCCCCGGCTTGAGCACGAGCGTGTGGGGGACCATCGGGTTGTGCTCGGGGTCGGTGTACTCCACGACCTCGAGGTCCCGCTGGACCGTCCGCTCGGGGTCGGAGAGGAAGGTCCATTGGGCTCCGACCGAGAGGCGGAACTCCTGCAGGGTATGGTGGTCGTCGGTGGCGATGGTGACGATCTGGGTGTATGCCACCGCGATCTTGGACTGGTTCGCCGCCAGCTCAAGGTGCTGCTGGTGCTCTTTGGGGCAGTAATTGCCGCGGGCGAGCGTCAGGATCAATGGGTCCTGACCCTGCAGGTCGCTCAGCGTGCGGATGGTGCCGGTGTGGTCCGGCAACGAGTAGTCGGGGAACACTCCCCCCGGCTTTATGTCAGAACGCATGGGGTGCGCCGCCTTTCTCCTCGCGGACGAGCTCCGTCGATCGGCGAGATGTCCCGCTGACGGTGCCCGTCCGCCCTTCTACTCGGACTCCTGGCCGGCCGCGTCCGATGGCCAGCGGTCGGGTGCCCAGTCTCCGCTCGTGTCCGTGGTCTGGCCGACCTCGATCAGGTAGCCGTCCGGGTCGCGGATGTAGCAACGGATCTCGTATTGATGCTGTTTTGGCGGCGTCAGGAATTGCGCGCCGCGGGCGCTCCATTCGCTGTAGACCGCGTGGATGTCCGCGACGCGGACGTTCAGGAAGCTGCTGACCCGGTCGGGGTCAGGCGGCGTTTCCAGCGTGACCGTGGGCTTGTCGTCGGTGGGGCCACCGCCGACGTTGATGATGATCCAGCTGTTGGCGAGCTCGACATAGGTCAGGCCTCCGGGGCCCGAGTAGGCCAGTCTTCCGCCCAGCACCTCGGTGTAGAAGCGGGCCGACCGCTCGACGTCGTCCGAGACGATGAAGTGGGCCAGGACGATTCTCTCCGGGGGCGCCGTGAGTTCGGCCATCTGACACCTCCACTGATCGGGGCTCGGGGCCTCTGACACACCGACAACGTGTCGCGAGCGGTGGCGTGGTGGTGGGCTCACCAACTGTGCCGGCAAGGAGCACCGCCCCAGCGAAACGCCGCCGACCCGCATGCGACGGTGCGGGACCGTCTAGATGTGTCTACCCTTACTTCTGGCTATCCACTTGGGTTTGCTGGAAGGAGGTTCGAGCATGACGACCGCGATCATCGGCACCGGAGGGCTCGGATCGGTCATTGCCCGCTTGCTCTCTGGTTGCGGCGTGCCGGCTTGGCGTCAGTCGGCCGCGAGCACGACGGTCGCCGCGGACGGCGCGCGTAGCGGGGCGCCCTGGCGCGCCTGCGCCCCGTCGTCGGTGCTCAACCGCGAGATCACAGCGCCCGCGGGAGGTCCGTAGAACAACACGCTGTCGCCGCGCCCCGGCCCCATCTCCAGGCCGATGTTCGACGACACCGCCGAGTTCTGGTGGGCGCCTCCGCCGTCGACGAGCCAGACATTGGTCCCTGAGTAGGCGTCGAGCGAGCGCGGCTTGCCCGGCGCGTAGAAGACCGCGCCGAACCGCGTGGGCAGCGCCGAGACGGGCTCGTCGGTGGCGGCGACGCCCGTGTCCCACACCGAGACCAGGCGCATCGTGCGGGGGTCGACGCGCAGGAACCGCAGGGTGAAGGCGGGGTCGTCGCTCCCGGCGAGGATGTAGACGATGCCGTCGCCGCCGACCGTCGCTGCCAGGATCCGTGTGTAGCGGCCGAGCGAGACGCCGGCGCCGGTCGCAAGGTCGGTGACGGCGGCGGCGAGCCGCGTGGAGGTGATCGCCAGCACTCGACCGTCGGTCGCAAGCAGCGCGGCCACGCGACCGCGACCGGCGACCCGCGCGCCGGTCGCCGAGCCCGGCAGCGTCAGCAGCTCGCTGGGCGCGGGCACGAGAACAGGGAGGCGCAGACGGCTCGTCGTGCGGCCGTTCTTCAGGTCGACCGCCGTGACCGCCGCTTGCCGGCCCTGGCCGACGGGCAGGTGGACGAGGTCGCCGGCGATCACCGCGGTCGCCATGTCGGCGGGCTCGAGCGCTGCGGCGATCGTCGCCCAGGTGCGCGTCGCCGGGTCGTAGCGCGCCAGGCGGTGTCCGCCGTCGGGGCCCGTCACCAGCACCACAGGCCGCGCGCCGCCGGCGATCAGGCGAGCGGCGCTGCCGGCGCCCAGCGAACTCTCCGTCGTCGCTCCGGCCGCGGTGGTCAGGGCGGCCGTGAGCATGTCCCGGCCGTCGCGCCAGACGACGATGCTGCCGGCGCTCGGCGGCCAGAGCGCGGAGTCGCCGGTCGCGCCGCTCTCGCCGGCGTGGCTCAGGTGAGCTCCCCAGACGAGGAGCGCGATCGCCACGAGTGCCGCGACGGCCACGCCCGCCACCTGGAGCGCATGGCTACGGTCGAGAGTGAGCCTCATGTCGCGCGCCCGGCCATGGCTGAAGAGGAGCCCATGCCCGACCTACCGGCGGTAGTAGGCGCGCACGGACGGCGCGAGCGTCAGCGCGATGATGACGACTCCCACGCCGGCGTAGAGCGGCTGCAGGAAGCTGTAGGGCACGATCAGCGCCTCGACCGCGATCCAGACGACCAGTCCCACGCCGATCGCGCCGGACAGCGTCCAGCCCCAATACTCGTGACTGCACGGATTGACGCGCTCCAGCGCGGCGGACCGGGGCCGGCGCGCGAGCACCCAGGCAGTCGCCAGGGGGCCGACGCCGAGCACGACGAAGAGGATGATCCCGGGGATCAGGAAGTCCGTGAACGGCGAGCCGGCGAGGTTGCTCACCGGCATCTTCATGAGGCGGCCCTCGGGTGAGGCTACGAGGGCCGCCCCGCCGGCGAGGGCGCCGAGCGCCTGAAAGAGCTGCACGACGATCAGCGCGACGAGCGCCTTGGGACGTCTACGGGCAACGCCGATCGCCGATGTGGTCGTCGTCATGTCGGCTCCTGGACCGGTTCGGCTTGCAGGGCGTGCGGTGGTCATCGCCAGTGTAGGCAAGACCGTGCGCCGGCGCATCCCGGGACCGCATCGGCTGAGCCGCCGCCGTTCCGCGTCGGCTCGTCGGCGCGTCGGCGCGCGCCGCCGCACCGGCTGGCGGTGCTCATCCTCCCGGTCGCAACCGCAGGGTCGCTGTGACCGGGCAGTGGTCTGAGGCGAGGCGGCCGTGGCGGCGGGACGCCGCCACGGCCGCCTCGCCCACCTCCCATTCGCGGGTCACGAAGACGTAGTCGACGCGCCGCCGCTCGTCGGCGCCCGCAAAGCCGCCGTTCGTCGTGGGCGGCGGGGCCGGCGGCCGGTCCGAGGCCGGCGGTGCGTCCGAAGCCGCCGAAGGGGTTCGCGTGGCGATATCGGTCTCAAGTACAGGTCGAGTGTCAGGTGTGGAACCTGTCCATGGGGGCGCAAAGACGTCGCGCAGGCCGGCGGCGAGCAAGGTATGGATGGCGTCGTCTGCGGGTTCGGCGTTGAAGTCGCCGAGCACGATCCACGGCAGGGCCGGCTCGAGCCACGTCGCCAGGGCCGCGGCGCTGCGGTGGCGCGCGGCCGGCGGCCAGCCTTCGAGATGGCAGTTCGCCAGGCCAAAGCGTCGGCCGCTCCTGAGATCGGTGAAACGAGCGAGCGTGACGATGCGCGGTAATCGATTGCCCCAGCTCGTCGAGCCGGCCACGTCCGGGGTGTCGGAAAACCAGCGTGTGACCGAGCCGTCGAGGGCGAGGCGGGCGGGCCGGTAGAGCACGGCGCAGCGCTCGCCCCGGCGGCGGCCGTCGGTGCGTCCGACTCCGGTCGCGGCGTAGCCCGGCGATCGCGCGAGCAGGTACCTCTGCTGAAAGCCGTACATCTCCTGGAGACCGACGACGTCGCACTCGAGACGGGCGACGACGTCGGCCGTCGTCCGTCGGCGGAAGGGCCACGAATCGAGCCCGTCGAAGGCGATCCCGTTGCGCACGTTGAAGGTCGCGACCCGAAGGCGGTCGTCGCCCGTGGTGCCGCCGCTCGCGCCGCCGCCGCCCGCTCGGTCGTCGTGCGCGCCGCCGCCGCCCACGCCGCCGCCGGTCGGCCGTTCGACCATGTCCGGTTCAGGCCCGCCGCGGGCGGCGCAGCAGCAGGATCGCGGCGGCGATGAACGCGCACGAGGCGAGCAGCGGTTCCCACACCGGCGCCCACCACTGGCGCGGCGTGAGAAACAGCAGATCGCGTGTGCCGAGCGACGCCGGCCAGTCGAGCATGATCTTCAGGGCGACGTAGTAGCCGATGTCCCAGACGCCGAAGGCCAGCAGAAAGCAGGCGAGCTTCTGGAGAGGCCCCCGGCCGGCGAGGTAGGCGACGGCGGCCAGCATGACGATGGTCGCCGCTTCGCGGACCTGCTCGTGCCTGAGGTAGGCGTGCGGAAAGCTGAAGCGGCCGGGTGTGAACACGGCGGCGTACTGCAGCGCGAACAGGCGCCGCAGATAGAAGACCACCATCGCCTCGACGACCGCCATGGCGGCGGCGTAGATCGCGACGGCAGCCGGCCGCGTCCAGCGTGAAGAGTCGGTGCGCACCCCGACAGTATCGCCCATCGGTCAACGGCGGCGGGGACGGCGAGATCGCCCATCGGTCAACGGTGGCAAGGACGGCGGGACCGCCCACCGGGTCGCGTGTCACGGGAGGCGCCGTCGATCGAGTGTCTAGCCTGCGGCCGACTTGCGCAGACTGTCATCAGAAGGGCTTTCGTACGGGTCCTGGCAAGGGAAGCGCGCCGGCGGCTCGAAGAAGGGGTCCGCGAGATCGCGTGACGGCCCGCGGCATCTCGCGGCATCGACGCTCGGCGACAGGGGGTGGAATGGCGACCATACAGTCGGGTCCGACGACCAGGGAGCGTCTCAAGCGTCTCGTCTGCGAGTACCTCGAGGTCATGCGCTCGCTGGGCCGCGCGCCCAACCGCACCGTGACCTTCGAGAACGTCCACCTTTCGGCCTGGCTCGTCGACGATCCCGTGCCGCACGCTCGCACGCGCCGCTACCTGCTTCTCGATGACGGCGACGCGTGGTGCGAGACAGTCTACGGGCCGCAACCGGTCGCCAGCGGCCTCAGGAACACGTACTCGTGGCTGGCCGAGCCCACCACGTCGCTCGAGTATGCACTTCACGAGTCGCTCGACGACGCCCGCGGCGGGGGCGACGGCTTTCTGATCCCGCTGGTCGATGCGGCCGGCACGTACGTGGTGAGCGACCGCCGCAGCAAGCCGCGCAGCTAGGCGCGACAAACAGTCGCGCTCGCCTGAGCGGCGGCGACGCAGTCGAGCGCCGGCCCGCGGCAGTCATTCGCCGCCGGCCACGAGCTCGATGATCTTCGCGCCTGCTAGGATGCAGGCTTATGGGCGACCGGGTCGGAACAGACGAGGCAGCCGGGCACGCCCGAAGACCTGATCTTGGCGGTCTGTGGTCGCTGCGCACGCTCTTTCTGATCGCCGGCGCCGGTGGGTCTGCGTTCATCCCCTTCTTTGCCCTGCTCCTGCGCGACCGCGGACTCTCGCCGCCGAGCATCGGCCTGGTGTTCGCCGTCACCGCCCTCGTCGGCGCGGCCACGGCGCCGCTCTGGAGCCACCTGGCCGACACCAGGATCGGGGCGGTGCGCGTGCTCGTCGTGTCGTCTGTGGCGACGGCGGTCTTCGCGCTGGCCTTCGCCGTCAGCGGCTCGGCTTTCTGGGCGATCCTGCTGGTCGCCGTGCTCATGACGATGTGCTCGTCCCCCGGCGCTCCACTGTCGGACGCGCTCGCCGTCGCCTATCTGGGCGAGGAGCGCCTCAGCGAGTACGGACGCATCAGGCTGTGGGCGAGCCTCGGCTGGGGCGTCGCCGCGATCGGCTTCGGCGCGCTCTATGAGCTGGTGGGTCTGGAGCCGGTCCTGCCGCTCTACGCCGCCGGCACGGTCGGCTTTGGCCTGTGGACGCTGCGGCTGTCGCCCGGCGCGCCGGCGCCGGTGCGGTCCGAGTCGCGGCTCGGCGCGCTGGGCGACGTGGTCCGGGAGTCGCCGCACCTCGTCTCCTTCATGGTCGGCATGGTGATCGTGAGCATCGGCGCCTATGCGGCGGTGTCCTTCGTGAGCCTGCAGATCGTGGGTACCGGCGGCGGACCCTTTCTCGTAGGGCTGGCGGCCGGGCTCGCGGCCCTCATAGAGATCCCCGTGATGAACTGGAGCGGCGGCCTGGCGCGGCGCTACGGCCTGCGCTCGGTGTTCGTCGCCGGCGGGCTGACCTACGGCCTGGTGTTCCTGTGCTGGTCGTTCATGCGCTCGCCGCTGGCCCTGACGCTGGCCGCCTCCGGCGACGGCGTGGCCTTCGCGCTCATGTACGTGGGCGGCGTGGTGATCGTGGGGCGACTGGTGCCGCGGCGGCTGGCATCGACGGGTCAGACGGTGACCCAGACCTTCGGCTGGGGGCTCGGCGCCATCGTCGGCCCCTCGCTGGGCGGCGTCGTCTTCGCCAGCGTGGGCGCGCCGGCCCTCTTCGGCGGCTCGGCGGCGCTCTGCCTGGCCGGCGCCGCCTGGGTGTGGTTCGTGCTCGCCGGCACCGAGCAGGCCTGAGGATCGATGCCCGGTCCCCGTAAGTCTGAACGCGGGCCCGGCTCCGCCGCGCCCGCACCGCGGTCCCGCAGCCCGCTTTTCGCACCGCTGCTCGTGGTCGCCGTCGCCTTCCTGTTCCAGAGCGGCTCGGCCCTGGCCACGAAGGTCATCGGCGCGGTCGGCGTCGTCGACGCCCTCTGGCTGCGGACGGCTATCGCGGCGCTCATCCTGATCGCCGTGCGGCCGCGCTCGCTGCGCTTGCCGCCCCGCGGGCAGCGCCGCCCGGTCGCGCTGCTCGCGCTCAGCCTGCTCGGCATGAACCTGAGCTTCTACGGCGCCATCTCGGTGGCCCCGCTGGGCATCGTCGTGGCCATCGAGTTCGCCGGGCCCCTGGTCGTGGCGGTGCTCGGCTCGCGGCGGCCCGTCGACTTCGTCTGGGTCGCCCTGGCGGCGGCCGGCATCGCCGCGCTCGTCGGGCCGAGCGGTTCGATCGGGCCCGGCGGCCTCGCGCTCTCGCTGTCGGCCGGCCTGTTCTGGGGCCTGTATCTGGTGTTCGGCAGGCGGGCCGTGAGCTCGCTCGAGCCGCTGCACGTGACGACCCTCATGCTGAGCGGCTCCGCCATCCTGCTGACGCCGGTCGTGCTGCTGTTCGCCCCGCGCTTTGCCCAGCATCCATCGGCGGTCGCACTGGGCGCGCTGGTCGCGGTGCTCTCGTCGGCGGCGCCATACTTCGTGGAGCTCGTCGCGCTACGGCTGGTGCGAGCCGCGACCTACAGCGTGCTGCTCAGCCTGGAGCCGGCGATCGCCGCGCTCACCGGCTTCGTGCTCATCGGCCAGACCCTGAGCCGGCTCGACCTCGCGGCGATCGCGGCGGTGATGATCGCGGCCGGTGGGGCGACCCTGAGCGCGGCCTCGCGCCGCGCTCAGGCGCCCCTGCCGCCCGACGGCGGCATGCCGGTCTAGCGTCGCTTACCCGCCGGCCGCACGACCGGTCCGCGCGGGATCCGGCGCCCGCGACGGACGCTCGGGCCGTGCGGAACCCGGCGCCCGCGACAGACGCTCGGGCCGTGCGGTGGCGGTCAGACCCCGGTCTCGGCCTTGATCTTGCCCTGCTTGATCGCCTTGAGCAGGGCCTCGTAGTCCTTCTCGGCCTGATCGGCGTAGGTCCTGGCGAAGTCGGCGATGCCCTGATCGAAACGGTCGCTCACGCCCAGGTACGAGGCGATGGCGATGCGGTGACCGGAGCGGGCGTGACCGCGGGCCAGTGTCCAGCCGCACAAGGTGGCCAGGATCTCGAGGCCGGGAGCCCTGAGCAACTCGGTCTCGACCGAGCCCTTCATGTCACGGAGCTGGCGCCAGTAGAACTGGCGGCCGGCCGGCTTGCCGGTCATCCAGCCCAGGAAGATGTCGCTCGCGGCCTGCGTGAGGCGCTGACCGGCGACGACGCGATGACCGCCGTGGAGGAACTTGCTGCGGCCGAGGAAGGGCTCGAGCACCGACGGCCCGGCCTCCTTGATCTGCAGGAAGAGGGGATCGTCGGCGTCGCGGCCGAGCAGCAGGACGATGATGCAGCGCGTGCCCACGCTGCCCACGCCGACCACCTTGCGGGCCATGTCGACCACATCGAAGCGCTCGAGCAGCTCGCGGCGGTCGTCTTCGAGGGTCGCCTTGTACTGAGCGTACAGGCTGCCGATCGCCTCGTTCTCGTCGAGCTCCTTCAGGTGCATGACGAGCGGCGGCTGGTCGACGATGCGCCGCGAGCCGTCGACCACCTCGGTGAGCTTGCCGGCCGCCTGCAGGCTGTCGCGGCCGCGCGCCTTGGTGAAGCTCTTCTCGGCGAACTTGAGCCGCTTGTCGACGGCGCGCTTGGAGGCCGCCTTGGCGGCCTGGCTGCCACGCGCCATGTCGAGCAGCTCGTCGGCCACGATGTGCGAGTACCAGACGTCGAGCTCGTTCATCTCGGCGAAGGCCGTCATGTGCTCGCGGTAGGAACGTGCGGCGGCGAGCGCGGTCTCGCGGGCCACGTCTTCGCCGAAGCCGTTGTTGCGGCTGGCCAGCACGAAGCTCGCCGCCAGGCGCTTGAGGTCCCATTCGAACGGTCCCGGCAGGGTCTCGTCGAAGTCGTTGACGTCGAACAGCAGTTCGCGCTCGGGTGAGCCGTACATGCCGAAGTTCGAGAGATGGGCGTCGCCGCAGAGCTGCACGGTCAGCCCTGTGCGTGGCAATGGGGCGAGGTCGGCGGCCATGAGGATCGCCGAACCACGGTAGAAGGCAAACGGCGAGGCCGACATGCGGCCCCAGCGGATGGGCACGAGGTCGGCCATGCGGTCGTCGTCCTGCGAGCGCAGCAGCGCCAGCGGGTCCGGCCGGTCGGGGGCCGGCGACCACGAGCCGTGGGAGGCGCGGGGCGCCAGCTTGCGCGCCTCGCGGCCCAGGGCGCGGCGCTCGTCGACCGTCTTCTCCTCGCGCTTCTCGATGATGGTCATCGGTGACCCTCCTTCGTCGGTGCGGTAGGGGCCGATGAGACGGCCGCTGGTTTTGTGGCGCCAAGGTTAGCAGGGGGCGAACGGCGAAAAGTCTAGAGTCATGACGGAGTCTGCCCATAACGGCGCGCCCGGACACGGCGGCGGGACGGCGGGGCCGCTGCGGCGGGCCCGCCGTCTGCCCATCCTCACGTGGCTGTCCGGGTATCGCGCGGCCTACCTGCCGCTCGACCTGGTGGCCGGCGTCACGCTGGTCGCCATCGCCATCCCCGAACAGCTCGCCACGGCCCACCTTGCCGGCATGCCGGTGGTCGCCGGCCTGTACGCCTTTCTCGCGGCCGTGGTCATGTTCGCCCTGCTCGGTTCGAACCGCACCATGTCGGTCGGCGCCGATTCGACGATCGCCCCGCTGCTCGCGGCGGCAGTGACGGCGGTGGCCGGCGCGGGCTCCGCGCGCTACGGCTCAGACATGGCGCTGCTCGCCCTGCTCGTCGGCGTCGTCACCATCGTGGTCGGCGTGGCGCGCATGGGCTGGATCGCCGACTTTCTGTCGGAGCCCGTGGTGACCGGGTTTCTCGCCGGCATCGCCGTCGTCATCATCGTCGGTCAGCTTCCCGCCGTGCTGGGCCTGCCGCCGGTCTCGGGCAACGCCATGGCCAAGCTCAGCGGGGTCCTGCGGCACCTCGACGAGATCAACTACTACGCGCTGGCCGTGGCGGTCGGCGTGTTCGCCGTCATCGTCGCCGGCGAGCGGGTGAGCCGGCGCGTGCCCGGTGCGCTGATCGGCGTGGCGCTGGCGCTGGCCGCCTCGATCGCCTTTGACCTGTCGGCCAAGGGCGTCGCCACACTGGGCATGCTGCCCGGCGGCCTGCCGCCGCTCGCCGCACCGGCTTTCTCGGCCCACCTCGTCTGGAAGCTGCTGCCCAGCGCCTTCGCGGTGGCGCTCATCGTGGTCACGCAGACGTCGGCCACGACCCGCTCGTTCGCCGAGCTCGGCGGCTTCGAGACCAACGTCGATCGCGACTTCATCGGCGTGGGCGCCGGCAGCGTGCTGGCGGGCTTCATGGGCGGTTTTGCCGTCAACGCCAGCCCTCCGCGCAGCGCGGTGGTCGCATCGGCCGGGGCGCGCTCACAGGTGCCGGGGCTCGTGGCGGGCGCGATCGTCGTGGCGCTCGTCGTGGCGGCCAAGGGCATCCTTTCCGATCTGCCCGAAGCGACGCTCGGCGCCGTGCTCATCTACGTCGCCCTGCGCATCTTGCGACTGCGCGACCTCGAGGCCGTCTATCGCTTCGACAAGATCGAGTTCGGGGTCGCCATGGCGACGCTCGCCACGGTCGTGTTCCTGGGAGTCGGTCCCGGCATCCTGCTGGCCGCGCTGCTGTCGATCCTCTATCGCACCTGGCGCAGCGCCCGGCCGCGCGATGCCGTGCTCGGCCGGGTGGACGGCACCACCGTCTGGTGGCCTCTGACGGAGCGACCCGACGTGCGGACGGTGCCCGGCGTCGTGGCCTACCGCATCGACGCACCGCTGTACTTCGCCAACGCGACTCACTTTCGCGACAGGGTGCGCGAGGTCGTGGCGGCGGCTACGCCGCCGGTCCACCTGTTCGTCCTCGAGGCTTCGGGCATAGAAGACCTCGACTTCACCGGCGGTCGCATGCTCCTGCGTGTGGTCCACGAGCTGCACGAGCACGGCGTCGATTTCGCGGTCGCCAGGGCGACCGGCGAAACGCCGCGCGACACCGCCCGGCTGGGGCTGCGCGAGCACGTCGCCGACGACCACATCTTTCTCACAGTCGAGGACGCCGTGCGTGCGCTCGGGCCCCGTCCGGACACAGACCCTGTCGCGGCGACGCCGTCGCCGGCCGGCGGCTGATCGTCGGAGCAAGCTGATCGTCGAAGCAAACTGAGCATCGGAGGCATCATGTCGACACCGCGTCCCCTCGCCCTCGTCACCGGCGCCTCGTCGGGTATCGGTCGCGCCCTCGCCCGCCTGCTGGTGGACGACGGTCACGACCTGATCGTCGTCGCCCGTCGTGCGGAGCGTCTCGAAGCGCTCGCCGCGGAGCTCCGCGAGCAGGCCGGATGCCGGGTCGACGTCGTCGTGGCCGACCTGACCGACACATCCGCCGTGGCCCGTCTCGCCGAGCGCGTGGCCGCCGAGCAGCGCCTCTCGCTGCTCGTCAACAATGCCGGCTTCTCTGGTTACGGGCCGTTCGCCGAGATCGAGGCCGAGGTCCTGCGGCGCGTCGTCGCGATCCACGTCACGACTCCGGTCACGCTCGTGCGGGCCGCGCTCCCGGGTATGATCGCGCGCGGCGCCGGCGCCGTCGTCAACGTCGCGTCGCTGCTCGCGCTCAGCGGTCCGCTGCGCCTGGGTATGTCGGGCCGGGCGACCTATGCCGGCGCCAAGTCGTTCCAGCTCGTCTTCACTCAGGCGCTCGCCGCCGAGCTCGAGGGCAGCGGCGTGCGGGCGATGGTCTGCCTGCCCGGCATGGTCGAGAGTGAGTTCCACGGCTCGCGACCGCTTGCCGCGCGTCCGGGCATGCCGCCGCTCATGAGCTCCGAGGACTGCGCCCGGGCGATCCTCGCCGGACTCGCGCTGGGTGAGATCGTCTGCGTTCCCGGGCTCGAGGATGCGCCGGCGATCTTTGAGCGCTTCGGCAAGCTGCAGCAGGAGACGCTCGCCGTCGGCAACCGTACCGGCGCACTCGCGCAGCGCTACGGGGGAGAGTCGACGCGCTGAGGGGCCGGCCCGAGGGCGTCGGAACGCTGGCGCTCCGAGGTACGTAGGCTCACGAACGTCGATGCCCCCGAGGTCGCTGAAACCTGAGGGTTTCTCGACGGCGGTGGCGATGCGCGCCTTGATTTGAGAGCTCCCTGTACCTCAGCCCGACTCGGGCCGCTTCTGGCGGTGCATCTTCGCCCAGAACCCCGTTGTGCCCCCGTCGCCGCGGCGACGCAGCTCGCGCCAGCTTGCCGCGTGCTCGACGTCGACCAGCCGGTTGCCGCGGTCACGGGTGGTCATCTGCAGCAGCCAGCGCAGCAGCGTGATCGAGCGGTTGCCCCAGCCGATCAGGTAGTACAGGTGGATGAAGGCCCAGAGCACGGAGCCGGGAAAGCCGCCGACCTGCAGCCCGTAGGCGTCGACGATGGCGCGCCTGGGCCCGACCGTGGCCATGGTGCCCTTGTCGTGGTACCGGAAGGCTCCCGGTGAAGGCTGGCCCGTCACGCGGGCCGCGATCAGGCCGGCGACGAAGCGGCCCTGCTGCATGGCGACCGGCGCCACGCCGGGCAGGTCGTCGACCGCCGTCATGTCGCCGATGGCAAAGACCTCGGGGTGCCCGGGCAGGCTCAGGTCGGGTGCACCGAGCAGGCGGCCGATGCGGTCGCGCGGAGCGCCGGCGGCGGTCGCCAGCATCTCGCTCGGCGGCGCCGCCCGCACGCCGGCCGCCCAGATGATCGTGCGCGCCGGCAGGCGCTCGACGTCGCCGCCCGTGACTTCGCCGCCGGCGCCGGCGCCGGCGGCGCGACGCAGCACGATGCCGGCCACGTCCCGGCCGGCATCGGTCCCGCGGCGCAGGTCGATGCCGGCCACGTCGATGTCGACGGCCAGCGCCCCGGTCAGGATGTCGACGCCCAGAGCCTCCAGGTCGCGCGCGGCGTGCCGCTGCAGCTTCGCCGGGAAGCGCGGCAGGATGGTCGGTCCGGCGTCCATCAGGACGACGCGCGCGTCGCTCGTCGTGACGTCGCGGAAGTCTTTCGGCAGGATGCGGTGAGCGAGGGTGGCGATCTCGCCGGTCAGCTCGACGCCCGTAGGCCCCGCCCCGACCACGACGAAGGTGAGCCAGGCCAGCCGGTCGGCGGGATCGGCGGCGATCTCGGCCATCTCGAAGGCGCCCAGGATGTGACTGCGCAGCCAGCGGGCGTCGTCTAACGTCTTGAGACCGGGCGCCGCCGTGGCCCATTCCTCGTGGCCGAAGTAGTCGGTCTGCACGCCGGTCGCGACGATGAGCGTGTCGTAGGACAGCTCGAGACGGCGGCTGTCGGGCGCAAGAGCGGCTACGGTGCGCGTGTCCAGGTCGAAGCCGGTGACCTCGGCGAGGACGATCTTCACGTTGGTCTGGCCACGCAGCGCGCTGCGCAGCGCCGGCGCCACCACGCCCTCCGCGAGGATACCGGTGGCCACCTGGTAGAGCAGTGGCTGGAAGAGGTGGTGGTTGGCGCGGTCGATCAGCGTGATCTCGACCGGCGCTTCGGCGAGTCCCTTGGCCGCGTACAGGCCGCCGAAACCGCCCCCCACGATGACGATGCGGTGGCGCCGGCCGGCCGGCGCGGTCGCTGTGGACGTGCTGTCGCTCGGGTCGCTCATGGCGCTCGGCATCATACCCACTGGCGGCCTTGAACAAGTGGCCCGGACCACGGCCGCTCGTTCAGGGCGCCGGCGAGGTATCATGCCTGCGCAGGTCGCAGCGCGTCTCCGGAGGGTGATGGACCGATGCTCGAACGTTCACCAGAGATCGTCGTCCTGGTGTCGGCCGGCAGCGAATGGCGGGCCGTGGCAGGGCTGCATCCCGACGCGCCGCGCGAGCACTCGCCGTTCGGCGAGTGGTTCGTGCCGGCGCAGCCGGTAGCCGGGTTCACGACCGCCCTGTTCCAGGGCGGCTGGGGCAAGGTCTCGGCGGCGGCTTCGGCGCAGCACGTGATCGACCGGTTCGCGCCCGGACTGATCGTCAACCTCGGCACCTGCGGCGGCTTCGCCGGCGAAGTCGAACGCGGCGACGTGCTGCTCGCCGAAGCGACCCTGGTCTACGACATCGTCGAACAGATGACCGACCCCGACGAGGCCATCGCCGAGCGCGCCGCGACGGTCGACCTGTCGTGGCTCGACGGCCCCGACGGACGCCCGCCCGCGGTCTACCCGTCGGCCGTGCGTCGCGTGCGTCTGATCTCGGCCGACAGCGACATCGTGCCGGCGCAGGTCGACCTGCTGCGCGAGCGGTACGGCGCCGTGGGCGCCGACTGGGAGTCGGGCGCGGTCGCCTGGGTCGCCGCCCGCAACGGCGTGCCCTGCCTGATCCTGCGGGCGGTAAGCGACCTCGTCGGCGTCGCCGGCGGCGAGGTCTACGACGACTACGACGAGTTCGAGCGGCGCAGTCTCGAGGTCATGGCGACGCTGCTCGGCGTGCTGCCGGCCTGGCTCGAGGCTTGGCGGCGGGGGCGGACGGCGCCCGGCGACCGTCGCGCGGCGGCACGCGCTTGACCACCCTGCTGCTCACCCAGATCCCGGTGTGGGCCGGGGTGATCCTCGTC
Organism: uncultured Actinomycetes bacterium; assembly: GCA_963733255.1. Lineage (GTDB taxonomy): Bacteria > Actinomycetota > Thermoleophilia > UBA2241 > UBA2241 > Bog-752. The sequence continues at coordinate 145,362 of CAVTCH010000004.1, forward strand.
CTGTACTGGATCTGCTGCCTCGTCTTTCTCGTCGACCAGGACCGCGAGCCGACCTCGACGCTGGCCTGGCTGTTCGTGCTGCTGTTCCTGCCGTTCATCGGCATCCTCTTCTACTACTTCTTCGGGCGCGACTGGCACGAGCGGACGCCCAGCTCGAAGTGGGCGCCCCAGTGCGGGATCGTCATGAAGGAAGGCATGAGGCCGATCTACGCGCGCAACCTCGACGCCCGGACGCGTTTTCAGGACACCTACGCCGGGAGCTGGGTCGAAGACATCTCGGCGGCCATCGCCGCCGACGACCTGAGCCACCCGCTGCCCGCCAGCAGCGTCGAGATCTACGGCCGGACGGCCGATTTCTTCGGCCGCCTGCGGCGCGACCTCGCCGCCGCCCGCTCGTTCATCCATCTGCAGTACTTCATCTGGGAGAGGGACGAGCTCACCGCCGAGATCACCGGGATCCTGCTGGAGCGCGTGGCCGCCGGAGTCGAGGTCCGGATCCTCTACGACAACCTCGGCAGCAGGCGCTACGGCAAAGACGAGCTCCAGCGGCTGGCCCGGGCCGGCGCCCGCGTCACGGCCGATGTCGTCGAGCGGTCCCACCTCAACTACCGAGACCACCGCAAGGTGGCCGTGATCGACGGCGAGATAGGCTACACCGGCGGATCCAACATGGGTCAGGAGTACATCGACGGCGGCACGCGCTTCTCGGTGTGGCGCGACACGAACGTCAGGATCTCAGGCCAGGCCGTCGCCGAGCTGCAGAAGCTGTTTGCTTCGCGCTGGTATGTCGACCACAAGGGCGAGGACCTGCTGATCGACCGGTACCTCCCGGGGCCGGACGGCGCCGCGGCGGCCGGCGGACACCTGACCCAGCTCGTCGCCCACACTCACGAGGGCCGCTGGCAGGCCTCGCGGCGCGCCCACATGATCGCCATCGCCAAGGCCGAGAAGACGGCCTACATCCAGTCGCCCTACTTCATCCCCGACGCCGGTATGTACGACGCCATGATCAACGCCGGCCTGAGCGGGGTCGACATCCGCTTCATGATGGCCGGCGTGCCCGACAGAGCGCGTCCCGTTCTGGGCGGCCCAGACCTACTTCGGCCGGCTGCTCTCCGCCGGCGTGCGGGTCTACCTCTACGAGGCCGGCTTCACCCACGCCAAGACGATCACGGTCGATTCCACAGTGGGCGCGGTCGGCACGATGAACATGGACATCCGCAGCATGCACCTCCACAAGGAGCTCATGCTCTGGCTCTTCGACTCTGGCCTCACGCGCCAGCTGGAGGAGCTCTTCATGGACGACGTCACGCGCTGTCACGAAGTGACCCTCGACGACGTCCGCGCGGTGTCGCGGCGCGAACGCTTTCGCAACCAGGGTTGCCGGCTGCTGTCGAACCTGCTCTGAGGGGGACCGCCGTTGCCTGAGCGTAAGCGAAACACGCTTCGAAGCGCTCACGGCGGTCCACCCGCCGGGCCCGGTGCCGGACCGGCGCCAACGAATACCGGGCAGGCGTTCGGGGTAGGCTGGCACAACGTCACGATGTCGATAGTCGATGCCCTGCCTGCGAGGCGGCGCGCGGCGCCGCCCACGGGTACTGTTCCGACGCTCACCGAAGGGAAGGGAGGGAGACAGACATGCCGGACTCCGACATGACGCCGCCGGCGCCGCCGCCCGGACCGCCGGCTGCGCCGCCCGCCGCCGGCGCGCCGTCGCCCGAGCGGCCGGGCGCGTCGCAACCGGCTCAGTCTGCACCCGACCCGGCCGCGATCCTGCGCAGCCGCAACTACGTCGTGCTGCTGGTGTTCGGCGCCATCGTCGGGGTCGTCGTGGCGGCCGTCGCCTACTTCTATCTGAAGCTGGTCGCCGAAGCGCAGCAGTACTTCTTCGTCACCCTGCCCAAGGATCTCGGCTTTCACGCGGCGCCGGTCTGGTGGCCGCTGCCGCTCCTTGCGCTCAGCGGCCTGCTGGTCGGGCTCACGATCCGCCACCTGCCCGGGACCGGCGGCCACAAGCCCGCCGAGGGCTTCAAGTTCTCCGGACCGGCCGCCGCGCGCGAGCTGCCGGCGATCGTCATCGCGTCGCTGGCCACGCTGAGCCTGGGGGTGGTGCTCGGGCCCGAGGCGCCCCTGATCGCCATCGGCGGCGGGCTCGGCGCCCTGGCGCTTCATCTGCTGCGCCGCGACGCGCTGCCGCAGGCCGTCATGCTGATCGGCGCCGCCGGCAGCTTCGCGGCGGTCAGCACGCTGCTGGGCTCGCCCCTCGTCGCCGCCTTCCTGATCATGGAGGCGGCCGGCCTGGGCGGCGCCATCCTGGGTGTCGTGGCGGTGCCCGGCCTGCTGGCGGCGGGTGTCGGCGCCTTGATCTTCGTGGGCCTCGATAGCTGGACCGGCTTCGGCACCTTCTCGCTTGCCATCCCGAGCATCCCGCACTTCGGCTCGCCGACGGTGGCCGAGTTCCTCTGGGCGCTCGGCATCGGCGTCGTCGCGGCCGTGCTGGGCACGGGCATCCGGCGCCTGGCCCTGGCGCTGCAGCCCGTCGTCGAGCGGCGCATGGTGGCGCTGACGCCGGTGGCCGGCGTGGCCGTGGCCGCGCTGGCGATCGTCTTTGCCGAGACCACCGGCAGGAGTGCCAGCGAGGTGCTGTTCTCGGGGCAGTCGGCGCTGCCGTCGCTCATTCAGAACGCGGCCGGCTGGACCGCCGGCGCGCTCGTGCTGCTCGTCGTCTGCAAGGGTCTGGCCTACGGCGTCTCGCTGAGCAGCTTTCGCGGCGGCCCGGTGTTTCCGAGCATGTTCATCGGCGCGGCCGGCGGCATCGCCCTGTCGCATCTGCCCGGCCTGCCCATGATCGCCGGAGCGGCCATGGGCATCGGGGCGATGTGCGCGGTGATGCTGGAGCTGCCTCTGACGGCCGTGCTTCTGACGGTCGTCTTCCTGAGCGCCGACGCGCTCACCCTGACGCCGCTCGTGATCGTCGCCGTGACGGTGGCCTATGTGGCGTCGGCGCGGCTCAAGCCGCCGCCCGCGGCTCAGCCCAGCGCGCCCGAGCCGGCTCGCCGTGCACTGGCGTCGCCGCCCGGTCCACGCAGCGCGTAGGCGATGCCCACGGCGATCACGGCGCCGACCGGCGGACCGATCAGGTAGACCCACCAGTCGGTGAAGCGCCAGAGGGCGATGGCCGGGCCCAGCGAACGTGCCGTGTTCATCGAGGCGCCGCTCACCGAGGCGCCGATCATGCCGGCCAGGGCGATGAAGCTGCCGACGCCGAGGGCGGCGCCCCAGCCCACCGATTGGGCGCCCGAAGAGCAGCCCAGGATGACGCTTACCAGGCCGGTCGTGAGGACGACCTCCCAGAGCAGCGCGGTCGTGGCGCTGATGCCCGAGCCGGGCAGCGTGAGCCCCGCGTTGCCCTGCTTGCCGAGCAGCGCGACCAGCAGCAGCGTGGCCAGGATGGCGCCCACGAACTGGGCCACGATATAGAGCGGCACGCGCCGCCAGGGAAAGTCGCCGCGCAGGGCGAAGGCCAGGCTCACGCCGGGGTTCAGGTGCGCACCGGAGATGGCGCCCATGAACAAGATGATGCTCAAGACCATCATGCCGGGCGCCGTCACCAGGATGAACTGCGGGATGTCGCTGCCGCCGAAGCGGGCGTTGACGATACCGCCGCCGGCCGCCACGAAGACTAACATGAAGGTGCCGAGCAGCTCCGAGAACAGGCGGCGCCACTCGTAGCGGTCGTCGCCGAACTGGAGCATCGAGTTCAGTTGCCGCGTCGTGTGGGTCGCCTCCGCCACGGCTCTCAATGAACGGCGATGCGCTCGAGCTTCCTCGTCGGTCACCGGTGCCGCGCCCGTCGGCCGGTCGTCTGTGGCAGCCATGCTCACGCCCCCTTGTCGGTTCGGACCCTGCATTCCCAGCCGCGGGGCCCGTTAACCGTGTAGGAGGTGCGTCGCGTTCGCGGAGGCCGGGGGCTCGGGCCAGGGACAAGCCCCGGTGCGCGGCAAGGGTGTCGGCGACCGGCGGCGAAGTGAGCAAGACGATGAGCTACACGAGCGTCATGGACCACGTCGCCCAGGTGTTCGAGGTCACCGGCACGGCCGTGCTGGTGATCGGCTTCGCGGTCGGCTTCGTGCACGCCGCCGTCGATGGACTGCGCGGACGCCGTCGCGGCGGCCTCTACGTGCTCCTGCGACGCTACTTCGGGCGCAGCATCCTGCTGGGCCTCGAGGTGCTGGTGGCGGCCGATCTCATTCGCACCGTGGCGGTCGAACCGAGCCTGGCGAACGTCCTCGTGCTCGGACTCATCGTCCTCATCCGGACCTTCCTCAGCTTCTCGCTCGAGATCGAGATCGACGGCGTGGCGCCGTGGCGCCGCTGGCGTCTGGATCGCTCGCGCCGTGGCGCCGGCGAGGTCGAGCCGGCGGTCGACGGCCTCGAATAGGGCGCGACCCGGCGCGCCGGGTCGCCGCGCGCCGCCATCTGACCGTTGCGCGCCGAGTCACGGCGCGCCGCCCCCCGGAAGTTGCGCGCCGCCCCCCAGCCCTTGCGCTCAGGCCGTCGCCTGCGGCTGCCGGGCGGCCGCCTGTTCGGCTTTGGCCAGCGCCGCGGCGAACTCGTGGTGCCTGACGTCGAGCGGCTTGACGATGCGTTGCGTGGCGCCCGACAGGATGCGCTCGGTCTGCGCGCGCAGCTCGGGCGCGCCGATCACGATCAGGGCGGCGTCGCCCGCGTCGAGGGCCTCGCCGAGCTCCTTGACGTCGGCTCGCGACATGCCCTTCCAGAGGTGTCCGGTCAGGCCGCCGGCCACACCGCCGACGATGGCGCCGGCGATGATCGACGGCGGGAACAGGATGCCGAGGGCGGCACCCACGCCGATGCCGGTCCAGGCGCCGTGCTGGGTCGGCTTTTCGTACTTGCGGAGCGTCACGGTGCCCTGGGCGTCCTTTTCGACCACGGCCGCGTCGTAGGTGCCGACCCGCCCCGAGCGATGCAGCTCGGCCAGCTCGGTCAGGTCCTGCGCGGCCCGCGCCGGGCTTTCGTAGACGCCCAGATAAAGGACGAGTCGGTCGTCGGTCATGGTGCCATCACCTCTCGCTCGTGGGTGGTCGACGCCGCCCGCCTTCGTCAGGGCGTCGGCGAGCTGCTCGGCGCGCCGGTCGAGACGACGATCGTTACGCTGGTGCCCGGCTGGGCCAGCACGCCGCTCGATGGCGTCTGGTCGCTCACGTTGCCGGCCGGCACCGTCGTGCTGGGGACCTGGTCGACGACCGCCGTGAAGCCGGCCGCCTGCAGGGTCGCGACCGCCTGGGACTGGCTCTGGCCGATCACGTTCGGCACGGCCGTTGCGGACGGACTGGCGGAGGGCGTCGGTCCCTTGGACACGGTGATCGCGACCTGCGAACCGGCCGGCGCCGTGACGCCCGCGCTGGGGGCCTGCCCCGTGACCGTCCCCGACGGTCCGCTGGCACTGTAGATGAGGCTGACGTGACCAAGGCTCAGGCCGGCGCCGGTGATCGCCGCGCTGGCCGCCGACTGGGTCATGCCGATCACGTTGGGCACGGCCTGCACGGTCGCTCCCACGGCGACGAGGTTCACGGCCGAGCCCTTGGCGGCCGACGCGCCGGCGGCCGGCGTCTGCGAGATGATGGTGCCCTGCGGCTTGCCGACGCCCTGCTGGTAGGCGACTGTGCCGGGCTTGAAACCGTGGCTGTCGAGGGTGCTCGTGGCGTTCGCCAGGGTGAGCCCGACGACGCTGGGCACGGTGTTCTTCTGCGTGAAGGCGCCGCTCGCCCAGAGCGCCACGAGGACGACCGCGGCAACGAGCACGATGCCGCCCACGATCCACGGCCAGCGCGAGCGTTTGGTCTGCGCGACGGGAGCGGCGACCGGCGCCATGACCTGAGTGCCCTGCAGCTCGTCGTCCAGGGCTTGAAAGAGCTGCCGGCCGGAGCTGAAGCGGTCTTCGGGAGGCTTGGCCAGAGCTCGCAGGATGATGTTCTCGAGCCCTGCCGGGACCGCCGGGTTGAGCTGCCGCGGCGGGGTGACCGGCGCTCCCACGTGATCCTGGGCGACCGCGAAAGCATTCTGGCCGTCGAACGGCACGCGTCCGGTGACGAACTGGTAGAGGACGACCCCGAGGCTGTAGACGTCGGAGGCCGGCACCAGTTGACGGCCCAGCGCCTCTTCGGGGCTCACGTAGTAGGCGTTGCGTGGTGGCGCCTGCTCTGTGAGGTCGGCCCCGCCCTGGGCCTGCTCGAGCCCCACGTCGACCACGACGACACTGTCGTCGGGGGCCTGGATCAGAGCGCTCGGCTTGACGGCGCCGTGGACGAGACCCTGCTGGTGAAGGGCGGCCAGACCGAGTGCGGCCTGAGCTCCGAGCGCGGCCGCCGATCGTGGCGCTAGCGTGCCGGCGGTGGCCAGCACACGGCCCAGGTCGGTGCCCCCGACGGGCTCCACGGCGATCGAGACGAACTCGCCCTGCTGCTCCCAGCCGAGCACGCGCTCGAGGTGTGGACTGGCCGCCCCCGCGACATGGGCGATGGCCGAGACGAACATCTCCGGGTCGACCGGCCTGACCGTCTTGACCACCACCTCGGCGCCCTCGGCGGTGATCGCCCGTTGCGCCTTCAGGGCGTCACCCGGCGGCAGGTCGCCGGTGATCGTGTAGGTCTCCTCGAAGCCGTGTGCCATCGCGGACTCGCTCCCTCCGTCAGACCGCGCTCGACGTCACGTCGAAGCGATCGTGTCGATCGACTAGCGGTACTGGTCTGCGCCGGTCCACATAGTACCATTCCCGATTGAAGCGCCGTTGCGGCCGTTACCGGTGCGCCGGTTCCGGCGGCCCTGCGCGACCGCCCCGCCGGCGTGGCACTGCCGCCCCGCCGGCGCTGGCACTGCCGCCCTGCCGGCGTGGGGCGAGCCTGGTCTACGGTAGCCCGGCGACGATGTGCGTAAGCAGCCTGAGCAGCGGCTCCGGGTAGATGCCCAGGAACAGCACGAGCCCGACGACCGCGACCAGCACCGCGTCGCCGGTGCGGCTGCCGACGACCGCCCCCACGCGCGCAAGGCGCGACTCCTGCTCGACGCGCGGCTCCTGGACGTACATCGCCACGATGATGCGCGTGTAGTAGTAGAGCCCGATGGTGCTCGAGGCCACGAGCACGACGAGCAGCCACCAGAGCCGCGAGTTGGCGCCCGTCCCCACCACCAGGAACTTGGCGATGAAGCCGGCCGTCAGCGGGATGCCGGCCAGCGAGAACAGGATCAGGGCGAAGGTGGCGGAAAGCAGCGGGCGCCGCGCCGCGAGGCCGCGGTAGTCGGCGATCTCGTCGGCGTCGACCTCGGGACCGGACAGCTCGGCGACGACCCCGAAGGCGCCCAGCGTGGTGAGAAGGTAGGCGACGAGGTAGAAGCCCACCGCTACCGCCGCCGAGCGGCCGACGGCGAGGAAGGCGACCAGGATGTAGCCGAGGTGGGCGATCGACGAGTAGGCCAGCAGGCGCTTGACGTTGCTCTGCAGTAAGGCCAGCAGGTTGCCGGCGATCATCGAGGTGGCCGCGATCACGGCGAAGATCAGCCACACGGCGTCGTGCGGCGACAGGCTGACGTGACGGAAGTAGCGCAGCAGCAGCGCGACCACGGCGCCCTTCGAGACGGTGGCCACGAAGGCCGTGACCGGCGCCGGCGCGCCCTGGTAGATGTCGGGTGTCCACATGTGGAACGGCACGACGCCGAGCTTGAAGCCGATGCCGACGATGATCAGGGCGAGGCCGCCGACGAGCAGCGAAGTCTGGGCCGCGCCGCCGCCGGTCACGTGCAGGGTGGTGAGCGCGCCGAGGCTCATCGTGCCGAGCTCGGCATACACGAGCGCCATGCCGAACAGCAGGAACGCGGCGGTGGCCGCCGCCAGCACGAGATACTTGACGGCGGCCTCGATGAAGTCGGCGCGCAGCCGCGGGTAGGCGATCAGCGTGTAGAGCGAGACGCTGAGGATCTCGAGACCGAGGAAGAACGAGGCGAAGTGGGTCGAGGCGACCAGGACGGCGGCGCCGAGCGTGGCCAGCAGCAGCAGGGTGTAGTAGTCGTGGGGATGGTGCTCGCGACGTGCAAGGTAGCCGTACGAGATGAGCACGACCCCGGCAGTGGTCGCCGCCAGCAGGCCGATGAAGAACAGGGCCCAGTCGTCGAGCAGAAGCAGGTCGGTGACCTGGTGGTCGTGGCTGACCTGCGCGATCGGTATCATGGCCACCGTCCACAGCAGGCCGGCGAGCGTGAGGCCGACAGTCAGCCGATGGCTCGTATGGAACGTTCCCGCCAGCATCACCACGACCGCCGAGACGGTCAGCGCGATGATCGGCAGCAGCGTCACGAGGTCGTGGGCGGCTACCGCGACGGTCGGCATCGAGGTGACGAGGTCGGCGGCGTTCACTGAGCGCCCCCGGGAACCGGCGTGTCGAACGTGTCGGCCGCGGCCGGCTGCGCCGCCGCCGCGTCAACCGCGCCGGAGTCGCTGACCGCCGGCGGCGACGGCAGGATGGCGGCGGCCGTGGCCGGCGCGGGCGCGCGCACGGCGCGCTGCTGCAGGGCGGCCAGGCCCGGCCGCACGGCGTTGAACAGCGGCTGGGGGTAGAGGCCGAGCCACAGCAGCGGGGCGGCCATGGCGGCCAGCATGACGCTCTCGCGCACGGTCAGGTCGGGCAGCGCCAGGGCCGGCGTCTCGCGACCCTGGAAGACGCGCTGCACGAGCCACAACGAGTAGACCGTGGCGAAGACCAGGCCGACCGCGCCCAGCACCGCGGCCGGCTCGCTGACCGGCCAGGTGCCGAGCAGGATGAGGAACTCGGCCACGAAGTTGCCGAGCGTGGGCAGGCCGAGCGAAGCCAGCGCGAAGACGAGCGCGAACGCGCCCATGCCGGGCGCCGCGATCCACAGGCCGCCCATCTTGTCCATGTCGCGGGTGTGCAGGCGGTCCTGCATGAGCCCGACGATGGCAAACAACGCGCCCGTCGAGAAGGCGTGGCAGACGATCTCCAGCACGGCGCCCTGCAGGGCCAGCGTGTTCCAGGCGAAGATGGCCAGCAGCACGAAGCCCATGTGGCTCACGCTCGTATAGGCCACCATGCGCTTGAGGTCGTGCTGGGCGAAGGCCAGCACCGCGCCGTAGAGGATGCCCAGCACGGCGAGGGCCATGAACACCGGGGCCGCCCGGAACGCGGCGTGCGGGAACAGCGGCACCATGAAGCGGATCATCCCGTAGGCGCCGATCTTGATCAGCAGGCCCGCCAGCACCAGACTGCCGGCGGTCGGCGCCTGGGTGTGGGCGTCGGGCAGCCAGGTGTGCAGCGGCACGGCCGGCAGCTTGACGGCGAAGGCGGCAAAGAAGCCGAGCATGAGCCAGGTCGCGGTGGTCAGCGAGAGGTGGGTGCCCAGCAGCCGCAGGTAGTCGAACGTATAGACGCCGGTCTGGCGCCCGTGGATGACGTAGAGGGCGAGGATCGAGACGAGCATGAAGAGCCCGCCGATCTGGGTGAACAGGAAGAACTTGACGGCCGCATAGACGCGCCGCTCGTGGCCCCACAGGGCGATCAGGAAGTACATGGGGACGAGCATCATCTCGAACAGGAAGTAGAACAGGAACAGGTCGAGGGCGGTGAACACGCCGACCAGCGCGGCGATCGTCCAGAGCAGCATGAAATGGAAGAAGCCGACCCGTTCGGTGACCTCGTGCCACGACGACAGGACGGCCAGCAGGCCGAGCGCGTAGCAGAGCGTGACCATGACGAGGCTGAGCCCGTCGGCGGCCACGAAGAAGCTGATGCCCAGTTGCGGCACCCAGGCCACGTGGACCGAGGCGACGAACGGCCCGTGACCGGCGAGCGAGAAGTCGGGCGCCTTGGCGATCCACTCCACGGCGACGGCCACGAGACCGGCGGCCATCGCCAGAGCCGAGACCCAGCGCGCGAGCTCGGGCCGGCGGCGGCCGGCGAGCCAGGCGACGATGCCGGCGACGAAGGGCCAGGCGAGCAGGGCGACCAGGATCATCGCGGCGCCTCGCTCATGAACGGCGCTGCGAACGTGGACGGCGCTCCAACCGTGGACGACGCCCCGCTCAAGGTCGCTGCCCCACTCATGTACGGCGCCACGCTCATCGCAGCACCACGATCAGGATGCCGACCGCGACACCGAGGCCGATCACGAACAGATAGGAACGCACGAGACCGTTCTGGGTGGCAGACAGGGCGCGCCAGCCGGTGCGCGTGAGCCAGGCGACGCCGGCTATGGGAGGCTCGAACAGGTCGTTGCGGGCGGCATGCGCGAACCACAGGAACGGTACCTCGAAGGCGTAGCGGTAGAGCCAGTCAAAGCCCCACCCGGACAGGAAGTAGCGGGCGGCGCCGGACGTCTGCGCCTCGGCCGCCTCCTGACGGCGCCGCTGGTAGAGCAGGAAGCCGAGCCCGATGCCGGCCAGCGCGACGACGCCGGGCAGGAACGTCGTCCACAGGTCGGTGGCGAGGCCGCCGTGGCGCAGCGGCGCCGCCGGCAGCACGGGCGCCAGGAAGTCGTCGAGCTTCTGCAGGTGGGCCCAGCCGCGGGGGATGTCGATCAGGCCGCCGCCGATGGCCAGCACCGCCAGCACGATCAGCGGCAGGCGCACCGCGAGGCCGGTGCGAAAGCCCGCTCGCGGCTCGGTGCGCGCCGGCCCGAAGAAGACGACGAAGACCGCTCTGAAGGCGTACAGGCCGGTCAGCAGCGAGCCCGCCAGGGCGGCGATCCACAGCCAGAAGCCGCCCTCGGTCGACTGCAGGGCGCGGTCGATGACCAGGTCCTTGCTGTAGAAGCCGGCGGTGACGATCGGCAGGGCGGCCAGGGCGGCCGCGCCGATCAGGAAGCTCCAGAAGGCCACCGGCAGGCGGGTCCGCAGGCCGCCCATCTTGAAGATGTCGTGCTCGTCGTCCAAGGCCTCGATGACGACGCCGGCCGACAGGAACAGCAGCGCCTTGAAGAAGGCATGGGTGATGAACATGAAGACGCCGGCCGACCAGGCGCCCACGCCCAGAGCGAGGAACATGTAGCCCACCTGGCTCACCGTCGAATACGCCAGGATGCGCTTGAGGTCGACCTGGAACAGGGCGCTGACCCCGGCGTAGACGAGCGTCGCGGCGCCGATCACGGCCACGGTCGTGCGCGCCGCCGGCGCCAGGTCGAAGAGCACGTTGGTGCGGGCGATCAGGTAGACGCCGGCGGTGACCATGGTGGCGGCGTGGATCAGGGCGCTGACCGGAGAGGGACCGGCCATGGCGTCGGGCAGCCAGGTCTGCAGCGGGAGCTGCGCCGACTTGCCGACGGCGCCGCCCAGCAGCAGGAGGGCGGCGGCCACCGGCAGGGCGGAGCCCTGCGGCCAGGCCGCCGTCGCCCGTGCCATGAGCGGCTGGATCTGTAGCGTGCCGAGCTGCGTGAACAGCAGGAAGAGGCCGACGATCATGGCGGTGTCGCCGACGCGCGTCACGACGAACGCCTTGCGGGCGGCGTAGCCGTTGTACCAGTGCTTGTACCAGAAGCCGATCAGCAGGTAGCTGCAGAGGCCCACGCCCTCCCAGCCGAGGTAGAGCAGCAGCAGGTTGTCGGCCAGCACCAGCACGAGCATGAAGCCCACGAAGAGGTTCATGTAGGCGAAGAAGCGGGCGTAGCCCTCGTCGTGGGCCATGTGCTCGACCGAGTAGAGGTGGATGAGAAAGCCGACGAAGGTGATGATCGAGACGAAGCAGATCGCCAGCGGGTCGAGGTAGAAGGCGACCTGCACCTTGAGACCGGCCACGCTGAGCCAGGTCCACAGGACCTGGCCGAAGGCGTGGCCGGCCGGCGGGCTCGCCACGAAGTCGATCGCGATCGCGCCGGCAACGAGGGCCGCAAGACCCACGGAGCCGGCCCCCACCGCCGCGATGGCGCCGTGCGAGAGGCGCCGACCGGCCAGCGCCAGCACGACGAAGCCGGCGAACGGCAGCAGCGGCACGAGGAAGAGGAGATGGAGCATCGTCAGCCTCGCATCCGGCTGGCTTCGTCGATGTCGAGCGAGCCGAAGGCGCGCCGGTAGAGCAGCGCCAGGGCGAGGCCCACGGCCACCTCGGCGGCCGCCATCGAAAGGATGAAGATGAACATCACCTGGCCGTCGGGGCGCCCCCAGCGCGAGCCGGCCACGACGAAGCCGAGGCCGGCGGCGTTCAGCATGATCTCGATCGAGGCCAGCACGAAGATCAGGTTGCGGCGCACCAGCACGCCGACCAGGCCGACAAGGAACAGCGCGGCCGCCAGGTAGAGCCCGTACTCGAAGGGCACGTGGGCCATCAGCCTTCGTCCTTTCGCCAGAAGCGCGGGTCGCGTGACGCGGCGTCGGGCGCGGGCGCGGCGGCCTCGGAGCCGCCCTCGGCCGGGTCCTCGGACACGCGCTCGGCGGGCGCAGTCCCGGCGAGCACGGGGCTCCCGGCATCGCCCTCGGTCGGGGCGAGGCCGGCGCCCTCGCTCGCCGGTCCGCCGGCGATGATGTCGACGGCCGCGGTCTGCTGCCCCGGAACGACCTCGCGCTGGCGCTGCCCCAGGTGCCGGGCGCCGATCAGGGCGGCCAGCAGAAGGGTGGAGGCCAGCTCGACTCCGATGGCATACGGCCCATAGAGCGCCACGCCGACCTCGCGCGGCCCGACCACGCGGGCGCCCACCTGGGCCGTCGCGCCGGTGCTGATCGCCCAGGCGAGCTCGCCGAGCAGCACGGCGGCCAGCAGGCCCGGTCCGATCCAGGCGGTCGCTCGCAGGGCGCCGCGCCGTTCGGCGTCGTCGTCGCGGCCGATGTTCAGCAGCATCACGGTGAACAGGAACAAGACGATGATGGCGCCGGCGTAGACGATCACTTCGAGAGCCGCCACGAAGGGCGCTCCGAGCGTGTAGAAGACGACCGCCACGGCCAGCAGCGAGACGACCAGGTACAGCAGCGCATGGAGCGTGTTGCGACCCGTGATCACGAACAGCGTCGAGATCACGGCGACCGCTCCGGCGATGTAGAAGACGACTGTCACGATCCCCCCGGCGGCCTACGGCAGCAGCCGCTTGGTGTCGACCGGCGGGGCCTCGTGCTCGGCCTCGCCCTTGCCCTTGCCGCCGATCGAAAGGCCGGCGACACGGTAGAAGTTGTAGTCGTGGTACTTGCCGGTGCCGGCGATCTGCAGGTCCTCTTTCTCGTAGACCATGCTGGCGCGCACGTACTCGCTCATCTCGGTGTCGGGGGTGAGCTGGATGGCGTAGGTCGGGCAGGCCTCCTCGCAGAAGCCGCAGTAGATGCAGCGCGAGAAGTTGATGCGAAACCAGGCCGGATAGCGGCGGCCGTTCTCGTCCTCGGTGGCCTGCAGGGCGATGCAGTCGACCGGGCAGGCCACCGCGCAGAGGTAGCAGGCCACGCAGCGTTCGCCGCCGTCGGGGTCGCGGGTGAGCACGATGCGGCCGCGGAAGCGGGGCGGCAGATAGGTCATCTCCTTGGGGTACTGCACCGTGTCACTGCGCCGGAAGAGATGCAGGAACACGATCCACAAGCCGCGCAGGTAGCTCATCGGCCCACCGCCAGGATGATGGCGCCCGTGATCGCCAGGTTGGCCAGCGAGAGCGGCAGGAGGATCTTCCAGCCGAGCTCCATGAGCTGGTCGTAGCGCGGCCGGGGCAGCGTGCCGCGCACCAGGATGAAGAAGGCGATGACGATGAAGACCTTGATCGAAAACCAGAGGAAGCCGGGCAGCCCGGGCCCCAGCCAGCCGCCGAAGTAGAGCGTGACGATGAGCGCGGCGATGAGCGTCATGCCGAGGTACTCGCCGACCAGGAACATGCCGGACTTCATGCCGGAGTACTCGGTGCGGTAGCCGGCCACGAGCTCGCTCTCGGCTTCGACCAGGTCGAACGGGATGCGCCGCATCTCGGCGAAGCCGGCCAGCAGGAAGATGAGGAAGCCGGGGAGCTGCGGCACGACGTACCAGAGCCCGCGCTGGCCTTCGACGATGCGGTTCAGGTCGAACGAGCCCGAGAGCAGCACGACCCCGGTCAGGGCGAGGCCCATGAAGACTTCGTAGCTCATCATCTGGGCGGCCGCCCGCAGGCCGCCGATCACCGAGTACTTGCTCGCCGACGACCAGCCGGCAAGGGCCACGCTGTAGACGCCGAGCGACGACATGGCAAGGAAGAACAGCAGGCCGATGTTCATGTCGGCGACCACGAAGGAACCGGTCACGGGCACGATGACGAAGGCCAGCAGGACCGAGACGATGATGATGGCCGGCGCCAGAATGAAGAGGGTGCGGTCGGCGAAGGGCGGGATCCAGTCCTCTTTGGTGAGCATCTTCACGGTGTCGGCCAGGGGTTGCAGCAGCCCGGCCGGACCGACCCGGTTGGGCCCGAGACGGTCCTGGAAGAAGCCCAGCAGGCGGCGCTCGAACCAGGTGAGGCCGGCCGCGATCGACAGCGCCGCCACGAACACGACCAGGATGATCACGATGTCGTAGGCCACGGTCGACCAGACCACGGCCACGAAGGCCGGAGCGGCGAGGCGCAGGAGCTGGGAGACGGCGTCAGGCATGGCCGTCCAGACGGTCGATCTGGAGCTCCGCGGGCAGCGCGAGGAACGGCTGGCCCGGAAGCCCGACGGGCAGGCCGGCCACGCCCTCGGGCAGCGAGGGCACTACCCGGACCGGCAGATCGAGGCGCAGCTCGTTCACCAGCACCGTGAGGCGCCGGCCCTCGCCGGCGCCCAGGCGCTCGGCGTCGGCGCTGCTCAGGGCCAGGTAAGCGGCCGGGGCGCGCCCGGCGACCGGCGGCGAGAGCATGCTGAGCTCCTCGGAGCCGAAGATGTGGTGCAGCGGTACCGCCAGCAGGCGGTCCGGCGACGGTCGGAACGCCGGCGGCGCACCGCCTGCGGCCGGGAGAGCGCCGACGGCGGGGAGCGCGGCGCCGGGCCGGAGCGCGGCGGCGGCCGGGGACGCGGCGCCGGGCGCCGGCGCGCCGGGCGGCTCGAACAGGCGCACGCCGGGGTCGCCGCCGCGCAGCGGGCCGCCGATCTCCTGCTGGAACTTGTTCAGCGCCTGCACCGAGTTCCAGCGCGGCGCATGGAAGCGCGGCACGAGCGCCGCCGGCGGCTGCTCGCGATAGCCCTCCATGGAGAAGCTGAGCGGCGCGTCGTGGTCGTCGGGCGGCGCGGGTTCGAAGACCGAGACGTCGGCGTGCATCGCCGTGCGGCCGCTGTAGCGGCCCGGCTGGCGGGCGACCTTCATGTCGGCGACGCGCGCGTCGGCGGGTGGGGCGGCCGCCGCCGCGGGCGCCAGGTCGGGGCGCTCGCGGGCGAGCTCGGCGAGCACGTCGTCGAGCCTCAGCCAGTCCTGGCCGGCCGGCAGGCGGGCGGCGCCGGCGAGGGCCGAGAGCCAGCGCCACGTGGGCTGGACCGGCCGCGGCGGCACCATCACCTGGAACGAGCGCTGGGCCCGGCCTTCGTGGCTCACGAAGGTGCCGGTGCTCTCGGCCCACGAGGCGGCCGGCAGCACGGCGGCCGCGGCCGCCCCGGTGGCCGTCTTCACGTGGTCGATCACGATCGCCGTTCCCGCGGCCTGCAGGAAGGCCTCGACCTGAGCCGCCGGCGCCCGGCGGTACAGGTCGTTCTCGATCACCAGAGCGACTTCGACGTCGCCCTCGGCGGCCAGCCGGAAAGCCTCGGAAAGCCGCCTTCCGCCGAGCAGGACGAGCCCCATCGTGTTGACCTCGGGCACGACCAGGGCGAGGGGCGCGGCGGCGGCCGGAGGCGGGCCCGGCAGGGCCCGCGCCAGGGCGGCCGCCGCTTCGAGCAGCGCCAGGCTGCCGCAGCTCACGCCCGAGATCACGACCGGGCGCTGAGCCTTGCGCAGGGCGGCCGCGAAGCGCTCGAGGCGGGCATCGTCGTCTACGCCCGCCGCGCCCGCCGCCGGTTTTCTGGCCGCGCGTTTCTTCGTCTTCTGCGGCCGCGACGGGTCGACCGCCGCCGCCAGCCCCAGGACGAACCGCGCGAGGTCGTCGGGAGCCGCGTGAACGGCTTCGGCAGCGATCTCGTCGAGCTTGCCGGCGTGGGTGGTCGCCAGCCACAGGGCGCTGGGTTCCTCCTTTTTCACCATGCCCAGGCCGGCGTCGTTCCAGCGCGCGATGCCCAGGCGCTCCTCGTCGGCGGTGGGACGCAGGCGCAGCCAGCGGCGCACCGAGAAGTCGAGCATGGGCGCCGTGTTGGTGAGGTCCTCGCCGAGCACGATGACGAGGTCGGCCGCCTCGATGTCATGCAGCGTGGGGCTGGGCGAGGGGCCTTCGCGGAGCAGCTCGGCGGCGCGCTCGACCAGGGTCTGCTCGCCGTCGGCCAGGCCCAGGAAGAAGCGCTCGTCGCCGACCAGGCGCTTGAGGGCGAAGTTGGCTTCGAGCGACGCCCGCGGCGAGCCGATGCCGACGGGGCGCGGCCGCGCGATGCGCGGCCGCGCCCCCACGGCCACGCGACGTTCGCCGAGGGCCGACTCGAGCCGCGCGCCCAGGCCGCGCACGAGCTCGCTGGCCGACAGGCCCGCCAGGCCGACGATCGGCCTGCGCACGCGTTCCGCGCCGTTGACCGACTGGTAGGCGTAGCGTCCGCGGTCGCAGATGAAGTAGCCGTTGACCTCGCCGTTGAAGCGGTTCAGCACGCGACGCAGCTCGCCGTAGCGCTCGCCGGCGATGGTGTTGCAGCCGCGGCCGCAGAAGGCGCACACGGCGGGCGCGGTCTGCAGGTCCCACTTGCGCGTGTAGTGGGCGGCGAACGTCTTGTCGTCGAAGACGCCGACCGGACAGACCTCGACGAGGTTGCCGCTGAACTCGCTGTCGAGGGCGCCGTCGCGTAGGCGCCCGAAGTAGACTTCGTTGCGCAGACCGAAGACGCCGAAGTCGCGGCCACCGGCGTAGTCGACGTAGAAGCGCAGGCAGCGGTAGCACTGGATGCAGCGGTTCATCTCGTGGGTCACGAACGGGCCCAGATCGTGGTTGTCGAAGGTGCGCTTGTCGTACTCGTAGCGCCGGTAGACGTGGCCGGTCATGACGGTCATGTCCTGCAGGTGGCACTCGCCGCCCTCGTCGCAGACCGGGCAGTCGTGGGGATGGCTCGTCATGAGCAGCTCGATGACCCGGGCGCGAAAGCGCACCGCCTCGTCGTCTGCGATCGCCACGCGGTTGCCGGCCCGGGGCTTGGTCAGGCAGGCCATGACGATCTCGCCCTTCTCGTCGTCGTCGTCCCAGAAGAGCTTGACGGCGCACTGGCGGCAGGCGCCGATCGAACCCATCGCCGGATGCCAGCAGAAGTAGGGCACGTCGTAGCCCAGCGAGAGGCAGATGTCGAGCAGGTTGCGGGTGTCGTCGACCTCGTGCCGTACCCCTTCGATGGTGATGGCGACGGTGGCCACGTCAGTCCCCTCCGTCGGCGGTCGGGCCCTGTCGTGCCGGCGCGGCGCCGGGTCGCGCCGGCGTGCCGCCGGCGCCGCGGGTCGCGGCGGCGAGGTGACCCGGCCTGCGGTAGCCGCAGCGGCCTTCTTCGATGTGAGCCACGAAGTCGTCGCGGAAGAGCTCGAGGGCGGTGCCGAGCGCCTTGGTGGCGCTCGGGGCGAGGTCGCAGAAGCACATCTCCTCGCCCATGAACCACATCTGCTCGACGAGCAGGTCGAGATGCTCGAGGCGCCCGCGGCCCTCCTCGATGTCGTTCAGGACCTCGACGACCCAGGGCAGGCCGGCCCAGCAGGGTGTGCACCAGCCGCACGACTCCTGGGCGAAGAAGCGCACGAGGTTGAGGCACAGGCCCACCGGGCAGACCGAGTCGTCGATGAGCAGGGCGGTGCCGGTGCCCAGGCCGGAACCGACCTGCTTCATATGGTCGAAGTCCATGAGCACGTCGATGTCGTCGGCCGCGACGAGCGGCGTCGAGGCGCCGCCGGGCAGCACGGCGCGCAGCGTGTAGCCGTCGCGCATACCGCCGGCGTACTGCTCGATCATCTCCCGCATGGGTGTGCCGACCGGCAGCTCCCAGGCTCCCGTTCGCCGCGCGCGCCCTGAGACGCCGCAGATGCGCGTGCCGCCCTCCTCGGTCAAGCCCAGACCGCGCCAGCGCTCAACGCCCAGCCTGACGATGCCCGGCAGGCAGCACAGCGACTCGACGTTGTTGATGACGGTGGGGCGGCTCCACAGGCCGGCGCTGGCCATGTGAGGCGGTCGCCAGCGCGGGTTGGCGCGGTCGCTCTGCAGGGCGTTCAGCATGCCCGACGCCTCGCCGCACATGTAGCGCCCGATGCTCACGTGGAGGTTGATCTCGAGGCTGAAGTCGCTGCCCATGATGTGCTCGCCGAGGTAACCCTTGGCATGCGCCTCGGCGAGCGCCCGCGTCAGCAGGTCGAAGGGCTTGTCGTACTGCGCCCGCACGAAGATGTAGCCCGTCGTCGCCTGGATCGCATAGCAGGCCAGGATCATGCCCTCGATCAGCAGGTGCGGGCTGCCCTCGATCAGAAAGCGGTCCTTGAAGCTGCCCGGCTCCATCTCGTCGCCGTTGCAGACCACGTACTTCACCGCCGGCGCGTCGGCGCCCATGGGCACGAAGCTCCACTTGCGTCCCGTGGCGTAGCCGGCGCCGCCGCGGCCGCGCAAGCCGGCGTCGCTCACCATCTGGGTGACCTCGCCGGGCGCCATCTCGCGCAGCGCCCTGCGGACCGCCTGGTAGCCGCCCGCCGCCTCGTATTCGGCGAGGTCGAGGGCGCGTCCGTCGGCGCGGAACGCACCGGTCATGGGGCGCTCGTCGGGCGCGGTCACTCTGGGGTGTCCGTCAGTCATAGCGCGCCAGGATCTCGTCGATTCGGTCTGGCGTCAGGTCACCGTGGAAGTCGTCGTCGACCTGCATGGCCGGCGCGTGGTCGCACTGGGCCAGACACACGATGGGCAGGAACGTGAAGCGCCCGTCGGGGGTGGTCTCGCCGAGGCCGATCCCCAGGCGTGCGGTGATGTGGTCGCGCATCTCCTCGTAGGCCATGACGTAGCAGCAGTCGCTGTCGCAGATCAGGATCACGTGGCGGCCGACCGGGTGGCGGAAGAGCATGTTGGCGAAGGTGGCGCGCGAGTCGAGCTCCTCGACCGACACGCCGAGAAAGTCGCCGATGTCGGCC
This sequence comes from uncultured Actinomycetes bacterium, assembly GCA_963733255.1. Classification (GTDB taxonomy): domain Bacteria; phylum Actinomycetota; class Thermoleophilia; order UBA2241; family UBA2241; genus Bog-752. Next base: position 164,567 of record CAVTCH010000004.1, read on the forward strand.
AGCGCCTCGTCGGACAGCCAGCCGCGGTGGCGCTGGACGACGCGCATCGCCCCGGCCGCCGCGGAGTGGCGGTGCGGGTAGTGGTGCAGGGTGGCCTCGATCTCGTCGCGTTCGGCGTCTGTCAGCATGGGCTCTTCTCTGTCGATTTGATCCGCGGGTCGTTCGGCACGGTCGCCTTGGTCTCCCTGGTCGCGGTCTCCCTGGTCGCGGTCTCCGTGGTCATGGTCGTGCCTCGCTCACCGGTCGACGTCGGCCATCACGAAGTCGATGCTGCCGAGGATCGTGATGAGGTCGGGGATCTCGAGGCCCTCGGCCAGGAGCGGCAGCACCTGGAGGTGGGCGAACGACGGTGAGCGGATGCGGTTGCGATAGGCGCTCTCGGCGCCGTCGGACACGAGGTAGTAGCCGTTGTTGCCCTTGGTGGCCTCGATGCCCAGACAGGCTTCGCCGGGCGGGATGATGGGCCCCCAGCTCACGCCGAGGAAGTGGTCGATGAGCGTCTCGATGTGGTGCATCGTGCCCGGTTCCTTCATCGGCGGCGTGGCCAGCGGCTGGCGCGACTTGTAGTCGCCGCCGGGCATCTGGTCGAGGCACTGCGTGATGATCCGCAGGCTCTGGCGGATCTCCTGGCTGCGCACCCAGACGCGGTCGTAGGAATCGCCGCCCGTGGCCGTCGGCACCTCGAACTCGAAGCGCTCGTAGCCCGAGTACGGCCGCTTCTTGCGAAAGTCCCATTCGAGGCCGCACGAACGCAGGTTGGGGCCGGTGATGCCCCACTCGATCGACTCGGCGGTCGTCAGGCGCCCGACTCCCTTTGCCCGCGCCTTGGTGATGCGGCTGCCCAGCACGAGGCGGTCGTAGTCGTCGAGGCGCGGCGTGAGGTAGGCGACCAGGTCGCGCATGAGCTGCTCCCAGCCGTCGGGCAGGTCTTCGGCCACGCCGCCCAGGCGAAACCAGCCGGGGTGCATGCGGGCGCCGGTGATCGCCGTCGTCACGTCGTGGATGCGCTCGCGGTCGCTGAACATGTAGAAGACGGGCGAGAGGGCGCCGATGTCCTGGGCGAACGTGCCGTAGAAGAGCAGATGGCTGTTGATGCGGTAGAGCTCCGAGAGCATCACGCGGATGACCTGGGCGCGCTCGGGCACCTCGAGGCCGGCGAGCCGCTCCGCCGACATGAGGTAGGCGAGGTTGTTGACGACACCGCCGAGGTAGTCGATGCGGTCGGTGTAGGGGATGAAGGTGTGCCAGGTCTGGCGCTCGCCCATCTTCTCGGCGGCGCGGTGGTGGTAGCCGATGTCGACCACGCAGCGCACGATCTGCTCGTCGCGCAGGCCGACCACGATGTGCACCACGCCGTGGGTGCCGCCGTGCTGCGGGCCGACGTTCAGGAACATGATCTCGGGGTCGGCGGCGAGCTCTTCGAGCCCCCATTCCTCGGCTCGGAAGGCGAGCATCTCCTGCCACTCCTGAGCGCGTTCGGGCGGCATCGTGAGGCGACCGGTCTCGGTGGCCCGGCAGGGCGATTCCTTGCGCAGCGGGTGGCCCTGCCACCAGGGCGGCATGAGGATCCGCGGCCGCTGCGGCAGGCCGTCGAAGCCCACCCCGAACATGTCCCAGACCTCGCGCTCGTACCACTCGGCCGCCGGAAACACGGCGGTGACGGTGGGCAGCGTCGGCATCTCGCCCCGCAGGGCGACCTTGAGGCGCACGTCGCGGTTGTGCTCGAACGACAGCAGGTGGTAGACGACCGTGAAGTCGCTGTCGGGCTGACCCTCCCGATGCGTGCGGGTGCGCTCGTCTACGGCCGTGAGGTCGTACAGCATGGGGTATGTCTGCTCGGCGTCGCTCTTGAGATGGCCCACGATCTCGCGGGCGCGCTCCGCCGGCACCCAGACCGTGGGGATCTCGTCGGCGGTCGGCTGGACGACGAGCTCGAGGTCGGGGAAGCGCGCGGCGAGCCCGGCGGCGACGTCGTATGTCTGTGGCGTCACGGTCACCGGCCCTCAGACCTCCGTCTGGGAGGACAGCTCGGTCTGGCGGCTGCGCTCGGGTCGCTTGAGGTCGCGCAGCGCCACCCGCGGCACGCGCTGCACGCCCTGCGGACCGACCACCCACGACAGCGGGCGCTCCTCGGTGCCGACCGCCGCCTGCAGGAGCAGGAGGCCTTCCATGAAGGTGGTCGGCGACGGCGGGCAGCCCGGCACGTACACGTCGACCGGCAGGAACGAATCGACGCCCTGCACCACGCTGTAGACGTCGTACATGCCGCCCGAGTTGGCGCAGGAACCCATCGAGATCACCCAGCGCGGCTCCATCATCTGCTCGTAGAGCCGCTGCACGATCGGCGCCATCTTGAGGAACACGGTGCCGGCGACGACCATGACGTCGGCCTCGCGCGGCGAGATGCGCAGGATCTCGGCGCCGAACCGGGCGATGTCGTAGCGCGGTGTGACGGTCGTGGCGAGCTCCACGAAGCAGCACGAGAGGCCGAAGTTGAAGGGCCACATCGAGTTCTTGCGGCCCCAGGCCACGAGCGACTGCAGGCTGCCGAAGGCCGTCGCCGGGCGCTGCCCGAACATGCCCTGCTCGGTCTGCGTCAGGCCGCTCAGGGCCAGGGCGGTGCGCGACGGGCCGCTTGTCTTGCGCGCGCTCACAGCAGGTACACCACGACGAAGATCACGACCCAGACTGCGTCGACGAAGTGCCAGTAGTAGGTCGCCGCCTCGACCATGCCGGCGGTGCCGGTGCCGCGAGCCACCAGGGCGGCAGTGCCGGTGACCGCGGCTTCGGCGGGCTGGGCCGCCTGGCGGCGCCGGTCGCGCGCCGACCTGAAGAGCAGGTAGACCAGCAGCAGGATGCCGGCCGAGACGTGGGCGCCGTGCAGGCCCGTCAGCGTGAAGAACGACGAGCCGGTCAGGCCGCTCGACAGGCCGAAACCGGCGTGCGTGTACTCCCAGGCCTGGCCACCGAGGAACGCCGCGCCCAGGATCACCGTCATGACGAGATAGAAGCGAAACCAGGCCATCCTGTGCCGGCGGTAGCTCGTCAGGCCGTAGTGGGCCGTGATGCCGCTCGTCATCAGGATGACGGTGTTCACGATCGGCAGGGTGAGCGCCAGGTGGTGGGCGCCGCCCAGCGTGACCACGTTGTCGTGGATACGCAGGTGGAGGTCGGCCGCCACGAGGGCCCCGAACAGAACGATCTCGGAGGCGATCAGCATGAGCATGCCGGAGCCGAGCGCGGTGAAGCGCTGGCCGGGCATCACCGGGGGCTCGGGCACCTGCCAGTCGGCCGCCATCCACAGCGCCGCCAGGATGAGCAGCAGGGCCACGCCCACGGCCGACACCAGCAGCGTCGTGAGCAGCCCGACGCCGATCACGACCACGACCAGCGCCGTGACGACCGGCAGGCGCGTCCAGTGGTCGGCGTGGGCCGGCAGGGCATGGAGGGCGGCCGCCGCGGCGGCCGCCTCGGAGCGCCCGGCCGGCGGCTCGGCCAGAAGCTGACCCGCCGACCGTGCGCCGGCGGTCTCCGGATCCGCCTCGTGGGCGTGTTTGGCGTCCCATAGCGGACGTTCGCTTGCCACCCAGGGCAGCGCCGGGAAGTTGCCGGTCGGCGGCGGTGAGCTCGTGGCCCATTCGAGCGTCCAGGCGTCCCAGGGGTCGTCGCCGGCGGGTGCGCCGTCGCGCAGGCTGTGCACGATGTTGACGATGAAGATGACGACCGCGATGCCGATGATGTAGGCGCCGCACGCCGAGATGAAGTCGAGCGTGGTCCAGCCGAGGTTCGGAGAGTAGGTGTAGAGGCGCCGCGGCATGCCCAGCAGGCCGAGCCCGTACATCGGCATGAAGGTCAGCAGAAAGCCGACGGTGATGACCCAGAAATGCCACTTGCCGAGGCGGTCCGACAGCATGCGCCCGGTCATCTTGGGAAACCAGTAGTAGAAGCCGGCGAAGGCCGCGAAGGCGGTGCCGGCGAAGAGCACGTTGTGCAGATGAGCGACGATGAAGAAACTGTCGTTGACCTGCCAGTCGAACGGCACCGAGGCCTGCAGCACGCCGCTGATGCCGCCCACCGTGAAGAGGGCGATCAGGCCGCTCGCGAACAGCAGCGGCGTCCTGAAGCGCAGCGAGCCGCCCCACATGGTGGCCAGCCAGTTGAAGATCTTCACGCCGGTCGGGATGGCGATCAGCATACTTGTGGCGGCCATGATGGAGTTGAAGTAGCTCGGCAGGCCGGCGGTGAACATGTGGTGGGCCCACACCAGGAAGCCGAGGAAGCCGATGACGAGGATGCTCACGATCATCGCCGTGCGCCCGAACAGCGGCTTACGGGCGAAGACCGGCACGATCTCGCTCATCATGCCGAAGGCCGGCAGGATGAGGATGTAGACCTCGGGATGGCCGAAGAACCAGAACAGGTGCTGCCAGATGATCGGGTCGCCGCCGCGCGCCGGGTTGTACCAGCCGGTGTGGTAGAAGCGGTCGAGGTAGAGCAGGCCGAGGGCGGCCGTCAGGCTGGGGAAGGCGAACAGGATGAGAAACGAGTTCACGAACGTGGCGATGCAGAACATCGGCATGTCGCGCCATCTCATGCCCGGCGCCCGCAGTCGCAGCATGGTCATGATGAAGTTGATCGCGCCGGCCACCGACGAGATACCGAGCAGCGCCAGAGCGATGATCCAGATGCTCACGCCGTCGTGCGGCGAGAAGGCCCGTTCGGTGAGCGGTGCGTAGCTGAACCAGCCGGTGTCGAGCACGCCGCCGAAGAACAGGCCCGAGTACAGCGTGAGGCCACCGAACAGAAAGAGCCAGAAGCTGAGCGCGTTCAGGCGCGGGAAGGCCATGTCGCGGGCGCCGATCATGAGCGGCACGAGGTAGTTGGCGAAGCCGATCAGGACCGGCATGGCAAACAGGAAGATCATCGTCGTGCCGTGCAGCGAGAACGCCTGGTTGTACTGCTCGGCCGACAGCACCTTCATGCCGGGCAGCATGGTCTGGGTGCGCATCGTGATGGCGATCCCCGCCCCGATCACGAAGAACACGAGCGAGGCCATGATGTAGAGCGTGCCGACGCGCTTGTGGTCGGTCGCGGTGAGCCAGGCGGCCAGGCCGTGCGGCTCGCTGTGGGCGTGGGCGAGCTCGCGGGGCAGCTCACGGGGCAGGGCGATGTCGCTCATTTGAGCTCACTCAGGTAGGCCACGATCTCGGCGCGCGTCTGCGGGGTCATGAGGATGGTGGGCATGAAGACGCCGGGCTTCACCGCCTGCGGGTCGGCGATCCAGCGGGTCAGGTTGGACGGCGTGTTGGTGAGCGTCACGGCGGCGATCGAGGTGCGGCTGGCGAGATGGGTCAGGTCGGGGCCGAACGTGCCGTTCAGGCTGGTGCCGCGGATGGTGTGGCAGCTCGCGCACGACAGGGTGGCGATGGCCGCCGCCCCCGCTGTGGCCTGCGGGCCCGTGGGGCTCACTGCCGGCTTGAGCTGGTTGGCAAACCAGGCCGCGAACTGGGCCGCCGGCTCCACTATGACCTTGAAGTGCATGTGGGCGTGCTGCTTGCCGCAGAAGTTGGCGCACACGCCGAGGTAGGTGCCGGCCGTGACCGGCAGGATGGTGATGTGGTTCGTGTGGCCGGGGATGAGCTGGACCTTGCCGGCCAGCTGCGGCACCCAGAAGCCGTGGATCACGTCGGCCGACAGCAGGTCGGCGGTGGCCGCGCGGCCGGCCGGCAGGTGGATCTCGTTGGCCGTCGCGAAGTCGGCGCCCGGATAGCGCACCTGCCACCACCACTGGTGCGCGACGACCGTGAACTGGACGGGGTCGTTGGGCGCCGCGATGAGCCTGCCGGTGGTCTGCATGGTGAGCGTGAAAAGGACCGCGACGATGATCGCCGGGATCACCGTCCAGACGACCTCTACGGTCGTGTTGCCGCGCGTCTGGCTGGGCTCGCGATCGGGTCGCTCGCGGTACCTGATGACGATCCAGGCAAGCAGCGACCAGACGGTGATGAGCACGGCCGACAGCAGGCCGAACATGACGTAGGTCAGCGCCGCGATGTCGTGGGCGCTGGCGCCCCCGGTCCGAAAGACGCTCGGCGACTGTGCGGCGCAGCCGGCGAGGCCCGCCGCCAGCGCCGCCAGGAACAGGGCGCGCAAGACGATCACGCGGCCCGCGTGCCGGTGCCTGCCGCTATCGTGTGAATCTGACACCCTTCACACCCTCCTCATCGTCCGGCGAGCTTGTCGATCACCATCGCCGCGACGAGCGCCGCGAGGTACGGACCTGAGACCTTGTAGAGAAGCCAGGCCGTGGCGCGCCGGCGCCGCCGGGCGAGGGCGACGGCGATCGTCACGAAGGCGCCGCCGGCCGGCAGCGCGACGATCAGGTAGCCGGCTCCGTACAGCCCCGCGAAGACCGCGAGGACGCTCAGCGCCGCCACGGCGCCCGCGGCGACGAGGATCATGGTCGCCGCCACCCCTTCGCCCAGGACGGTGGGCGGCGTGGGTACGCCCGAGGCCAGGTAGTCGTCCTGCAGGGCGTAGGACAGCGCCCAGAAGTGGGGCGTCGACCAGACGGCGATCAGGGCGCAGAGGTAGACGATGCGTCCGTCGAAGCCGCCGCCGCTCGCCGTCCAGCCGATCAGGGCGGGAAAGACGCCGGCAAGGCCGCCGGGCAGGGCGCTGAGCGCCGTGCGCGGCTTGATCAGCATCGTGTAGACGACCACGTAGTAGAGCGCGCCGGCGGCGGCACATACGGCGGCGAGCAGGCCCCCGCAGGCCGCCGTCGCGACCACTCCGGTGGCCGTCGCGAAGAGACCGAAGGCAAGCGCCGCGCGCGGCGACAGCGCGCCGGCGGCCGTCGGCCGCCGGCGGGTGCGCGTCATGCGCGCGTCGAGCTCGCGTTCGAGGTAGTTGTTGAGCACCGCGGCCCCGCCGACGGTGAGTGACGCCGAGGCGACGATGGCCACGGTCAGCGCGGCTCCGACCGGGCCGGCGAGCAGGCTTGCCGAGAGCACCGTGAGGGCGAACAGCGCGACGATCCGCGGCTTGGCCGCCTGCGCGAAGGTGACGCCGCGCCGGGCAGCCTGCCAGACCGAATCGCGGCCCTGGCGCAGGGCCGGCAAGCGGCTGTCGGCGACCCAGCTCACGACAGCGCCTCGTCGGCGACGGTGCGGTGACGGCGCCGGAAGACGGCGTAGGCGAGTCCGCCCACCACGAACGGCAGACCAAGGGTGAGGCCCTGCATCACGTGCAGCAGCGTCGGCAGGTTCCAGTGGAAGACCGAGGCGAACACGTCGTCGCCGCCGGCCAGCAGAAGCAGAAAGAAGAACGTCAGGAGGCCGAAGCCGATGGCCGTGCGGCCGGGCCGGTCGCGCGGCGTCTGCAGGACGTTGTAGAAGCCGTCGTCGCGCATCACGGCCGCGTCGAGCCACGGCCACGCGAGCAGCACCCCCATGACGATGCCGGGCAGCACCGCCGCCGGCCAGAACAGGCCGGGCAGCAGAAAGCCGCCGATGTGGATGTCCCAGGCGGGCGTCATGCGCACGGCGCCTTCGAGCCAGCCGGTGTACCAGTCGGGCTGCGCGAAGCTGGTGGAGTCCCAGGGCTTGTAGGGACCGTAGAGCCAGACCGGGTTGATCTGAAAGAAACCGCCCATGGCGGTGAGGACGCCGGCCAGGAGCAGGAAGAAGCCGGTCGTGCGCAGGGCGTAGGCCGGCACCATCGGCGTGCCGACGATGACGCGGTCGCTGCGGGCGCGGCCGCGATACTGCGTGTGGCGCTGGATCCACAGCAGGCCCATGTGAGCGCCGAGCAGGCCGGCGATGGCCGCGGGCACCAGCAGGATGTGCAGGGCATAGATGCGAGGGATGAGGCCCGTCGTGGGAAAGTCGCCGCCGAACAGCAGCGAGGCCAGGTTCGGGCCGATCAGCGGCATCGACTGCGTGATCGAGTAGGCGATGCGCAGGCCGGTGCCCGACAGAAGGTCGTCGGGCAGCGAATAGCCGAACACGCCGTTCACGAAGACCAGGCTGAGCATGGTGAGCCCGATCACCCAGTTGAGGCGCCGCGGCCGGCGGTAGGCGCCGGTGAAGAACATGCGGAACAGGTGCAGGACGAGCGCCGCGGCGAACACCAGGGCGGCCCAGTGGTGCACCTGGCGGATGACGAGGCCGGCGCGCACGTCGAAGCTCAGGTGCAGGACCGAGGAGTAGGCTTCGGACATGCCGACCCCGTGCAGCGGCCGGTAGCTCCCAAGATAGATGGTAGGCGCAGCCGAGGCCTTGAAGAACAGGCACATGTAGACGCCGGTGATCACCAGGATGACGAAGCAGTAGAGGGCGATCTCGCCCAGGAAGAACGACCAGTCGTCGGGAAAGACGTGGCGCAGCTCGCGGCGCAAGATGCTGCCGCCGCCCGTGGTGTTGTCGAGCCAGCGAGCGACGCGGCGGTACCTGTCCCGCGGCAGCCGGAACGAGTTGCGCAGCGATCTCTGGAGCCGGTCGTCAGGCATAGAGGTTCCAGAATCCGGGGCCGATGGGCTGGTCGAAATCGCGCTGGGCGACGAGGAAGCCGCCGGCGTCGATCGCGAGCGGGAGCTGGGGCAGGGGGCGGGCCGCCGGTCCGGCTATCGGCCGGCAGCCGTCGCGCAGGTCGAAGGTCGACTGATGGCACGGACACAGGAGCGCCATGGTCTCGTCTTCGTACTGCGACACGGCGCAGCCGGCGTGCGTGCAGACCCTCGAGTAGGCGAAGAAGCTCTCTGGGCTCCAGCTCTCGCGCCCGGGCAGGGCGGCGATGCCGGGCAGGTGCAGCAGGGCGACCTGCGAGTCGGCGGCTTCGGTGTGGCCTTCGGGGAAGGCCACGAGCATGCCGCCGCCGGAGAGCGCGTCGCTCGAGATCGGGCGCCCGTCGAAGGTCACCAGCCGGACCCCCGGTCGCCAGGCGGTCGAGCGCAGGCCGCGCGACTTGGGTCCCAGCGTGGCCGCCAGCGCGAGCTGGCTGAGCCCCAGCACGGCGGCGGCGCCCACCAGCAGCGTGGTCAGGAACTTGCGGCGCGTGAACACGGTGGCGCTGCGGGCAAGCTCGTCGCCGAGCCGCGCCGGCACCTCGGCCGATATCGAGTCGCTCGTAAGGCCGCCACGCCCGCCGCCGGCGGTCGCGGCGCTCGTCTCGGCCGGCGCCGGCGGTCCGGGGGTGCGGCCGGCGCCGCGATCCGGCGGGTGCGGCGTTGAGCAGGGACGAGCCGGCCGCGCTCGCCGTCGCGACGGCCGGCACAGGGGGCAGCGGATAGCGGTCGACCTCGACCTCGTCGCCGGTCAGGTCGCGGCCCCAGTAGCCGAGGGCGACGCCGAGGCCCAGGAAGGCCAGCGCCAGCGTCCCGCCGAGCCGTTGCGTGTCGTTGCCTTCGATGAAGGAGACGACGAAGCCGCACGAGCCCGCGATCGCGACGAGAAGGCCGAGCGCGGCCGGCCAACCGGCCCCCGGCGCGGCATCTGCGTGGGCGGTCGCCGCGGCGTCGGTGGCGGACCCGGCGCCGGCCGCCGCCCCTGCCTCGCCCTTGCCCCAGGCCAGCCACACCGCCGCCACGAGCACGAGGCAGAGGCCGAAGAAGGCGGCCAGACCCTCGGTGACCGGTCCCAGGAAGCCGAGCCCCCAGCCGCCGGGCGACGGCGGCTTCTGGAGCACCTGGACGTAGAGGGCGACCGCGGCCTGCTGGCGCACGTCGAGGACGCCGCCGGCGAAGACCGGCATGTTGCTGCGCCCGATGATCATGGCGGCGAGCGCCTCGGCGGCCGGGTACTCGGCGAGTGAGGGCGGGTTGCGTCCCTGCGTCACCGCGCCGCCACGACCGGTCGAGCCGTGACAGCCCGAGCAGTAGAGCCGATACAGCACGCCGCCGTCGGCCACGGTGGCGGTGCGCGCCTCCGGCGCCGCGATGCGAGTGGCCACGAAGATCGAGACGGCCGCGACCTGGGCTCGCGTGAGCTGCGGGAACGCCGGCATCTGGATGCCGCCGCGAGTCACCATGCCGGCGACGAGGCTCGGGAACGCATCGGCCTGCTGGCTGGGGCCGATCAGGCCCTGGCCGTGGTCGCCGTGGCAGCCCGAGCAGTTTGCGGCGTAGAGCGCGGCGCCCGGGCCGCCGCCCACGACCGCCGCGGGGCCGGAAGCCGGGGCAGTGACCGGCGTGGTCGGCGTGCTCGCCGAGGTCGCGCTGCTCGACGGAGCAGGTGACGGCGACGCCGCCGTGTCTGCGGCCGCCGTCGCGGCGGGCGCGACGGTGGGGCTCGAGCTCGCCGCCCGGACGGCGGCGGGGAGGATGATCGCCGCCGCGACCGCGGCGACGAGCAGCAGGGCGATGAGGCGGCCGGAGTGGAGCAAGCGGGTCATCAGGGTTCGGGGCGCCGCCTGCGCCGCAGTCGGGAGCTCGTACCCCAGTCGAGGGCGCCCAGTCGCCACAGGTAGACGAGGCCGGCCAGCAGCAGCACGATGAAGGTCAGCGCCTCCAGGTAGCCGTGCCAGCCGGCGGGGCGCAGGGCGACCGCCCAGGCGAAGATGAACACGGCCTCGAGGTCGAACACGACGAAGAACACGGCGATCTCGTAGAACTCGATCGAGAAGCGCCGCGGCAGCGAGCCGGCCGCGGGCAGACCGGACTCGTAGCGGGTGTCGGTGGTGAGGTCACGGTGGCGCTGGCCGAGCGGCGCAGCGACGGCGACGATGGCCGCGGCGAGGGCGATGGCGAGCACGGCGAAAACGAGAAACGGCCACCCGGCTCCTATGATGGCCTCGACCGCACTCGACCCCACGCTGAACCCCCTGTGCGCCAGACACGGCTCTGGCTACCCTCTTTTGTGCCTGCCCTTAACCTGTTCGCAGCCTGCGCGAATTGCCAGCCTCTAGCCAACAGGCTCACAGGGGGGTGCGTCCAGCGTTGGCGGCGTTCCGCTCGCCGGCGACGGATGCGGGTCCGGGGTTAGAACCGTTTTGAGTGGGAAAAGTCACTCTACCTTCAAGCGGAAGCGAACCGGCCTGATCGGGCCTGCCTGATCGAGCCGGCCCGATCGGGCGGACCGGTCTGATCGGACCGAGGACTGGTCCTTCCGCACCCGACCGTAAGCCAGAAAACAAGCAGACCAGCGGAGGTCTTTGTGTTCGCCGTCGACCGCCGGGTCAAGCTGATGACCCTGTTCACCATGTGCTTCGCGCTGTTCATGGCCATGCTCGACAACACGGTCGTAAACGTGGCGCTGCCGACCATCCAGCGCGACTTCGGTACCGGTGTGTCCGGTCTGCAGTGGATCATCTCGGCCTACACGCTGTTCTTCGCCAGCCTCATGCTCACCGGGGGCATGCTCGGAGACCTCTACGGCCGCAAGCGCCTGTTCCTGATCGGCCTCGTGATCTTCACGAGCGGCTCGCTGCTCTGCGGCCTCGCCCCTTCTCTGCACTGGCTGGTCGCCGGTCGCGCCGTTCAGGGCGTCGGCGCGGCGGCGCTGCTGCCGGGCACGCTCTCGATCCTGATCATGACCTTCCCCGATCCCAGGGAGCGTGCTCAGGCGATCGGCCTGTGGGCCGGCGTCTCCGGCCTGGCGCTGGCCGCGGGTCCCGTCATCGGCGGCCTGCTGGTCGACACGCTGGGCTGGCAGAGCGTGTTCTTCGTCAATGTGCCGATCGGCGTCCTGGCCCTGACCGTCGCCCTGCGTACGGTGCGCGAGTCTTCGAACCCCGAAGGCCGCACGCTGGACCTGCGCGGTCAGCTCCTCGCCATCGTCTCGCTGGGCTCACTCGTCTACGCCCTGATCGAGGCCAACAACTACGGTTGGACCTCGCCGCTGATCCTCACCCTGTTCGCGGTCGGCATCGCCACCCAGGCCGCCTTCCTGTGGGTCGAGGCCCACACCGAGAGCCCCATGCTGCCGCTGCGCTTCTTTCGCAATCCCACCTTTGCCGCCGGTTCGACCGTGGCCGGGCTGATCTCCTTCGGCATGTTCGGCATCTTCTTCTTTCTCACGCTCTACTGGCAGAACATCCAGGGCTACTCCGCCCTGCAGATGGGCCTGCGCGTGCTGCCGCTCACCGGCGCGATCATCGTCACGGCGCCGCTGGCCGGGCAGGTCGCCGGACGGATCGGCTCGCGCTGGCCCATGACGTTCGGCATGACGATGGCGGCCGTCGGCATGCTGCTGCTGGAGCGCACCACACCGACCACGCCCTACAGCGCCCTGTGGTGGAACATGCTGCTGCTCGGCGTCGGCATGGGCAGCGTGATGGCGCCCATGACCGCCGCGGTGACTTCGACGGTGCCGCGGGCCCGCGCCGGTATGGCCTCGGGCACGACCAACGCCACCCGCGAGGTCGGCGGCGTGTTCGGCATCGCCCTGCTGGGTGCGATCGTCACGCACTGGTTCGCGACCGACCTGTCGGGCTCGCTCGCGGCCTTCCGCCTGCCCCAGGCCGTGAAGCACCAGATCGTGGCGCTGGCCAGTCACGGCGGCGGCACGGCGGCCGGCAGCGCTCCGGCGACCATCGACCCGGCCCTGATCCACCGCACGATCGACGACTCGTTCGTCTACGGCATGCACGTGGCGCTCGGAGTGTCGGCCGCCGCACTGCTCTGCGGCGCGGTGCTGTCGGCCGTGTTCGTCGGTCGCGGCTCGGTCGCTCACGAGGAGACCGTCGCCCCGCCGTTCACAGCCGAAGCGCCGCTCGCCGTGGTGAGCGAGGCGGGCGAGGGTGAGGCCGCCTGAGGAGAGCGCGGCAGGCGGCCGGCGCGCCGTGCGCGTCGGGGCTCAGCGCAGCGACGCGATGAGCTCCGACGGCGGCGCGCCGACGCTCGTCCAGTCGAACTCCTCGCCGATGCGCCGCAGACGGGCGCGGGTCTCCTCGTCGCACAGCGCGCCGGCCAGGCCGCTCTCGAACGCCTGGCGCGGCGTGACGCCCAGGTAGGCCGCCATCGCGTAGTCGAGGGTGAGGTCGGTCGCCATGAGCGCCGGGTCGTCGGTCGAGATCGAGCAGCGGACGCCGGCGGCGGCCAGGATACGGAGCGGGTGGTCGTCGAGCGCCGTCACCACGCGCGTGCGCAGATTGGAGACCGGCGTGACGTCGAGCACGATGCCGCGAGCGGCGAGCTCGGCGACGAGCGCCGGGTCTTCGACGGCGCGGATGCCGTGGCGGATGCGGTCGGCGTGCAGGGCGTCGAGGGCGCCCCGGATCGACGCCGGTCCGGCGCCCTCGCCGGCGTGAGGCACGGAGCCCAGGCCCAGCGAGCGTGCGAGGTCGAAGGCGGGGGCGAAGGGCTCGGGGGCGGTCTCGAGACCGCCGAGCCCGACGGCCAGTATGCCGCGCTCGCGGTAGCGGGCGCACCAGCGGATCGTCTTCTTGGCGAGTCGCGGGCTGTAAGCGCGCGTGACGTCGGGCGTGAAGAAGATCTCGATGCCGAAGCGTTCGCGGGCCTCCTCGGCGCCGTCGCAGTAGCCTTCGAAGACCTGCTCCCAGGCGACGCCTCGCATGGCCGGCTCGGCCGGCGAGAAGATGGCCTCGAGGTAGACGGCGCCGAGACCGGCCGCCTCGGCCGCGTAGTCGACCACGACCTGACGGAAGTCGGCGGCCGTCTGCAGAGCCGGGGTCGTGGCCAGCCAGACGTCGAGGAAGTGGGGGAAGTCGCGAAACCGGCAGAGCTCGGCGAGGCCCTCGACGCTATCGGCCGGCAGGGCGTAGCCGTTACGGCGGGCGATATCCAGCAGGGTCGCCGGGCGCACCGTCCCCTCGAGGTGGACGTGCAGCTCGATCTTCGGAAACGCGGGCACCTCGTCAGCTTATCGCGCGGGGGCCTCAGCGGCGAGGGCGCGGCACGTTGCCGGTCCGGTCGCGGCTCGCGCCGGCGCGGGCGCGGCGCGTTACGGGCCCGGTCGCGGCTCGAGCCGGCCCGGTCGCGGCTCGAGCCGGCGCGGATATCGCAGGTAGTGTTTCCGCGCGGATGTGGGGAAGCGATAGCATGACCTCCGATATGCCCGGCAAAGACTCGGCACCCGGCGAACCCAGGCGGCGACCCGCGACCGCGCGGCCGCGGGACCCGTCGCGCCCGGCGCAGCGCCGCCCGCCCGGCGAGGAGTCTCCGTCGCCGGCCCGCGACCGGCAGACGTCCGGCGCGCCTGCGCCGCAGCCCGCCGCTCACCCCGGTGTGCGGGACACCGCCGACCTGCTGCGCGCCCTGCTCAAATGGTTGCCGTTGCGGCGGATCATCATCTTCGCCATCGCTCTCGTCGGTCTCTACTTCGTCTGGCCGCAGCTCGTCAGCCTGTACTCGCAGGTGCCGCGGCTGCGCGGCATCTCCTGGTTCTGGTTCGTCGTCATGGGCCTGTTCGAGGTGGCCAGCTTCTCGTGCGCCTGGGGTCTGATGCGCCTGACGCTGAACGAGCCGAGCTGGTTCCTGATCGGCACGGCCCAGCTCACCAGCAACGCGGTGAGCCGCCTGATCCCCGGTGGCGCTGCGTCCGGCGGCACGGCGAGCTACCAGATGTTCACCGCCACCGGAGCACCGGCCGAACGGGTCGTGTCGGGCCTCACCGCCACCTCGCTGATCTCCACCGCCGTGCTGATCTCGCTCCCCGTCCTCTCGCTGCCGGCCATCCTGTTCGGCGGAGCGACCGTCGCGACCGGCGTGCTGCGCGCCCTCGCCTACGGGATGCTCGTGTTCGGCCTGATCCTCGCCGCCGGCGCGGTCGCGCTGTTCACCGATCGCCCGCTGCGGGCCGCCGCCACTCTCGCGCAGCGGGCCCGCAATCGCTTGTGGCGCCGCCGCGCGCCTGTGACGGACCTGCCGGACCGGCTCATCGGCGAGCGCGATCTCATCAAGAGCATGCTCGGCCGGCGGTGGTGGGAGGCGCTGCCGTTCGCCGCCGGCAACTGGCTGCTCGACTATGGCGCGCTGCTCGCGGCGCTCGCGGCGGCCGGCGCGCGGCCGCGCGCCTCGCTGGTGCTGCTGGCGTACGTGGTCGCGGCCCTGCTCGGCATGGTGCCGATCACTCCCGGGGGCCTGGGCTTCGTCGAAGCCGGTCTCGCCGCGACGCTCGGCCTGGCCGCCGGGGTCGGGGCGTCCCAGGCGATCCTGGCGACGCTCGCCTACCGCCTCGTCGCGTTCTGGATGCCGATCCCGGCCGGCGGCGTGGCCTACGTGCTCTATCGGCGGCGCTACGGTGAGGGCGGCGGCGCCGCGGAGAACCGGCCGGACGGCCGACGCCGTCGCGATGCGCAGCCTTGAGCGGTCACCATGAGCACTGAGCTCGTCCTGGGCATCGATGTCGGCTCGACCACGACCAAGGCGGCCCTCGTCTCGCTCGACGGCCGCCTGGCGGCTCTCGAGGAGACGGCCCACGAGATCGCGCACCCCCAGCCCGGCTGGGCCGAACACGACCCTGAGGGTGTCTGGTGGAGCGATGTCGTCGAGCTCTGCCGGAGGCTGCTGCCGCCTCGCGGCGGTGGTCGCGTCGTGGCGGTCGCCGCCGCGGCCCTCGGCCCGTGCCTCGTGCTCACCGACACCGGCGGCAAGCCGCTGCGACCGGCCATCCTCTATGGTATCGACAGCCGCGCCACGGCCGAGATCGACGAGTTAGACGAGGTGCTCGGCCGCGCCGCCGTGCTGGCCCGCTGCGGCTCGCCGCTCACCACCCAGGCGGTCGGCCCCAAGCTCGCCTGGGTGGCCCGCTGGGAGCCCGACGTGTTGCGTACCGCGCGCAGGCTGTTCACGGCGAGCTCGTATCTGACCTTCCGGCTGACCGGCGTCTATGCGCTCGACCACTCCTCGGCCAGCCAGTGGGCGCCGCTGTACGACGTGCGCGCCAACGCCTGGATCGACGAATGGGCGGCCGTGGCGGCGCGCGGGCTGCCGCTGCCGCCGCTGCCGCCGCTGCGCTGGCCCCAGGAGGCGGTCGGCGTGGTGTCGGCGCCGGCCGCGGCGGCGACCGGGCTGCCCCAGGGCATCCCCGTCGCCGCCGGTACGACCGACTCCTTCGCCGAGCTCTACGGCGCCGCGGTCAGGCGGCCCGGCGACCTGGTGCTCTCCTACGGCACGACCATGTTCCTGGCCGAGGCCATGACCACCGCCGCGCCCGACCCCCGCCTCTGGAGCCCGACGAGCTTTCGGCCCGGGTCGCGCGATCTTACGGCCGGCACGGCCACGGCCGGAGCACTGACGGCCTGGGTGCGCGCGCTCACCGGTGGGGTCGACTTCGCGACGCTCAGCGCCGAGGCGCGCCCACTGCCGCCCGGCGCCGGCGGCCTGGTGATGCTGCCGTACTTCGCCGGCGAGCGCACGCCCCTGTTCGATCCCCATGCGCGCGGTGTGATCGCCGGTCTGTCGGTCGCTCACGGGCGCGCCCATGTGTTCCGGGCGGCGCTCGAAGGCATCGCCCTGGCCGTGCGTCACAATCTCGACGTCATGCGCGAGGCCGGCAGCCGGCCGGCGCGCTTCGTGACCTCGGATGCCGAGCTCAAAGGGGAGCTGTGGCCGCAGATCGTGAGCGACGTGACCGGGCTTGCCCAGGACGTGCTCGAAGCGCCCGCGGTGGCCGCCGTCGGCAGCGCGCTGCTCGCCGCCATGGCCGCCGGCCGGGCCGACCTCGCAAGCGACTGGAGCGGCCCGCGGCGGACCGTGTCGCCCGCGCCGGCCGCGACCGCCGTCTACGATGAGCTCTACCGGATCTACCGCGAGCTGCAGCGGGCGACGCGCGACCAGCAGCACGCGCTGGCCGCTCTCGCCGCTCAGGCCGCTTCTGCCGCGGTGACGGCCTCAGGCACGACGCCGTAGACGGACCCCTACCCGCGAAAGCCGGGCACGCGACGTCGCCCGCGGTAGCTCGACGAGTACGAGCCCAGGTCGAGCAGCAGGCCGATGAACACGAGCACCCAGCCGAGCCCCGTCGGTCCATGGTTGGCGACCGAGTACACCAGCACGTAGAACATGGTGGTGAAGGGCAGGAAGATGATCCCGAGCAAGGGCCAGACGAAGCTGCTGAAGGCGCGGCTGACGTAGTCGGTGAAGATCCAGAGAAAGAGCGTCACGACGCGCGGCGCGAACAGGCCGAAGCAGCCGAGGATACACATGGAAGACCTCTTTCGATGTTCGATGACGACTGTTGCGGCGGCGTCCGCGCCGCCGGCCGGGGTGCCAGCGTGGTCACGGTATCACGGACGCAACGACGCCCGCCGTCCACGGCTCGCGGGCGGCGAACGCCCCACGGTGGAAACGCCGCCCGGCACGTGCGTTAGACTGGCCCGCGAGGGCGAGCTGCGAGCGAGCGGGAGGGCTTTCGATGCCGGTGGACCAGTCCGACGATCCGCGTCACGGGCCTGGCGACGAGCCGAGCGCCGGGCCGGGCGCCGATCCGAGCGCCGGGCCGGGCGCCGAGCCGGGCGCCGATGCGCGCGATGAAGCGGGACACGACTCGGCCGATGAGCAGCCCCGCGTGTCGAGCGGGTCGCGCGGCCGGCGAGGTGGAGACGGCCACACGTTCACGCGTCGCCGTCTGATCGAGCGCAGGACGCAGCGCTACTACCTTCTCGTCTGCCTGCTGCTGGTCGACATCTTCGTGATCGCCCTGGCCGGCGCGGGCGCGCTCGTGACCCTGGTCTACGCGCCCCTGACCGCGGCCATCCTGCTGCTCGCCCTGCGCACGTCCGAGGCGCGGCGGCGCACCATGCGCGTCGCCTGGGTGGCGGCCGGCATCGTGGTCGTCACCTCGGTCACCGTGTATCTCACCGGCCAGACGCGCCACGACGGCTGGATCTATCTCATGCTCTCCGCTCTCCTGATCATCTCGCCGCTGGCGATCTTCCGGCGCATCGTCGAGAGCCGCAAGGTCACGCTGCCGCTCCTCGTGGCCGCCATCTGTGTCTACCTCATGATCGGCCTCTTCTTCACGTTCGCGGACCTTGGTCTGAACGGCGTGCATCCGCCCTTCTTCGCCCAGGCCACGAGCGCCGCGCCGGTCACGGAACCCTCCATCTACCTGTACTTCAGCTACATCACCATGACCACCGTGGGGTACGGCGACTTCACGCCGGCCTCCGCCTTGCCGCGGGCCGTGTGCGTGTTCGAGGCCATTCTCGGGCAGGTCTTCCTGGTCACCGCGGTGGCCCGCCTCGTGAGCCTCTACGGTCTGCAGCAGCCTGCACCGGAGTCGACGACCGGTGACGAGCAAGATGCAGCACCCTGAGTGTTCGCACAGCCCTCTCTGGGTAGGTTTGTTCCTGCATCACGCTCCGGCGCCGCGTCCGTAGGATCGCGCGGCGCATACCGTCACGCCACGGAGGTAGACGATGCCCGACGATGAGACCCCGTCCGGCAAGGGCACGGCTGGGTCGTCCGGCACTGACGAGCCCGACGATCGCAAGCCCACTGCCGGCGCAGGCAAGCCGTCGGCGCCTCGCAAACGGCGGGCCGCCTCGCACACACCCACCCCCAGGACCGCGCCCGACGCGACCGCTGAGACCGTGCGCGACGCGACCGCTGAGAGCACGCCCGCCGCGACCGCTGAGACCGCATCTGCCGCGACCGCCGCGATGTCCGCCGCGACGCCCGAGACCACGCCTGACGCGACGGTCGAGATGCCCGCCGCGACCGCGGACACGGTCTCGCTGCCTGCGGCGCCGGCACCGGGCCCTGCCTCGGAGTCGCCGGGCTCAGGCTCGCAGGCGCCGGCTGTGACCGCGCCGGCGCCGCCGGCAAACGGCGCCGTCGCCGCCACGGGCGCCGGGCCGGCCCGAGGGCCGCGCTGGCGGCGCATCGTCGCCGTGGTGCTCATCGTGGTGGCCACGCTGCTCGCGCCGCTGGTCCTCGAGGTCACCTGGATGAACCGTGACCTGCTGAACACCAACAACTACGTCAGTACGGTCGCGCCGCTCGCCTCGAACCCGGGCGTGCAGACCGCCGTCGCCCGCAACCTCACCGATCAGCTCTGGGCCAAGGTCGACGTGACGGGGCAGCTCTCCGGCGTGCTGCCCTCGTGGGCGCAGGTCTTCGCCGGACCGCTCTCCAACACTCTGAAGGGCTACGCCTACCAGGCGACCCACGCGGCCGTGTCGTCGAAGGCCTTCGCGACCGTCTGGGAGAAGGCCAATCGGACGGCCCACAACCAGGTCAGGAACGTGCTCCTCGGCAGCCCGGGCGGCGCCGTGAAGTCGAGCAACGGCGAGGTGAGCTTGGACCTCTCGCCCCTCGCCGACCAGATCAAGGCGACGCTCGACAGCAAGGGCATCCACGCGCTCGATTCGGTGTCGCTGCCGCCGGGCAGCGCGACGTTCGTGATCTTCAGGTCGGCGACGCTCGCCAAGGCGCAGAAGACCGTGAAGGTCCTGCACAGCCTGTCGGTCGCCCTGCCGCTACTGCTGATCGCCGCCTGGGCGGGCGCCATCGCCGTCTCCCTGCGTCGCCGCCGCACGATCCTGCAGCTCGGCTTCACCCTCGCCCTGGCGATGGTCGTCACGCTCGTCGCCTACCACCTCGGTCGCGGCCTGTACCTGAACGCCGTGAGCAGTCCCCAGTTGCCGCGCGACACCGCCGCCTCGATCTTCGACACCCTGATGCGCGGCATGCTGGGCCCCGCCAAGACGGTCCTGGTCGTGGGCTTTGTGATCTGGCTGGGCGCGCTGGTCATGGGGCCGGCTCGCTGGGCGGTGAGCCTGCGGTCGATGCTGTCCGGCGGCATCGACACGGCGGGCTCGGCCGCCGAAGCGAGGGGCCTCGACCTCGGTCCCTTCGGTTCGTGGGTCGCCCGTCACCGCCACGCGCTGCAGATCGCCGGCCTCGTCGTGGCCGCGGCGGTGCTGGTCTTCTGGGGCACGCCGGGTGTCGCGGGGGTCCTGTGGATCGTCGTGGCGCTGCTGGTCTTTGTCGCGCTCGTCGAGTTCGTCGGCCGGCTGACCGCTCCCTCAGCTTCGTAGCGCCGCGGCGATCGTCGCCCCCAGGCGGCGGGCGGCTTCGGCGAGCTGGTCCGGCGGGTACAGGGTGAAGGCCAGTCGCAGGCCGCCGTCGTAGCCGTCGAGGTGGCTGCGGGCGGCGGGCACGAACGACACGCCGGCAGCGGTGGCCGCGGGCAGTAGCGCGCTCGCCCGCAGGCCGTCGGGCAGCGTGACCCAGATAAAGAAGCCTCCGCCCGGTACCGAGTACCCGCAACCTTCTGGAAGGTGGGTCGCGAGAGCGGCGGCGAGGGCGCCGCGCCGCGCCGCGTAGGCGGCCCGCAACTGGGCCACGTGCGGCTCGCTCGACCCGGCGCGCAGGAAGCGCTCGACCGCGACCGCCGCGAACTGGCTGGGGCAGCCGCCGCTGTCGTTCAGGCCGCTCGCCGCGACGCGCTCGATCTGCTCAGGCGCGGCGTTCAGCCAGCCGACTCGCAGGCCGGGCGCGAGCGTCTTGGCAAACGAACCCAGACGTAACACCGTGCCCCGTGGCGCGAGGCTCCACAGCGAGGGCGGCGCCGGCCCGTCGTACCAGAGCTCCCGGTAGACGTCGTCCTCGACGATGAGAAGGTCGTGGGCGGCGGCCACCGAGACCAGGCGCCGCCGGCGCGCGGCGGCCAGCGAGATCCCCGTCGGGTTGTGGAAGGTGGGGATGGTGTACAGAAGGCGCAGGGGGTGGCCGGCGGCGCGCGCCTCGTCGAGGCGCCGCTCGAGCGCCTCGACGTCCAAGCCCTCGCCGTCGAACGGCAACGCCTCGACGACCACGGGATGGTCGCGCAGGATGCCGAGCGCGAGACTGTAGGTCGGGCGTTCGACCAGGACCGTGTCGCCCGGCCGGCAAAACAGCGTGAGAAGCTGGTCGAGAGCCTGCGAAACGCCGCCACTCACCAGGGTCTCCTCGGCGCCGGTCGCGTGGTGCTCGAGCGCGCCGAGGCGCGCGGCGAGACGTTCGCGCAGGGCCGCCGGGCCGGCGTTGGCCCCGTAGGGCAGTGCCTCGGCGCCGCCGTCGGCGAGCGCCTCGCGACAGGCGTCGGCGAGCTGCGGCGCCGGAAACAGCGCCGGGTCGGGCTCGCCGAAGGCAAGTTCGATCACGCCGCGGCGGGCGACGCTCTGCGTGCTGGCCGTCGTCATCGACATCGCCGCCGCGCGCGCCGTCGCCGTCGACCGCGGGCCGCGACCGGCCTCATTCGACCTCGTCTAAGAGGGCGCCGATCCGCGCGAGCCCCTCGGCCACAGAGGCGTCGGGCAGGCCGAAACTGATCCTCAGGTGGGAGTCGAGCCCGAACAGGTCGCCGGGGGCCACGAAGGCGCTCTTCTCGCGCACCAGGCGCATGACGAACTCGGTCGAATTGACCTTCTTGGCGTACCGCACGAAGCAGATCGCGGCCGCCTCGGGCGGCAGCACCTCGATGTCGTCGCGGGTCGCCGCCCACTGCGCGACCGTCTCGAAGCCACGGCGCACGTAGCCGCGCGTGCGAGCGATGATCTGCGGCCGCACCGCCGGCGAGAGTGCCACCGCGGCCAGCTTGTTGCCCAGGGTGGTCGTGCAGATCGTGATGTAATCCTGCCAGGCCCACATGCGGGCGACCACGTCGGCGGGACCGACGACCCAGCCGATCCGCAATCCGGGCAGACCGTAGGCTTTCGAGGTGCTGCCGACGGCCAGGACCTTGTCGTAGTCGCCGTAGAAGGTCGCGGTGATCTCGTCGCTCACGCGCTCGGCGCCCGCGTAGACCTCGTCGGCGAGCAGCCAGGCGCCCGTACGCTCGGCCGCCGAGACGATCGCCGCGCGCTCCTCGGGGCGCAGCACCCGACCGGTCGGGTTGTTCGGATTGACGATGGCCACGAACCTGGTGTCGGGAGCCACGGCATCCTGCAGCTCGTCGAGGTCGAGGGCCCAGCCGCGATGCTGCCTGAGCGCGAAGGTGCCCAGGCGCCGGCCCAGATTCTGGGCGAGGCCCCAGAACTGCTGGTAGTTGGGCTGCATGATGACGACCGCGTCGTTGGGCTCCGTCGCCGTCACCAGGCTGGTGAAGTTCGCCTGGATGGCGCCGACCGTGACCAGTACGTTGGCGGCCGTGGCGCCCGGATACCAGCCGGCGATCGCCTGGCGCAGCTCGAGGGAGCCGTTGGCCTGCGGGTAGTTCAACTCGGTGGCGGCGATCTCCGCCAGGTCCGCCTCGACGTCGCCACCCTTCATCTCGAGCAGCTCGCGCATGGTCAGGGGGTGTACGCCGCTCTCGGACAGGTTGATCTCGACCTCGTTCTCGAAGGTCGACAACAGTCGTTCGAGCTTGAACTCGACGAACGGCTGGCTGGCTGCCATATGGTCTCTCCTTCGTGCTCTGGTTGCTTTCAGCTCCCGGCTCGGTCCGGGCTCGCGGCGGTCGCTTTCGCCGCGGGTGTCGCCCGTCCCTTTCAGTCGCCGAACTGTGTGCCGAGCCCGGCGGCGACCGCCCGCCGGTAGGCCAGCCGCGCGATCGCCGTGTCCTGCACGCCGACGCCCGTCAGGTCGCAGATGGTGATCTCGTCGTCGCCCTGGCGGCCGGGCTTGAGCCCCGCGGTGATCTCGCCGAGCTCGTCGACGCGGCTCGTGTCGATCAGGTCCGCCTCGACGGCGTGGTGGATCTCCCCGATCAGCACGCACTGGGCCAGCCGGTCGCAGACGACGCGGTCGGCGGCCGCAAGGCAGCCGGCCACGAGCTCCTGTTTTCCCGGCATGTCCGAACCCATGCAGGTGATGTGCAGCCCGGTGTGCAGCCACTCGGCCCGCAGGTACGGTGCGCGGGCCGCCGTCGTGCAGACCACGACGTCGCTCTCGCGCACCACGGCCTCGGCGCTGTCGGCGACCACGACCTCGACGCCGAGCTCGGCGGTCATGTCGGCGACGTAGCCCGGCAGCTCCCCGGCGACGATCCCGTAGACGTTGAGACGCTCGAAGTCGCGCACCATCCGCAGGCCGCGCATCTGGTAGCGCGCCTGAGAGCCCGTGCCGATGACCCCGACGGCGGCGATCTCACGGCGCGCCAGCGCGTCGGCGGCCAGGGCGCCGGCCAGGCCTGTACGCAGCTCGGTGAGGTAGCCGTTGTCGACCAGCAAGGCCAGCAGAAAGCCGGTCTCGGCGCTGATCAAGACCATCATCCCCGTGCCGAACGGCAGCCCCCGGGCGGGGTTTCCGGCAAACCCCGACGCGACCTTCACGGCGAAGCTGTCGAGGCCTTCGATGTAAGCGGTCTTGATGTCGACCTCGCCATGCGCCGAAGGGATCTCGACGGCGATCACCGGGGGCGCGAAGGCGCGTCCTTCGGCCAGCCGCGAGAAACCCTGGGCCACCGCTTCGAGCGCCTCGCGGTCGAACCCGACGCAGCCGCGGATCTCGGCCTCTGACAGCAGCGTCACGCTCATCTCGGCCCCTTTCCGGCGGACTGTGACTGCCGCGCTTGGGAGAGATTCTACCCGAGATCGGGCTCCGGCCGTTTGCGGCCACGCCTGCCCGCTATCCGGGCTGCGCCCCCACCGGGGAGCCGTGGCAGCGCTTCCATTTGCGCCCGCTGCCGCAGGGGCAGGGGTCGTTGCGCCCGCGCCCGGCGTCCTGCGCGGCGTAGGTCGCCATAAGGTCGGCAGGCGGGCGGTTCGCCCGCAGCAGACCGCACATCGCCGCCATCGGGCCGGCGACGTGATCGAAGAACGCCTTGTAGCTCGGGCACAGATAGTGGTGGCCGGGTTCGCCGGCGGGCGAGGTCGCGAAGCGGTCCTTCGGACAGCCGCCGTGGCAGGCGCCCAGCGCTTCGCAGCCCAGGCAGGTCTGCGTCAGCGTGTCGAACTTGTCTTGCCCGAACTTGACCTGCCTCGGCGCGGCGACCAGCTCGGGCAGGGGCGTGTCCGCGATGTTGCCGAGCAGGAAGTCGGGCTCGACGAAGTGATCGCACGAGTACAGGTCGCCGTTGTGCTCGACGGCGAGCTGGAGCCCGCACGTGCGGGCGTGCACGCACATCCCCCCGGGCTCGCCGAACCAGTTGGCAAGCGCGCTGTCGAACTCCTGAACGTACACGGCGCCGATGTCGCGGCGCACCCACTCCTCGAACACGTCGATCAGGAACCGCCCGTACTGCTCGGGTCCGACCGAGCGGTGCGTGACGAGATCGCCGGCCTGCGTGTAGAGCGGCCGGTCCTTCACACTGCCTCCCCAGCCGGCATCGGCCACGGGCAGCGTTTCGGAGGTGGCGCGTTCGATGATCGGGATGAACTGGACGAAGGTCGCGCCCAGTTCGTCGCGCAGGAAGACGTAGACCTCACGTCCGTGGTCGCCGTTGACCGAATGCACCGTCGTCATGGCGTTCCACTCGACTCCGTGGCGCTTGAGAACGTCGAGCCCCTTCATCACCCGGTCGAACGTCGGCCGGCCGCCCTTGTCGACGCGGAAAGCGTCGTGCAGCGCCCGCGGCCCGTCGACCGAGAGCCCGACCAGGAACCCGTGCTCCTTGAGAAACGCACCCCACTCATCGTCCAGCAGCGTGCCGTTCGTCTGCAGCGTGTTGAGCACGCGCTGGCCGGGCTGCGCATACGTGCGCTCGAGCTCGATCGAGCGCCGGAAGAAGTCGAGGCCCATCAGCGTCGGCTCGCCGCCCTGCCAGGCGACGACGACCTCCGGCACCTGGGCATGAGCCTCGAGGAGCTGCCGGATGTAGGTCTCCTGCAGCGCCTCGGTCATGCGAAAGCGGCTGCCCGGATACAGTTGCTCCTTGGACAGAAAGAAGCAGTACTCGCAGTCCAGGTTGCAGACGGCCCCCGTCGGCTTGGCCATCACATGGAAGGCGAGCGGTCGCACGTTGTCGGTCAAGGTCTGCCTTTCCTGCCTGGGACCGGGCTCAACGTCTCATACTCTCGGTCAGGGTACCGCTTGGGCAGCAGGCTCATGACCTTGACGCCCATCCGCGGAGCCCGCCACGTCGTCTCTGCCCAGCCGTTCATGTACCGATCATAACGGTCACCCGGGTCGGCCCGCAGGGTCCTGCGTTACGTCGGAGTCCCGCCTCTCAGAACACCGTGTCGAAGTCTTCCTTCATGCTGACCACCGTCCAGCCGCGGGCGTTGGCTGCCGCGAGCGCTCTCTCGGCGCCCCCGTCGTAGGCGAACTCGCGCTCCGCGTCGTCGTGATGGACAAGGAGCGCGAAGTGCGCGGTCTCCAGCATCGGGGCGTCGCCGTCGGCGTTGCCTCCGGCCAGCAGCGGCTTGCGTCCCGTGCGGGTCCAGATGTGCACGGGCTTGCCGGGACCGTCGTCGATCGGCTGCTCCACCCCGGCGGTCCGGTACAGCTCGCCGTCGCGGTACTCGAGCGTGGTCGCCGAGCCGATGACGCGCTCGCGCGGGATGCCGTAGATCTGCTCGGACACCGGCCGCACGAAGTCGCGGCCGCCCGCGGAGCAGAGGTAGACGGTGAAGTCGTTCGCTGCGAGGAACGCAAGCAACTCGCGCATGGGCCGGTAGGCGACCTCGGAATAGGGCACGCCGAGGGTCGGGTGGCGTGCGGCCTTGAAGAAATCGTCGACGGCTGCCTCGAAGGCCTCGACGGTGATCCCCTCGTAGGCTTCGGTCACGCCTTTGATCAGCTCCGGCACGTGCGCGTAGAGATCCATGAGCCACTCGCGGTCTCCTGCCGCCAGGGCTTTGAAGGGCTGCGTCTTGGCGAGCTCCGGCTGAGCCTGGATCATCTCCTTCCAGCGCCGCATGATGAAGTCGGCCTGAACGTACATGGGCTTCTCGCACCACAGCGTGCCGTCGTTGTCGAACGTCGCGACTCGCTCCGCCGGCGGGGCAAAGGAATCGCCCCGTCGAGTGACCGATCGCACGAAGTCGAGGATCGCGGACCTGGTCGTTCCGTCGCGCCAGCTGGCTAGTGCTTCAGGGTGTGCCATGCGGGGCTCCTTCTTCGCGGTCTTCTGAAGGTGGCGGCGGGAGCGTTGGCTCGTCGCGCCGCGCGATGGAGGGGAGTCACAGGGTTCCGCCCGACGCGACCTTGCCGGGCTGCAGAACGACCTGAAGGGCGAGCACGAGGCCGCCGACCACGAGACCCGCGAGCACGGCCACGACGAGGCGCCAGCCGGTGAGCCCGGATCGGCGTCCGGCCAGGCCGCTCCAGTAGCCGAGGGACAGGGCTCCCGCGACCGCGATGAAGCGGATCGTGTCGGCGAGCGCGACCCCCAGCAACGTGAGGATGGAAAGCGCCGCGAGCGGAGGCACGGCGAGCAGCAGGAACCGCGACTCCCAGGCGACGATCCGCAGCAGCTCCTCGATCGTGAGACCGGTCCCTTGCGCGACCCGCCCGGCCAGGGCCGCGGCGAAGACGTGTGAGAGGAACATGGCCAGGACCGGCCCGACGATCACGACGACGACATCGACGAAGCGCAGATGCTGCCAGCCGTCGTAGATGATCAGGACGGTCATGAGGGTGATCGTCCCATAGACGAACCTGGCTACGCTGGTCTCCCCAGAGGCTCGCCCTTGCGCGGTCGCCTGGTCCACGGTCCTCTCCCCGCCCCGGAAGCGTAGCCCGCGCGTCAGCGGTTCTTGCGCTTCCGGCGGCGCGAGATGAGCAGGGCGACCAGTCCGGCGACCAGCACGGCCAGGACGGCCGGCGCGAGAAGGTCGATCCAGAGCGCCGCGGTGTAGCTCCAGGCCAGCCAGTGCACGGTCGCCCGCTGACCGTTCTGCACGATGAAGGCCAGCAGGCCGAGCGCCAGCAGACCGCAGAGGAACGGTACGGCGCCGCGCCGCAGCATGGTCTTCGACGATATCGGCTCGTGGGGCTGTCCGCGCTCGTCCGGCATCGGTCTTACCAGTACCGGCGGCGGGCGATCAGCGCTTCGAGGTAGTGCGACTTGATCTGCTCGCTGGCCATGATCTGCTTGACCGGCGGCAGGCGCAGGATGACCCCCAGCACGGCGGCCAGCGCGCGGTGGCTGGGGAGCCCCTGCTCCGGAAAGATCAGGTTCTGGAGCTTGCCCCGTTCGATCGCCATGACGACCGTGCGGTGCGCCGAGTCGAGGGGGGTGATGACGCGTTCGGGGCGCACGGTGACGAGGATCGCGCGCCGCGGGCAGCTCCGGCTGCAGACGCCGCAGCCGATGCAGACCGAGCGGTCGACCTCGGGCACCGCGCCCGGCTGCCCCTGGCGCATGGCTTCGACGGGGCACGTCTCGGCGCAGCGTCCGCAGCCGCTGCAGGCCTGCTCGTTCAACACCGGCATGTAGCGCGTCGTGTGGATGGGTCGCAGCACGGCGAAGCGCCGCGCGGCGATCATCGTCTCGCAGCAGCACCGGCAGCAGTTGCAGATGAAGTTGACGCCGCGGCGTACGTTCTCGGCGAACTGTACGAGGTTGTGCTCATAGGCTTCGGCGAGCAGGTCGAGGCCTTCGGCGGGCTCGATCTCTCGCACGATGCCCTGGCGGATCAGGGTCTCGGCGGCGTCGTTCAACGACAGGCACAGCTCGAGGGGCGCGTCGCAGGCCTCGCCCAGGTGTTCCATCTTGTGACGGCAGTAGCACAGACCGACGCCCAGGTGGTGAGCTTCGCCGATGATGACGCTGGCGCGGTCGTAGTCGAGCACGTGCAGGTCGTCGTCGGGATCGAGTGCCGGCTCGTGGACGAGCGCCCTGCCGAGCTGAGTGTCGCCCTCGTACAGCTCGCGGACGAAGTCGTCTTCGGCGTTCATGTAGCGGTGGAACAGCTCGGCGAGCGTCTGCTTGTCGAGGCGCCCGTCGGTGCGCATCATCGAGAACTCGAAGAAACCGGCCATGGGAGGCGGCAGAAAGAAGCGCCGCTCGCCCTCGAAGCAGGTGTCGATCAGCAGCGAGCGCTCGACGAGCCGGTCGAGCTCGCGCTCCGCGGCGGGCGCGTCGGTGGCCCAGGCCCGGGCCGCGTCGGCGGCCTTGAACGGAGCCACCGGCAACCGCGAGACCAGTCGTGCCTCGCGTTCGGTGAAGAGCATCGCCAGGATGTCGTAGAAGAGCTCCGACGGCGGCGCCCCCACCGGGAACTTGTTGAGGCGGCGGGTGAGCTGCTCGTAACTGGCCTTGGCGGTGTGGTGCGCCACGG
Source organism: uncultured Actinomycetes bacterium (assembly GCA_963733255.1). GTDB lineage: Bacteria > Actinomycetota > Thermoleophilia > UBA2241 > UBA2241 > Bog-752. The sequence goes on from CAVTCH010000004.1 coordinate 192,617, forward strand.
TGCCCCTTGATCGCGGGTGGACGACAAGGATAGCAAACCCGCTGGGGCGCAGCCGTTTACCCTCGTCGTCAGGCTCGGGCGGGCGCGGCCGGTCACGCGCCGGCCGGTCGCGCGCCGGCGGACTGCCGCGGGCGACTCGGGCTGGTCGCGCGCGCCGGCAGGCCGGCGCGGGCGGCCGCGCGGTATACTGGCGCCCGACCGTGATCGAGCTGCCCGAAGACGACGACGACCTGCTCGCCGAGTGCGACGTCACCACCTTCCGTGCGGGTGGTCCGGGCGGCCAGCACCAGAACACCACCGACAGCGCCGTGCGGCTGCACCACCGGCCGAGCGGCATCGTGGTCGTCTGCCGCGCCGAGCGCAGCCAGTATCGCAACAAGGCGACCTGTCTGGCGCGCCTGCGCGACAAGGCGGCGCGGGCCAACGCCGACGAGGCGCGCCCCGCGCGCCGCGCGGGCAAGGTCTCGAAGGCCGAACGCGAGCGGCGTCTGGCAGACAAGGCGCGCCGGGCGCGGCGCAAGAAGGAGCGCGCGACACCTTCGGTCGACGACGCCTGAGAGGAGCCCATGGGGGCCGTCCCGCAAGAGAGCATCCTGCCCCACGGCGGCGCGGATGTGTGTGAAGCGGCCGTCGTAGAGCCGCCGCAGCCGGCGGCGAAGCCGGCCGGCCGCCTGCGAGTGCTGTGGCTCGTGCTCGGTTCGCTGGCCGTGATCGTCGCCACGACGCTGGTCATGAGGCTGGCCGGCGTGGCCGGCTGGGACACGCCCGCCCATCTCTACAAGATCGCCGAGCTGCGCCAGGGCGGCTCGCTGCTCTGGGACAACGAGTGGTACGGCGGCGCCTACCAGATGGTGAGCTACGGCGTCGTCTTCTACTGGCTGGCCCAGTTCGTCAACTACGGCGTCCTGGTCGTGGCGTCGGCCGCCGTGCTGCCGGTGCTGTTCCACACCTACATGCGCCGCGTGTACGACGTGACGAGTCTCGTGCCGGCCGTGGCGCTCGCCGGCGTGCTGGCCGTCTACCTGGCCAACGGCCAGGACCCGTTCCTGTTCGCCCTGGCCCTGGGCATGGCCGCCCTCGTCGTGGAGACCTACGACCGGCGCCTCGTGGCCGCCCTGCTGCTCGGACTCGCCGGCTTTGCCAATCCGGTCGCCGTGACCCTCTGCGCGATCTTCCTCGTGGCGCAGTACCTGGCCCGGCCGGCGCGGCGCGCCGGCCTGCGCCGCATGGCTCTCTACCTGCTGCCCTTCCTGGCCGTACGGGTCGTGCTGACGCTGGTCTTCTGGGAGACGTCGACCTACTCGTACCGGCCCGTCGAGGTCCTGATCTACGTCTCGTTCGGCGCCGTCGGCGCCCTGGCCGCGCGCTTGAGCAGCGATCCCCAGCGCGGCGCCAAGCAGACGCTGTTTCTCACGTTCGCATTTGTCTCGCTCGCGGCCGCCCTGCTGCCCGCCAACCCCATGGGAGGCACGTTCGGCCGCTTCTTCTTCGTCTTCGGCGTGCCCCTGCTGCTCACGCTGCGCCGGGTCGCCCTGCCGCGCGCGCTGCTCGTCGCGACGGTCGCCGGCATCGCCTTTGGTCAGCTCGTCGTGCCGGCCACGCATCTGGTGAGCCGCGCCGAGGGGGCTTCGGCCAAGCCCGGCTTCTTCGCTCCCGCCCTGGCCTTCGCGGCCGCGCATCACGACGCCGACTACCGCTTTCACGTGGTGGCGCTCGCCAACCACTGGGAGGCCTACTACTTTCCGGTCGACGACTTCGCCATCACGAGGGGCTGGTACCGGCAGTCCGACGCGCTGCACAACGAGCTCCTGAATCAGACCCGCTTCAGCGCCACCCAGTACATCGCCTGGCTGCATCAGATGGGCGTCAAGTACGTCTTCCTGCCCAACGCGCCGCTCGATCTGTCGGGCGCTCAAGAGACGGCGTTGCTCACGACCGACCCCCACTTCGTGATGGTCTACCAGGACGCCGACTGGACGATCTATCGACTGCGCGGCGCGCGACCGCTCGTCCAGCCCGGGCGCGGCGCCGGCGTCGCCCGGGTGCTGGCTCTCGGCCACGACGACGTCGTCCTGCGCGTCTCGGCGCCGGGCACCTACGTCGTCAAGGTGAGCTACTCGCCGTACTGGCAGATCGCCAGCGGGATGGGCACGCTCGCCCGCAGCGGGCGCGACTTCATCGTGGTGCACGCACGGCTGGCCGGCCAGATCGACGTGCGCATGGTGGTCACCCCCCGGGCGCTCTGGGACGATCTGGTCACCCGGCTGCCGTAGGACGACGGGGCAGGTTCGGTTGCGAGTCAGGCCCCGGTTGCGAGCGGCCGGCCCCACTCTGTAAAGTACATGATCGGGTCGCCTCGCCTGCGCGGGGCGGAAGTTCCGGCCGTCTCCCGACGTCCGACACCGTTCCGCGGCATAGTCGCCGCTGTCGGCCCCGGACCCGCGTCCCTGAATGAACGTCGGAGGATCCATGAGTGACGAATACGTGAAATGGCGCAAGAAGAGTCGTAGTCGCGACCTGACCGGTCTCGGCTGGCTCGAGGCCGAAGTCATGCGTATCGTGTGGGACAAAGGCGACGTGAAGGTGCGCGACGTCTACGAGGAGCTGCGCCTGCGCCGGCGGATCGCCTACACGACGGTCATGAGCGTCCTGCGCAATCTGCACGTCAAGGGCCTTCTCGATCAGGAGAAGGAGCCGTCCGGCTACATCTACCGAGCCATCGTGTCCGACCTCGACGTCGCCAAGGGTATCCTCGACGATGTCGTCGAGAAGATCATGGGCGGTCAGGTCGAGCCCCTGCAGGCCTACCTCGACTCGTACCGCAAGTAGCTTGTAGGCCGGCCGGCGCGGGGCCGGCGGCCGCTTTGACCAGGGAGCGACCGCTATGCCCAGTGTGACCGACCTCGTCCAGCGGCTCGTCGATCGTGTGGCGGCGGCCGATCCCGTCGTTGCCACCCAGCTCGGCATGGCCGACCACGCCGCCGAGCTGCCCGACCTCTCGGCGGCCGGCATCTCGGCCTACCTGACCGACGCCAAAGAGCTGCTGGCCCTCCTCGACGCGGCGGCGGTCGAGGCGGCGGCCGTCGACGCTCGCGGCGACGACGCGATCGACGCCGTCTCCGGCGGCCAGATCGCGCGCCGCGTCGTGCGCGCCTTCGAGACGCGTCGCGTCCACGAAAGCCAGCCCGCTCTCTACCTGGGGGCGGCCTACGGCGTCCTGCTCCTGATGATCAAGGAGATCGGCACGCCCGCCGAGCGGGTCGACGCTATGGCCGGCCGGCTGCGAGCCCTGCCCGGCGTCCTCGAAGAGGGCCTTGCCAACCTGCGCGGGCCGCTGCCACAGCCCTTCATCGCCGCGGCGCTCGACGACCTGCCCGGCATGCGCGAGCTGGTGGGCGAAGCGGCCCCGCAGGCGGCCGCCGGTTTCGGCTTCGCCGGGGCGCTCGACGAGCCCGCCCGCCGGGCGGTCGCCGCGGTCGAGCGGTTCGGCTCGGAGCTGCGGCGCCGGTTTCTGGCCGACGCGACGCCCGACGTTGCGGGCGGCCGCCCCCTCCTTGTCGATATCCTTGCCCATGAGCACCTGCTTCACGAGACCCCCGAGCAGATCGCCGCCGTGGGCCGTGCCGCCGTGGCCGACACCCGCGCCGCCATGGCCGAGCTCTCGACCACGATGGGCTTCGATTCGACGGCGAGCGCCGTCGCCGCGGTCCAGGCCGACGCGCCCGCGCTGCCGAAGCTCCTCGAGAGCTACCGCGAAGCGCTCGCCGCGGCCCGCGAGTTCGTCGTGGCTCACGACCTCGTCACACTGGCGCCCGACGAGGAGCTCGTGGTCGAGGCCACTCCGCCGGCCCTGCGCGGCTCCCTGCCGTTCGCGGCCTACGAGGGAGCCGGTCCCTACGACCGCCTGCAGCGGGGCTACTACTGGGTCACGGTGCCCCCCGCCGACCTGCCCGCCGAGCAGCTCGCCCGTGCCCTCGCCGGCCACCCCTACGCCTCCATGCCGACCGTCGGGGTGCACGAAGCCTTTCCCGGCCATCACACGCAGTTCGGCCGCGCCAACCGTGCCTCGACCCTCGCGCGCCGGGTGGCCTTCATCCCCGACGGCGGCACGCTGCTGATCGAAGGCTGGGCCTTCTACTGCGAGGAGATGATGGAATCCCAGGGCTTTCTCAGCAGCCCCGCGGTGCGTCTCATGCGCCTGAACGACCAGCTTTGGCGGGCCTGTCGTGTGGTCATCGACATGGAGCTGCACCTGGGGCTCATGAGCTACGAGGAGGCCGTCGAGTTCCTGTCGCGAGAGGCCCATATCGAGCGCTCCAAGGCCGAGCTCGAAGTGCGCTGGTATGTCGGCGCGCCGGGCTACCCGATGGCCTACCTGATCGGCAAGCGCGAGATCATGGCGCTGGCCGCCGACTACGCGCGCCGGCGCTCACCGTCGCTCAAGGCGTTCCACGACGAGCTGCTCGAATGGGGCGCCACGACGCCGGCGCTGATCCGCCGGGGGATGGGACTCGATCAGCACGACTGACGAAGGCTGCGTGCGACTGCCGCCTCTGCGGCTCGAGCGCGCCCGGCGTCAATCGTAGAAAGCCGGCTGCACCTCGACGCCGTACTGGATCACGCGGTCGCGGCCGCTGCCCTTGGCCTGATAGAGAGCCTTGTCGGCGAGCTCGAAGAGCTCGGCGACGGTGGTCGCGTCGCGCGGGCAGGTGGCGACGCCCATGCTGATCGTGATGTTCACGTCGGTCGGCAGTCCGAGGCCGGTGTAGCGGGTCTCGGCCAGCGTGCGCCGCAGGCGGTTGGCCATGAAGCTGGCGTTGTCGCCGGGGGTGTTGGGCAGCAGCATGCCGAACTCCTCGCCGCCGTGGCGCGAGCAGATGTCCGACTTGCGCACGTGCTGCTGCATGACCGAAGCGACCACCTGCAGGACCCGGTCGCCGGTGGCGTGACCGTACGAGTCGTTGAAGTGCTTGAAGTGATCGATGTCGAGGATGACGAGCGAGAGCGGCTGCTGGTTGCGCAGGCTGCGCGCCAGCTCCTCCTCGGCGCGGTTCATAAAGAAGCGGCGGTTGTAGAGCCGGGTGAGGTGGTCGGTGACCACCTGGCGGCGGATGCTGTCGTACTTGCGGGCATTCGACAGGGCGCCGTGCACGTGGCCCTGCAGGGTCGAGAGCACGTTGGTGGCGATCTTGTCGAAGTGCTCGCTCGTGGTCGAGGTGGCCAGCAGCGCCATCTCGCCCAGCGGGTCGACCTCGAAGGGCACGATGAGCTGACTCTTCATGGTCTGCGGGAACAGGGTGCAGGTGTGGTCGGCGGAGCGCACGACGGTGTGGTCGTCGATCGCCGAGCGGACAGGGCAGTCCGTCGTGTACAGGCAGCAGTCGGCGTCGATCGACGGCGCCTGCACGCCGAGCGCCCCCTCCACGTCGAAGGCGCGCGTGTTGGGCTCCAGCGAGATGAGGGCCACGAAGTCGGCCCGCAGGAAGGTCTTGGCGCGCGCCAGGATGCGCTCGACGGTCTCACGGTAGGGCAGGGCGGCGTTGATCTCCTGGCCGATGTCGCCCACCTCGACGAGCTGGCGGTTGAAGGCCTGCAGGCGGATCAGGTCGCTTTCGGCGCGCTCCGTGCGCACCTCGTGGGTCTGCACCTCCGTGAAGGTGCGGATGATGCTGTTGATGAGGAAGTCGAGCTCGACGATCTCGTCGCGGTGGCGGGGGTCGTCGTGTTCGTAGCGGCTGCCCAGGCGCCGCCTGGAGCGACGGATCAGCGAGTTGACCGGCCGGTAGACCCAGATGTCGAGGACCGCCGCGACGAGGGCGAAGGCCGCCGTCAGGGCCACGGCGAGCTGCACGAGCTGATCACGGTCGAGCAGCCGCGAGAACACGGCCACCAGCACGAGGAAGATCACGACGATCATGCCGGTGGTCTTGACCTCTATGCTCACGCGGGAACGGCTCTCGGTCGGGTCGCTCGTGGGAGTCTCCTTCGCGGGTTCGGCGGCCTGGTGGACGCTCGCTCTCTTGCGGTCGCCGCCGACTACCGTTGGTTATCGGCAGTTCACGGAAGGGGATGAGCCGATCGTCTTACAGGCGGGGACGAGTCGATCGTGCCCGCCGCGGCGCCGGTCCCGCCGGCCCGCGGCGCAGGGGATGACTCAGAGATAGCCCTCGATGACCGACAGCACCTGAGCGATGCGGAAGGGCTTTGTGATGTAGCCGTCGATACCCACGTCGGTGGCCCGCTCCATGTCGGTGGCCATCGCCTTGGCCGACAGGCCGATGATGGGGATCGTCTTGGTCAGGGCGTCGGCTTTGAGCTCGGCGATCGCTTCGTAGCCGCTCATCACCGGCATCATCATGTCGAGGATGATGAGGTCGGGCTGGTGGTCGCGCACGAGGTCGACGGCCTCGCGGCCGTTGGCTGCCTTATAGACATCGTAACCCTGGGTCTCGAGAGACATCGCGACGATGCTCAGGATATCGGGGTCGTCATCGGCGACGACGATCGATTTGGCCATGGATCTTCCACCGTCCCTAGCTGATCTTGCCGGCCGCCAGGTGGTCGGCCGGCTCGTGTGATATCGGCATGGTGAAGATGAAACTGGAGCCCTTGCCGAGCTTGCTCTGAACTCTGATCTGACCTCCGTGCAGCTCCACGAGCTCCTTCGTGATGGCGAGGCCGAGACCTGTCCCGCCCTGCGAGCGGCTGGCCGACGAGTCGACCTGCGTGAACCGCTGGAAGATGCGGTCGATGTCCTCCTGACCGATGCCGATGCCGGTGTCGGTCACCCAGATCTCGATGAAGCCGTCCTGACTGCGTGCCTCGACGCTCACGTTGCCGTTCTCGTGGGTGTACTTGATGGCGTTGGTGAGCAGGTTGAGCAGCACCTGGTTGAACTTGGCGGGGTCGGCGATGACGGGCGGCACGTCGGTCGGCAGGTAGGTGGAGACCTTGATGCGCTTGTCGGCCGCGCGCGGTTTCACGACGGGCAGCACGCCGAGCAGCGCCGAGCGCAGGTCGACGGCCTCGAGGTTCAGCTCCAGCCGACCGGCCTCGATCTTGGTCAGGTCGAGGACGTCGTTGATCAGGTTCAGCAGCGACTCGCCGTTCTTCAGGATGCTGCTCACGAAGTTGGTCTGGCGCTCGTTCAGCTCGCCGGTCACGCCCGAGAGCAGCATGTCGCTGTAGCCGATCACCGAGGTCAGCGGCGTGCGCAGCTCGTGGCTCATGGTGGCCATGAAGTCGCTCTTCAACTGGTCCAGGTGAGTGAGCTCCTCGTTCTTCTGGGCCAGCTCTTCGTTGTACTGGATGTTGCGCAGGGCGACGGCGAGCTGGCTCGACAGCGAGGCGAGCGCCGTGAGCTTGGTGTCGCGCACGGGTTCGCCGGGGCGGCTCAGAAAGCACAGCAGACCAAGGGGTCGGTCCTTGGCCGACAGCGGCACCAGGATGAGGTCCGTGAAGCCTTCCCGTTCGATCAGCTTCAGCACGTGGGCCGACTGCGTGCCGTCGTCGACCGTGGCAACGTGGGGCTGGCCGACCGGGTGGATCCTGACGAGCCCGACCTCCTTCAGCCGTTCGACGAGCTCGACGGTGACGGGCCCCTGGCGGGCGGCCAGCCGGTCGTCGCCCGTGCTGTCGTTGCGCACCAGTACGAAGCCGCTGGTGATCTTCATGAGGTCACAGAGCTTGTCGAGCGAGTCGGGCATCAGGCCTTCCAGGTCCTGGTGGGCCATGAACACGTGGCTCGACTCCTCGATCGCGCGCAGCTGCTCGTTGACGGCCTTCATGCGGTCGAGCTGGCCTTCGGCGCGCAGCTTCGCGACGCGCAGCTGCGAGTTGCTCTTGGTCAGAGCCTGGGCGAGGAAGCCGGTGAGCAGCGCGATCAGCAGGAAGGCCGTCACCCTGATGCCGACCGTCTGGGTGGACCAGTTGTCCGGCATGATCGGCGGCTTGATCGTCGAGGAGTTCAGGAACGGCGCGACCGCTCCGATCTGCAGCACCCACACGGTGATGTACAGGGCGCTCGACACGGCCGCGGTGACATACGAGGCCCACGCCGGCAGCAACAGGCTCGCCGACACGATCGGCCAGACGTAGAAGATCGCCATCGAAGAGAGCACGCCGCCGGTGAAGACGATGGCCGCGGTGATCAGCACCGTGTCGACCACCACCATGGCCACGCTCACCTGGCTCTCGTGGCCCCGGCGGCTGAGGTACAGGAACGGCACGTTGGCGCAGACGAACACCACGACGACCAGCAGCAGCGGCAACGACATGAAGCTCTGACTGAGCAGTCGAAAGGCGACACCGGCGATGAACAGCGCCACACCGAAGATGATGCGCGCCGTCATGACTTCTCTGAGCTGCCTGCCCGTCTCAGTGCCTCCCGTTGCTCGCTTTCGCAGTCGCGTAGTCTAATGTCGACACCAGAGGCCGATGGATTAGGGGTCGGCGGCAGGCGGCCGCCGCTCAAAGGAAAGCGTCGCGCGGCGCGGAAGCTCTCAACCCCCACGTGCGTTGGTCCGGCCCGGGCCGCGTCCGGCGCTCTGGCGGAGAATCGAGGAAACGAAGGCAGTGTCCATCCCGCGCCTCATCCTGGCCGGAGTAGAACCGGGGCCCGCGCTCGATCTGGTGGCCGGCGCGCTGCTGGCCGGTTTCGGCGAGCAGCGCGCCACGCGCGCCATCCTGCTGGGCTTCGACCTGCCCCTCTGGCGCCTCACCTACGATGTCGCGGCGCGCGCTCCGCGGGCGCTCGATCCGGCCCTGTACCCGGCCCCGGTGGCCGACGAGCTGTTCGACCAGTGGAGCGACCGCATGGACCTCGCGCTGGTCGTCGCGGTGCGGCCGCTGCTCGACGGCTGGGAAGGCGTCAACGGCTCGCGGCCGGCCGACCTTGCGCGCCGCATCGACGCGCCGGTCATCCTGGTGCTCGACGCTCGGGGCAGGGGAGCCAGCGCCGCGGCCGCCGTCTACGGCACGCGGGCCCTGGCGAGCAAGCTCGAGATCGGCGGCGTCGTGCTGGTCGGAGGCGACGACTCGTCGGCCGGCGCGGAGCTTCAGGAGGCGCTGCGGCGCGACGTCGGTCTGCCGTTGCTCGGTCGCGTCCCGCCGCAGCTGACCGAGCAGTTCCTGCGCCAGTACGCGGGCACGAACCGCTCCATGCGCACGCTGGGCGCGCGGGCTCCCGAAGCCGACCTGGCGCAGCTCAGCCGCGAGGCCGGCACCTACCTTCAGCTCGACGAGATCGCCGCCGTGGCCGCCCGCCGCGGCTTTCTGCCGGCCGCGCCGCGTCGCCTGCTGCTGGCCGAGACGTCGGCCACCGACCTCGTCGTGGCCGTGGCCTGGGGGCCGCCGCTGCAGCCGGTCATGCTCGAGAACGTCGACGTCCTGCAGGCCATGGGCGTCAACCTCGTGCCCCTGAACATCGCCCGCGACCGCGAGCTGCCCGAGCCCTGCGACGGCCTGCTGTTCAGCGGCACGCTCGACGAGCAGGCCATCGACGCCTTCTGCGACAACGCGCTGCTCCTGCAGGAACTGCGTGGGGCCGCGGCGGCGGGCCTGCCGATCATGGCCCTCGGCGGCGGCGCCCTGCTCATGCTGCAGCGCCTGGCCGACAGCCGCGGCCGCAGTCACGACCTGCTCGGCCTGGTGCCCGCCGAAGCGGAGCTGCTCGAGTGGTACGACCGGCCGCGCTACGTTAAGGCCGAAGCCACCAGGGCCAATCCCTACGACTCCGGCCGGGTGGTCATGCACGAGCTGTTCGACCTCGAGTTCCTGGTGCTCGAGCAGGACGTGTTCGCCTATCAGATCGCCATGCCCGACGGCACCAGCCGCACCGAGGGCTTCGTCGTGGGGCGCTGCCTGGCGAGCACCCTGTTCGCGAGCTTCGCGGCCTCGCCCGGCATGGCCGGGCGCTTTATCGCCGCGATGCGCGCCGCGCGCGGCTCGTAGAGGGAGGGGCGCCCGCCCACGACCACGGTGGTACACTTCCGCGCATGAGTGAGCGCCGCCGACTCGATTCGACCGTCTTCGCGCTGCCCGTGGAGCGCATGCGCGAGGGCTACTACACCGACGCCTACTTCAACTTCTCGAAGCGGGTCCTCGAGGCTCGCGACGAGCACCCCCGCGTCCTCATGCAGGTCTTCCAGAAGTACGAGGGCGCGGTGCTTGGCGGCATGGACGAAGCCATCGCCGCCCTGCGCGAGTGCTCCGGCCGCCATGTGGAGCGCGACGGCCGCCGCACCTGGGTCGACGGCTGGGACAGGCTCGAGGTGAGGGCGCTCTACGACGGCGACGACATCGCGCCGTGGGAGACCGTCATGACGATCGAGGGCGACTACTCGCTGTTCGCCCACCTCGAGACGGTGTACCTGGGCGTGCTGACGCGGCGCACGCTGATCTCGACCAACGTGCGCCGGGTCGTCGAGGCGGCCGGCGACAAGCCGATCCTCTTCTTTCCGGCGCGCTTCGACCACTATCGGGTGCAGGCCGGAGACGGCTGGGCGGCGCACATCGCCGGCGCCATCGGCGTGTCCACCGACGAGCAGGCGTCGTGGTGGGGCGGCAAGGGCGGCGGCACCGTGCCGCACGGCCTGATCGCCGCCTACGGCGGCGACACGGTGCTCGCCTCCGAGGCGTTCGCCGAGGCCCTGCACCCCGACATCAACGTCGTCGCCCTGGTCGACTTCGACAACGACTGCGTGGCGACCTCGCTGGCCTGCGCCCGCGCCCTCGGCGACCGCCTGTGGGGCGTGCGACTCGACACCTCCGAGACCATGGTCGACCGCTCGCTCTGGGAAGACATGGGGCAGTTCCGTCCGACCGGGGTCAATCCCGAGCTCGTGCGCAACGTGCGGCGCGCCCTCGACACCGAGGGTTTCACGCACGTGCGTATCGTGGTGAGCGGCGGCTTCGACGCGGCGCGCATACGTGAGTTCGAGCGCGCCGGCGTGCCGGCCGACGCCTACGGCGTCGGTTCGAGCCTGCTGCGCGGCAAGGTCGACTTCACGGCCGATGTCGTACGGGTCGACGGCCGGCCGTGCGCCAAGCGAGGTCGCTCCGAGCGGCCCAACCCGCGCCTCGAGCTCGTGGAGTAGGCCGGGCTACCCGCCGTCGCCGCTGGGGCGCGCCGTGCCGGTGTTCTGCTCCATCAGATCGACGAAGTTCTGGGCCATCTTGCCGACGCCCGACGTGGGGTCGAGCGCGGCCGCCTTCTTCCACTCGTCTCTCGCCAGGCTCGACTTCTGCTCGGAGAAGTAGAGGCTCGCCAGGTCGTAGTGGGCGAGCTGGCTGTGCGGATCGCTGCGCAGCACGTCGTTCAGCAAGTCGAACGCCTGGGCGTCGTTGCCGTCGCCGTGGAGCGCCATCGCGAGTTGCACCTGGGCGGTCTCGTTGTCGGGGTCGCTCTTCAGGACCTTCGTGTACAGGCGCCGCGCCTTGGTGGGCTGGTCGGTCATGAGGTAGGCGTTGGCGAGAGCCAGGGCGGTCCTGGAGTCGGTGGGGTTGCGGGCGTAGCGCGCCGCGAGGAGCTTGACCATCGCGGTGTAGTCGGTCGGGGCGGGCGCGCCGGTGCCGGACGACAGGTGGGCGACGGAGGCCGACGGGGAACGGGTCGTGGCGGGCGCCGATGCGGAGTCGCTCGACGATCTCGAGCCGGCGACCACGATGAGGGTGGCGACGAGGATCGCTACGACGATACCGGCGACGGCGTAGTGCTTACGCAACGCGAGAGTTCCTTTCGTCGGGAAAGCCCGGGCGGGGTGGCCCTTTCGACAGATCCAGTATGCGACTCTCCAATGGCATGTCGGAGCCGGCGGGACCGCACATAACAGTCCTTAACCCGTGCTTAACATACTCGGGAAGGCGCGCTTGACGGCGGCGCGACGGCGCGTCTAGAGTATCGTGAACACGGACAAAATCTGTCCGACTGAACCCTGCGCGGGAGTACGAGTGGGCCTGCAACTGACACGCGGTGGCGAGTACGGCATCCGCGCCATGTCCTACCTCTCCAAGAGGCCGGTGGGCGAGATCTCGTCGCTGCGCGAGGTCGGGGTCGAGCAGGACATCCCCGAAAGCTTCCTCGCCAAGATCTTCCAGAACCTGGTGCACGCCCAGCTCGTGGTGTCGCAACGCGGCGCCCACGGCGGCTTTTCGCTGGCGCGGCCGGCCTCACAGATCACGGTGCGCGAGGTGGTCGAGGCGATCGACGGCCCGATCGCCCTGAACGGCTGCATCCTGCGTCCCGAGGACTGCCGTCGCAGCTCCGAGTGTCGTATGCACGAGGTGTGGATCCTCGCGCAGGAGCGCATGATGGACGTGCTCGGCGAGGTCACGCTCGCCGATCTGGTCGCGACGCCCTCGCCGGCCGCCGTCTGAGCCTCACGTCTCGCAGGCCGTCGCGCGCCGCTGCGGCGGGGCCGGGGGCTCGGGACGCGCTCCGCGAAACCGGAAGGATCTGGTTGGCGTGCCGTCGGCAATGGCGAAGCCGGGGGCGCAAGGCCTGAGCGAAGCCAAGCACGGCGTTTGCGAGTCGTCGGCGGAGGCGGCTCCGGGGGCTCGGGACGCGCTCCGCGAAACCAGAGTAGGGATCCGCGGCCAGGGCCGCGGATGGTGCTCACGCTGCGAAGCGTCCCTCGACCCCCGGAGCCGCCTCCGCCGACTCCGCCAAGGGTGCCGTGCAGGTGACGCTCACGACATCGCTCGTCGCTCGACCCTCGGGCCCCGCTGGCCGACTCCCTCAACCGTGTCGTGCCCGGCGTTCGCTCAGTGGGCCGCTCGGCCCCAAGCCCGCCTCCGCGGCGCGCTCAGGTTGCGGTAGCCGTGCGGCTGTCCGACCGTCGGCCGGGCTTCGCCGCCGCGACGAACTCGGGCGGCCGTGACCTGCCTCGCGAAACCGGAAGTAGGGGTCCGCAGCCAGGGCTGCGGACGGTGCGCTGCGAAGCGGACGCTCGGCCAGCGGCGTGGGTATCAGGAGCTGGCTGAGGTCCTGTCGTCGTAGCCGCGCGGATGGGCTGCGAGCCATGCCCAGGCGTCGCCGACGATGGTCTCGAGCGGGCGTTGCGGCCGCCAGCCCAGCAGACGACGGGCGCGGTCGTTCGAGGCCACCAGCACCGGCGGGTCGCCCGGCCGGCGACCGGCACGCTCGACCGGGGCGCTGCGGGCGGTCGCCGCGGCGACCGCCCGCAGCACTTCGAGCACCGAGCTGCCACTGCCGGTGCCGAGGTTGTAGGCCCCGGCCGTCCGCGGCAGTCCCTCGAGCGCGGCGATGTGGGCGGCGGCCAGGTCGCGCACGTGGACGTAGTCCCGGACGCAGGTGCCGTCGGCGGTCGGGTAGTCGTCGCCGAAGACCTTCAGCGCGGTGCCGTCGCGGGCCGCCTTCAGGGCCAGCGGCACGAGGTGGCTTTCGGGGGCGTGGTCCTCGCCGCGCGGCCCGTCGGCGCCGGCCGCGTTGAAGTAGCGCAGCGCGGCGGCGGCGAGGCGGCCGCCGCCGGCGGCGGCCGCCGCGAACAGCAGCCGCTCACCTTCGAGCTTCGTCTCGCCGTACGGGTTGGCCGGCGCGAGCGGCGCATCCTCGTCGATGGGGATCGTCTCGGGGGCGCCGTAGACCGCCGCCGTAGAGGAGAAGACCAGTCGCGAGACGCCGGCGCTCCGTGCCGCCTCGAGCACCGCTCGCGTGCCGCCGACGTTGACGTCGTGGTAGCGCTGCGGAAAGGCGACCGATTCGGCGACCTCGGCCAGGGCGGCCATGTGCACGATGGCCTCGCAGCCGCCGGCGGTGAGGGCGGCGGTGAGGCGGTCGGTGTCGCGGATGTCGGCGACCACGAGCTCGGCGCCGGGGGCCACTGCGGCGCGGTGGCCGCGGGAGAGATCGTCGTAGACAGTCACCGTGTGACCGGCGGCCAGCAGACCGGCGGCGATCACGCTGCCGATGTAGCCCGCACCTCCGGTGACCAGGACCTTCATGGGGCCATAGTAGCAGTTCGGCGGCGGTCGCATGCCGAGAGATCGCGGCCGCGAAGCGCCCGGCGGCGGTCACGTGCCAAGAAGTGGCGGGCGCGACGCGCCCGGCGGCTCAACCTCAGCCGAAGCCGCTCGACGGCGCGGCCGGCGAGTCGCCCGACGAGCTCGCGGCGTTGGTGAGAAACGGCGAGAACTTCTGCCGGGTCTTGAACGAGCCGCACTTCGGGCACTGCCGGTCTTCGTCTTTCAGGAAGCCCTGCACGAAGAGTTCGAAGACGTGACCGCAGTCGAGACAGACGAGATCGTAGCTGGCCATCGGACTCCCCGGCTCATCGTGGATATACCCTGGGGGGTAGTATGTCGCGATCGCGGGCCCGGCCAAACCTGACGGCTCGCGGCGGTCCGCGGCACCGGTGCGGCCGTCAGCGCAGGACGTCTCGCAGGTAATAGACCCAGAAGGCCGGGATCTCGCGCAGCACGAGCCTGGTCGTCTGCGGGATGCGATGCGCGCGCGAGGGCACGGTGATGACGTCGTAGCCGAGCCGCTGATAAGCGAGCTTGACGCGCGGCAGGTGGAAGAAGTCGCTCACCACGGCCACCTGCCGATACCCGGCGGCACGCAGGAGCGGCACGGTGTCGCGCACCGTCGCGTCGGTGTTGACGCCGTGTGGGTCGACCGTGACCGCCGCGGCCGGCACGCCGAAGCCGATCGCCAGGTCGCGCATGACCGCCGTCTCGTTGACCGGCTCGCCCGGGCCCTGCCCACCCGACATGAGAAGGTGCGTGGTGAGACCCGCCTCGTAGAGCTGCGCGGCGGTACGCACCCGGTCGCGAAGGCTCACGGACGGCCGCCCGTCGCCGTGCACCTCGGCGCCGAAGACGACCGCTGTCTGGGCCGGCACAACGTAGTCGGTCTTCCCGAAGAAGACCTGCTGAGTCACCGGAAAGAGGAGTCCGCACAGCACGACGATCGCCGCCACTCGCAGCGGCGCGAGCCGGCCGCGCGGCGCCGGCGTCCGATGCGCGGCGACCCAGGCGACGTAGAACAGCGCGACCGCCAGCACGAACGACAGCGGGAACGGCACCCAGGGCCGGATCTGCCCGTGCCCCCAGACATGGTAGAAGGTGATGCCGTTGCGCACGGCCACGATGCCGAGGGCGAGGGCGGTGACCGCCGTCGCGAGGCGACGCCAGCGGGCCGGCGCCGGCCTCAGGCCCCACGAGACCAGCAGCAGCCCCGCGAGCGCGAGCACGGCGGCCGTCGCCGCCGTCGACAGCGGTCGCAGGTCGAGCCACCAGATGTTCTCGTCGAAGCCCGGCGTGCGCAGAACGCCGATCAGGTTGAGCACGGAGAAGAAGCCGAAGAACAGCGCCAGGCCGCGGGCGACGTCGCGGGGCCACGGCCGCACGGCCGCTCGTGTGCCGGTCGTCGCCCGGGCACGCTCGCAGGTGCCCCCGAGGGTGCGCCCGGCGGCGGACCGGTGTCGGGACCGGTCGCGGCGGTCGATCGTGCGCTGCGTCGTGTGGGCGAGCGTCGTCACGTCCGCCGCACTCTACACCCCGGCCCCGCCGACGTGGGACACGGCCAGGCGAAGGCCGGGGTGAAGGTCTGACCGTGGACCCCGGCCGGCCAGAGCGAAGGGTGCGTGAGGGCCTGGCGGTGGGCCTAGAGCCGTCTGTGGTGGCCTGAGCGAAGGGCGGGGTGACGGTCGTAAGGTCGGCCTGCGAGGTGGCGCGCTTGGACAGTAGGCCGCGCGGCTGACCGAGACAGCCCCGACCTGGAGACCCTCACCCCGCCCTGAGCGTCGCCCCGAGACAGCCCCCCCGACCTGGAGACCTTCACCCCGCCCTGAGCGTCCTCTATGCTTGGTTCGATGAGCAGCGCCGCCGGCATCCCCGACCCCAGCGCCCGCGGTCTCGCCGCCGCCGCCGACCTCGCCGGTCGCGTCGCCGGCGAGGTCCGCACGAGCCCACTCTCGCGCTGGCTGTACTCGACCGACGCCTCGATCTACCGCGTCATCCCCGACGCGGTGCTGGTAGCTCGTGCGGTCACCGATCTCGCCGCCGCGGCCGAGGTCGCGGAGCGCCACGGCGTGCCGCTGTGCGTACGCGGTGCGGCCACGAGCCTCGCCGGGCAGACGCTCGGCGCCGGCATCGCGGTCGACTGCTTTCACCTCGACGGCATCCTCGAGATCGACCCCGACCGGCGCGTCGCCAGGGTCGAGCCGGGTGTGGTGCAGGGCGCCCTGAACAGGGCGGCGGCGCGCCATGGCCTCGAATTCGGGCCCGACACCTCGACCGTGGAGCAGGCGACGATCGGCGGCATGGTCGGCAACAACTCGTCGGGCTCACGGTCGATCGTCTACGGCGAGACCAAGGACAAGCTCCGGCGCCTGAACGGCGTGCTCGTCGGGGGAGAGGCGGTCTCCTTCGGCCCGTCCGCCGCCGGCGCGCTGCCGGCCGGTCCGGCGAGCACGGACGGCCGCTCGACGCGCGGCGGCTCGGCGCGCGACGGGTCGGCGCCGAGCGGGCCGCTCCACGACGGCCTTGCCGCCCTGCGGGCGCGCGTCGGCGCCCGCGGCCTCGCCGACTTTCCGCGCACGGCCCGTCGCGTCTCGGGCTACAACCTGCCGGAGCTGCTCGAGCCCGAGCCCAACCTGGCGCGCCTGTTCGCCGGCTCCGAAGGCACCCTCATGCTGTTCAGCGAGATCGAGGTCGAGCTCGACGCCCGGCCCCAGGCGCGGCCCCTCGCGGCTCTCACCTTCGCCAGCCTGCGCGCCGCGCTCCAGGCCAACCTCGTCATCCTCACGACGGGCCCCTCGGCCGTTGAGCTGATCGACCTCGCGCCGCTGCGCGGCTCGCCCAACCTGCGGCGCTTCACCCGCCTCGGGCCGATCCTCGGCGGCGCGGAGCCGGCCGTGCTGCTCGTCGAATACCAGGGCACGCGCGACGAGGGCCTCGCCGGCCTCGACCGCCTGCGCGCCGTGATCTCCGACCTCGGCGCTGAAGTCGAGATCTTCTTCGCCGATCCGGCCGCAGTGAACGAGGCCTGGGAGCTGCGCCGCGCCTCGCTGCCCCTGCTCATGGGCGCGCCGGGGGTCGAGCGCCCCGCCTCGTTCGTCGAGGACACGGCGGTGCCGCCCGAGCGTTTGGCCGACTACGTCGACGAGTTCCGCCGCATCGTCGCCGAGCATGGTGTGCGTGCGTCGTTCACCGGTCACGCGTCGGCCGGCTGCATGCACGTGCGCCCCATGCTCGACCTGAAGAGCGCGGCCGGTGTCGGCCATCTGCAGGGTATCGCCGCCGAGGTCGGGCGCCTCGTGGCCGAGTATCATGGCGCCTTTTCCGGAGAGCACGGCGACGGCTTCTCGCGGTCGTGGTTCAACGCCGAGCTGTTCGGGACCGACACCTACGCCGACTTCATCGCCCTGAAGGACCTCTTCGATCCGCGGCGCCTGCTCTCGCCGGGCCGCAAGGTCGAGGGCCCGCCGGTCGCCGAGAACCTGCGCTTCGGGGCCGGCTACCGCGGCCGCTCGGGGTGGCGCCCGCGGCTCTCGTATGCCCGCGAGGGCGGTTACCAGCTCGCCGTCGAACGCTGTTTCGGCGCCGGGCTGTGCCGCAAGCAGACCGGCACGATGTGCCCGCCGGCGGCCGCCACGCGCGAGGAGTGGCACACCACGCGGGCGCGCGCCAACCTGTTGCAGGCGATCGTCGCCGGTGCGGTCGCGCCGGGGGAGCTCGCCGACGACGAGTTCGAAGAGGTGCTGGGCACCTGCCTGGCCTGTAAGGCCTGCAGCGCCGAGTGCCCGGCGGCAGTCGACATGGCGGCCCTCAAGGCCGAGTGGCTGGCCGAACTCAACGCCCGCGACGGCGTGCCGCTGCTGGCCCGCGCCGTCGCCGACCTGCGCGCGCTGATGCGCCTGGCGGCGCCGCTCGCGCCGCTCGTCAACGCGCTCGGGCGCGGGCCGCTGGCCCGCGCCCTCATGCCGCTCGCCGGGGTCGACCCGCGGCGGGCCGCGCCGTCGATCGCGCGGCGCTCCTTCAGCGAGCGTGCGCGCCCGGCGGCGCCGGGGCTTGCCCGTGCCGCCGACGTGGTGGTCTTCGCCGACTGCTTCATCGAACACCAGGAGCCGCACATCGGCGAGGCCCTGCTGACCCTGCTGCGGGCGGCAGGCTACACGCCGGCGGTCGTGAGCGCCGGCTGCTGCGGTCGCACCATGCTGTCGGTGGGCATGATCGACAAGGCGCGCCGCGCCGCCCGGTTGACCGCCCGGGCGCTCGCGCCGCAGGCTCGCGCCGGGCTGCCGATCGTCTTCATCGAGCCGAGCTGCCAGGCGATGGTCTGCGACGACTGGGAGCGGCTGCTGCCCGGCGACGACGATGCCGCCGTCGTGGCCTCCGCGGCGCGCTCCGGCCTGGCGCTGGTGGCCGACGCCGCCGCGGCCGGCCGGCTGCGGTTCGCCGCCGGGGGGAGCGCCTTGGTCCATCCGCACTGTCACGAGCGGGCGGTGTTCGGCGTCGAGGACACCGTGCGGGCGCTGCGCTGCGTGCCTGAGCTCGAGCTCACGGTGCTCGACGCCGGCTGCTGCGGCATGTCGGGCATCTTCGGCTATCGCAAGGAACGCTACGAGCTCAGCGTGCGGATCGCCTCGCGGGCGCTGCTGCCGGCCGTGCGCGGGGCCGGCCGCGAGGTCGCCGTGCTGGCGACCGGCACGTCGTGCCGGTCGCAGATCGGCGACCTCGCGGCTCGCCCCGCGCGCCATCCCCTCGAGTTTCTGGCCGAGCGGCTCACGACCTGAGTCCGCGCCCCGGTCTGGTGTTCGGCGTCCGGGTCGCCTAGAATACGGGGCAGGCGGCAACGGGTCCGCGGCTTTTTGCGGTAGTGGCCCGACCGCCTGCGAGCATCGATGAAAGACGCCTCTGCGAAACAAGCCAAGAGTCGCGCCCCCGAGGCGGTCGTCGTCGATTTCGATCTCTGCAAGGCCTGCGGCATCTGCATCGAGTTCTGTCCCCAGGACGTCTTCGATCGCGATGAGCTCGGCCGCCCGGTCGTCGCCCGCCTCGCCGACTGCACTGCATGCGCGTTCTGCGAACGTCATTGTCCCGACTTCGCCATCGACGTCGTGCGTCCCTAAAGGAAAGGCCTGATGCCCCAGCCACGTCGCCTGGTCGAAGGCAACGAAGCGGTCGCCGAGGGCGCCATCGCCGCCGGCGCGCGCTTCTTCGCCGGTTATCCGATCACTCCCTCGACCGAGATCGCCGAAGTGCTCTCCCGCCGCCTGCCCCAGGTAGGCGGCCATTTCGTCCAGATGGAAGACGAGATCGCTTCGATCGGCGCCGTGATTGGCGCCTCCCTGGCCGGCACCAAGGCGCTCACCGCCACCTCCGGCCCCGGCTTCTCACTCATGCAGGAGAGCATCGGCTACGCCTCGATGGCCCAGGTGCCGTGCGTCATCGTCGACGTCATGCGCGGCGGCCCCTCGACCGGCCTGCCGACCGAGCCTTCGCAGGGCGACGTCATGCAGGCCCGCTGGGGGACCCACGGCGAGCACTCGATCATCGCCCTCGTGCCGAGCTCGGTGGCCGAATGCTTCTCGCTCACCGTCGACGCCTTCAACCTGGCCGAGGCCTACCGCACGCCGGTGATCGTGCTCTCCGACGCCACCATCGGACACATGCGCCAGGCGGTCGCGCTGCCGCTCCCCGGCGAGCTGCGCGTCGCCGAGCGCGGCGAGCCCGACGTGGAGCCCGAAGATTACGACGAGGTCATGTCGACCGTCGACAACATCATGCCGCGGCCGGCGCTCGGCTCGCGCTACTCGGTGCACGTGACCGGACTGGTGTACGACCGCCGCCGCGGCGGCGTACCGGCGACCGGCGCGCCGGCCGTGGCCGAAGGCCTCGGCCTCTACCTGCGCGAGAAGATCTACCACCACCGCGACGCGATCTGCCGCGTCGAGGAGCTCGAGATGGAAGACGCCGAGGTCGCGATCTTCGCCTACGGCTCGGTCGCGCGCTCCGCCAGGGCCGCCATGAAATGGGCCCGCGGTCAGGGCGTCAAGGTCGGTCTCGTACGGCCTATCACGCTGTGGCCGTTCCCGACCAACGCCGTCGACCACATGGCCGATCAGGTGCGCACCATCATCGTGCCCGAGATGAACTTGAAGCAGATGTCGTGGGAGGTGCAGGCGGCGGTCGGCGGCCGCGCCAAGGTGGTCGACTACGGGCGCATCGACGGCAAGCTGATCCGTCCCGAAGAGATCCAGGACCTCATCCGCCGCGAGTTCCACTACCATCACTTCGAGGAGACACGATGACTGCCCTGGTCGACGAGGAACTGCTCGAACGGCCGCCGCAGGACACCAGCCTGCCGCGCGTCACGCCGCACTCGACGAGCGACATCCGCTCTCACCTGCGCACGCCCAAGACGCTCTGGTGCCCGGGCTGCTCGAACGGCATCGTCACGAGGGCCCTGATCGACGCCGTGCTCTCCCTCGATCTCGACCCCGAGCGCACCTGCGTGATCGCCGGCATCGGCTGCGCCGGTCGCATCACCACGTATCTGAGCTGGTCGACCGTGCACACCGCCCACGGTCGCGCGCTCGCCGTGGCCACGGGGGCCAAGGCGGCCGACCCCGGCCTCAACGTCATCGTCATCATGGGCGACGGCGACTGCGTGGCGATCGGCGGCAATCACCTGATCCATGCGGCGCGGCGCAACATCGACGTCACCGCGCTCGTGTTCAACAACTCCATCTACGGCATGACCGGCGGTCAGATGAGCCCGACCACCTTCGAGGGCGACCGCTCGACCACCTCGGTGTACGGCAACGTCGAGCAGGCCTTCGACATCTGCGAGCTGGCCCACGCCGCCGGCGCCACCTACGTGGCGCGGGGCACGCCGTACGCCTACACGAGGCTGTCACAGCTCATCGCGGGCGGCATCGCCCACAAGGGCTTCGCCTTCGTCGAGGCGATGGTGTCGTGCCCGACCTACTACGGTCGCCAGAACGGCATCCCCGATCCTTCCGACATGATGAAGCGGCAGCAGTCGCGGGCCGTGCCGGTCGAGAAGTTCGACCTGCAGGGTCCTCGCCTGCACGACCGCTATCCGGTCGGCGTGCTGCATCACACCGAGCGCGTGGAGTACACGGCGGCCTACGCCGACGTGGTGCGTCGCTCCCAGGAGGGCCTCGGTGGCTGAGGCCGCCGCCGTGCCCGGCGAGGTCCGCCACGAGATCCGTCTCTCGGGCTCGGGCGGACAGGGGATCATTTTGGCGGCCACCCTGCTCGCCGACGCCGCCGTAGCGACGGGCCGCGAGGTGATCGCGACGCAGAGCTACGGGCCCGAGGCCCGCGGTGGCGCTTCCAAGGCCGAAGTGATCGTCGCCGACGGCGAGATCGACTTTCCCGAGGTCACCGCTCCCAGTGTCACGGTCTGCCTCTCGCAAGAGGCCTTCGACGCCTACGCCGCCTTCACGGTGCCCGGCGGCCTCGTCGTCTGCGACGACCGGCTCGTGCAGGCGACGCCGCTGCCCGAGCGCCGCGTCGTGGGCCTGCCGTTCACCCAGCTGGCGGAGTCCGAGCTGAGCAAGGCGATCGCCGCCAACATCGTCATGCTCGGCGCTCTCCAGGAGCTCACCGGGGTGGTCGGCGCCGAGGCGCTCGAAGACGCCGTGCGCCGCCGCCTGCCGGCCAAGATCGTCGAGCTCAACGTCAGGGCGCTGAACCTTGGCCGCGAGCGCGCCGCGCAGGTCCGATCCCGGCGGTGAACATCGCCATCGTCGTAGCCGGCGTCATCGGGCTCGCGGTCGCGACCTTCTTCCTGGTGGAGCTCGTGGTCGACGCGTTGCGCCGCCGGCAGTTCATCGACGTCGGCATCGCCGCCGGCATCGTGGTGCTCACCGTCTGGCTGCTGTTCACCTACGGCGACGCCCTCTTGCAGTAGCCGTACGGGCCGCGTGCCCTGCCCCTCGGGAGCCTAAGGTTTGCCGCCGGTTTGCCGATACTGACCGGGCATCGGCCGCAGTGAGTGCGCGCCGATGCGGTAGCGAATCGAGGCTCGACGTGTTGCTCCAGCAGCGAGAATGGCCCGGTCGTGCGGCGGCCGTCGGGGCGCTCTGATGGGCGCCAGGCGGATCCTCGTCGTCGACGATAACCCCGACGTGTTGCGACTGGTCGACCAGGCTCTGACCACGGCCGGCTACGACGTGACGACGTCTCCGGACGGCCGTTCGGCCTTGCGCGACGGCGCGCTGTCGCTGCCCGATCTCGTGCTCCTCGACATCGGCCTGCCCGACGAGGACGGCTTCACGGTCTGCGCCAAGCTGCGCGAAAAGCCGGCGGCCCTCATCTGCCCGATCATCTTCCTGACGGCCGCGGGCGACATCGACAGCCGCCTGCACGGTTTCGAGCAGGGAGCGGTCGACTACATCGTCAAGCCCTTCCACATCAAGGAGCTGCTGGCCCGGATCAAGGTCCATCTGCACGAGGACGAGCAGCCCAAGGGCGATGTGCCGAGCCCGCTGACGGAGCGCGAACGCGAGGTCGTGAAGCTGCTGGCGAGCGGCAAGACCTACAAGCAGGTGGCGCACGCGCTGCAGGTCTCGCAGAGCACGATCCGCAACCATCTGCACAACGTCTACCACAAGCTGGAGGTCGTCGACCGCGCCCAGGCCGTCATCGTGAGTCGCGAGCACGGCTGGATCTGAGATCGTGATCTTCGTGCGCCGGCGCCCGTAGCGCCGGACGCGGTCAGGACGTCTCGAACGGCATGTCCGGCAGTGACCACCAGCCGGCCAGCACGCGCCGGTCGACCTTGCGCCGATCGGGCTGTGGCCGTGGTCCTGAGCCCATGCGGCGCTCGGCCTGGCGCCGGTCGACGATCACCTGCACGTCGCCGCGCTGCGCGTAGCGCGCTTCGAGCCGTTGGGCGAAGAACTCCTCGAGCGCCTTGGGCACGACGATCGTCTTCACCTCGGTGCTCGCTTGCTGGTCGGCCATGTTGCTTCCTCCTGGACGGCTGGGCGGCAGGCTAGGGTTTCGCGTTGTCGCCGGGGAGTCCTGCCCCGCCGTGTTGCCCGCAGGGCCAACTCTACGGCCCGTGGGCCGGCGGCGCAGTCATTCGGCGTTGTCTGGTCAGACGACAAGGGCGCGATGTTCCGCTGGGCCCCCGATATGCATATCATCAGGAGCATGACCGCTTTGACCACGTCGACCTTGGCCACGACGGCCGTGCCGGATCATCGGCGGGGTCGTTTCGCCGTGGCGCCGAAGGCGGTCGGAAGGGCGTGACGGCCGCTCGCCGCCTGGCCGCCATCTACAACCCCACCTCCGGCGGCGGACACTACCGCCGCGACGTGCCGCGCATCGTCAAGCTGCTGGGCGCGTTGGGCTTCGCCGTCGAGGAGCGCCCGACCGAACACGCCGGGCACGCCACCTCCCTCGCCGCGCGGGCCGTCGAGGACGGCGCCGAGGTCATCTGCGCGATCGGCGGCGACGGCACCGTCAACGAGGTCGTCAACGGCATGGCCGGCAGCGATGTGCCGCTCGCCGTCATCCCGACCGGCACGGTCAACGTCCTGGCGATCGAGCTCGGCATCCCGCTCGATCCGCCCGACGCCTGTCGCCTGGCGGCGCAGGGCCACGTCATCGACGTCGACCTCGGCCTGGCCGGTGAGCGCTACTTCACGCTGATGGCCGGCTGCGGGGTCGACGCGGCGGTCGTGTCGTCGCTCAACCCGACCCTGAAGCGGGCCTTGAGAGAGGCGGCCTTCGCCATCCAGGGGTTCGCCAAATACCTCACCGCCGACTCGCCTCTGATCCGCGTCGAGACGGCCGAAGAATGCATCGACGGCTACTTCGTGGTGCTCGGCAACGCCGCCAACTACGGCGGCAACTTCGGGGTGACGCCGCTGGCCGACATGCGCGACGGTCTGCTCGACGTCTGCGTGCTCACCGACAAGTCGTTCTTCGAGTTCGCCGGCTACTGGCTGGCGGCCCTCGTCAGCGCGCCCATGCAGCACTCCAAGGTGCGCTACTTTCGCACCAAGGCGGCGCAGCTCACCGTGGCCCCCGGCGAGACCGGGGAGGTCTTGGTCCAGACCGACGGCGAACCGGCCGGCCGGCTGCCGATCGAGTGCCGCATCGTGCCGGGCGCCCTGCGCGTCATCGTGCCCTGAGCGGCCGGGAGCGGCAGCGATCCCGGCGCCTCTCGCCGGGCCGCCGCCGGCACGAGAGCCGACGATCGGGCGGCCGCGGCTGCGCAGAGCCGCGGCCGCCCGATCGTCGGCGCGACGGTCTTCTACAGACCCATCACGGTGGCCAGCGAACGCAGGCGCTTGACGTAGGCGTCGCGCGCCTTGGGCTCGCGCACGGCGACCTCGCCGGGCGCCGCGATGGGCACCACCTTGAACGAGGGGCTGTCGTAGACGCGCACGTCGAGCGGGTCGTGCTCGTCGGCGCCGGCTTCACCGAACAGCTTGCCGAGCAGAAAGCGCGAGGCCTCGTCGCCGATCGGCACCACGTAGTGGGGCGTGGTGATCGAGATCTCGCGAGAGAGGTACGAATAGCAGTTGTCCTGCTCGTCGGGGCGGGGACGACGCAGGTGGCAATCGCTGCGCGGCACGCACTTCACGACGGTCGTGAAGTAGGCCTTGTCGCGGCCGCCGTTCAGCAGCGTCGGCATCAGCTCCGCAAGCTCGCGGAGCACCGCGGTGCCGGCCGGCAGGTCGGCGGCCTCTTCTTCGGGAGAGGGATGCAGCGAGACGAACATGACCTGGGCGTGAGGATGCCCGGCTCCGGAGAGGGCGCGTAGCCGACAGGACACGATGTCGTCGCATCGCGTGCACTGCTTTTCGGCCCGCGCCAGCTCGTCCAGCTTTTCGGCGGCGTCTTCCATGGGGACCACGCTCCTTTGCCTCGAGGGTCCACGGTGAATGCCCCCGCCGCGTCGGCGAGGGGGCGGATGATGACTTGAGAGCCGGCGACGCTCACGATCCGGCGCCGGTGCGCTGCCGGCTTGCCGCGCTCATGTGCGCTCGCCGCGCAGGCGATACTCCAGGCTGATGGCGTCGGTCGTGCCGATGAGGCAGAGCAGCAGCTCGTCGCTGAACGGCGCGAGGACGATGTTCAGGTCGTCGAGCTCGACGGTGATCAGGTGGGTCTCGCGCTGGGCGAGCTCGTCGGCCAGCCGGGCGGCGATGTCGATCGCTCCGCCCAGGTGGGCGGCGATCGCCTCGGCGTCGATACCTTCTTCGGCCGACGAAGCGACGAGAAAACCGTCGTGGGAGATCAGCAAGGCCGCTTTGACGCCGGGGCGCTCCCGGTAGGGGGCGAGCTGGCTGGCGAGCGCGTCGCTGGTAGTCATGAAGCCTCCAGAGCTGTTGAGATCTGTGCGCGCACGGCCCGGGCGAAGTTGTCGGCGTCGGTCGCGTCGGCGAAGGTCCGCGAGAACCCGGCGGGGCTGCCGGCGATCTCGCTCAGGAACATGCTCATGCGGGGAATGGGCGCGCTGCCCGGTTCGTCGGCCAGGCCGTCGAGGGGCAGCTGGATGAGGGTGTCACCGGCCAGGAACAGACGGTTCAGCTCGCGTGACGACAGCCGGACGAGGACGTGCACGACGACCCCCCCGCTGGTCTGTTCGCTGCCGATGTCGATCTCCACGGCTCCATACTAGGGCCACGGTTCGCGCCGTTTCAAGCCGAGTTGCCGATGGCTGCCCGAAGCCGGGCCGGCGGCGCTCCTAGAGGGCCACGGCGACCGGCGGTTCGGCGAGCGCCGCCGGGCCGGCGGGGACCACGACCAGCGCGGCCGGCTCGGTGGCGGTCTTGTCGGCGAGCGCCGCCAGGGACTCGTCGACGAGGCTGCGAGGATCGCGCAGGGGCGGGTAGGCGGCAAAGCCGAACGAGAGGGTCTGCCGGCGACGGTCGATGAGCTGACCGCTGACCTCGTGAGCGGCGTCCTGCGCCCATGCTCGCGCGGCGCGGGTATCGTGTCCGTGCAGCGCGAAGGCCAGCGTGTCGGGCCCCAGCCTGAAGGCCAGATCGTCGGGGCCCAGGGTGCGCTTGAGGCGCCGCGCGACGGTCTGCACGACGGCCTCGCTGCCCTGCTGCCCGCTGAAGTCGCGCAGGTCGCGAAAGTGATCGAGCCGCACGCTGACGAGCGCCAGGGGCTGGTGTGCGGACTCGGCTTCGGCAAGCTCGGGCGGCACCAGCGCAGCCAGCCGCGAGCGCGTATAGAAGCCGGTCGTCGGGTCGACCGCGGGAGCTACGGCGCTGCGGCTGCGGCGCGGTCCGCGCCGCAGCCGCAGCGCCACCGCGAGCCCCGCCAGCACGAGCCCGGCGAAGGCGGCCAGGGAGACGACCTTGTGCCCGCCGAGCTGCGGATCGGCGATGGCCAGCACGATCGGGCAGAGCAGGCTCGGGCCCACGAGATAGGGCCATTCGGCCTTGTCGCTGGGCAGGAGTTGCATGACGACCAGCACCGGCACGGCGAGCACCAACAAGCTGTGGGTGTCGCCGGAGAGCGCGAGGGCGAGGCCGAGCAGCAGCCAGTCGCAGACCACGAAGGTGTGCGAGAGCGAGCGGCCGCGGCCGCGGGCCACCGCGACCGACCAGGCGCCCATACCCAGCCCGGCCGCCGCCACGGCGCCGGCGGGCGCTGAGCGCAGCGCCGCGGCCGACACCAGCAGGAGGGCGAAGAAGAGGGTGCGAGAACGGCCGCGGGAGAGCTCCGCCGAAGGGCGTCTGCGCGGCGCGGGGCTCACCGTTCGACCGCGCCTTGGCCGGCGCCGATTGGTTGTGCCGCGCGCTGCATGGCCTTCCGTTCGCGTCGGGCGGCGCGATTCCTGCGGCGGGCCGCTATAATCGGCTCATCATCGTGGAACGGATCCCCTTTCTGTCTGGTAACGAAGCGATCGCTCGCGGCGCGGTGCGCGCCGGGCTGGGCTTCGCCTGCGGGTATCCGGGCACGCCCTCCACCGAGATCATCGAAGCGCTCGCCGGGCTCAGCGGCCCGGTCGTCGAGTGGTGCGTGAACGAGAAGGTGGCTCTCGAGACCGGCATCGGCGCCTCGCTGGCCGGTGCGCGCACCCTGGTGACCATGAAGCATGTCGGCCTGAACGTGGCCGCCGACCCCTTCATGACGCTCGCTCTCACCGGCGTCAACGCCGGCCTCGTGGTGGTCTCCGCCGACGACCCCGGTATGCACTCCTCGCAGAACGAGCAGGACAACCGCCACTTCGCGGCCTTCGCCCGGGTCCCCATGCTCGAGCCCTCCGACAGTCAGGAGGCCTACGACTTCCTGGCCTGGGCCTTCGAGCTGTCCGAAGAGTTCGACACGCCGGTGCTGCTGCGCTCCACCACCCGGCTCTCGCACGGCCGCGGCCGGGTCGTGCCGCGGGCGCCGCTTCCCGCTCACGCGCCCGGCTACGTCAAGGACATCGCCAAGTACGTGATGGTCCCCGAGTACGCGCGCGAGCGCAATCGCCTGTCGCTCGCGCGCCTCGAGCGCCTGCGGGCGCGCGCCGAAGAATCGCCGCTGAACGTCCTCGAAGCCGGCACCACGGACATCGGCATCATCTCGTCGGGCGTCGCCTACGCCTACGCCCGCGAAGCGTTTCCCAAGGCCTGGTCTCTCAAGCTGGGCATGTCCAACCCGCTGCCCTACCAGAAGGTCGTCAAGCTGTACGACTCGGTGTCGCGGGTGCTGGTCGTCGAGGAGCTCGACCCGTTCATCGAAGACCAGGTGCGGGCGCTCGGGCTGCCGGTGGTCGGCAAGGCGGTGATCCCGCGCAACGGCGAGCTGAACCAGGAGATCGTCTTCGACGCCTTCGAGCCGGTGCTCAAGTCCCGGCCTCCGCGCCGCAAGCGTCCCGTGTTCCCGCCACCGGCCGTCGTCACGCCGGCGCCGGCGCCCGTCGACGATCTGCCGGTGCGTCCGCCGGTCCTGTGTCCGGGCTGCCCGCACCGCGCCGTCTATGCCATGCTGCGCCGCGAGAGGGTGGCCGTCATGGGCGACATCGGCTGCTACACGCTCGGTGCGCTGCCGCCCCTGCTGTCGCTCGAGAGCTGTGTCTGCATGGGCGCGAGCATCGGCATGATGGCCGGCATCAATCGCATGATGGACCGCGTCGCCGCGGTGGCCGTCATCGGTGACTCCACGTTCTTTCACTCCGGCATCACGCCGCTCATAGATGCCCGCTACAACGAGACGCCCGGCCTCGTCATCGTGCTCGACAACCGCACCACCGCCATGACCGGTCATCAGGGCCATCCCGGGACAGGTCTGCACCCCGACCGCTCGAGCGGTCCGGCGATCGACATCGAGCAGCTCTGCCGGGGCATCGGCGTGCCGGTCGCGACCGTCGACGCCTTCGATGAGGCCGCGGTCAAAGCGGCCATCCGCGGCGCCCT
Organism: uncultured Actinomycetes bacterium; assembly: GCA_963733255.1. GTDB lineage: Bacteria > Actinomycetota > Thermoleophilia > UBA2241 > UBA2241 > Bog-752. The sequence continues at coordinate 220,990 of CAVTCH010000004.1, forward strand.
GGCCGGTCGCGAGACGAACGTGCTGGTGGCCCTGGCGCCGTGTATCCTGCTCGACCGCTCGCCGCACCGGCAGGTGGTGGTCGACGACGACCGCTGCAACCTCTGCGGCCTCTGCGTCGAGCTCGGCTGCCCGGCGCTCGTGGCCGGCCCCGAATCGATCGAGATCACGAGCGACTGCACCGGCTGCGGCGTGTGCCTGGCCGTGTGCGCGCGCGGCGCCATCAGCCTGCCCGTGGCCGACGGCGCCGAAAGTACGGCGTCGTGAACGGCGTCGTCACGGTCTCGCTGGCGGGCGTCGGCGGCCAGGGCATCATCCTGGCCGCCGCCATCGTCGCCCAGGCCGCCATCGCCGAAGGCTACGACGTCAAGACGAGCGAGGTCCACGGCATGGCCCAGCGCGGCGGCAGCGTGATCTCGACCGTGCGCTACGGCAAGCAGGTGTGGTCGCCGGTCTCGCCAAGGGCCGACATCGTGATCGCCACCGAGATGCTCGAAGGCCGGCGCGCCCTCGGCCTGCTGGCCGACAAGGGGTCGCTGGTCTACGCCACCACGACGATCGCTCCCGGCAGCGTGTTGCGCGGCGAGAAGGACTACCCCGACGACTTGGTCGAGGCAGCCGCGGCGCGCCTCATCCAGCTCGTCGCCGTCGACGCCGAAGCACTGGCTCGCAAGGCCGGCACGGCGCGCGCCGCGAACGTCGCTTTGCTGGGCGCCGCCGCGCACGTGCTGCCTTTCGGCGAGCGGGCCTGGGAGCAGGCTCTCGAGGGGGCCGTACCGGCCAGGATCCTCGAGGTAAACCAACGCGCGTTCGCCCTGGGTCGCGAGGCGGCCGCAGCCACCTGAGGAGGGACATGAAGGTCACCCAAGTGACGGTGTTTCTGGAGAACCGCAGCGGTCGGCTGGCCGAGATCGCCGACATCCTCGGTCGCCACGGCGTCAACATCCGTGGCTTCTCGACCACCGAAGCCGCCGAGTACGGCATCGTGCGCCTCATCGTGCCCGACCCGGTCGGCGCGCGCGACATCCTCCACAAGGCGGGCTTCACGACCCACCTCTCGCAGGTGATCTGCGTCGCGGTGCCCGACGAGCCCGGCGGTCTCGCCCGTGTGCTCGACGAGCTCGCCGCCCAGAAGATCTCGGTCGATTACCTCTACAGCATCTCGTTCAACAACGTCTGTTTCGCGGTGCACGACGTCGAGCGCGCCGTCGAGCTGCTCGCCGACAAGGTCACGCTGCTCTCCGACGACCAGGTGAAGACGCTGTGAGCGCCGTCGAGACGACTGCCGCGATCACTCCCGACAAGGCCGGCGGCAACCACTGGCAGCAGGTCGCCGAGACCATGCCGGTCGAGCTCCTGCGCGACACCCAGATGGAACGCCTGCGGGCCACGCTGCGCAACGCCGCCGAGAACGTGCCGTTCTACCATCGCCGGCTCGACGAAGCCGGCGTGGCGCCCGACGACGTGAAGAGCCGCGACGACCTCGGCTCGCTGCCGTTCACCACCAAGGTCGACCTGCGCGACCACTACCCGTTCGGCATGTTCGCCGTACCCCGCGACCGCCTGGTGCGCGTGCACGCCTCGTCGGGCACGACCGGCAACCCGACCACGGTGGGCTACACGGCCGGCGACATCGCCCTGTGGGCCGACCTCATCGCGCGCACGCTGGCCGCCGGCGGCATGCAGCCCGGCGACATGCTGCAGAACGCCTACGGCTACGGCCTGTTCACCGGCGGCCTCGGCCTGCACTACGGCTGCGAGCGCCTCGGCGCCACCATCCTGCCGATCTCGGGCGGCAACACCGACCGCCAGCTCAAGCTCATGCGCGACTTCGGCGTCACGGCGCTCTGCTGCACGCCGTCGTATGCCCTCTACCTCGCGGAAGCCGCTCGTGACCGCGGTCTGCGGCCAGACGACCTGCCTATCAGGGTCGGCTTTCACGGCGCCGAGCCCTGGACCAACGAGATGCGCCGCCAGATCGAAGACGGTCTGGGCGTCGACGCGCTCGACATCTACGGCCTCTCCGAGATGGGCGGACCGGGTGTCGCCTTCGAGTGTCGCTGCAAGGGCGGCATGCACGTAAGCGAAGACCACTACCTGGTCGAGATCGTCGACCCGCAGACGCTCCAGCCGGTGCCCGACGGCACGGTCGGTGAGCTCGTCTTCACCACGCTGAGCCGGGTCGCCCAGCCGCTCGTGCGCTACCGCACGCGCGACCTCTGCAGCCTCGTCGCCGACACCTGCGAGTGCGGCCGCACGTTCGCCCGCATGAGCAAGCCGGTGGGGCGCACCGACGACATGCTGATCATCCGCGGCGTCAACGTCTTCCCGAGTCAGATCGAGGAAGTCCTCATGACGATCCCGCAGATCGAGCCGCACTACCAGATCCTGGTCGACCGCAAGGGTCACCTCGACATGGTCGAGGTCTGGATCGAGGTCGGCGAGGACGTCTTTGGCGAGACCATGGGCCAGCTCGAGAAGTTCGAGCGCTCGGTGCAGGCGCGCCTCTACAGCGTGCTCAACATCCAGGTGCAGGTGAAGCTGAAGGAGCCCCGCACGATCGCGCGCAGCGAAGGCAAGGCCGTGCGCGTCATCGACAAGCGGCCCAAGTAGCCTGACACACGAAAAGGGGCGGGCGGCGCAGCCGCCCGCCCCTTTTTTTCTTTGCGAAGGGTCCGCCCGCCGACCGGGCGTCTGCTCCCTCTACCTAGGGCTTGGTGTTGGTCGGCGTCGGCGTGGGTGTGTGGGTCGGCGTCACCGTGTGGCTCGGCGTCGGATTGGGCGTCGACGACTTGGTGGTGCCGGGCTTGGGCGTCTTGGTCGTCGACGGCGACGGTGAAGGCGACGGCGAGGGCGCCATCTTGGAGTACTTGCCCTCCCAAGGCTTCCAGAGCGGCATGATGGCCGGCGTCGCGAAGTCGGGGATGTAGGTCGAGCCGAACACCGAGTTGTAGAAGGTCCCCCAGATCGGCACGCAATAGGTGGCGCCGAAGACGCCGTTCATGGCGATGGAGGCTTGCGGATAGCCCATCCAGACCGCGGTCGCGAGCCTGGGGTTGAAGCCGCAGAACCAGGCGTCGTAGTAGTTGTCCGTGGTGCCGGTCTTGCCGGCCGAGCGGCCGGTGTAGTAGTTCGGCATGGCGCGCGCCGTGCCGCCCGAGTAGCTCGTGTTCTGCTCGAGGATCTTGTCGACCGTATAGGCCACCCCGGGCGAGAGCACGCGATTGCCCCTGATCTTCGTCTTGACGACGCGGCCGTTCGGGAAGGCGACCTTCTCGATCGCCTGCGGGGCGTGGTGCACGCCCTCGTTGGCCATGGTGGCGTAGGCGTCGGCCATCTCGAGCGAATTGACGCCCTCGCTGCCCAGGACGACCGACGGCTCCGCTACGAGTGGCGTGGTGATGCCCATCTGGCGGGCCACGCGCACGACCGCGGCCGGACCGAGGTCGAGGCAGAGCTGGGCGAACACGGTGTTGTCGGACTGCAGGGTCGCGCTGACCAGGTTCATGCGCCCGCCCGACGACTTCTCGGCCGTGAAGACGTTCCAGTAGGGCGGGTTGGCGCCCGGGCCCAGGTAGATGTGCAGCGGATGCGAGTTGTAGAAGGTGGTCGCCGGGTTGGCGCCCTGCTCGACTGCGGCGATCAGGGCGAACGGCTTCATGGTGGAGCCGGGCTGGCGCGAGGCCTCCCAGGCGAGGTTGTACTTGTAGTGCTTGAAGTCGGTGCTGGCCGTCATGGCGCGGATGTAGCCGTTGGCGGGGTCGATCGCCACGAGGGCCCCAGCCGGCCCGGCCGGCAGCCTGCCCTTGAGGGCGCTGATGGCGGCCGTCTGCATGCGCATGTCGAGCGAGGTGTACACCCGCAGGCCGCCTTCGAAGGTCTCCCGCGCGCCGTACTTGTTGACGAGCTGGCGCTCGACATAGTCGGTGAAGTAGGCCGCCGGGTTGTTGGTAGTGGCAAGGGGGCGCGCGAAGACGCGCAGCTTCGTCGCTTTGGCGGCGGCGTCCTGGGCGGGCGTGATGTAACCCTGCTGGGCCATGTCGTCGAGCACGAGGTTGCGGCGCGTGGTGATGATCACGGGGTTCGTGATCGGCGAGTACTCGCTGGGGAACTTGGGCAGAGCCGCCAGCAGCGCCGCCTGCGGCAGCGTCACCTTTGAGACCGGCTTGTGGAAGTAGGTCATCGAGGCCGCTTCGACGCCGTAGGCGCCGGCGCCGTAGTAGACCGTGTTCAGGTACTCGGTGAGGATCTTGTCTTTGGACCAGCGGTCTTCGAGCTCCCAGGCCAGCACGGCCTCTTTGAGCTTGCGCGTGAGGGTGGGGTCGGAGCCGATGTAGGCGTTCTTGACGTACTGCTCGGTGATCGTGCTCGCGCCCTGGACCACGTGGCCGGCCTTGATATCGTCGACGAAGGCGCGGGCGATGCCCGTGAAGTCGACGCCGTGATGATGGTAGAAGCGCTTGTCTTCGATGGCCACGGTGGCGTTCTTCATGACCGCGGGGATTTGGGCGCTGTGCACCACCACGCGGTTGACCGCGCCGTACAGCTCGGCGATGCGCTGGCCGTTGTGGTCGTAGATCACCGTGTTCTGGCCGAGCTGGACCGGCTTCATCGCGTCGATGTTCGGCAGGTTGTGCGAGACGGCCACGATGGTGCCGCTGGCGAGGCCCACCACCGCGATCACGGCGAACAGCACAAGGCAGAAGACGAGCCGCCCCCAGTGCATGTGCGGTCGCCGCGCCGCTCGCCGCTTGCGGGCGCGTTTGGTCGGGGAGGTGTCGGCGTCGGCTTTCATGACGTGACCCTAGTGTACCGGTCCGCGGCGTCGTCGTGGTACTGCGCGGGCCGTAGCAGGCTCGCGGAGGTCGTCCGTGCCCACGGCTCGGATGCCGCCGGTCGTACGGGGAGCGTCATCAGGCGGGCGCCGGGGTAGGACCTTCGTCGTCTTTGGCCGGCTCGCCTTCGGTGCTCGCCTGGCGACGCTCGATCACACGCGCGATGAGCAGGGACACCTCGTAGAGGATCTCGAGCGGGACGAACATGGCGAAGAACGAGAAGGCGTCCTGACTGGGAGTGGCGACCATGGCGATGATCGCGTTGATCACGATCGCGTAGCGCCAGTGCTTGCGCAGGAAGGCCGTCTTGACGATGCCCATGCGCACCGCGGCGATGACCACCACGGGCATCTCGAAGACCGCCCCGAAGGCGACCAGGAACCAGGCCACGAACGAGAAGTAGTCGGTGGCTCGCGCCTGCGCGGTGAAGTAAGTGCTGTTGAAGCCGAAGAGCCAGGAGAGCCCCTTGGGCAGGACGATGAGGTAGCAGAACGCGACGCCGAACAGGAAGAGGGAGACGCAGACGGCGACGACGAGCACGACCATGCGCCGGCTGACGGGGCTGAACGCCGGCCCCACGAACGCCCAGAACTCGTAGATGATCACCGGTGAAGCCATGACGATGCCCGCGTATACCCAGACCTTCAGGCTGACCATGAACGGCTCGGCCGGCCCGAAGGTGATGATCTTGTGGGGCGCTCCGGCGGGCAGCACCTTGAGCGGGTGGAGCAGCAGCGCGAAGACGAAATGGTTGAGCGCGGCGGCGACCATCACCCCGACGACGAGCGCGATGGCCGCATAGACGATCCGCCGGCGCAGCTCTTCGAGGTGCGCCATGAGGCTGACGCGTTCGTCGAACTCGACCATGCCGTCGTCAGTCGGCGGCCGTGCGGGCCGACGGCGCCGCGGACCTGCGCGTGAGGCTGCCGAACGCCTCGACCCCGCCGGCGCCGCCTTCGTCGTAGGCCGCGACCGTGAGCTCTCCGCTACCGGCCGCGTCGTCGACGACCGCAGGATCGCTCGTGTCGTCCGCGTCGTCCGCGGGATCGCTCATGGAGGCTGCGTCGTCGGCGAGTGACGGCACGGTGGCGTCGACGGCGTCGTCGGCGAGCGCCGGGATGTCTGTGTCGACCGGCTCGTCGACGGTCGTGGAGTCGCCGGTCGTGGAGTCGCCGGCGTCGACCGGCTCGTCGGCGACCGTGGGGGCGCTCATGTCGACCGGCTCGTCGGCGACGATCTCACTGTCCGCGGGGGCTGCGGGGGCGCTCGTCGTGCCGACCGCGTCCACGCTCGCCGGAGCCGTGGGATCGACTCCCGCCGGGGCAAAGGGATCGTCGGGCGGCGCACCGGCGACCGCGGCAGCCGGCGCACCGGCGACCATCGAGACGGCGGGGTCGGCGGCGATCGCCGCGCCGGTCGCCGCGCCCGCGACGGTCTCGGCGGCGTGGCGGGAACCGTCGCTCGTGAGGCTGAGGCCGGACTTGATGTCGCTCACCGAGTCGGCGATGTCGTCGAGGCCGATCTGGGAGCGGATGTCGGCGGTCGCCGACTTGAACTCGCGCAACGTGCGGCCGAGCTGCCGGCCCATCTCGGGCAACCGCTTGGGGCCGAACACGACCAGCGCGATGATGAGCACGATGACGATCTCTTGAAGTCCGATGCTGGGCACGCGAAGACGCTCCTGGCAGGTAGCGCGGCGAGTAGAGGCTCTGGCAACAGAGTACGCACAGCGCTCGGGACCGTCAAACTTGTCGTGCGCGGACCGTCGTCACCGTCGCCTCTGCCTTGGCCAATCTGGCCTGCGGGTTGTGGCCACGGCGGCGCTCCTTGGCAAGAAGAACCTGCAAACCGGCGTGATCACGGCATCCGTGGCGGTTGCTGATCCGGTTTGCGTGGCCTCGACGGGCTTTGCTATGATCGCTTCGTGATCGGCTTCACAGGCCGGCTTGTCCGCGGGGGTTTCTGCGCCGAGGTATGACGACCGCATTCCTCACGAACTGGATCTACGTCGCCCTGTTCATCGCCGCCGGAGCGGCGATGGTCATCGGCATCCTGCTCATGTCGCGGCTCGTCTACCCTATTCACCCTTCGCCCGAGAAGTACTCCACCTATGAGTGCGGCATCGAGCCGGTCGGCGACTCCTGGCATCCGTTCGCGGTGCGCTACTACATCTTCGCGCTGCTCTTCCTGGTCTTCGACGTCGAAGCGATCTTCCTGTTCCCGTGGGCGATCACGTTCCGCCGGCTGGGCGGGGCGGGCTTCGTCGAAGTCATCATCTTCATCGCCGTGCTGATGGTCGGGCTGGTCTATGCCTGGCGCAAGGGGGCGCTCGAGTGGGTCTGACCGACGGCATCGACCTCAAGGCGCTGGCCCCCAAGGTCCGGTACCCCAACCTGAGCCAGTTCGAGCAGCCCAACGTGGTCACCACGACCGTCGATTTCATCTTCAGCTGGGCGCGCTCGCACTCGGTGTTTCCCTTCACGTACGGCCTGGCCTGCTGCGCGATCGAGATGCTGAGCTCCGGCTTCGCCCGCTTCGACGTCGCCCGCTACGGCATGGAGGTCTTCCGGCCCACGCCGCGCCAGTGCGACCTCATGATCGTGGCCGGCACGGTCAACGAGAAGATGGCGCCGGTGCTCAAGCGCCTGTACGAGCAGATGTCCGAGCCCAAGTGGGTCATCGCCATGGGCGCCTGCGCCACCAGCGGCGGGCCCTTCTACGACGGTTACAACGTCGTCAACGGGGTCGACAAGGTCGTACCGGTCGACGTGTACATCCCGGGTTGCCCGCCCCGCCCAGAGGCGCTGTTCCAGGGCCTGCTCGAGCTGCAGAAGAAGATCCAGGCCATGCGCATCGTGCCGCCGCCTGCAAACGGCAGGCCGCGCGGCCTGGCGGGCGATGCCGCCGCCGCGGCGCCTCTCGCCGTCACCGCTCCCGTCGCTCCCGACGCCGGCGCCGCCGCCGCCGTCCCCGACAAGGTCCGGGGATAGCGTGCTGCCCGCGATCGGCTCGGCCGGCCTGCCGATCGACGCCGTCGCCGCGAGTCTCGCCGGCACCATCGGCGCCGATCTCGCCGACGTGCGGGTGCAGGAACCCGACACCGTCGTGGCCGTCGTCGCGCGCGACCGCCTGCACGACGTCGCCGTCGCCCTGCGGGGCCTCGACGGACTCGCCTACGAGTCGTGCAACTTCGTCGCGGCGGTCGACCACGTGAGTCGCTTCGAGTGTGTCTACCACCTCTACTCGTTCGCCTCCAACACCTATCTCGAGCTCCACGTCGACGTGCCGCGCGCCGAGCCGTCGGTGGCCACGGTCTCCGACGTCTGGCCGGCCGCCGATTGGCACGAGCGCGAGGCCTGGGACATGATGGGCATCCGCTTCGAGGGGCACCCCGACCTGCGCCGCATCCTGCTCAAGGACGACTGGGTCGGCCATCCGCTGCGCAAGGACTACGTCGACACGATCGACAACCACCCGCATGTCTGACGCCTTCGCGACAGCCGCTCCCGACGAAGCCATGGCGCTGGCCCTGCGGCGCATCCGCGAATCCGAGCAGGCCGGCCACGGCAGCGAGATGGCCGGCCTGGCCTTCAACCAGGTCGTCGTCAACATGGGCCCCCAGCACCCCTCCACGCACGGCGTGCTGCGTCTCGTGGTCACCCTCGACGGCGAGCTCGTCAAAGACGTCATCCCGGTGATCGGCTACCTTCACCGCTGCAAAGAGAAGCTCGCCGAAAAGCGCACCTACTTTCAGTACATCCCGATCCCCGATCGCACCGAGTACCTCGCCGGCATGAACTGCGAGTGGGGCTACGTCCTCACGGTCGAAAAGCTGGCCGGCATCAAGCCGACCCGGCGCGCCGAGTTCATCCGGGTCATCATGGCCGAGCTCAACCGCATCGCCAGCCACCAGGTCGGCGTCGGCACCTTCGTCGCCGACCTCGCTCCACTCGGCACTGCCCTGGTCTTCTACACCTTCCGCCACCGCGAGAAGATCCTCGATCTGTTCGAGGCCGCGAGCGGGGCGCGCATGATGTTCAACTACTTCCGCTTCGGCGGCGTGCGCTACGACCTGCCCGACGGCTGGGTCGAGCAGTGCCGCGAGCTCATGCTCCAGGTGCCGGCCTGGTGCGACGAGTACGAAGCGCTGGTCAACGACAACGCCGTCTTCCTGCAGCGCTGCATGGGCAAGGGCGTGATCACGCCCGACGACGTCGCCGACTACGCCATCACCGGGCCCAACGCGCGCGCCTCGGGCGTGGCTCACGACCTGCGTCGCACGCGGCCCTATTCGGTCTATCCCGAGCTCGACTTCAAGGTCTGCCTCGGCGAGCACGGCGATGTGTTCGACCGCTACCAGGTGCGCGTCGACGAGATGCGCGAGTCGGCGAAGATCGTGCTGCAGTGCCTCGACATGCTGCCCGGCGGGCCGGTGCAGCCCGACACGCTGCGGGCGCCGTACGTCATAACGCCGCCGCCGGGCGCCTGCTACACCGGTCAAGAGAATCCGCGCGGCGAGTACGGCACCTACATCGTGAGCGATGGTTCGCGGTACCCCTACCGTCTCAAGTACCGCGACCCGTGCTTCGTCAACTTGCAGATCTTCCCCAAGCTGTTGCGCGGCTACAAGATCGCCGACGCGGTCGCCATCTCGGGCAGCATGGACCTCGTGCTCGGCGGGATCGACCGCTGATGGGGGTGTGCCGATGAGCTGGGACATCGTCTGGGCCATCGTGCGCCTCGTGGTGGCGATCGCCATCGCCTACTCCGTGGTCTTCGTCGCGGCCCTCGTGAACATCCTCTTCGAACGCCGCATGCTGGCCTTTCTTCAGGATCGCCTGGGGCCCAACCGGACCGGCTGGCAGGGCATCCTGCAGAGCGTCGCCGACTCCTTCAAGATGATGGGCAAAGAGGACTTCGCGCCGACCGCCGCCGACAAGGCGATGTTCACGCTGGCGCCGATCATGGTCATGATCGGCGCCGTCGCCATCCAGGTCGTGATCCCCTACACGAAAGGCTGGACCGACCAGAACCTGAACGTCGGCCTCATCTACATCGTCGCCATCACGAGCTTCACGGTGCTGGCCATCCTGCTGGGCGGCTGGGCTTCGCACAACAAGTACTCGCTGGTCGGCGCCCTCCGGTCCGCGGCCCAGATGATCTCCTACGAAGTGCCCATGATCCTCGCCCTGCTGGTGGTCGCCATGGTCGCCCACTCGCTCAGCCTGAACGCCGTGGTCGCCGCGCAGAGCCGCTACCAGTGGTTCGCCTTCACCATGCCGTTCACGTTCCTGCTGTTCTTCATCGCCTCCATCGCCGAGCTGAACCGTGGTCCCTTCGACCTGCCCGAGTCCGAGTCCGAGCTCGTGGCCGGCTACGGTACCGAGTACTCGGGCATGCGTTTCGGCATGTTCTTCTTGAACGAGTACGCCGGCATGACCATCATGTCGATGGTCACGGTCACCCTGTTCCTCGGCGGCTGGCAGGGGCCGTTCGCCAACGCCCTCGTCATCCACGGCGTCGCCCTGGTGCCCATCGTCTGGTTCCTGGTCAAGGTCTATGTCCTGGTATTCGCCCTCGTCTGGATCCGTCTGTCGGTGCCGCGCCTCCAGGTCGATCAGCTCATGGGCTTCGCCTGGAAGGTGCTCATCCCGCTGGGGCTGGCCAACATCGTGGCGACCGCCGCCGTGCTGCTGTGGGCGCCGCACTGGAAGGTCGCCATGGCGGTCTACAGCTGGATCGTCCTGATCGCCTTCGTCGGTCTGTTCGACACGGTGCTGCGCTGGCGTCTCAAGCGGCTGCGCCGGCGACTGGTGGTGCTCACGTAGTGCTCGGCATCCTCAAAGCCATGCGCACCACGCTGGGCCATCTGCCGCAGCGCAAGATCACGGTGCAATATCCCGAGCAGCGCGAACAGCTGCCCGAACGCAGCCGCGGCCTGTTCCGGGTGGTCATCGACCCCGCCACCGACGACCCCCGCTGCCGCTGCTGCACCTTGTGCGAGTCGAACTGCCCGGTCCAGGTCATCCGCGTGAACTACGAGTCCAAGTACAGCCTGCCGGCGGTCAACGAAGCCCGCATCGGGCGGGCCCGCAGCGAATCGCAGCCGACCCACGACCTCGCCCCGCTCGCGCCGGTCATCGACCACTACCGCGAGACCGGCACCGGCATGATGGCCGTGCTGCAGCACACCCAGGAGATCTACGGCTATCTGCCGCGCGCGGCCCTGCAGGAGATCGCGCTCGAGACCGGGGTGTCGCTGTCGCAGCTCTACGGCGTGGCGAGCTTCTACGACCAGTTCCGGCTGTCGCCGGTCGGCCGTTTCGTCGTCACCGTCTGCCACGGCACCGCCTGCCACGTCGCCGGCGCCCCGCTCATCACCGAAGCCTTCTCCGACGTGCTCGACCTCGAGGTCGGCAAGACCACGCCCGACCGGCTCTTCACCCTGCAGACCGTGAGCTGCGTGGGCGCCTGCGCCCTGGCACCCGTTGTCAGGATAGGCGACGACGAGACCCACGGCCGCATGACCCCAGACAAGGCGCGCGCGCTGGTGACGGAGCTCAGGCACAGGGTCGAGGTCGACCGATGAGCGTGACGGGCACCGATCGCGCGAGCGCCATCCACGACGCTCTCGGGCGGGCGCTGCACCCCGACGGGATCGTCGCTCACGACGACGCCCGCGAGGTGCGCATCTGCGCCGGCACGGCCTGCCATTCGTCGGGCCGGCCCGCGGTGACCGCCGCGTTTCGCGAGCAGCTTGCCGAGCTGGGGCTCTCCGATACGGTGCGCGTCGTCGAGACCGGCTGCCACGGCTTCTGCGAGCAGGGCCCGATCGTCGTCCTCGAGCCCCAGGGGTTGTTCTACCCGCGGGTACGGGCCAACGACGTGTCCGGCATCATCGCGGCCAGCATCGCCGCCGACGGCATCTACGACAAGCGGCTCTACAAGGACCCGGCGAGCGGCGAGCCCGTGCCGCACGAGCGCGACATCCCCTTCTACGTGGGTCAGCGCCGCCTCGTGCTCGCCCTGAACGGCAAGATCGATCCGTACTCGATCGACGACTACCTCGCCCACGACGGCTACAAGGCCCTGGCCCAGGTGCTCGCCGCCGCCGATCCCGAAGCCGTGATCGCCGACGTCACCGAGTCGGGCCTGCGCGGCCGTGGCGGCGCCGGTTTTCCGGCGGGCAAGAAGTGGGGCTTCTGCCGCGCCAACCCGGGCGAGTGCAAGTACGTCATCTGCAACGGCGACGAAGGCGACCCCGGCGCCTTCATGGACCGTTCCGTGCTCGAGGGCAACCCGCACTCGGTGATCGAGGGCATGATCATCGCCGCCTTCGCCATCGGCTCGGGCGTCGCTCCGGTGCACGGCTACGTGTACGTGCGCGCCGAGTACCCGTTCGCCGTGCAGCGCCTCGAGGCCGCGCTCGTGCAGGCGCGCGAACGCGGCCTGCTCGGCGACGACATCCTCGGTTCGGGGTTCGACTTCGACATCGTCGTCAACCAGGGCGCCGGCGCCTTCGTCTGCGGCGAGTCGACCGCGCTGACCGCCAGCATCGAAGGCCAGCGCGGCATGCCGCGCGGCAAGCACATCCGCACGGTGGCCCACGGGCTGTGGGGACAGCCCACCAACCTGAACAACGTCGAGACCTTCGCCAACGTGCCGTGGATCGTGCTGAACGGCGTGGCCGCCTATCGGGCGATGGGCACCGACACCTCCAAGGGCACCAAGATCTTCAGCCTCACCGGCAAGCTCAAGAACGGCGGCCTCGTCGAAGTACCGATGGGGGCCAGCCTGCGCGAGGTCATCTTCGACGTCGGCGGCGGCATGCTGCCGGGCCGCGAGTTCAAGGCCGTGCAGCTCGGCGGTCCCTCGGGCGGTTGCCTGCCGGCCGACCTGCTCGACTCGCCGGTCGACTTCGAAAGCCTCCTGGCCGCGGGCTCCATGATGGGGTCCGGCGGCATGGTCGTGGTCGACGACGCCACCTGCATGGTCGACTTCGCCAAGTTCTTCCTGCAGTTCACCCAGGACGAGAGCTGTGGCAAGTGCGTGCCCTGCCGCCTCGGCACCAAGCGCATGCTCGAGACGCTCGAGCGCATCACCGCGGGCGAAGGGCGCGCCGACGACATCGAGCTGCTCGAGGAGCTGTCCGACTACATCATCGAGGGCTCGCTCTGCGCCCTCGGCGGCAGCGCTCCCAACCCGGTGCTGAGCACGCTGCGCTACTTCCGCGACGAATTCGAGGCGCACATCAACGACAAGTGCTGCCCGGCGGGCCGTTGCAAGGCGCTCATCACCTACTACATCGGCGGCAACTGCACCGGCTGCGGGCTGTGCGCCAAGAAGTGCCCCACGCAGGCCATCACCGGTGAGAAGAAGGGCATCCACGTGATCGACGAGGACCTCTGCATCAAGTGCGACACCTGTCGCCAGGTCTGCAACTTCGACGCTGTGAAGGTGTGGTCGGGGCGCGAACGGCCCGAGTCGGCCGTCACAGGGCGGCAGGCAACGTGACCGTGATCGGCGACAAACCCGGCACGCCGGCGCCGCCCGCCGCTGTCGAGCGCGTGCCACAGGTGACGCTCACCATCAACGGCACCCAAGCGACCTGCGACCGCGGCGAGACGATCCTCGAAGCGGCCGTGGGGGTCGGCATCCACATCCCGACACTGTGCTATGAACCGCGCCTGCCGGCTTCGGGCGCCTGCCGCGTCTGTATGGTCGAGCTCGAGGGCGGCCGCACTGTGCCGAGCTGCCAGACGATCGCCCTCGACGGCATGGTCGTGTCCACCAACACCGAGAAGGTGCGCAAGATGCGCCACCTCTACCTCGAGCTGATCCTGTCCGACCACAACTCCTTCTGCACCCCGCCGTGCCGCGACGCCTGCCCGACCCACATCAAGATCCCGCAGTTCCTCGACGCCATCGCCCACGGCGACTACAAGACCGGCGTGCGCAAGCTGCGCGAGGACCTGCCGTTCCCGGCCATCCTCGGCCGCATCTGCCCGCGCCCGTGCGAAGACCCCTGCCGGCGTCGGCTCGTCGACGAGCCGATCACCATCTGCTGGCTGCATCGCTTCATGGCCGACCAGTGCCTCGACGACGAGCAGACCGGCGAGCTGCTGCTGCCCGTCGAGCCCAAGCCCGACAGCGGCAAGCGCATCGCCGTCGTCGGCGCCGGCCCCGCCGGGCTCGCCTGCGCCTTCTACGCACGGCTCGAAGGCCACCACGTCACGATCATCGAGGCGCAGCCCAAGCCGGGCGGCATGCTGCGTTACGGCATACCGGCCTTCCGCCTGCCGCGCGACGTGCTCGACAAGGAGCTGAACGTGCTGTGGCGCATGGGCGTCGAGCTGCAATGCGACACGCGACTGGGCGTCGACGTCCGCATGGACGACCTCACGTCAGACTACGACGCGGTCTTCCTGGGCCTGGGAGCTCTCGGCTCGACCGCCATGGGCGTCCCCGGCGAGGATGCGGACGGCGTTGTCGCCGCGCTCGACTTTCTGGGCGAGCTCGAGCTCACCGGCGATGTGCGCGTGGGCGACAGGGTGGCGGTCGTCGGCGACGGCTTCGCCGCCGTCGAAGCCTGCCGCATCGCCGTTCGCAGGGGCGTCAACGAGGTCGCCTGCCTATGCGGCGGTGCCCGCGACGAGATGGCGGCTCCCGCCGACGAGGTCGACGCCGCGCTCGACGAGGGCGTGCGGCTCGAGCCGCTGGTCGTGCCGGTGCGCGTCGTGCTCGACGGCGAGGGCAAGGTGTCGGGCATCGAGATGCAGCGCTGCGAGCCCGGTCGGCCCGTCGCCTCGGGCCGGCCCCGGTCGGCGCCGGTCGCGGGCACCGAGTTCGTGGTCGCCTGCGACCAGGTGATCGTGGCCGGCGACCAGACTCCCAGACTCGAGGGGACGAGCCCCAAGCAGGGCGTCAAGCGCACCAGGCACAAGACCGTCGAGGTCGACGAGTCCACCTTCCAGACCGACGACCCCAGAG